>NZ_RQYT01000005.1 GCF_003932785.1 Arachnia propionica | reverse complement strand
CGAGCCTTCACCGCGGGATCAATCTTCTTCGGCATGATGCCAACCTTCCCACCCCAGAAAGGACCGGCACGAAACCTGGGGCGCTTCACACCGCCTGAACCCGCCGGGGTCAATAGGGGGTCATTTAGGCGCCGCACTCTCTCTGAGGCCCTCCGCGCTGTCCGCGGCGGGGGTGGTCGCCGTGGCTAAGCAGGAGAACAACCCGACGAGCATCGGGCTCACGCAGTACCTCGATCCGTCGTACTGGACCTGGGCTGCCGAGGACCCGAACGGGGCCGCGCTGCTCCAGCAGGGAGCCGAGGCGATCCTCGCCTACGTGGTGCAGCGGCTCGAGGCCACCGGCTGCGAGGTCGTCGAGGCCTACGGCATCGTGCATGACAAGGACGAGCGCGAGGTCTGGAGCGACACGGAGAAGGCTCTGGTGATCGAGCCGAAGCCCGATCACCTGCACGCGGTCATCAAGTTCGCCAGCCGTGCGAAGAGCGCACCGCTGGATCGGCTCGCGTTCGGCATCGGCGTCGAGCCCCAGTACGTCGAGAAGCCGGGCCGCGGGCGGTACGCCTACGACAACATGCTGTCGTATCTGACGCACGTGAAGTACGCGGACAAGCACCAATACGCGCCTTCGGAGGTCGCTACGGTGCGTGGGCCTGACTACCTCGGGATCGACGCCCAGCGTCGGGAGACCTGGCTCAAGGGGCGCGCGCACGTGAAGAAGAAGGTCGTCGCCGAGAACTTCGAGGACATGCGCGAGCGCGTGCTCCAGGGCGAGTTCACGCGGGATCAGATCATGCTCACGGACGAGCTGTTCGACATCTACTCGCGGCATCAGCGGGAGATCGACGACGCGCTGTCGGCCTACGGCCAGCGCCGCGCATACCGGGCGGCGGCGAAGCTCCGCGCCGGTGAGTTCTCGACGCACGTGGTGTTCGTCCATGGGGATGCCGGGATCGGCAAGACCCGGTTCGCCACGGACTTCATCACCGAGGCGATCAACGCGGCGAACGCGCACGGCGAGCGGTGGCAGATCTACCGGGCCGCGACGGGGAACCCGCTTGATGACTGGCGAGGCGAGGAGGTGCTGCTGCTGGACGATCTGCGGGCCTCGGCGATGGATGCGAACGACTGGCTGCTGCTGCTTGATCCGTACAACGCCTCGCCTGCGAAGGCTCGGTACAAGAACAAGGGCGAGGTGGCCCCGCGCCTTATCGTCATCACGGCGACGATCGAGCCTGTCGAGTTCTTCTACTACGCCCGCCAGAAGGGCAACGTGGACGAGGCGTTGGACCAGTTCATCCGCCGCTTGGCCTCGGTCGTGAAGGTCTATCGTGCCGACGACATCAATCGTTACCTCGTGCAGCACATTGGGAAGATTGAGCCCTACGAGTGGCACCAGTGCAGCATCCCGACCGCCGCACACACGCCCGGCATGTACGGCAACGCGTATCACCAGAACGTCGGGTCGCGGGAACTGACCTACGGTCCGGAGACCTCGGCGGAACATGACGCTGAGGGCGCGGCTGCTGAGCTGCTGGGCGGGCTCGCGGTGCGGAGCCCTGACGTGCCGCTGGCGCTGATCGGAGGTGCCGCATGAGCACCGAACGCGATGCGCTCTTCCAGGGGGTCGAGGGGGCCGGAGGCCCCTCGCAAGCAGCCGGGGAAGACATGAGCGCCAGCGAAATGTCCGACACGGCTACTGCTTGCCACTCTGGCGTACAGGTGGAGCAGCAGACCGACTCCCAGGTGAACACCGGTCGGGCTGATGCGGAGGCTGTGCGTCAGAGTCACGGCGGCGCGAAGCGTCGTCGTGGGGGCCGCGCGAAGCTCGATACCGACTTCGGAGAGGAGACGCTCGCGGCGCTTCGCACTCGTGCGAAGCGGCTCGGGCTGGCTCCGAGCACGTGGGTGCGGACCGTCGTCCGGGATGCCCTCCACGCCTCTCGGAGCGAGGAGTTGGACGCCGCCGTGGCCGCGCACCTGCTCGGGGTCGAGGCGCGGGTGCAGGCGTCGGCGGATGCTCGCGAGCTGGCCGCGCAGATTCGCCCGCTGGCGACCAACGTCAACGACCTCGACCGCCGGGCGCGGGCTGGTGAGTCAGTGGCGCTGTCGGCGGAGGTGCCCGAGCTGATCGAGTTGCTGCGCGAGGTCCGCGCCCTGCTCGGGGATCGGGCGGCCTCATGAGCACCACGCACTACAGCCCGAGCGCCAGCGCCGCCGACACGGAGCGCTATATCCGTGGCAAGGAGGACGAGCGGGGCATCGCGATCACGTGCGATGTGCCGGGAGGCCCCGGCGCGTTCTCGGCGCGCGCTCGGTCGCTCACGCAGAACACGACGCGCGAGGTCGAGGCGGTGCATTACCGCCAGTCGTTCAGCGACGAGGAGTTCGACCCGAAGAGTCCGGAGGACGTGCAGCGGGTGAACGATCTCGGTTATCAGCTCGCGAAGAAGATGCACCCGGATTCCGACTGCCTCGTAGTCAGTCATGTGGATGGGCGGGGCAAGAAGCCGCACAACCACATCTTGGTCATCAACCACAACAACCGGACGGGGAAGGCGCTCTCGGACTATCGCACGTTCCACGACCGCAAGGCCGGGAATCAGCGGGGCGTCCAGTCGGCGAACGACCAGCTGATGCGAGAACACGGGCTCTCGGTCGTGAAGCGGCTGGAGCACGCACCGAAGGACTGGGAGCTGCGCCGCGAGGACTTCGCCGAGGGATCGCTCGACCGCGAGATGGGCGACCGGATGAGCGCGGCGCTGGCCGATCCCCGGGCGGTGGACAAGGCCGGTCTGGTCTCGGTGATCGAGGAGCAGAACCAGCGGCTCGGCGATGACGGGGAGCGGGTGCCGCGGATGCGGTTGCACAGCCCCGTCAGCAAGAAGGGCAAGCGCGCCGGGCAAGAGACCTGGACGCTCTACATCGAGGATCGCCGCGGCGAGTCCGGCCGCGCCGAGCGCCGCAAGCGCGCGAGCGCCCTCTCGGCGGACTTCACCCCGGAGGGCGCGCAGGCGTTCTTCGACTACCACCAGCAGCAGAAGGAGAAGGAACATGAGCGCAGCGCTCGACAGGCTGAAGCAGCAGAACGAGCCCGAGCAGTCGCAGCAGCAGCTCGGCAGTCCGGAGACGATGGAGCTGTTGACCTCGATCCTCGCCGCCGTCGAGGCGCAGAACACGAGGATCGCCACGCTGACCGAACAGCAGAAGAAGCTCGCGGGGTTCGTGAAGGTCATGGACGAGGAGACGACGAGGCGGCTGGAGCGGATCACGGCCCCGGCGTCGACCTCCTCGCCCTCCAGCGACGTGTCCGCGAGGATCGCGAGTATCGAGAGCAGGCAGAACGAGATCGCGAGCACGCTCGGCGAGTTCGCGCAGAGTCTCAACGGCGAGAGCTTGAACGCCGCGTCGCGGAGCTTGGTCGCGGAGGCGCAGAAGAATCGCGCGGCTACGGCCTCGGCGATTGAGGGTCTGAAGGCGCAGGTCACAGCGAACCAGAAGCTCGTGAGCCAGGTCGGCGGCGCGGTCCAGCGGATCGAGAAGCGCACCGAGGAACGGGTCGAGAAGGCTGTCGAGCAGGTCGCCGGGGCGGCTTCGGCCACGATGACCGCGAGCCTCGACGCCTCGAACGCGCGGGCGGAGCGGATCATCGCCGCGACGGCGAAGCTGGAGGCGCGACAGCTCTGGTCCGCCGCCGCCGCGATGTGCCTCGTTCTCCTGCCGGTGGCCGTGGTCGTCGCCGGTCTCTGGATGGGCATCGCCGGGCTCATCACGGGTGTTCAGTGGGCGCTGGACGTGGACGGGAGCGTGTGGCTCGGCATCGGCCGGTGGCTCGTGGTCGGCGCTGGCCTCGCCGGGGCCGGCTACGGGCTCTTCGCGTCCGTCCGCTGGGTTGCGGGTCTCGTGGAGACCTGGAAGGGCCGCGGGATGCCGAAGTGGCCCCGCTGGCGCAAGAGGTGATCACGCCTCACGAGGGCAAGCGCGCGCAGCGCGTGCGGCAGCCGCGACAACTGGACATTAAGTCAGCGACTGCTGTATAGTTCAGTGCATGCTGACCATTGCTTCGCGTCTTGACGTCATGAACCGGCTCGGCCGGGCCATGGCCGACCCGACGCGCTCCCGCATCCTGATGTCCCTGCTCGACAGCCCGAGCCACCCCGCGGTGCTCTCGCGCGAGCTGGGGCTGACCCGCTCGAACGTGTCCAACCACCTGACCTGCCTGCGCGACTGCGGGATCGTGGTTGCCGAGCCCGAGGGCCGCCAGACTCGCTACGAGATCGCCGACCCGCACCTGGCCGCGGCGCTGACGGCACTGGTCGATGTGACCCTCGCCGTGGACGAGAGCGCGCCGTGCATCGACCCGGCCTGCTCGGTGCCGGGCTGCTGCGCCGCGAGCAGTTCGGGGGACGCCTCGTGAGCGCCGCCTGCGGCTGCGACGAGCCGACGACCAGCCCCGCGGACGAGGCAGAGGAGGCAGAGCGCCCGTGGTGGCGTGATCCCGGCCTGGTCGTGCCGATCCTCTCCGGCGTCGCGTTCGGCACCGGCCTGGCGCTGGAGTGGTCGGGGCTGCACATCGCGGCGCTGGTCGCGTTCTGGGCGGGCCTGCTGCTGGGCGCGTACACGTTCGTGCCCGGTGCGATCCGGAATCTCGTTGTGAAGCGCAAGCTCGGGATCGCGCTGCTGATGACGATCAGCGCCGTGGGCGCGGTGATCCTCGGCTACGTCGAGGAGGCGGCCGCGCTGGCGTTCCTCTACTCGATCGCCGAGGCCCTGGAGGACAAGGCGATGGACAGCGCCCGCGGCGGGCTGCGCGCGCTGCTGAAGCTCGTGCCGGAGACCGCGACCGTGCTGCGCGACGGGACCTCAGCCTCGGTCCCGGCCAGGGAGATCGCCGTCGGCGACGTGCTGCTGGTCCGCCCTGGCGAGCGGGTCGCGACCGATGGGCTGGTCCGCTCGGGCCGGTCGAGCCTGGACACTTCGGCGATCACCGGTGAATCGATCCCGGTCGAGGTCGCGCCCGGAGAAGCGGTGTCGGCGGGCGCGATCAACAGCGCCGGCGTGCTGGAGGTCGAGGCGACCGCCGCGGGCACCGACAACTCGCTGACCACGATCGTGGAGCTGGTAGAGCAGGCCCAGGCCGAGAAGGGCGACCGAGCCCGGATCGCTGACCGGATCGCCCGCCCGCTGGTGCCCGGCGTGATGGTCCTCGCCGTCCTCGTCGGCGTGCTCGGGTCCCTGCTCGGCGACCCGGAGACCTGGATCACCCGCGCCCTGGTCGTCCTCGTCGCGGCCAGCCCCTGCGCGCTGGCGATCGCGGTGCCCGTCACCGTGGTCTCCGCGATCGGCGCGGCGACCAAGTTCGGCGTCGTCATCAAGAGCGGGGCCGCCTTCGAGCGCCTCGGCGGCATCCGGCACCTGGCCGTGGACAAGACCGGCACTCTGACCCGCAACCGGCCCGAGGTAGCCGCCATCGTCGCCGCCCATGGGTTCGACGATGCGCAGGTGCTTGCTTGGGCTGCCGCCGTGGAGCAGCACTCGACGCACCCACTCGCCGCCGCCATCGCCGCCGCGGGCCGGGGAACCCCCGCCGCGCAGGACGTGGCCGAGGAGGCCGGGCACGGCATCGGTGGCCTGGTCGACGGCCGCAGGGTGGCGGTGGGCAGTCCGCGCTGGATCGACGCCGGTCCGCTCAAGGCCCGGGTCGAGGACCTGGAGGCCGAGGGGCAGACCTGCGTGCTCGTCACCGTCGACGGCTTCCTGGCCGGGGCGATCGGCGTCCGCGACGAGCTGCGCCCCGAGGTCCCCGAGGTCGTGCGGACCCTGCGCGACCAGGGCGTCGAGGTGAGCATGCTCACCGGCGACAACTCCCGCACCGCTGCTGCGCTGGCGAAGCTGGCCGGGATCGGCGACGTGCACGCCGAGCTGCGTCCCGAGGACAAGGCTCGCATCGTCGCCGAGTTCTCGGAGACGTCGCCGACCGCGATGATCGGCGACGGCATCAACGACGCGCCCGCCCTGGCCGGGGCGACCGTGGGCATCGCGATGGGCGCGACCGGCTCCGACGCCGCGATCGAGTCCGCCGACGTCGCCTTCACCGGCCACGACCTCGGCCTCATCCCGCAGGCTCTGCGCCACGCCCGCCGCGGCGGCAGGATCATCAACCAGAACATCGTGCTGTCCTTGGCGATCATCACTGTGCTGCTGCCGCTGGCGATCACCGGCGTGCTCGGCCTGGCAGCGGTCGTCCTCGTGCACGAGGTCGCCGAAGTCGTCGTCATCGCCAACGGACTGCGGGCTGCGCGTGCCCGCAAGCAATAGGTGTTCCGTCCAACGCCATAACTCAGACATGCGCTACGAGAACCCCATGTACATGGCAGAGGACGCCGGGGCCGCCGACCTGATCTCGGGCGGCAGGCTCCAGCTCGGCATCAGCCGGGGATCCCCGGAACAGGTGATCGACGGTTGGCGTCACTTCGGGTACCGACCCGAGGACGGGGAGACCGAGTCGGACATGGCACGTCGCCGAACCGAGGAGTTCCTCGAGGTGCTACGGGGTGAGGGCTTCGCCCAACCGAACCCTCGACCGATGTTCCCCAACCCACCAGGCCTCCTGCGCATCGAACCCCACTCCGAAGGGCTGAAACAGCGAATCTGGTGGGGTGCGGGCTCTGATGCCACGGCGGTCTGGGCCGCCGAACGCGGCATGCACCTGATGAGTTCCACCCTCAAGGCCGATGAGACCGGTGAGCCGTTGCACGTCCAGCAGCGCAAGCAGATCGAGCTGTTCCGCCAGACCTGGCGGGACGCGGGGCACAACTGGGAACCACGCGTCTCGGTGAGCCGCTCGATCATGCCCATCACCACGGACATCGACCGGTTCTACTTCGGCGACGAGGGAACCAGCAGGGATCATGTCGGCTACATCGAGCCCGGACTTCGCGCCGTGTTCGGCAGGAGCTACGCCGCCGAGCCCGATGTGCTGGTGCGCCAGCTCGCCGAGGACGAGGCCATAGCCGCGGCTGACACCGTGCTGCTCACCATCCCGAACCAATTGGGAGTTGACTACAACACCCGTCTGCTGGAGACGGTGGTCAAGGAGGTCGCACCGGGACTGGGCTGGCGCTGAGTCACGGCCACCGGGCACCGAGCGAGATCACCCCGAGGGCAGCGAGAATGGCGAAGACGAGGGAGTAACCGGCGTAGCGTTCGGTGACCTCCATCGGAACGAGTTCGTAACCGATGTCGCTGGAGATCGCCTGGTAGACCTCATCGAGCTGCCCGGCCGATTCCGCGGAGAACTTCTTCCCCCCGGAGTTCTCCGCGATGACGTACAACTCGTGGTGGTTCACCGCGACCCGCTGCCGCTCACCGTTGGAGATGACGTAGCCGTCCTGGGTGCCGTAGGCGATCGTGTGGACGGGGACCCCCATCTCCCGCGCCACCTTGGCCGCCTCCGATGAGGTCCGCCCGATGTTCGTGGCCCCGTCAGACAACAACACGACTGCTGCCGGGGCCACCTCATCCGGATGTTCGGGGTCCGGTGGGACCAGGTTCAGCGCGTCAAGACTCGTGTACAGGGCTTCGCCCGTGGCGGTTGAGGGCGCCATCTGGAGCTTGTCGATGGCGGCGGTCAGTGCACCTCGGTCCACTGTCGGGGGCACGGTGATGTTCGCGGTTCCGGCGAAGGTGACCAGAGCCACGTTGAACCGAGGCGGCAGGCTCGTGATGAACTCCTTGGCGGACTTCTTGGCGGCCTCGAGCCGGTTCGGTTTGACGTCCTCGGCCTCCATCGACCACGACACATCGATCGTCACGATGACGGTGGCCCGATCCCGCGGCTGCTTGTCGAGGTCGCTTGGCATGGCCCAGGCCAGGACCAGCGAAGCGAGGCTGAGCAGGGCCAGCAGGACGGCGCCGTGTCGTTTCCACGCGGCGTCCTTCGGAACGACCAGATGGATCCGGGATCGACGGCGCATCACGGGTTGACGACGGACCAGGAACACGTAGAGGACCGCAACGGCCGCGACGATCGTGAGCGCCCAGAGCCGGGCCGGGCGCATGAACTCGAGGGCGAGGGGGACGAGATTCATCGAGGCCACCTCGCCGCCATCATGACCGCCCCCAACGCCGCCACGATGGCGAATCCCAAGGCCCCCAGGGCGTACTGTGCCGTCACGGGTTTCTTCACTTCCTCCATGCCCACCGACGAACCGATCCGCTTGTATGCCTCCTTGAGGCTGTTGACGCTGTCGGCAGCGACCGCCTCCCCCTCGGTGGCACGGGAGATCTCCTCGAGCGCCTCCCGGTCCGGGGCAACGTTGTGCCGTTTGCCGTCGAGATCGACGTATCCGTTCTGGGTACCGTAGGCGATCGTGAACACGGGAACCCCCGCCTGCTTGGCACGGCGTGCCCCCTGGGCAGGTTCAGTTCCCTCGGTGTTCGTGCCGTCGCTGAGCAGCACGATCATGGCGGGAGGGGGATCGCCCCCCTCCTCGGCTGCGCCGGGCGCCGCCTCGATGGCGTCCAGGGCCACGGAGAGGGCGTCGCCGATCGCGGTGCCCTCACCGAGCTTGAGGCTGTTGATCACGCGTTCGAGGGGACCGCGATCCGTCGTGGCCGGAACGACGACGGAGGGGGATCCGTCGAGGGCCACGAGGGCCACGTTGTAGGAGGCCGGCAGGGCCTGGACGAAGTCGAGGGCCCCGGCCTTCGCTGCATCCAGACGGTTGGGTTCGACGTCCTGCGCCTCCATGGACAGCGAGGTGTCGAGGATGAGGACCACGGTCGCGCGTTCCCTGGGCACCTTCTCCGTCCCGAGGGGCTGGGCCCACGCCAGGCCGAGGGCGACGAGGGAGCACAGGGACATCGCGACGGCCATGTGCCTGGTCCACCGCCGTTGGGAACCGACGACCCGCCCCAGGACCCCGGTGTTGGTGAAGCGGAGCGAGGTCCTGCCCTTGAGGCGCAGCAGAATGAGGTACACGATGACCAGAGCCGGCAGCACGAGCAGTACCCACAGCCGCTCCGGCGTCTTGAACTCGATCCAGTTCATCGGCTCACCCCTTGGGGCGGTGCGTGCAGGACGCTCGCGACCCGCCGATAGTTGAGGACGAAACGCGCGATGTCGGCCACCCAGTCCCGATCGGTGCGGAGCTGGATGTGTCCGGCCCCGGCCCGTCGGAGCGCCACCCGGACCCGTTCCCGCTGCGCGCGGGAGGCGGCGTCCATCCGGCTCCGGGCCGCCGCGTCGGAGGTGTTCACGTACCGCAGGAAGCTGGTCTCCGGATCCCGGATCAACATCTCCCCCACGTCCGGGAACTCCAGCTCGTGGCGATCGAGCACCTCGACGCACAGCACCTGGTTCTTGACCGCCAACCGCCGGATCGACCGCTCCCAGGCGGGAGGACTGTCCGGATCCAGCTCGGCCTCGCCGGCGGTGAGGAAATCGGAGACGATGACCCGCATGCCCCGTCGCCGCTGGCTGCGCGTGAGCTGCTCGATCCCCTCGGCGAGGTCGAGATCGCCGGGCGAGTTGTCCGGGACGATGGGCTCGGTCAGCATCTGTCGCAGCAGGCCGTACAGGGCGGTGCGACCCGATCGGGCAGGGAGCCGCTTGACCCTGTCCGGCAGCAGGAGCATCCCCCCGAATCGGTCCCCCATGCGCTGGCTCAGGAATCCGATCGTCGCGATGGCCGCGATGCCGAGGTCCCGCTTCGTGATGCCCTCGGTGCCCCAGTTCATCGACGGCGTGACGTCGAGGAGCCCCCAGACCTCGAGTTCCCTGTCCGCTATGGTGTCCCTCACGTGCGGGATGGTGGTGCGTGCGGTCACCGCCCAGTCGATCTTGCGGACATCGTCCTGACCGGGCTGGTAGGGGCGGGCGTCGTTGTTGTCCGACCCGGGCCCCGGGAGCAGACCGAGATGGTCGCCGTGCAGAAACCCCTCGAGGCGACGGACCACGGTCAGTTCGAGGCGACGCAGGGCCGCCTCAGGGGCGAGCTTTGACAAGGGAACCGTGGGCCCCGTCGGGGCCTGGAGCACGGTGACGGCCGCCCCCGGGTCACGTCGGGGCGGCGGGGGTTGGAAGGCCGGGAGCGCCAAGGCGGTCTCAGATCCGTCCGGGGTTCGGGGCGGGGGCCTGGTACCCGTGTTGCTGGTGACGCTGCTGCCTCGACTGGTCGTTCCACACCGGCGTGGGCGCAGGGACCATGGCCAGGATGCGTTCCACCACGTCCCCGGGACTGACGTTGTCGGCGACCGCGTCGAAGCCCAGGACGATGCGGTGGGCCATGACGTCACGGGCCACCGCCTGGACATCCGTCGGCAGAACGTAGTCACGTCCGTGGATGAGCGCCAGCGCCCGTGCGGCGGCGACCAGGCCCAGCGTCGCGCGCGGCGAGCAGCCGATCTGGATGACGGACTCCAGATCCGGCATGCCGAACTCCGTCGGCGTCCGTGTGGCGAGAACCAGCCGCACGATGTACTCACTGACGAGGTTGTGGACGAAGACCTTCGAGGCCATGTCCTGGAGGTGCCGGATGCTCTCCGGGTTGAGCACCTCCTCCGCAACCGGGGGTCTGACACTCATCCGGCGCAGGATCTCGAACTCCTCGTTGCCCTTGGGGTAGGGCACGTCGACCTTCACGAGGAATCGATCCCGCTGGGCCTCCGGCAACGGGTAGACGCCCTCGGACTCGACCGGGTTCTGGGTCGCGATGACGATGAAGGGGTCTGGGGCCGGATAGGTCCTGCCGCCGATCGAGACCTGCTTCTCGGCCATGAGCTCGAGCATCGCCGACTGGACCTTGGCGGGGGCGCGGTTGATCTCATCGGCGAGAACGAAGTTGACGAACACGGGGCCGAGCTCGATCTCGAAGCTCTCGCTCTTCGCCGAGTAGATGCGGGTACCCACGATGTCGGAGGGCACGAGGTCGGGGGTGAACTGGACCCGCGCGAAATCGCCCCCCACCACGGTGGCGAAGGAGCGCACGGCCAAGGTCTTCGCGACACCCGGCACACCCTCCAGCAGACAGTGGCCCTTGGCGAGCAATGCCACCATCAGCTGCTGCACCATGTGTTCCTGACCGACGATCACCCGTTGCACCTGGCTGATGGCGGTGCCCAGCAGGTGGGCTGCTTCGGCGACGGTGGTGGGCAGCCCGGGCTGCGTTCTGGGAGTGTTCACTCATGGCTCCTTGTGACGATCGTCCCCCACGATACCGCCACCGTCGACCACTTCGGGCCCCACCGACGTCCAGGTCCCACATGACTCCGGAATGTGATGTCATTGTCCCTGATGACTGCCATCCCTGATCCCGCCCTCCTCCCGGCCGAGCACCACCCGCTCGAGGAGCACGATCCCCTGCGAGTGGGTGACTTCTGGCTCGACTCGAGGCTCCACGCGTCCCCCGCGGGCGTGGCCTACAGCGCCCACTCCGACGGCTCCGACCCGGTGATGCTCATCCTCCTCAACGACGGGGCGGCCCGGGACGCTGCGGCCCGGGCCCGATTCTCCGGCGAGATCAACGCCATGCACATCGACACGGTTGTGGCCCGGGGTGGACAGGGCCAGGATGAGGGACGGCTCGCGGTCCGGTTCCGGGATGAGAACGACGATCCCATCGTCGCCTCCCACGCTCCCCTGGCCCCATGGGTCGCCCTCGCCTTCGACGGGACCCTCACCGCCGTCGCCGAAGCGGGCCGCATCCTCGAGGCCGTCGATCTCGTGCACACACCGCAGCTGGGGTCGCCGAAGGGCCCCGATTTCCTCCTCCACTGGTGGGGCAACACCAAGGGCGGCACCTCCCGCATCTGGCCACTCGCCTGGCCGGGACGCAAGGATCGGGCCGGCTGGATCTCCATCCTCGTCAGCTTCCTGCTCATGCTGCTGATGACCGCGGTCGCCGTCCTGCTGGCAATCCTGGTGTTCCAGAACCAGCCCAAGGTCTCGCCGCCCCCACCGATCCCGTCCTCCGCCGAGGGCTCCGGCGGTTCCGGCAGCCCCTCCGGCTCCCCGCAGAGCGGATCCCCCAGTCCCGACGAGAGCGACTCCGCCGGGGGACCGCCGAGTCGCTCCGACACACCGTCGATGCAGCAACCCTCGGGGAGCGAATCCGGCCCGGGCAGCCCCTCGCCGGAGCGCAAACTGTGAGGATCCGCACCCTTTGAGCGACGCCCTCGGGGCGATGGGTGATTACTCACAACGGACACCTCCTCCGTTCACAGGAAACCCACAAGGTGGGCTGGCGCAATGGTGATCAGACCGAGGGATCCGCCCTCGACCGACCGCCCGAGGCCCAGCCATGGAACTCCTACCCCCTGTCGCGAATCTCCTCGCGATCACCGTGCTCGTCTTCCTCATCTACCTGCCACGCCACCATCGACGTGACCTCGCAGTCGCCTGTCTCGGGGTGAACGTCGGCGTGATGGCCGTCTCCATCGCCCTGACGAACAGCGCCGCATCCGCCGGTCTGGGCCTGGGGCTGTTCGGCGTGTTGTCCATCATCCGGCTCCGCTCCGACGAACTGGCCCAACACGAGGTCGCCTACTACTTCAGCGCCCTGGCCCTGGGCATCCTCGGCGGGATGTCGACCTCCGTCCTCGGCTGCCTGCTCATGGCGGCCATCGTCGGGGTCCTCGCCGTGGCGGATCGCCCGTCCTTCCAGCGGGCGACCGAACGACAGGTGGTCCAACTCGACCGGGCCATCACCGACCACCATGAGTTGACCCACGAGGTGGCGAACCGTCTCGGGGCGAGGATCCTCGGCATCACCGTGCAACGGGTCGACTTCGTGAGCGACACGACTCTGGTCGAGGTGCGGTACCGCCCCGGATCGGCCCTCGCACTCCCGAAGCGGGTGGAGACCCTCTCATGATCTGGGAACGACTCGCCCCCGTGGGGCTGGCGGAACTCAGCACGACGGCCTCCCTGCTGACCCGCATGGACCGGAAGTACACGCTCCCCCGTTCGGCTGTACCGGACCTGGCCGCCCATCTCCCTGCCGGGACACGTGTCCTGGACATCGACGGCCATCACACCTTCAACTACAGGTCCGTCTACTTCGACACCCCTGCGCGTGACTCCTATCTCCTCGCGGCACGGGGACGTCCTCACCGCTTCAAGGTACGGATTCGTCAGTACTGCGACTCGGGTGAGTCGCATCTCGAGGTCAAGATCCGCCATGGCGGTGCCACGGTGAAACACCGTCAACCCCACCCGGTCGGCCTCCTCACCCTGGATCGTCGACACCTCGATTTCATCGCGGCCTGCCTCGCCGAAGGCGGGGTGGCAGGGGTCCGACCCGAGTGCTTGAAGCCGGTTCTGACGACGACGTACACCCGCACCACGCTACTGGGACCCGAGGGGAACGTCCGTCTCACCCTGGACCAGGACCTGACGTGGAGCAGCCACGGCCACACACTCCGTCTCCCCGAACTCGCCATCGCGGAGACCAAGTCACACCGTCACACGACCTCCCTCGACGGGGTGCTGTGGCGTTCCGGCCACCGGCCCCGCCGCCTCTCCAAGTTCGCCACCGGAATGGCGGCGTTGCATCCAGAACTGCCCTCGAACCGTTGGCACAACACCCTCCACAACCATTTCTGAAAGGACACCACTCATGATTCGCAGGATTCACCTGGGCCTCGCCTCCCTCGCGCTGGCCGCTGGACTCGTCGGATGCTCGGCCCTCGGGTCGTCCGACGTCTCCGTCGCCGCCACCACGACCGAAACCACGACCGCCACCACCTCGGCCACAACGGATTCGGGCAGCGACGAGCTCGCCGCCCTGCTGGCCGAGAACGAGCAGTCACACCTGATGGACGGCGACACCGTGTACGACGAGAGCTCGGTCGTCGACATCAGCCTCAACGGCACCTCGGCCACGGCATCCGGTGACGGGGTGGAGATCTCCGGCTCGACGGTCACGATCACCGCCGGCGGTGTCTACCGTCTGAGCGGTTCGTTGACCGGACAGATCGTGGTCGCCCCGGATGCCCAGGAGGTGAAGGTCATCCTCAACGGGGTCGACCTCCACAGCGACACCGGCTCGCCCTTCGTCGTCACCGATGCCGAGAAGGTGACGCTCCTCCTCGCCGCCGGCACCACCAACAGCATGGCGGACGCCACGACCTACGCCCACACCTCCGACGGCGCCCCCTCCTCGACCATCGACTCAAGCAGCGACCTCACCATCGCAGGGTCCGGTACGCTCCGGCTGACCGGGAACAACAACGACGCCATCAACTCCTCGGATGGTCTCGTCATCGCCGAGGGGACCATCGAGGTGACAGCCGTCGACGACGGGATCCGCGGGCAGGACCACGTCATCATCTCGGGAGGCACGGTCCGGGTCACGGCCACAGGCGACGGGGTGAAGGCGGACAACGAGACCGACACCGATCGAGGCTTCGTGTGGATCTCCGGCGGTGAACTGACCGTCGCCTCCGGCGATGACGGCATCACGGGATTCACGGATGTCGCCATCTCGGGTGGGAAGGTCACCGTGACCGAGTCGGTCGAGGGCCTGGAGGCCCAGACCATCGTCATCGCGGACGGTGAGCTGTCGGTGACGAGCAGCGACGACGGCATCAACATCTCCGGCGATGCCCCGACGGGCCTCACCATTTCTGGCGGCACGGTCGTGGTCGACGCGGATGGCGACGGCATCGACTCGAACGGTTCGGCGTCCATCTCAGGAGGCTCCGTCACGGTGTTGGGACCGACGAACGACGGGAACGGCACCATTGATGTGGATCAAGGTCTGGTCATCACCGGGGGCGAGTTGTGGGCCCTGGGGTCCTCCGGCATGGCCGAGACACCGACTCAGGCCTCCACGCAGGGGTTCGTCTTCACCACCCTGGCGAGTGGCGCCACCGGCGAGGTGACCATCGCTGACTCCAACGGCACCGTGATCGCGTCGCAGGAGTCGACGAAGCAGTACGCCTCGATCCTCTACTCCGGCCCGGCAATCGACCCGGAGGGGAACTACCGGATCACGGTGGGAGGCACGGAAGTGGACACCGTCGCCTCAAACCAGTACCAGCGGGGAATGCAGCCCCCGGCCGGCGGGGGTCCCGGCGGAGAGCGTCCCTGAATTGAACGGCGCGACGCTCAGCACCCAGGTGCTGAGCGTCGCGCTCGTGTCCCATGCATCAGGCCCGGCGCCGGGGCTCCTCGCCGTCCTGGGACAGCGCATCCATGAGGTCGATCATGAACTCGGTGTCCTCCTGCTCCAGGCGTTCCCAGCCGTTCGGGGCGCCGAGGGCACGCATCAGCTCCTGATTCCCCGGCTCCTTGGCGAGGGCGTCGAGCCCCGTCCAGAGCTTCTCGACGTGGTCCGCGAGCTGCGGGCTGGCGAGCAGACTGCTCCTGACCACGTAGATGTGGCTCCTCACCAGCTCGCGGAGCTGGTCCCGGACCATCGAGGACAGCTCGTCATACGAGTTCTGCGGGAAGAATCCCACCTGGACCTGCCCCTGGAGCAGGGCCTTGGCCACGAGCACCGGGTTCGGACGGACGTTCACCTCCACGTCGCGGTACCCGATGTCCGCCGGTTCCAGCATGATCCGGCAGACCCGCTCCACATCGGGGGCGTCCGTCGCGGCGACGCTCAGTGGCGCCCTGAGATCGGCGATGGCTCGGATCTCGCTGTTCTCCGCCACGGCGATGACCGCTTCCTTGGCCATTCCGCCGGCCCAGGCGACCGGGAGGTACCCCTTGTCGCGCACGAGGTACGCGGTGTCCGCCGCATTGGCGTAGACGATGTCGGCCCTCCCCGCCTCGAAGGCGTCGTGGAGATCCGCGAAATCGGTGTAGGCCGTCGGCGTGAAGGCGAGCCCCGTGATCCGCTGGACCTTCGTGTTGAGGATGAACCAGTCGGTCACGTTCTGGACGTTGACGTCCGGGCTGATCGCAAAGTGCATGCTCATCCGTCAGCGCCCCTCATCCTGGATCATCTGCGCGTAGACGGCGGACATCTCAGCCACCTTGTCCCGCGACGGCTCGCGCCGCACCGACGTGTGTCCGACGATCTCGCCACCGCGGATCTTGGGGATCACGGTGGCGTAGACCCAGTAGAACCCGCCATCCGCACGGAGGTTCTTCACGTAGCCGGACCAGCGCCTGCCCTGGTTGACGGTGTTCCACAGGTCGGCGAAAGCCGCCCGCGGCATGTCGGGATGCCGGAGAATCGAGTGGGGGGCGCCGATGAGCTGCTCCTTCTCGAAGCCGGACATGATGACGAAAGCGTCATTGCACGTGGTGATGATGCCATCACGGTCGGTCTGCGAGACGATCAACTCACCCGAGGGGAACATCGTCTCGACATCGGTCACCACGATACGGCGGGTCGAGCCATCGTGGTACGTCCACTGAAGGGGTTCCCCTTCGCAGGTCATGTCCTCCATGACACTCATGCCAGTTCGCGGGCCAGTTCCTTGGCCGTGGACTTCATCTCGAACAGGATCATGCCGAGCTTCGCCAGCCCGTTGGAGATGCCCATGAGGACGGCCTCCCGACCGGCGGCGATGTGCACGATGTAGCCCTCGCTACCCTTCACGAGCACCTGCTCGAGCTCGCCGCGGGAGAGTTCGCTCACAGTGCGGGATCCGGTGGCCAATGCGGCAGCACCCATGGCGGCGACGCGGTCCTCGTCAGTCCCCCCGGCCAAAGCCGATGCAATCGGCAGGCCGTCGAGGGTGACGAGGATTGCCCCCTCCAAATCCGGGGTGAGAGCGACGAGCCGCTTCAGCAACTGTTCGATCTGGTCAATCCTGGACATGGTCTTCCTTCGTCTTTCGGGTTCCCGACCTTGCCGTCCTTTTGGCTAATCGGCAACTGTGAGTCTGACGAAAGTTACAGCACCTGTCAATAGACTCAAGCGTAGGTTGAGGCCCTGACCACCCTTTCGGCCAGGCTCCCGGACCCCATGGACACAGGAATATACGCTTCTGTCAGCCTTTCGGACAATGAACGATATTTCTGCTCATTTCGGGGCTCACCCGTCGAGGACGACCTCGTCGATGGACTCCCACACCCCCGTGATCTCCACGTCGAGGACGTGATCCTCGTCGATGCGGTGCTCGACATAGCTCAGCCGGGTCCCCCACTTCGCGGACACCGCATCGACCGTCACCGGGCCGAGGAAGGCGGCGATCGCCTCGGGGGTCTCGCCGAGCTGCGTCAATTCGGCTGGGTCCCCGAGCTCCTCGACGAGGGCTGCGGCCACCATGGGCATCGCTGCGAGATACCCACGGACGATCTCGTCGAAGAGTCCCGCCCCCGTCCTGCCCTTCGCCAGCTTGCGGCGGAGTTCCTCGTCGACGCGGAACTCCACTCCGTCCCAGGTGAAGGTGTACTCGCCGTCATCATTCGCCGGGGCGGCGACGGCACAACCGCTGGGTGAGAGGTCCATCGTCCTTTCCTCGCTCACTGGATGATCTTGGTGGCGGTGTCGATGGCGGCCCAGTCGAGTCCCCGGGGCGCAAGGGCGGCCACGGAGGCCAGCAGCCCCAGCCGTGCCGCCCGGAGATTGGGCTCCTCCGCCATGACGAGGGTCTCGTCGAAGAACTCGGTGATCGGTTGGACCAGCTCGCGTGCGACGGTGGCGAACTCGGCCACATCGCGGCTCGGTCGACGACCCGCCACGGCAGCCGCCAGGGCCTTCTCGGCATCGTCCACCAGGACCTCGGGTTCGAGGACGGGCTCGGTGCCCGCCGGGACGATCCGCTGGATCCGGACCAGGGCCTCGACGAGCCGTCGCCACTCCGGATCCCCGATGAGCCGCTCCAGTTCGCGGGCCTTCGTCGCCGCATCCGCCGGATGGGTGGCTGCCGGCAGGACCGCTGCCACCAGCTCCGCGGAACGCCCCTCATCGCGCATGAGCTGGGCGAAGCGACCGATGACGAACTGCTCCGCCTTCTCGACGGCGTCCTCAGAGACCTCGACGCCTTGCCCCCGCAAGGCCTCGGCCGCGGCCAGCAACCCGTCCCGCACCGACAGTTCCGTGAATGCGGCATCCTCGCGGAGAATCCTGACCACACCCAGTGCGGCCCGGCGCAGGCCGTACGGGTCGGAGGATCCGGACGGCTTCGCACCGAGTCCGAACATCGCCATGAGCAGATCGAACCGATCGCCGAGGGCAAGGAGCGCCCCCGCCCTGGACTGCGGGACCTCATCCGCGGTGGTGTGGGGCTGCTCCATCTCGTGGAGCGCATCAGCGACCTCCCGGGGCTCCCCCTTCCGGAGCGCGTACTCACGGGCGACGAACCCGGCCAGCTTCGTCATCTCGGTGACGAGCTTGGTCGCCAGGTCGTACTTGGCCAGCTGCCCCGCTCGGCTGAGTGTCGCGGTCTGGGTCGCATCCATGTCGAGACGTCCGGAGAGGGAGGTTGCGACCTCCGCGATGCGGCGGGCACGCCGTCCCATGGAGCCCAGCCGGTTCTCGAAGGTCAACTGCTCCAGACCCGGCACGAACTCCTCGACGGATGACACCTCGAGATCCTGGTTCCAGAAGAACAGGGCATCCTCGTACCTGGCTCGCAACACCGACTCGTTGCCCCTCGCCACCAGATCGGCGTCGCAGGCCCCGTTGGCCATGGTCACGAAGCGGGCGAGCAGGCGCCCCTCCGCGTCCCGGACGGGAAGGTAACGCTGATGCTTCGCCATGACGGAGACGAGGATGCGGTCCGGAAGCTCCAGGTAGCGCTCGTCGAAGGTGCCGAGCACCCCGACCGGTTCCTCCACGAGGTTGGCGATCTCGTCCAGCAGCGAGGCGTTCGCCTCCAGGTTGATGACTCCCCCGGCCTCCGCCGCCAACCGGGTGGCCTGCTCGACGACGCTGTTCCTCCGCTCCTCGAAGTCGAGGAGGATCCCGCCCCGTGCGATGGTGGCCACGAGGTCGTCCGCAGTGGTGACCTCGTGGAAGCCGACGGGGGTGCCGTCGGGGCGCTTCCGGGCCTCCGCGGTGGCGGCGGTGGTGCGCTGCAGATAGGTGCTGCGACCGGAGACGACCTCCGAGATCCGGGCGGGAACCACCTGGTCTCCCCAGAGCGCCACCAGCCACCGAACCGCGCGGGAGAACGACAGTTTGGGATCGCACCACCGCATGTTCTTCTCGGCCCTCAGGCCGGAGACCGCCGCCTCCACGATGCCGCCCAGCACCTCCAGCGCCGTCCTCCCCGAAGCCTCGATCTCCACGCAGGCGTGTTCGGAGCCACCGACCTCCGCCCTGACGATCCGTTCGACGCTGACCCCCTGCCCCCGCATGAAGCCCTCGAGCGGCTTGGTCGGGTTGCCGTCGGCGTCGAAGGCCGCCGCCCACTTCGGTCCCTTGCGCAGCGTCGTGGCGTCGGGTTCACGCGCGGAGACGGCACCCACTGTCGCGACGATGCGCCGCGGGGTGGCCTGCACGACGACGTCGCCGTGGGTCAGACGGGACCCCGCGAGCCCCTCGACGATCGCGACGCGCACCTGGTCGACCGTGCTCGCGACCACGTGCGGCGGGAGTTCCTCCACGCCGATCTCGACGGCGAAGGTCTGGGGTTCGTCCGTGGCCGGCTCCTCCCGCACCAGCGGGGCCGGTTCCGTGGCCTCGGTGGCCCGGAGCAGGGGGAACCCGAGCTCCTCCCTTCGCTCGATCCACAGTGCGGCGGTGTCACGCATCAGCCGTCGCATCGTCCCGAAGGCCTGGGCCCGTTCCGTCGTCGAGATGGCGCCGCGGGCATCCAGGACGTTGAAGGCGTGGCTGGACTTGAGGATGTACTGGTGGGCGGGAACGGGCAGCCGTGCCTCGACCATGCGGGTGGCCTCCGAGACGTAGGCCTCGTAGAGCCGCTTGTTGGCCTCCACATCGGCGTCGTCGAGGTAGTAGCGGCTCATCTCGTACTCCTGCTGCCCGAAGGCCTCCCCGTAGGTCACGATGGTGCCGTCGGGCTTGCGGGAGTAGGCGATGTCCTTGAAGTGTGTGACGCCTTGCTGGGCCATGAGGATGCGCTCGAGCCCGTAGGTGAGCTCGACGGGGATCGGGTCGAGGTCCTGGCCGCCCACCTGCTGGAAGTAGGTGAACTGCGTGATCTCCATTCCGTCGAGCCAGACCTCCCAGCCCAGCCCCCAGGCGCCGATGGCGGGCTGCGCCCAGTTGTCCTCCACGAAACGCACGTCGTGCGCGTCCAGGTCGATGCCGAGCGCCTCCAGCGATCCGAGGTACAGCTCCTGGGGATCCCCCGGCTCGGGCTTCAGGATGACCTGGAACTGGGTGTGCATCTGGAGCCGGTTGGGGTTCTCCCCGTACCTGGCGTCATCGGGGCGAACCGACGGCTCGACGTAGGCGACGTCCCACGGCTCCGGTCCGAGCACGCGCAACACGGTGGCGGGGTTCATGGTGCCCGCCCCCACCTCCGTGTTGAAGGGCTGCCAGGTGAGGCAACCGCGCGAGGTCCAGTAGTTGGACAGGATCGTCAGGGCGTCTTGCATCGTCAGCACGCGGACAGGTTACCCGGCGAGCACCTCCCGGAGCACGTCGAGCGGGAGCGAACCGACGGCCAGCGCGCGGTCGTGGAAGTCCCGCAGGTCGAAGCCCGCTCCCCCACGTTCCGCGGCGGCGTCACGCAGCTGCTGCCAGATGCGCTGTCCGATGAGGTAGCTCGGCGCCTGGCCCGGCCATCCGAGGTAGCGGTGCAGCTCGAAGCGCAGCTGGTTCTCCTCCATGGCGACGTTCTCGCGCAGCAGTCGGTAGCAGGACTCGTAATCCCAGGTGCCCTGACCGTACGCGGCGAGCGCCGGCTTGCCGAGATGGATGCCGAGATCCAGCACCACGCGCGTGGCGCGCAGCCGTTGCGCATCCAGCATCCCCAGGCGCTCGGCGGGGTTGAGGAAGCCGAAGGAGTCCATGAGGCGTTCCGAGTAGAGCGCCCATCCCTCCCCGTGCCCGGACACCCAGCACACCAGCGAGCGCCACCGGTTGAGTCGTTCCCCCTGGGCCACGGCCTGGCCGACCTGGAGGTGATGCCCCGGCACCCCCTCGTGGTAGACGGTGGTCTTCTCCTGCCAGGTCGTGAACTCGGTCACCCCCTCCGGCACCGACCACCACATCCGTCCCGGCCGGGAGAAGTCGGAGGAGGGGCCTGTGTAGTAGATGCCCCCGGTGGCCGACGGAGCGATCATCCCCTCGACCCTGCGCACCCGGGGATCGAGGGTGAAGTACTTCCCGTCGAGGGCCTCGATGGCCTCGTCGGCCGTCGTCTGGAGCCATGCCTTGAGGGCGTCCACCCCGTGGATGACGTTGGCCGGGTCCGAGTTGAGCTGCTCGATGGCCTCGGCCAGCGTGCCCCCGCAGATCTCCTTGGCCAGCTGCTCCTGTTCGGCGGTGATGCGTGCCAGGGACTCGACACCCCATTCGTAGGTCTCATCGAGGTCGATCCGGGCGCCGAGGAACTCACGCGAGGCACGCTCGTACCGTTCACGCCCCACACCGTCCGCCTCGCGCGCCACCGGTGCGAGTTCGTCGTGGAGGAAGGCCGCCAGCTCGGCCGCGCCCTCCCTCGCCGAGCGAGCCGCTCTCTCGATGTCGGCCTGGAGCGCACCTTCCCGTCCGGAGGCCGCCACGAGCTGCTGGAAGCGCCCACCATCCCCTGCCAGGTCCCGGGCCTGCCCGGCGGCGTCGAGCGCGGCACGCCGTGCGGGCACGTTGCCCGTGGCGATGCCGTGGCGCAGGGTCTCGACCCAGCTCTGGAAGGCCTGGGGCACGGCACCCATGCGAGCGGCGATGTTGGCCCAGTCCTCGTCGGTCTCCGACGACATGAGGTCGAACAGGTCCCGGGTCCAGGTCAGCGGGCAGTCGATGTTGTTGACCCCTGACAGGTGATCCCCGGCCTCGATGGACTCCAGTTCCAGACCGAGACGTTCCTGCATGGCGGCCTTCGTCACCCGGTCCACGTCATCGACGGCTTCCGTCGACTCCAGCTGGCCCAGCACGCCGCGTAGGTGCTCAGCCCACCGCCCGACGGACTCCAGCCCATGATCGCTCAGCCGGTCCTCGCGCCCCGGCAGGCCGAGGTAGGTGGCATTCTCCGGCTGATGGGTGACGAGGGCGTCCACGTGGGCTTCGGCGATGGCATCGATCTGGGAGGGATTACGCATGGCCTCAGGATAGAGGTTCGCGGCTGGTCAGGGCGCGGCTCCCCGGATCGACGGGGAACCGATCGATGGGGTCGAGTTCCTCCGGCTCCTCACGGGTGAACACGAATGCCCGTTGCACCAGGAAACTGACCGCGAGCAGACTGAGCTCGGTCAGCGCCTTGGCGGGGACCAGCGGCATGACCACCAGGAGACTCGACAGCAAGAGGTAGTTCATGGCGAGCAGCCCCAACGCGACAGCCGTATAGCGCAACGGTGACCGGCGATTCCCCGCACGGAAGACCGCCCTCCGGTTGAGGTGGTAGTTCACGATCCCGGAGATGATGCGGGCTCCGATGACGCTCAACAGCAGGTTCCCCGTCGCCGACACGAGTGCCATCAGCGCGAGGAGGTCGGTGACGAAACCCGCGAGGGACGATCCCGCGAAGGCCAGCAGCGGCCTGTAGATCCGCCAGGAATCGATCAGGGGACGGAAGTGCGAGCCGGCGTTGTCCCTGATGTAGACGGTCTCGATCGCCACGTCCTTGATCCCGATCCCTGCGGACGGGGCCCGGAGCAGGACGGCCAGTTCGTACTCGAATCGCTCACCGGGAACGGAGACCAACCACGCCAGGAGGGACGGCGGGTAGGCACGCAATCCGGTCTGGGTGTCGATGACGTCGAGCCCGGTCAGAGCCGTGAACAGCCACGAGGTGAGTCTGTTGCCCCAGCGGGAACGGAGGGGAACCCTGCCGGTGAAACGTCGCTGTCCGAGGACCAGCTCCAACCGGGACGGATCCACCACGTCGGCCACCCTGAGGATGTCCGCCACGCGGTGCTGCCCATCGCAGTCCGCGCAGACCACCACGTCCGCCGGTCGGGTTCGGCGGGCATGTTCGAATCCCGTCTTCAGCGCGTGGCCTTTGCCACGATTCTCCCGGTACCGGATGACCTCGGCGCCGTGAAGCCTGGCCAGGGCGAAGATCTCGTCGTGAGCGGGACCCGATCCGTCGTCCACCACGAGGACGTGAGGTGCGCTGGGGTGGGCCCGGAGCGAGCGGACGAGTTCCACCAGGGGATCGCCCGGTTGGTAGGCAGGGATGAGGACCAGCATGGCAGTCACCGACCGATCCACAGGATGTCCGAGGTTCCCCGCTCCTTGTTGCGGCCCAGTGGGTTGTTGACCAGGGAACCGTTGAACACCATGGCTGAGGAGCCACCGCCGTCGAGGTTGTAGGCGACCCGGGCCCCGAGATCGACGAACAAGGACGCGAAGTCGCCCATCGTGATCCCGTTGCTGTACCCGGAGCTGCGACCATCCACGACCACGAGGACGAAGTGGTTGGGTTCGATCATTCCGATCCCGGTGCGCGGCTGCCTGCCCTGGATGGAGTGGTTCCCGAAGTTCGTGTCCACCTCCACCTCGTCGATGCCCGACACAGCGACTGAACCATCCACCAGGGTGGGGCCGAAGGACAAGGTGTGCCAGGCCCCGTCGGCGATGAGCCGCGCGGCATTCGTGCTCGTCTCGTCGTAGCTGATCATCGACCCGTCACGCATGAGCACCAGTCCCTGCCGCTCGGGTTCATCCCGGAACGCGACCCCGTTGCGGATGACGATTCCGGTGTCCCGGAATCCGTAGTAGTCGCCGTTGATGGCGAACAGGCCACCCACCTGGGCCAGGATCGAGGAGGGCAGGTCGATGATGTTGGTGCCGAAGGTGTCCTTGGCGAAGGCGCTCTCCAGCAGGGTTGCGTCGCTGAGCTGCACGTCGGCGACGTACCAGGCCAAGGCCGTGTCACCTTCTCCGGAGCTGTGGGCAGTGATCGTCACCTGCCGGTCGGAGGAGGTGTAGGTCAAGCCGTCGATCACGCCGTCACCGGAGCTGGCCGTGCTGCTGGTTGCGGTGTTCACGGCGATGCTGGACCGGGTGCCGGGCAGACCTTCGTACTCGGAGGCCGAGGTGACGTCGGCGTGCTCGATGAGGAAGCGGTCCAGGGCCCATGCGGCACCACCGACGGCGGACAGGCCGACCGCTCCGGCAGCGCCCAGGAGCACCGTGCGGCGGGAGGGCTTGGAGGATGCTGTGTTGGTCATGCCTCAACGGTCGTGACCGAAGCTGTGCCAGGGCTGTGTCCCACCTCCGGGCCCGGCATGACTCGTCCACCGGACCTTGGATGTACTCTGTTGGCCTGTCGGGGCGTTAGCTCAGCCGGTCAGAGCAGAGGACTCATAATCCTTGGGTCGCGGGTTCGAGCCCCGCACGCCCCACCACGGAAAACCCCGTGGGTCCCTCGGGACCCACGGGGTTTCTCGTCAGCTACCGGTCCTCGGCAGACCCGGGCGCACCTTCGGCGGCTCCGGCTTCACCGGCTTCACCGGGGTCGGCTCCGGAGAGGGCGCCGGAGTCGGGACCGGCTCAGGCGACGGCACCGGGGTGGGCGTGGGGGACGGTTCCGGCGACGGCTCAGGCCTCGGCGGGAGTGGAGTCACCGGCTCACAGGCTCGGTCGGTGAGTTCCCCACCGATCCAGCTGAGGTCGGCCACGTTGAGCAGGCCCGTGCCCTTCTCACCCGGCTGGAGTTCGCACTCCGCCGCGGCTGCGGTGACCTCCTCGCCGACCCGGCCCTTCACGGTGATGGTGAAGGTGTGGGTGGCACCCGAGGAAATCTGCTGATCCCTCACGAGGCTGAGCTTGGACTGACCGTCGAAATCGGCGGCGACCTCGAGGTCGGCCGGGTCGACAGCCGAGACCTCAACGCTGCGAACCGAGATCCCCTCGCCGTAGTTCAGGGTGTCGTCGAGCGAGTAGCTGGTGACAACACCACCGGTGTTCGTGACCTTCACGTCGTAGGTGATCGCCACGGCGGCACCGTCCTGGACGAAGTCCCGCTGGGTCTTGGTGAGCGCCAACTCGGGCACCGCCACGGGGCGGCAGGCCTCCGCGGTCTGCGACTCACCGTCGACCACCATCTCGACTCGGTTGAGCAGCCCGGTTCCGTTCTCACCGGCCTGGACCTCACAGTCCCGGGCGGCCTCTGAGGCGTTCACCCCGACCTCGGCCCGGGCCTTGATCGTGTAGGTGTGCACCGCACCCGCCGGGATGGCCTGGTCGGTCACCAGGGTGGTGTGGACCACACCGTCGAACTCGGCAGCAGGAGTCACCTCGGCCGGCTCGGCCGTCACGGCCACGGAACCCGGCACCACGCTCACGCCCTCGCCGAAGCTCAGCGCATCGGTCAAGGTGTAGGAGGCGTCGAACTCGCTGGGGTTGGTCACCTTCACCTCGTAGGTGATGGCAGCCTCCTGCCCCTGCTGGTCGAAATCAGTGACCACCTTGTTGACCTGCGGCCTGCCTGGCACCTTGACCGGCTCGCAGGCCGTGTCGTTGAGGTTGCCACCAGCCCATGTGAGATCGGCCTCGTTGAGCAGACCCGTACCGGTCTCACCGGCACCCAGCTCACAGTCCTTGGCCTCGGCCGTGATGGTCTCCGCGACCTTGCCCGTGACCTTGACGGTGAAGGTGTGGGTGGCCCCGGCCTCGATCCGCTGATCGGTGACGAGGCGGAGCTTGCCCCGGCCATCGAAGTCAGCAGCCGGCTTCACCTCGGCGGGATCCACTGCCGCCACCTCGACGGTGTCCACGGTGATCCCCTCACCGATCCGCAAGGTGTCGTCGAGCGAGTAGGTCGTCGCAACGGTTCCCGAGTTGGTGACCTTCACGTCGTAGGTGATGGCGACCTTGTCGTTGTCCTGGACGAAGTCGCGATGGGTCTTCGCCATCTCCACGACGGGCAACCCGACGGGCTCGCAGGCGCGGGCCTCGACCGTCTTGCCGCCGCTGGTCATCGTCGCCTGGTTGAGCAGACCAGTGCCGGTCTCGCCGCCCTGGAGCTCACACTCCCGGGCCTCCTCGGTGGCGGTCAGCGCCACCTTGGCCTTGACCTTGACGGTGTAGGTGTGCGTCGCACCGGCGGCGATGGCCTGGTCTGCCACCACGGTGGTGTTCGTCACGCCGTCGAAGTCCGCCTTCGGCGTCACGGCAGCCGGTTCGACGGCAACCGTCACCGAGCCGGGAACCACACTCACGCCCTCGCCGAACCTCAGCTCGTCGACCAGGGTGTAGGTCGCGTCGAACTCGCTCGGGTTGACCACCTTCACCTCATAGGTGATGGAGGCGTCCTGGCTGTCCTGCTCGAAGGCCACGGCGCGCTTGGTCATCGTGATGTCGCCGGGAGTCCGGAGCGGCTCGCAGGCGGTGACCTCGGTGGCCTCGCCGCCGGTGGTCATGGTGGCCTGGTTGAGCAGACCCGTCCCCGCCTCGGCGCCCTGGAGCTCGCAGTTCTTGGCCTCCGCGGTGATGGTGGTCGCCACGGTAGCCCTTGCCTTGACGGTGTAGGTGTGGGTGGCACCGGCGGCCAGCGGCTGGTCGGTGACCAGCGTGGTGCTCGCCACGCCGTCAAAGGCGGCATCGGCAACCACCGCTGCGGGATCGACGGCAACCGTCACCGAGCCGGGCACCACGGTCACGCCCTCGCCGAACTTCAGCTCGTCGACCAGCGTGTAGGTGCTGTCGAACTCGCTGGGGTTGGTCACCTTCACCTCGTAGCTGATGTCGGCCTCCTCACCCTGCTGGACGAACTCCTTCACCGCCTTCGTCACGAGCGGCTTGCCCGGCCTCCGGACGGCCTCGCAGGCGGTGACCTCGGTGGCCTCACCGCCGGTGGTCATGGTCGCCCGGTTGAGCAGACCCGTCCCGGCCTCGGCCGCTCCGAGTTCACAGTCCTGGGCCTCAGCCACGATGGCTGCGGCCACGCTGGCCTTCACCTTGACCGTGAAGACGTGGCTTGCGCCTGCCTCGATGGTCTGGTTGGTCACCAGGTTCGTCCTGTCGACGCCGTTGAAGTCGGCGGCGGGGACGAGTGTGTCCGGCGTGGCGGTGACGGCGGCCACCTCAGCGATGGCCACACCCTCACCGAACTTCAACTCGTCGTTGAGGCTGTAGGTGGCGTCGATCTCGCTGGGGTTGGTCACCTTCACCTCATAGGTGATGGTGGCGTCGGCCCCCTGCTGCTCGAACTCCTTGACCTCCTTGGCGACCCTCGGCTTGCCGGGAACCTTGACCTGCTCGCAGGCGTTGGCGTTGAGCGGCCCGCCCGGCCAGGTGACATCGGCCTCGTTGAGCAGCCCGGAGCCGTTCTCACCGCCATCGACCTGGCAGTCCTTCGCCTGAGCCGTGATCGTCTCGGCGACGGTTCCCGTCACCCGAATGGTGAAGGTGTGGCTCTCGCCGGCCTTGATCGCCTGATCCTCGGTGAGCTTGAGGGAAGTGGCGCCGGCGAAATCGGTGCCGAGTGGCACGATCCGGACCGGATCGACGGCCTCGACCCTGGCGGTTTCCACCGTGATCCCGTCACCGAACTTCAGGGTGTCGGTCAGGGAGTACGTGGTGTTGACGGCACCGGGGTTGGTGACCTTCACGTCGTAGACGATCTCCACCTTCTCGCCGTTCTGGACGAAGTCCCGATGGGTCTTGGTCAGTTCGAGCCTGGGCAACTGCACGGCCGCACATGCCTCGGCATTCTGCTGCGTCCCCCGATGGGTGAGCGCGGCGTTGTTGCGCAGACCCGTACCGTTCTCCCCCTGGTCGAGGGTGCAGTCCGTGGCCGTCTCCGTCATCGTTGCGGGCACCCGGGTGAGCACCGTCACCGTGTAGGTGTGCCGATCGCCGACACCGATCGCCTGATCCGTGACGAGGTTGGCCTTGTCACGGCCGTTGAACTCGGCCGACGGGGTGATCGTGCCGGGGGCCGCGACGACAGGGGCCACCTGCTGGACCTCGATCCCCTCGCCGAAGGCGAAGGTGTCATCGAGGGTGTAGGTGGTGGGCACCTCACCGTCGTTGCTCACCACGATGTCGTAGCTGATCCGGGCCTGGTCACCATCCTGCTGGACGGCATCCTTGACGGCCTTCGTGATCGAGACCCTGGGGTCCTTGAAGGTGTTGGTCGCGGTGAGTCCGATCTCGACCGGGGCATCCGGGGTACCACCCGTCACCTGGACGGCGGAGTTGAAATCCGTGTGGTCCACGACGGAGGTCACCGCGCCACCGGTACCGGTCTCGACGCCGAAGCACCGGGCCCCGAGCGGGAGCTTGACCGGAAGACCCTGCGGGTCCTTCAGCACCTCGGTCCCGGCACCGGTGATGACGACATCACCCTCGGCGACCACGGCGGCGGTGGCCGCTTCGTCACCCTTGACACAGGTGACGTGGACGGTGAACTGCTTTGCGCCTGCCTCCGCGACCGCAGCGGCGTCGCCGTCGAGGACCTTCGTCACCGACAGCTGCCCGGCCGAGTAGTAGTTCGTGACATCGGCGAGGGCGGAAGCCGTCTTCGTGTCCTTGTTCCAGGTCATCGTCACGTTCCTGGTGGGCGCGGTCCCGGTCGGGTCCGCGTCACCCGCAGCGGTCTCGGTCACCACACACTCGGCACCGACCGGGAGGTCCCCGATCTCCTCACTGGTGAACTCGGTCTGACCAGCCTGGTAGGCAACCGTGACGTCTCGGTTGACGACCTGATTGCCACCCACGCTGCAGGTGACGTTGAAGGTGTACTCATCCTGGGGGGCGAAGGCCTCGACCCCGACACCCGAGACGATCTTCTTCACCTGCAATCCGCCCTTGAGAACGTAGCCCGCGTCAACGCTCGGATCATCCTGATTCACCCCCAGTCTGATCGCATCGGCAACCCCATCGGGGTTCACATTGGAGTCGACGGTGGTGTCGGACCCGGCCTGCTTGGTGGTGAAGGTCGCCCCATCGGGCTTCTCGAAGGTCACGACATAGCCATCGGGACCTGCCGCACGGAGGTTGGCGAACTCATAACGGCCGTCATCACCCGTGGTGGTGGAGAGGTTGACGTCGTTTCCGAGGTCATCCTTGCCGGTGAGGGTCACCCGGAGTCCAGAGGCTGCCGGCTCCCCGGCATCCTGCAGGCCATCCTCGTTCATGTCGAACCAGGCGTGGTCGCCGACGGTGGAACCGATGACCCGTTCATTGCGGGTGATCGGTCCGACCGGGAGGGCCAGGCCGGTGGCGCGACCGAAGGTGACGTTGGAATAGACATCGCCCTCCGCGTTGTCGACGCCCTTCATGGACAGTTCCACCTCGATGACATGGTCGGCGGGGAACGCACCCGGCTTGGTCACACGCAACCCGGTCACCTCCGAGGCCACCGCCGGACAGGTCCCGGTCCCGCTGACCACCTGTCCGCCAGCCGGAGCGTCACACCACGTGGTGCCACCATCGGCCCCGTTGGAGGGGTCGTTCGGGTCCATGGCCACATCGGGGGATGCGGTGTAGTGGATCTTCACCTGCCCGGGGTCGCCCTCGCCCTGGGCCCCCATGGTGTACTTCGTGACCGTGGCCCCGACGAACGAGAAGGTGCCGTTGAAGGAGCTCTGTCCCAGCCCATGGCGAGGCAGGACATCGATGAACACTGGGTCGGAGATGGCCCGGTCATCCGGGCTGGGAAGCGTGTTGGTCATGCGCATCCGCCACCGGTTCACCTCGTCGGTGGTCTGACCGGAACGATTGGCCTGCACCACAGGGGTGAGGGCCAGTTTCTCCAGCTTGATGCCAGCGATGTTGGTGACCTTCGCCTCAGCCGAATCCTGACGCAGGGTCGCCAAGGAGTTGTCCCCGTCGGCCCACACCTGCACGGTGTTCTGGTACACCCCGTCCTTGACGGCGGGGGACACCTCAGAGGTCACGATGATCTCGGGGATGTCGGCGTTGACGGCCTGTGCCGGCAACACCCAGCGGAGGTAGGTGGCTCCTGGACCGCACTGCTTGCCCCCGGAGAGCTTGGAGTCACCCGGGGTCGACCCCTCGACGACGAGGGCGGGCGGCAAGGAAGCATCCGCGAAGTGGAATCCTGCGGGCAGGCAGTCCTCCACCCAGACCTCCTGGGTGAGGCCGGGAGCAGCAGCCGGAGAGGTCAGTGACGGCTTCAGCCGCCACTGCACGATGTTCGCCTCGTTCTCGGTGCTGCTACCGGTCACCTGGGGCGGGGTCTTGCTGAACTCTCCCGAGGTGCCGCGACGCACCTGCTTGGTCACACGCACCTGGGACAACGACTTGATGACACGGTCGCCGTACTGTCCCCGATGGGTCTCCTTGTCGTAGAAGCTGCGGCCCCATCGATCAGCGTGATTGAGCACCTGTTCCATGGACAGTTCCTCGAAGTTCACCCGCTTGACCGAGGCGTAGTTCGGCAGGATGTCCCCGGACGGGAGGTCATTGACCGCCACTCGCAGGCTGGTGGCGACGATCAGACGGATTCCGCTGCCGAGAAGTGAGTCATTGCTCACCGGCTCCGGAATGACCAGGTGAACCCGGACCCTGCCGACACCGGTGTAGATCTTCTGGGCCTTCTTCGCCTCGTCGTTGCCCGGGACCTCCTCGGGCGTGTCGTACCACGGGCCCGCGGCCTCGCCGCACTCGGATGCCGCGCTCGGCCCACCCGGGGTGGCGGAGTACTGGACCTTGTACGCAGGCACCTCGGAGGCCTCACGTGCATAGGTCGTGACGTTTCCGCGAAGGACATTGCTGTATCCCGAGATCCACACGGGAGCGCCGTTCGAGGGCACCTGTTGCAGTCCGGTACCCGGGTCCGTGGACCGGGGCACGTCCCTGGCCTCGAGGTGGAGTCGAGTGTTGTCCCAGGAATCACACATCACGGCGCTGACCTTCCCCGGCAGTGCGGGGTTCGACGCGACGATGAGCATCTGGGACTGCACCTTCTGATCAGGGGCGACGGTGGAGGTGCCGGAGCGGAGTGTCGTGTTGCCCGGAAGCCCGCTGCCGAGTGCGGAATCCCCCTTGGAGAACTCAGCTGCTGGGGTGTTCATGGGCTCTCCCGGCACCCCGGTGAAGAACTTGGAGAAGCCATTGCCGATGGAGATGTTCGGCGTGGTGGCTCGGTAGTCGTTGAAGGCCGGCTGATCCGCGATGGTCTGGACATCGCGGGCAGGTTCGAAACCCTTGATGTCGAGCTCGGTGTAAGCGTTGCGTGTCGCAAGGGTCCACGTGGTTCCGGACTGGGTCCCGAAGTCCCTGATGGTCTCGATCGGGGTGTAGACGGTGAAGGAGGTGACGAACGCGTAGGCGTTGGTGCCCGGGATGGCCTGCTTGGCAGGCAGAACCACCTGGGACGGGTAGGTGATGAGCGAGGTGTCGGCGTTCTTCACGACGAACTTCGCCGGCTTTCCAGGGCTCTCCTGGTTGATCGCGACGGTGCCCGAGTCACGAACGGCGTTGACCGCCGTGGAACCGCGGACCCCGATCTTCGGGGCCGGTGCCGAGTAGTACGAGTCGAAGGGGTAGATCCGGGAACCGTAACGCTCGAGGTCGGCCTCCATCCTCTGGTACTGCTCCTCCTGAAGCCCCGGATACATGGCGCGGGGCGACAGGTCATCGGTGAAGGTGATGTCGCCGATGGCGGGCATCGCTCCCTTGCCACCCGCAGGTGCCGAGAGCAGGGCCGTGTAGGCCGTCAGCTTGCAGACCTTGGTCGGTGCCCACGGACAGGCGTCGTTGGTGGGACCGTAGATGTAGCCGAGGTTTTCCACCAAGGCGACACTGTTCTTGGAGATGTCCCACTTGAGACGCGAGGATGCAGTGACCTTCGGCAGGTCAGGAGCTTGGACCGGCGTGGCCCCGTCTGCGGTGATCTCTGCGGAGATCGGGGCGAGTTGCTGGCCGTTGTGCACCAGGTTGCTCACCTTGGCGCTGAGGGAGAGGGAGTCCGAGGCGTTGGTCTTGGACCCAACATTGCAGACGAGTTCCTGCTCAGGAAGTTCATTGACGGAATTCGCGGTGAGCGGCAGGGATGGGCTCGGCATCGAGGTCGGGGTCAACTGTGAGCCACGCCCGGAACACACCCCAGGAAGTGCTTCGATGAACAAGCCCTTGGGAAGTTTCAGCTTGATCGTCACGTTGTCGACCGCCACCCCTCCCCCGGCGGTGTCGTTGACGTTGTACTGCATCCGGTAGGTGACGGTGTCATTGACACGTACGATCCCATTACTCGGAGCGGAGTCGTTTCCCGGGTCGCTGTCACCATCCCAGTCGGGTGTACCGTCCTGGGAAACGGTCATCGTCATCCCCACCTGCGGCGCGGCGTGCGCCGTCACCGGGAACAGCGTGGCGGACAGGGCAGCGACGATCCCCGCCGCGAGCACCTTGCCGCACGCCCTCTTGTTCATCGAGGCCACAGTCCTTCTTCCCCTTTCACCCATGAATGTCGTCCCCAACGACCACGGGCAGCTGTGGCGGGCATGGGACGTCGACAGACCCCCATCCCGACCTGTCATCCAAAAATACTATTGACGAAAGTTAGATGACCTGTTATTGGTAGTCAACCGCATGGTAGACACAGGCACTGAGCGGGGCAAGTTCTGGACGAACGAAGGTTGAGCCCCACTTGAGGGTGACCTCACCCAGGCATGAAAAAACCGCCCTCTGAAGAGGGCGGCTTCGATGTGGCTCCCCGGACTGGACTCGAACCAGTAACCCTTCGATTAACAGTCGAATGCTCTGCCAATTGAGCTACCAGGGATTGGTGACCTCACGGCCACGCGAGGAGAAACTCTACCAGCTGCCGGTCGCCACCACCAAACCGGGCTGCCATCAGCTCGGTTGGGCCATCGTTGCGCTGTGAAGACCCGCGTGCACGAGGTGATCGACGCGGTTGAACGCCCGCATCTCCGTGTCACCACCGGGATGGGTCCGCAACCAGGAGACCGAGGTGTTGTCCAGCGCGAACCAGCTCGTGGTCTCCCCCCTGATCTGGGAGGAGTCGCGACGCAGTTCCCCGGGACAGAACATCGCGGTGGCGAGCAGGGATCCGATCGCGCCGTGGCTGATGAGCACGACGCAGTCCTCCGGTTCGAAGGCCGTGCGCAACCACTCTGCGAGTGCCCTCGCCCTGTCGATGGCACGGTCGCGGGTCTCGAAGGGACCCTGCCACCAACCCTCCTCCGTGATCGACTCGGGCAGCAGGAACCGCGGCGACACGGCCTCCAGCACGGACCGGGGCGAACCGGGGTGCGCGACGTGGTCCATGATCGGGCCGACGAAGGGACCGCTGCGCTCCATGAGATCGGGACGGACCTCCGCCGTGACGTCGAGACGATCCACCAAGGGGACCGCCGTGAGGAGGGTCCGCATGAAGGGGGAGACGAAGATGTGGGTCGGCCGGGGCGCGAATCCCGGAAACCACTCCGCCAGGGCCTCGGCCTGGGCCCGGCCCAGATCCGTCAGTCCCGGATCAGGAACCCTGTCGCTCTCGTCCCGGTTCAGCTCCCAGTTGCGGTTGTTGGTCGATTCAGCATGCCGAATGAAGATCAGGTCCACACCACGACGCTATCGCCTCGTCCACCCGGGGTGCATCCTCACAGCCCGTACTCCTCGCGCAGTCGATCCGTCTCGGCGACGACGAGGGCCGCGGTGTCAGGATCATCCAGGCTGGCACCACCGCTGACACTTGCCAGCCACTCCACGGCACCGGAACCGCGAGGTGCTCGTCGGGCCGTCAGGGTGACCGTCCCTCCCGTCACGTCATGGCTGGCGCTCATGACTGTGGAGGCCTGCACCCGCTCCCGGAACACGATGGGGAGTTCCCCGGGGGTCTCCAGCCGACATTCCCTGGTGTCGTCGATGGTGAACCAGTGCAGAGCCGGTGGTTCCTTGCGCCAGCCGCCCCCCAGCACCTTCTCCCATGGCCAGATCTCCCAGGCACCATCCTTGAAGACACCGAGCTCGTCCACACCGGCAACCACCCAGCATCCGTCATCCCCCTGGGCGAGGGCGAGAATGTGGGGCTCATCACCGATGAGGGCACGGAGATCTGCTCGGAGCTCCTCGGGGAGCATTTTCCTGGACATGGGCCCCATTGTGCCGTCCAGATGTCTCCAACGGCAGCCCAGGTGTTGTCAATGTAGGGGCAGGTGTTGTCGGTTGTCCCCACTGACCTGTCCGACGGTCTCGAGGGCTGCGAACCTCCCGTCATGGACATCAAACACACGACATTCGCGCAGGATCTGCTGGATCCCGAGGAGGAGGTCGCCCTGTTCCGGTGCCTCGAAGCGGCGACCTACGCCTCACATCTGCTGTCCGGGAACCCGGGACGTTGGAACCGCGAGGAGCTGCAGGCCGCGGTCGAGGCGGGAATGCAGGCCCGACGGCGGCTGTTCTCCGTGAATCTGCGGCTGGTGATGAAGCTGGCCTCCACGGAGGCCCGCAGGTGGCGGGCAGAGCTTGACGACCTGTTCCAGGAGGGCTGTCTCGCCCTTGGCGAAGCCATGGAGCGTTTCGACCACGCCCGGGGCACCCGGTTCAGCACGCTCGTCCACCGCTATGTCACACGGGCAGTGCGACGAAGGGCCCGGCTGACCAGTGTCTCGCGGGATGTCGCCAGGCTGAGGGACGGTTCGAGGGTCAGGGTCCTCTGGACACCACTCGATGTACTCCCCGAGGGCCACGTGGCGGTCGAGGGTGGCCTGGAGCAGGTGGAACGCGTCTCATGGGACGTGCTCGACCTACTGGGGCGTGCCGGGTGGGTGCTCCGGATGCGGTACGGGATCGGGACCGGAAGGGCCCCGTTGACCCGTTCAGCGTTGTCCCAGCAATTGGGCGTATCCCCCTCCACCATCCGACGTCTCGAGGAGAACGGCCTCGCCACGATGCGGGACATGCTCGAGGGCGAACGGTGTCGCCTCCCGGGCATCCCGCACGCGGCCTGATCCCCCACGCTCGCCGGGGTGGGTTCAGCTGCCCGTCACCAGAACCCGCGGCTTCTCAGTCCCGACGGGTCCGCTCGAGGAGATGTCGGCGCTGCATCTCCATCCTGGTGAGTTCGGTGAACATGGCCTCGTGCTCCTCCGGGTACTTCAGCGGATCGGTCCGTTGCAGCCTCGACTTGAGCTCGGAGATGCGTCGTGCCAGGTCGACGATGTGCATGCGGTCGGTGTGTTCGAGGACGTACTCCTCATCCGGCTCCTCACGCAGCAGCGGCTCCACGAAGAGCATCCGCATCAGCGAGGCCAGCTCAGGGGTCGGGGCTGCCTCGACGAGCTCCGTCGCCCAGGTCTCGGAGGGTTCGTGCGGGGCGACGATGCCGAACAGGGCGGCGTAGGCGGGATGGCTGAACTCATCCTGCCGCAGGGAGTTCCACGAGGCGTCGAACGTGAAGGGACGCTGCAGGAGCAGCTTGATGGTGTCGCGTTCCAGCTGCAGACGCGGGTCCGCGGGATCCGGCCACCCCTCCGGGCCGGTCGGGCCGGCCGCGGTTCGGGCGGGGCGGGCGTGACGCTGACCGCGACCGCCGACCTCCCGGCGCACCTCCTCCAGGTCCATGCCCAGCATCGAGGCCAGCTCGCGGAGGTACTCCCCCACCAGCGACCGATCCCTGATGGAACCCAACAGCTTTCCCGCATCCCGGAGCGCACCGAGCCTCCCCTCGGCCCGCTCGAGGTCGTACCCCTTGAGCACGTTCGTCATAACGAACCGGTACAGCGGGATCCGCCGTCCCACCAGTTCCCGTACGGCCGCCTCCCCGTCCCGCAGCCACAGGTCGCAGGGATCGAGGCCGGAGGGCTCGACCGCCACATAGGTCTGGGCGATGAAGTTCTGGTCCCCCTGGAACACCTTGAGGGCAGCCTTCTGCCCCGCCTCGTCGCCGTCGAAGGTGAACACCACCTCCCCATGCAACCCGTCGTGGGTACCGAGAAGCCGCTGCAACCGCCGCGCATGGTCATCGCCGAAGGCCGTACCGCACGAGGCGACCGCCGTGTCGACGCCGGAGATGTGGGCGGCCATGACATCGGTGTATCCCTCGACGACGACGGCCTGGGCACGTTTGCCGATCGCCTGCCTGGCGAGGTCGAGCCCGTAGAGCACCTGAGACTTCTTGTAGACCGGGGTCTCGGGGGTGTTGATGTACTTGGCGGGAAGCCGGTCGTCGTCGTGGATGCGTCGGGCGCCGAAGCCGAGCACGGCGCTGGCCGAGTCCCGAATCGGCCACAGCAGTCGGCCGACGAAGAAGTCACGTCCCCCGTCCCGGATGAGTCCCGCGGCCTTGAGGGTCTCGTCGTCGAATCCCTCGCCCCTCAGGTGGTTGCGGAGCACGAATCCCCCACGTGGCGCGTAGCCCAGCGAGAAGTGCCCCGCATGGTCCCGGTTGAAGCCTCGCTGGTCCAGGAACTGCCGGGCGACGAGCGCATCCGGGGTGCCGAGCTGGGTGGCGAAGAACTGGCAGGCGGCCTCATTGGCCTCGAGCACCCGTTTCCTGAGTCCGGCGGGCTGACCCGGCCCCTGCCCGTCGTCGACGGTGCGTAGGGTCACCCCGAACCGGTCCGCGAGAACCTGGACCGCCTCCACGAAACCGAGGTTCTGCTGTCGCTGCAGGAAGGAGATGACGTCCCCGCCCTCGCCACATCCGAAACAGTGGTAGAAGCCCCGGGCCGGGGAGACGGTGAAACTCGGGGTCTTCTCGTCGTGGAAAGGGCACAGCCCCTTGAAGGAACCGCCACCGGCGGGTCGCAGCGCGACGTAGTCCCTCACGACATCGTCGATCCTGGCCCGCTCCCGGACCAGGGCGATGTCCTCCTCGTGGATCCTCCCGGCCATGCGGCGCAGTCTAGGCCCTGGCGCGAAACCTGCGTCAAGGGCGGGGGCACCGACGGCGATCCGGATCCCGCTCCCGGTGCCGCTCACAGCCATCCGCGTTCCAGGGCCACCCGGGCCGCCTCGACCCGATTGGAGGTTCCCGTCTTGCCGATGGCGCTGGAGAGATGGTTGCGCACCGTCCCCTGGGAGAGATGCAGCCGGGCCGCGAGCTGCGCGATGGGTTCCCCCGTCCGGGCGAGCCTCAGCACGTCCTGTTCTCGCTCGGTCAGCGGGTTGGGTCCGGCGAACAGGAGGTCGTTGGCCAGTGCCGGATCCACGGTCCGCAGCCCCTGCTGGGCGCGTCGGACCGCCTCCGCCAGGGTCCGGGCGGGAGTGGTCTTGACGACGAAACCGATGACGCCCGCGTCGAGTGCCCTGCGCAGGTATCCGGGTCGGTCGAAGGTCGTGACGATGATGGTGCGCACCCCGGGCAGCTCCTCACGGATCCGGGCCGCCGCCTCGATCCCGTCCATCCCGGGCATCTGGATGTCCAGCAGGCACACCTCGGCCCCTGCCGCCCGGGCCGTGGGGACGACCTCGTCGCCCCGGGTGACCTTGGCCACGATCTCGATGTCGGGCTCGAGCTCCAACAGGGCGCCCAGCCCCTCCAGGACCAGCACCTGATCGTCGGCGAGCAGCACCTTCACCACGTGACCCTCACCTCACATCCCCCATGCGGCGGGGAGAGGATCTCGAAGCTCCCCCCGGCGGAGGTCACACGGCTCCTCATCCCGGGAATGCCCCGACCCTCGCCCCCGCCGGGACCGACACCGTCGTCGACGATGCGCAGCGCCGTCGGCGACACATGGATGCGGACCCGACCGGCCCCGGCGTGGCGCAGCACGTTCGTGGTGGCCTCCCGTAGCACCCACCCGAGCACGGGATCCCAGGACTCAGGGATCCGATCGGGCTCCCCCTGCAGCTCCACGGTGATCCCCGCACCCTCCAGGTCGCGGCGCGCCACCTCGAGTTCCCTCGAGACCGGTCGCTGCAGGATCCCGTTGATGCTGAGACGCAGTTCCTCCTGCGCCCTGCCGAGATGCTCCTGGGTGGCCAGCAGTTCCTCTCTGGCCCGGGCAGGATCGGTCTCCAGGAGCCGCTCGGCCAGCTGCACCTTCAACATGGCGACGGTGAGGGTGTGACCGACGAGGTCGTGGACGTCACGGGCGAGTCGTTCCCGATCCTCGCTCAGCAGTTGCTCCTCCCGTTGCTGGGCGGCCTCGATCTCGAGCTCCGTCCCACCGACCCCCACGGCCCCGCTGAGACCCACCAGTGCGGTCGCGCCGAGGGGGATCAGCAGGTGCAGACCCCAGCCGCTCAACCCCAACACGGCGGTCCCGGCGGCCAGGACTCCCAGGGAGGCGATCCCCCGCAGTGGGGGCCACAGCCCCCACACGGTGTAGGCCATCAGGAAGGGGGCCATGCCGAGGGCCAGTCCCAGAGCACCACCCGCCCAGGCGATCGTCGCGGTCAGGAGCAGCAGGAGGAGGCCCCGGACCAGCTGCGCCCGGCGCGACCGGCCCTCCAGGAGGATGCCGAGCTGGATGAAGGAGGAGACGTAGGCCGGGACGAACAGGAGGATTGCCGCGAACCCCAGCCACCGTCGGAACACATCAGGCTGCAGGTTCAGGGTGAGGATGGGAAAGATCAGGAACACCAGCCAGACCGAGGCCATGAGCATCCCCATCCAGCGCCCGAACAGCAGCTTCCTCATCGGCTCGTCACAGCCTCGTGCGGGAACGTCGCTGCCCGAACAGGGCCAGCACGGTGAAGACCAGGCCCCACGCCACGACGTTCGCGATCAGGACCCACACGGAGTCGGTGATGGTCTCGCCCGTCGGTTGCAGCACCTTGCCCTCCAGCTGTGGCCATCTCATCAACCCAACATAGCCGTACATGGGGGTGAATCGGGCGATCTGCAGCATGATCCCCTCCAACGGGTTGAAGACGTTGCCGAAGAAGGCGAGGAAGACGATGGCTCCGGAGGCGATGCCGACGGCGTTCTCCGAGCGCATGAGCAGGGCGGTTCCGAGCCCGTAGAGGGCGAACAGCGCCGAGCCGACCAGACCGATCAACCAGGTGAGCACCCACAGCCACCAGGAGTCGGCCTTGGCGCCGCTGAGGGCACCGACCACGAACACCAGCCCGGAGGCGATGCCCCCCATCGTCACCCCGGTGAGGACCTTCATGGCGATGAACCCCGACGGACGCAGCCGGGTCAGGCCGAGTTGCCGCCCCCAACCCAGCGTCGCCTCGGTGGCGGCCAGGGCCGCCGTGGCCGTCGCGGAGATCACGGCGGCGTAGCCCCCCATGGAGGCCATCACCTGGAAGGCGACGTTGCCGTTGCCGAAGGGCCGTTCGGCGTATTCGGAGGTGCCGAACAGCAGGTACATCATCACCGGAAGGACGAAGGTGAACAACAGGTTGCTCACGTCCCGGAAGCTCCGGGCCAGTTCGATACGGAACCAAGTGAGGTTCATCGGTTCTCCCCTTCGGTGGTGAGGGCCACAAAGGCCTCCTCGAGGCTTGGTGCGGTGACCTGGAGATCACTGCACCCTCGATGCAGCAGTTCCAGCGCCAGCGCATCGGAGTCGGCGACGGTGGCGTGCAGTCGCCCTGCCTCGACCGTGTGATCCTCCCCAAGCAGGGAGGCGATCTCCGTCAGGAGTTCAGTGGCCCCGCTGTCCGGGAGCAGGGCAGTGACCCGGCGACGATTCGTCATCTCCCGGATCTCGCCCGTGGCACCGTCAGCGATCACTCGGCCCCGGTCGATGACAACGGTTCGGTGGGCGAAGTTCTCGGCCTCCTCCATGAGGTGGGTGGCGAACAACACCGTCCGGCCCGCCCCGGCATGGGCGTGCATCGCCTCCCAGAAGTCGCGCCGGGAATTGACGTCGAGTCCCGCCGTCGGCTCGTCAAGGATGAGCAGATCCGGGTCGGTCAGCAGGGCCAGCGCGAATTTGATCCGTTGCTGCTCCCCACCTGAACAGCGGGAGACCCTACGCTTCTCCAACTCCGTCAGGTTCGCCTCCCGCATGACCTCGGTGACGCGGTCCAGGCTGCCCTGGATGGAGGCGATGATGCGGATGGTCTCCCCAACCGTCGTGTCGCTGAGCAGCCCACCGGTCTGCAGCAGAGCCCCGACCGATCCCTTGAGCACGGCCTGGCGAGCCGTTCCCCCGAGCACCGCCACCCGGCCGGAGGTCGGTTGGGTCAGGCCCAGGATCATGTCGATCGTGGTGGTTTTTCCCGCTCCGTTGCGGCCGAGGAAGGCCACCACCTCACCTCGCTCGATCCCCAGATCGACGCCGTCGACGGCCTTCACCTCCCCGCCGGCGGTGTGGAAGTGCTTGCACACTCCCGTCAGTTCAATCGCGTTCATACCTCCATGGTCGAACCGCGGGACCACGCGCACCCAGAGGGATCTGTCACCTCTTCACCATGACATTCGTCACCCCCGCTCAGGCGCCTCGCCCGATGCCGCGGGGCAGTTGCTGCGGATCCCAGCCGAGCAGACGCTCCGCGTGCTCGAAGGCGAACCGATCGGTCATCCCTCCGACATAGGTCACCACACCACGTACGGCGTCGTCCTGGCGGAACTCCGACGGCAGGGCGTCCGGGTGATCCAGGAACCACTCGACCAGGCCCTGCAGGACCTTCACGACGGTGCGGGACTGGGCGACGGACTCCGGGCGGGTGTAGATGCGCTCGTAGTTGAACGCGCGCAGTGCGGCCAGGGCCGCCGCCGTCGCCGAGTCCATGCCGACGACGCCTGTGGTCATCGTCGTGACGATGACGGCCTCGATGAATCGGGCGAGCTGCACCCGTCGTTCGACCCCGACCACCTCCCGCACGACCTCGGGAACCTCGCCCGGGGTGACGATGCCGGCGTCGATGGCGTCCTCGAGGTCGTGGGCGCAGTACGCAATCCGGTCCGCCCAGGAGACGAGTTCCCCCTCGAGGGTGGCGGGTGCCGGGCGCGACCAGGAATGGTTGCGGATCCCGTCGAGGGTCTGGGCGGTGAGGTTGAGACCCGCCAGGACGACGTCGGCTCCCCACGGTCCGTGGTCGTATCCCTCGGGGATGTAGGCGTCGAAGGCGTCCTCGGAGGCGTGCCCGCCCGGGCCGTGCCCGCAGTCGTGCCCGAGCGCCATGGCGTCGGTCAACGCCACGTTGGCCCCGATGCCCCGGGCCATCGCGACGGCGCACTGCGCCACCTCGATGGCGTGGGTGAGCCGGGTTCGCTGGTGGTCGCGGGGGTAGACCACCACCTGGGTCTTGCCCGCGAGGCGCCGGAACGACGCGGAGTGGACGATGCGGTCCCGGTCCCGTTCGAAGCAGGTGCGGAACTCGCAGGGCTCCTCGGCCCGGGCCCGCTCCCCCGCCCCGTGGGAGAAGGTCGCAGCGGGGTTGAGGGTGAGACGTTCCAGCTCCTCGCGTTCCTCCCGACGGCGTTGCGGCGCCGGGGAGACACGGCCCCGGGAGTCGCGATGTGCGGTGACGATGTCGTCACCGTGGCCGTGCATGGTTCTGGCCCATTCCCGGGCCCGTGGCAGTACCTCGTTCATTGCGGATCAAGAGTATGCTCACCCGCTGTGAACCACGGGAACCCGGGCACGGGTTGAGAGAGGGCTGCTGCCGCCTGAAACCGATCGAACCTGATCTGGACGCCATGCCAGCGTAGGAAAGGACACCCTGTGACCGTCACCGTGACGGAGGCCCCTGCCCAGTTGCCCGCTGCCGGGAGGGCGGCGTTGCGTGGTGGTGTGTGGGGCAACTACGTGGATCAACTCCACATCTTCCTGCCCGTGACCGCCCTTGGACCCGCCCTGCCGATCCTCGCCGGCGGTGATGCCGTCGCGGCGACCGTGTCCTTGGTCGTCATGGCGACCTTGTTGGGCAGGCCGGTCGGAGCCATGGTCTTCGGCCGGATCTCTGACCGGGTGGGGCGGACGGTGACGACGAAGATCGCGATCGCCGGTACTGCCGCCTGCACCCTCGGGATCGCCGTGATCCCACCCCACCAGGTCCTGGGTGCCTGGACGATGTGGCTCATCATCGCGCTGCGTTTCCTCGGGGGTGCCTTCCTGGCCGGGGAGTACACCTCCGCGATTCCCTTGGCCATGGAATGGTCCCGACCCCGCCATCGTGGCCTGGCCTCCGGGCTCATCATGTCCATGGCGCCGTGGGCCCAGGCCACCATCGCCTTCGCCACGCTCGGGCTGCTGCTCCTGCTGGGCCCGGACTCCTACGCGGTGTGGGGGTGGCGGGTCTCCTTCGCGGCGGGTGGGGCCGCGTCGCTGGTGATGCTGGCCTACTACACCGCCAAGGTGGCCGATGCCCCGGTCTACCGACGTCACGCTCGTCGCACGGATGTCCCCGCGGGCCTGCGCGAGGTGTTGTTCGGCGGGTGGCGTCGGGCCTTCTGGCAGATGTTCGGTCTCATGACCGGGTTGTGGTTCATGACGAACATGGTGGTCATCGTGCTCGCGAAGCGGCTGGGCACCCAACTCGGGTTCTCACCGGTCGCGGTGTCGCTCGTGATGGGTGGCGCCGCGGTGGCCCAGGCGATCTTCATGGCGGTCTCGGGGCATCTGTCGACGGGCCTGGGCAGGCGGCGTTTCTTCGTCGTCTGGGGACTCGTTGCGGCAACGGCCGGCCCCGTGGTGTGGTGGCTGCTCATGCATTCCTCCGCGTTGGCCGTGGTGGCGGTGCTGGCGGCGTTGCTGCAGGTGGTGACGGTGTGCACGTACGGTCCCATCGGCGCCTATCTCTCGGAGCGGTTCCCGACACGGATCCGGGCGACGGGTTACGGCACCGCGTACTCGTTGTCCATCGTCGTCCCGGCGCTGTATCCCTACTACCTGCCGACCCTGGAGGGCTGGCTCGGCAGGGACACTGCCCCCATGAGCCTGCTCGTGCTGGGCGGACTGCTCGTGGTCGGGTGCGGGATGCTCGGGCCGAGGCTCTCCCCGCAGGAGCTCGACGCGGACGTGGAAGCGGTCGCGGATCGGCAGTCCCGATGATCGTCACGGCTGTTCGACAACGACGTCCCCTCGTCCACTGCATCACCGCCGCGGTCACGATGAACCTGGTGGCCTCCGGGCTGCTGGCATCCGGCGCCCGCCCGATGATGACCGAGACCGACGCCGAGGCCCCGGTCATCACCGGCGGGGCCTCGGCCCTGCTGATCAATCTGGGGACGCTGAGCACGGATGCCATGACGGGCATCCCGGCCACCTACGCGGCGAACCGGGAGCTGGGGCTGCCCGTGGTCCTGGACCCGACGGCGATCGGTCGGGCCCCGGTGAGAACGCGTCTGGCCCGGGATCTGGTGCGGCGGGGAGTGACTGCCGTCAGGTGCAACGCCTCCGAGGTGGCGGCACTGGCCGGCGGTACCGGGGGCAGCGGTCCCGACGCGACCATCCCCGTCGGGGATGTGGCCGAGGCCGCCCGCCAGGTCGCACTGACCCACCGGACGGTCGTCGCCGTCTCCGGCCCGGAGGACCTCATCACGGACGGGTCCAGGACGCTTCGGCTGCCGGGCGGCTCGCCGCTCCAGCCCCTGGTTCCGGGGACGGGTTGTCTCCTCGGTGCGCTCGTGGCGGCTTGCATCGCCGTGTCCCCGGATGACGTGTTCACCGCCACCGCGACCGCCCATGCCTGGCTGGCGGCCGCCGCGGAGCAGGCGCATCCGCTGAGCGCCGGCCCGGGAGAGTTCGCCTGGCGCCTGCTCGACGGACTCCATCTCGTGACCGCCGCGGAGGTCGCTTCCGTGATGGCCCGCATCCGCCCCCACGAGGAGGAGACCCCATGAGAACGCCGATCGACCTGCGGCTGTACGTCATCACCTCGGGTGCCGACCAGTCGGTCCCCGCCAAGGCCGCCGCCGCAGCCGCAGCCGGGGCGGGGGTGGTTCAGGTGCGCGCCAAGGACCTCACGGATCGCGCCCTCCTCGAACTCGTGAGCGCCGTCGCGGAGGCCGTCGCCCGGGCCAACGGCACGACCCGTGTCGTGGTGGACGACTCCGTCGCCGTCGCCAGGGCCGCCATGCTGCGGGGCTGTCACGTGCACGGGGTGCATCTGGGTCAGGACGACCTGCCGGTGCCGGATGCCCGACGCATCCTCGGACCGGACGCGGTCATCGGTCTGACCACCGGCACCCTCGACCTCGTGCGTGACAGCTCACGGGTGGCCGACGACGTCGACTACCTGGGTGCGGGTCCCTTCCGTCTCACCCCCACGAAGGATTCGGGGCGCCCTCCCCTCGGGCTGACGGGATACCCGCCGCTGGTCGCCGCAACCCGGCTCCCGATCGTGGCCATCGGGGACGTGACTCCCGAGGATGTCGGCGACCTGGCCGGGACGGGTGTCGCCGGGGTGGCCATGGTGCGCGCGGTGATGGCGGCTGCCGACCCCGGTGCCGTCGTCCGGGCCTGCCTCTCGAGGTGGGAGGCTCAGCGCTCCTCGTAGGGAACCCATGAGGTGACGCGGTTGCCGACGTACAGCTGCCGTGGACGATGGATCCGTCCGGCGGTGTCGTCGACGATCTCCTTCCAGTGGGCGATCCAACCTGCGGTCCGCCCGATGGCGAACAGCACGGTGAACATGTCGAGCGGGATCCCGATGGCCCTGAGAATGATCCCCGAGTAGAAGTCGACGTTCGGATAGAGACGACGTTGGACGAAGTAGTCGTCGGCCAGGGCGGCCTCCTCGAGTTCCTTCGCGATCTCGAGCAACGGGTCATCGATGCGCATGGACTCCAGCAACTCGTGCGCGGCCACCTTGAGGATCCTGGCGCGCGGATCGACGTTGCGATAGACCCGGTGGCCGAAACCCATGAGGCGACGCCCGAGACGTCGATCCTTGATCTGATCGAGGAACCGGGCGACGGGGATCCCGTCGTCCTGGATCTCCTGCAGCATCTCGATCACCGCCATGTTCGCCCCGCCGTGGGAGGGTCCCCACAGCGCCGCCACCCCGGCCGAGACGGAGGTGAAGAGGTTCGCCCCGGAGGAGGCGACCATGCGCACCGTCGACGTGGAGCAGTTCTGCTCATGGTCGGCATGGAGGACGAAGAAGAGGTTGAGGGCGTTGGCCACCTCCGGGGTGGCCTCGTAGTCCCGGTAAGGCAGCGAGAACATCATGTGCAGGAAGTTCTCCGCGTAGGGAAGGTCGTAGCGCGGGTAGGCCAGGGGCTGCCCGAGGTGCGCCTTGTACGAGGCGGCCGCGATGGTGCGGGTCTTGGCGAGCAGCATGGCCGCGGCCCGACGGAAGTCCGCCTCCTCAGTGATGTGGATTCCGGGGAGGTCGTAGGCCTGGATGGCGTTGATCATCGCGGAGAGGATCGCCATGGGGTGGGCATTGACGGGGAATCCGTCGAAGTGCTTCCTCATGTCACGGTGCAGGGCTGAGTTCTCCGTCAACAGCTGCCGGAACTCCTCCCGCTCCTGGGCATCGGGCAGATCGCCGAAGATGAGCAGTTCCGCCACCTCGATGAAGGAGGAGCGCCCCGCCAGCTCCTCGATCGGCACCCCCCGGTAACGCAACACCCCCTGTTCCCCGTCGATGAAGGTGATGGCGGATCGGCAGGATCCGGTGTTGCCGTACCCGTCGTCCAGGGTGATGAGCCCGGTCGCGGCACGCAGCCCGGAGATGTCGACTGCACGTTCACCCTCCGTGCCGTGGATGATCGGCAGGCGGTACTGGATTCCGTCGAGGGTGAGGGTCACGGTTTCGGTCATGGCGACTCCTGGTTGAACCTCTCGGTCTCGCACCGAGTTCGGTCCGAACACCGTAGCCCTCGATGCCCTGCCCCGCGGGTGACGATCGTCTGGTGGACGAGGCGGGTCACCCGCCGCTGACGTCGTCCTCGGCTGCGCTGAGGTCGAGGTCACAGCCACTGGTGTCGTCGTACCAGCCGTAGGGAAGGATCACCCTGCCCCGTGGGCTTCCCTGACGACCCCTCGGGGTACCCAGTTCGGAGACGGGGAAGGGCTGATCGGCGTCGAGCAGGCCCACCAGGTCGTGGAGCTCCGCCAAGGAGGACACCATCGCGAAACGACGACGCAGCTCGCCGACCGGGTACCCCTTGAAGTACCACGCCATGTGTTTGCGCAGGTCCACCACTCCACGCTCGCCCATGAGGGCGACGAGCAGCTCGGCGTGACGGATGAGCATGGCACCCACCTCCCCCAGCGTCGGTCTGGCCCGGTGGGGTTCCCCTGCGAAGGCCGCGGCGAGGTCGCCGAACAGCCATGGACGCCCGAGGCAGCCCCTGCCGATGACGACGCCGTCACATCCGGTCTCCGCCATCATCCTCAGGGCGTCCTCGGCCTCCCAGAGGTCCCCGTTGCCGAGGACCGGAATGGAGACGGCCTCCTTGAGCTCTGCGATGCGGCTCCAGTCCGCCTGGCCGCCGTAGGCCTGCTGGACGCTACGGGCGTGGAGGGCGATGGCGGCGGCCCCCTCCTGTTCGGCGATGCGTCCGGCATCCAGGAAGGTCTCGTGCTCGTCGTCGATGCCGATGCGTGTCTTGACGGTGACGGGCACCCCGAACTCATCGGCGGCGCTCACCGCAGCCCGGATGATCGACCTCAACCGGTCCCGCTTGTAGGGAAGCACACCGCCTCCGCCCTTGCGGGTGACCTTGGGCACGGGGCACCCGAAGTTGAGGTCGACGTGGTGGACGGCGTGCTCGGTGATGAGGACCCGGGTGGCCTGGGCGACCACGTCGGGGTCCACGCCGTAGAGCTGGACGGACCGGATCTCCTCCGACGGGTCGAAGGTCAGCATGGCGCGGGTCTTGTGGTCACCCACGATGATGCCCCGCGAGGTCATCATCTCGCACACGTAGAGCCCCGCCCCCTGTTCGAGGCACAGGGCACGGTAGGCCGCGTTGGTGATGCCGGCCATGGGCGCGAGCACGACGGGCAGGTCGACCACGACGGCGTCGCGGCGACTCGGCGCATGCAGACGAAGCGGTTCGACCATCATTCCTCCCGGATCGGACCGGGAGATTCTACGCATGGTTGGATGGGGGGCATGAATCCGCTCCTTGCACCCTCGACGTTGCCCTTTCAGCTCCCGGACTACGCCCACCTCGCCGATTCAGACTTCCGGGAGGCAGCCTTGGCCGCCATGCAGGAGCAGCGGGATGCTGTGGAGGATCTCATCGCCGATCCGGACCCCGCGACGGTGGGGAACGTCCTGGTGGCCCTGGAACTGAGCGGGCGGACCCTCGATCGGGTCCTCAGTGCCTTCTGGGTCATGGTGGCGGCCGACGCCACCCCCGAGCGACGCGACATCGAGAGCGAACTCGCTCCCCTGCTGGCCAGCCACTGGGACGCGGTGCGCCTCGACCCGCGGCTGCACACGCGTCTGCTCGAACTGCGGGAACGGGCAGCCTCCGGGGAGGTGGAGCTCGATGAGGAGGACCGATTCCATCTCGATGACCTCATCGAGGACCTGGAACGCTCGGGCATCAACCTGGACGCAACCACCCAGGAACGCCTGAAGGTGCTCAACGCCGAGTTGGCCAGCCTGTCCGTCGACTTCGAACGACTCCTCCTGGACGGGCGTGGGGCAGCCGCCGTCGTCGTCACCGACGCCGCGGAACTGGAGGGGCTGAGCGATGCGGCACGGGAGGCGGCCCGGTCCGCGGCCGCCGAGCGCGGTGTCGACGGGTGGCTGCTGGAACTCACCAACACCACGACGCAACCCATCCTCGCGGAGCTGCGGAACCGCGACCTCCGGCGCCGCGTGCTGGAGGCCTCACTGAGTCGGGGACTCGGCGGGGAGCACGACACCCGCCAGGTGGTGCTGGACATCACGCGTCGCCGCGCCGAGCGGGCCCGGCTGCTCGGACACGAGCATCACGCCTCCTGGGTCGCCGCCCAGGGCTGCGCCGGAACGACGGCGGCCGTGACCGCGCTGCTGCAGCAGGTGGCCCCGGGAGCGGTCGAGCTGGCTCGACGCGAGGCCGAGGATCTCCAGCGTCTCCTGGGGATCGACGAGCCAGGGGCGAGCCTCGAGGCATGGGACTGGCAGTACTACGCCGCGAGGCTGGCTGCGGAGCATGCCGTGGACGAGACCAGGCTCAAGCCCTACCTCGAGTTCGAGCGGGTGCTGGTCAAGGGCGTGTTCGCCGCCGCAACGGGCCTGTACGGGATCACCTTCCACGAGCGCGACGATCTCATCGGCTACACCCCCGAGGCACGGGTGTTCGAGGTGCGTGAGTCCGACGGGACCCCGGTCGGTCTGTTCATCATCGACCCCTTCACCCGCCCCACGAAACGCGGCGGCGCCTGGATGACCTCCATCGTGGAGCAGTCACGCCTCACTTTCGACCTGCCCGTGGTGACGAACACCTGCAACTTCCCGCCGCCCGCCGACGGGGAGCCCGCCCTGCTCTCCTGGGACAACGTCATCACCCTGTTCCACGAGTTCGGTCACGCCCTCCATGGCCTGTTGTCCAACGTGAAGTACCCGTCCCGGGCCGGGACCAGCGTGCCCAGGGACTTCGTCGAATTCCCCTCCCAGGTGAACGAAATGTGGGCGTGGGATGACGGGCTGATCCAACAGTTCGCCCGCCATCACGCCACGGGTGAGGTTCTCCCCCACGATCTCGTGGCCGAACTGCGCGCGTCGCGTTCACAGGGTGAGGGCCACGCAACGCTCGAGACGGTGGCGGCCATGCTGCTCGACCAGGCCTGGCACACCGCCACCACCGACGAACTCCCCACCTCGGTGGACGGGGTGGTTCCCTTCGAGGAGCAGGCCCTGGCGCGTGCCGGTGTCCGCTGCGAGCTCGTCCCGCCCCGGTACCGGACCTGCTACTTCAGCCACGTCTTCGGCAGCATGTACGCGGCCGCCTACTACGGCTACCTGTGGGCCGAGGTGTTGGATGCCGACGCCGTCGCCTGGTTCGAGCAGCAGGGTGGGTTGAACCGGGAGGCCGGGGAGGTCTTCCGCCGCGAACTGCTCGGGCGGGGTGGCTCCATCGCACCGATGCGGTCCTGGCAGCGGTTCCGCGGCTGCGACCCGGACGTCGTCCACCTGCTGCGCCGCAAGGGCCTGGACAGCTGACGGAGTCACCCACGATCCGGGATGGTGTCCAACTCCTGCTCCTCCAGGTAGGCCGACGGCTCGTCAACGGCCGCCAGCAGCACCGGGGTGAGCAGGAGCTTGGCATCGGTCCCTGAGAAGGAACGTCGATAGCTCCCCACGTCCCGCCAACGACTGACCAGGGCCCACAGTGAGCCGTCGTCCAGGTTCCTGACGAGGTCGACGCCAACGCACCCGCTGCACCCCCGCCAGTACTCGGCCACCCGGCGCAGCCCGTCGAGGAGATCCGGGTCCACGTGGCTGAACCGAGAGATGGCGAGCATAGGGGAGACTCTATGCCATCGGTTTGAAAACGATCTGCAGTTCTGTGATAGTCATTCTCATGAAGTCTCGTCTCCTTGCAGTGGCTGCGGCGGCGGCGCTGGCCCTCGCAGCCTGCGCCCCGAGTGGGCAGCCGGAAACCTCCACCACCACGAGCCCCGGGAACACGGCGGCAGCCGAGACGATGGCAGCCTCCGATGGCCTCAACGTCTCCGTCGCCTTCTACCCGATCGAGTTCGCCGCGACGAAGGTCGGCGGCGACAGGATCAAGGTCTCCTCACTGACCACCCCGGGGACCGAACCCCATGACCTGGAACTCACCCCGCAGCAGATCGCAGGGCTCGACGAGGCCGACCTCGTCATCTACCTCGGCGGCTTCCAGCCCGCGGTCGACAAGGCCGTGGCGGGCTCCAAGGCCAAGCACAAACTCGACCTTGCCACCGTCATCAAACTCCACCCCATCGCCGATGACCATGGGCACGACCACGGAGATGACAAGGGTCATGACCACGGTGACGACAAGGACCACGCCACCGAGGAGGGCCACGACCACGCAGATGACAAGGGCCACGACCATGATCACGGCGACTTCGACCCCCACTACTGGCTCGACGCCACGATGATGGCCACCTCGGTCGAGGCGATCGCGAAGGAACTGGGCGAGATCGACGCCGCAAACAAGGACACCTACACCGCAAACGCCAAGACCGCGACCGACGAGCTCACCGCCCTCGACGAGGAGTACAAGCAGGGCCTCGGCTCCTGCACGGTCAAGACCATCATCACCAGCCACGCCGCCTTCGGCTACCTGACGGAGCGCTACGGGCTGGAGCAGATCGGCATCTCGGGCCTGTCCCCGAACGAACAGCCCTCCCCCGCCCGGATCGCCGAGGTCCAGGAGGAGGCCAAGGAGCACGGCGTCACGACGATCTTCTTCGAGACCCTCACCTCGCCGGAGGTCGCCGAGTCCATCGCGGGTGACCTCGGTCTCAAGACCGCTGTCCTCGACCCGCTGGAGGGCGTGACCGACGAGTCGCCGGGCACCGACTACCCGTCCATCATGAAGGCCAACCTCAAGGCGATCCAGGAAGCGAATGGCTGCAGCTGACGGAACCCGCCTCCTGACCGCCGAGGGCCTGTACGTGGCCCTCGGCGGTCTGCCAATTCTCCGCGACATCAGCATCCACGTCGACGCCCGCGAGGCGGTGGCCATCCTCGGCCCCAACGGATCCGGCAAGACCACCCTGCTGCGCACCCTCGTCGGTCTCATCCCGTTCCGTCAGGGAGAGCTGTCCCTCTTCGGTTCCCCCATCCAACGGTTCCGGGACTGGCATCGGATCGGCTACGTACCGCAGCATTCCGCGCTCCACGTGCACAGTGCCACGGTGCTGGAGGTGGTGCTCATGGGTCGACTCGCCCACCACCGTCCATTCGCCTGGTTCACCCGCGAGGATCGCCGAGTGGCACTGCGCGCCCTGGAGACCGTCGGCCTGGCCGACCGCGCCCACTGGCCCTTCGCCCCTCTGTCCGGAGGCCAGAAGCAGCGGGTGCTCGTCGCCCGGGCCCTCAGCACCGGCCCGGACCTGCTGGTCATGGACGAACCGCTGGCGGGGGTGGACCTCACCAGCCAGGCCGCCCTGGCCGAGTTGCTGGGCTCGTTGCGGGACCAAGGAATGGGGTTGGCGATCGTCCTCCACGAGACCGACACGATGGCGAACGTCCTCGACCGGGAGATCCGGCTGTGTGATGGCCGCGTCGTCACCCACATCGACCCGCTGTCCGCGAGTCCCCTACCCACCCCGGGTGTCTCCGGGACAGGCCTGACGGATCCCCTGGGAGGCGACGAATGACCATCTTCAGCCACGCATTCATGCAGCGGGCCATCATCGCGGCCGTGCTGAGCGGGCTCGTGGCCCCGGCCATCGGGATGTACATCGTGCAGCGTCGGCTGTCCCTGCTGGGCGACGGGCTCGGCCACGTCGCCATCATGGGCGTGGGGCTGGCCATGCTCACCGGGTGGGCACCGCTGCCCATGGCCGTCATCACCTGCGTCATCGCGGCGGTCATCGTCGAACTGCTGCGACAGAGCGGGAAAGCCTCCGGCGACCTCGGGCTCGCCGTCCTCTTCTACGGCGGCATCGCCTCCGGCGTCATGATGGCCGGCATTGCGGGAAAGGGTCCGGCCGGGTTGTCGGCCTACCTGTTCGGTTCGTTGACCACGGTGAGCCAGGACGACCTCGTGGTGATCGCCGTCCTCGGGGTGGTGATTCTCCTCTTCGCCCTTGGCCTGTGGCCCCGCCTGTTCGCGATCTGCGCCGACGAGGACTTCGCCCGGGTGCTGGGGCTCCGGGTGAGGCTCCTCAACCTCCTCATCGTCGTCGTCGCCGCCGTCACCGTCACCATTTCCATGCGCACCGTGGGCCTGCTGCTCATCAGCGCCCTCATGGTGATCCCCGTGGCCGCGTCCCAGCAGCTCTTCGTCGGGTTCCGATCCGCTCTCCTCGGGGCGATGGGAATCGGTTTGGCGGCCGCCATGATCGGCACGGTGGGCTCCTACCACCTGGACACCGCGACGGGGGCGACGATCGTGGTCACCGCCATCCTGCTGCTCGGCCTCGCGACCGTGCTGGGCACCGTCATCCAACGCCGCCGACGTCACGTCCCATTCGCCCCTGACCACGGTCAGGGGGAGCACATTCGTGCGGATCATCCGCCCACGGGGCGACCCGCTTCCGGTAGGGTGTCGGTCATCCAGCACGGGGACCACCTCGACGAGATCGTTGGGGTCCACCGGCATGCCCGGCACGGAGACCACTATGACGAGCACTAGCACCCGCAACACCTGGCAGCGCACCGCCATCCGTTCCCTCCTCGCCAACACGGAGGAGTTCCGCACGGCAGCCCAGATCCATGCGGAGTTGCGTCAGGTGGGGGACAAGGTGGGGCTGGCCACGGTGTATCGGGCGTTGCAGTCCATGAGCGACAACGGCGATCTGGACATCGTGCGCACCCCCGAGGGTGAGGCCGCGTACCGGATGTGCTCGAACAGCCACCATCACCACCTCGTGTGCCGGTCCTGCGGCATGGCCGTGGAGATCGCCGGGGAGGCCGTGGAGAACTGGGCCAATGAGGTGGCCCAGGAACACGGTTTCACCGATGCCGGACACAACCTCGAGATCTTCGGGCTCTGCCGGAACTGCACGGACAGCACCACCGTCGCCCGATGACCTCGGACCTGCTGAACCACGTCCAGAACCAGCTGGCCACGATTCGCGACCGGGGACTGTGCGCTGACCCGGTGTACCGGACACGCCTGTCCCGGCCGCCGATCCCTGCCGACGAGATCAGCCACTTCGAGCGGGGGCACGGTGTCAGGCTTCCCTCGGGGTACCGGGACTTCCTCACCACATGTGGGTTGCCCGAGTTCAGTCCGGGACGGGAACTGTTTCTCCCCACTGATCGACACCCGTTGATCCCTTCTAACGGGGGACGCGACGTCATTGACCTCACCGCGGAGTTCCCCTTCACTGACGCATGGGACGACGATGAGGTCCACGACGCCGTGGAGGAGCAGGCCCCGGATCTGGACGACCGGTTGGAACACTACTTCTCGACCTCATGGGTCAGGGGGACGCTGCCCCTGCTTGATCTGGGCTGTGGTGATCTGCTGATCCTCGTGCTGAACGGCCCCGAACGCGGCAACGTCTGGTTCGACGGACGGGCCAACTGGAGCGGGATCTTCCCAAAGACCCTCACCAGGCAGTCCCAGACCTCGACGTCGCAACGACCGCGTCTCACCTTCCTCGAGTTCTACAGCGCCTGGCTCGGCGAGGTCATCGCCGGGGTCCCCCGGGTCGAGCAGTTCGTCTGAGCCGCTCTCAGCCACCCTCCAGGAAGGGCAGGGACCGAAGCGATCGGTCGAGGTTCCAGGCCGCGAAGGCCGCGACGATCCCGTGCGCCCGGTGGCGCAGTCCCGGATCGCTGGCGCACACGTGCTCCCAGTCCCCCGCCAGGAGTGCCCCGATGAGCGCGAGAAGTTCGGGGCTGGCCGACGCCGAGCCCTGGGCCCGACAGGCGGGGCACACCGCTCCGCCGAGTTGCGGGGAGAACCATCGCAGCTCCTCGGTCTGCCCGCATTGGACGCAGGCCTGAACCGTCGTGGCCCAGCCCGCGGCCGCGAGGGCCCGCAGGAGGTAGGAATCGACGATGGCGGTCATCGGCAACCCTCCTCGCCCCAAGGCGATGAGGGCGCCGAGCAGCAGCCGGTATTGGGTCAGCGACGGGGAGCGGTCCTCCGCGACGATCCGGTCGACCGCCTCGACGAGCACCTCCGCGGCGCAGAACCGGTCGTAGTCGGAGCCGAGCATGGGAGGGTGGAGCGACTCCACCTGGGTGACGGTGTCCAACGCACCCCGTCCCGCGGCCAACTGCACGTCGATGTGTCCGAAGGGCTCGAGTCGGGCGCCGAACTTCGACCCGGTCCGCCGCACCCCCTTGGCCACGGCACGAACCTTGCCGTGCTCGCGGGTGAACAACGAGATGATGCGGTCGGCCTCGCCGAGCTTCCAGGTGCGCAGGACGACGGCCTCAGTGCGGTAGGTGCGCATCAAGGCTCACGACTCGTCGTGTTCGTGGGACGACTGGACCTCCACCACGCCCGGGATCTGGGCGAGCGTGTGGATGAGTGGGGTGAACGCACCGCCGTGGCTGTGCAGTTCGATCCGTACCCGTTGCGTCGGGAAGGACACATCCGGCGAGTCGTGGGGCAACACCTTGAGGTGATCCATCATCACGGCGTGGTCGCCGATGGCGGTCATGATGTCGCGCAACACCCCCTTGCCGTCACGATAGGTGATCCACACCGTCTCCACGGTGGAGCGGGCATGGGGCAGGCGACGACGCAGCGGCTGCAGCCCGACCACAGCCACCATGTAGAGCACCGTCCCGGCGATGGCTATGTCGATGGTCCCGGCTCCTGCCGCCATCCCGACCGCCGCCACCAACCAGACGCAGGCCGCCGTCGTCAAACCTCTCACGAAGTCCCGGCGGACGAAGATGAGTCCTGCCCCCATGAACCCGATCCCGGAGACGATCTGGGCCGCCACCCTGGAGCCGTCCACATTGGTGATGGTCAGCCCGGGCAGCAGCCACTCGCCGTGCCGCGAGACCGCGGTGAACAGCGCCGATCCCAGCCCCACCAGGGCACAGGTCCTGATCCCCGCCGGTTTCGAGTTGAACTCCCGTTCCAGCCCGATGGCTGCCGACAGCACGGTGGCCAGGGTCAGCTCAGCGATGACCATCCAGTGCACTGCTGTCCTCCTCGTCCGACCAAGGGAACAGTCTATGGGGCCGGTCCGCTCAGCCCTGACAGAGCGTGGTCTCCAGTGTGTCCTCCAGCTGCTCGAACAACGACATGATCCGTTCCCCGTCGGTCTGATCCTCGACGAGGGAGGGCGGTATCGCCGTGGTCACCAGGGTCATGGCGGTGCCATCGGGTCCGACGGCGTTGACGCTCTGGTAGCCGTGGATGGTGCCACCGTGCCCCCAGGCCTCACCGCAGCCCAGCGGCTTCTTGATGATTCCGAGACCGTACTCCTGGCCACCTTGTCCCATGTCGATGGTGTTCCTCATCTCGGCCAGCGCCTCCTCCGAGACCAGGGAGCCCTCCAGCAGGGCCTGGAAGAAGGTGTTGAGCTCGCCGGGGGTGGAGACCATCGCCCCGGCGGCCCAGGCCCATCCCGGGTCCATCTCCGTGACATCGACCACCTCTCCCGAGGCGTCCCGGTGGTAGCCCTGTGGGTGCGTGCCACGCAGGAAGCGTTCCCCGGGGTTGGGCATGTAGGTGTTGCGCAGCCCGAGGGGTTGCACGATCCGCTGGTCGATCTGCTCGTTCACCGTGCGTCTGGTCACCTTCTCGACGAGCATCCCCAACACGATGTAATTGGTGTTGGTGTAGGTGAACCTGGTACCGGGCTCGAAGGCCGCTGGTTTGGCCAGCGCGATGTCGAGCAGGTCACGGGGCCCGTGGTGGTCCTTGCGGATCTCGATGAAATCCTGCACCTGGGCCACGCTGTCGGTGTACTCGGGCAGCCCCGAGGTGTGCTGGAGCAGCTGCCTCACGGTGATCCGTGCCCCGTCGATGCCCTCACCTCGCAGCAGACCCGGCAGATAGGTCTCCACCGGTTCGTCGAGCTGCACGCTGCCCTCGTCGACCAGTTGCATCACCACCACGGCGACGAAGGTCTTGGTGTTCGACCCGATCCTCACCTGACCGTTCACCGGGGCCGGTGTCCCGTGGTCCCTGTCCCCGGTTCCCACGGCCACCGCCGTGGAACCACCGTGGGCATCCGTGACGGTTCCCAGCACGGCCGGGTACCCCACCTCCAGCAGGTCGGCCAGCCGCGTCCTCAGGGTGTCACTCGGTGGTGATGCCACGCTCGGTACGGCGATCGCCCCGACGCTGAGGGCACCGACGAGCGAGGCCACCACCAGCCGGGACGAGAACTTCTGGTACATCGTGTGATTCATCGTGTTCATGGCCTCAAGCCTTCCCGAGACCTCATCTGGACACCATGGGGCCACCCGGACAACATCCGCTCCGGGTGACCCCACGAGACAGTCACTAGGCTGTGCCCATGGTTCATCGCTCCCCCACCCCCCATCCGTCAGGAGCCAACCCCCCGGTGATTCCTCCTGCCTCGCTGCCACGGCACGTCGCCATCGTCATGGACGGCAACGGACGTTGGGCCAAGCAGCGTGGGTTGAAGCGCACCGAGGGGCATGCCAGAGGTGAGGCCGCACTGCTCGATGTGATCCACGGCGCCATCGAACTGGGGATTCCCTACCTGTCGGTCTACGCGTTCTCCACCGAGAACTGGAAACGTTCTCCCGACGAGGTCCGGTGGCTGATGGGCTTCAACCGTGACGTGATCCACAGGCGGCGCGACGAGTTGCACGCCCTTGGTGTGCGGATCCGTTGGGCCGGACGTCGCCCCAGGTTGTGGGGGTCGGTGATCCGGGAGCTCGAGGAGGCCGAGGCGCTGAGCGACAAGAACTCCGTGCTCACCCTGCAGTTCTGCGTCAACTACGGCGGCCGTGCGGAGATCGTCGATGCAGCCCGTGAGGTCGCCCGGCTGGCCAAGGAGGGAAAGCTCGATCCGGGCCGCCTGACCGAGGAGCGGTTCCGTCGCTTCCTCGACGAGCCGGACATCCCCGACGTCGACCTGTTCCTGCGTTCCTCCGGGGAACAGCGCACGTCCAACTTCCTGCTGTGGCAGTCCGCCTATGCGGAGTTCATCTTCCTGGATCGGCTGTGGCCGGACTTCGACCGCCGGGACCTGTGGGCGGCGGTCGAGCAGTACGTGACGCGGGAGAGGCGCTTCGGGAGCGCCTGACCGGTCACTCAGAAAAGGACGGTGGACAGGCGACGCCTGGCCCGCAGCACCTCCGGCGAGGTGCGACCAACGACCTCGAAGAGTTCGAGCAAACGCACCCGGATCGTTTCCTTCTCCTCCGGCCCCACCTCGGCCGCCAGCCCCAGGAGGCGGTCGAACGCCGCCTCCCCCGCCCCCTGGATGACCTCCAGGTCGGCCGCGTCCAGCTGGGCCGCGACGTCATCGGGACGTTGGGAGGCGGCACTCACGACGGCGGCCCCGTCGAAACCGGTGGACCGGGCCAGCAGAGCCGCCTGGGCCCGTCCCGCGATCACCTCCGGGTCGCCAGGCGTGGCGGCAAGGAGCGCATCGAACTCGGCAACGGCCTGGGCGTAGTCGCCTGCCGCCAGAGCAGCGTCGGCCTTGTCGAACCTGGGGTCGGCCACCGGTTGCGCCGACTGCTCGGCGGGCGAGGCGAGGGCGATCGGCTGGGCGCGTCCCGTCATCCCGTTGGCCACGGCGATCTGGGCGATCTGGTCCAGCATGGCGGCGATGTCCGCGCGCTCTCGGGTGCCCTGGAACAGCGGCGCGAGCTGCCCGCCGATGAGGGCGACGACGGTCGGCACGGCCGCGATGCCGAGGGCCTCGGCGAGTCGCGGCTCGGCATCGATGTTGACCCGGGCGAGCAGGAATCGACCGTCGGCGGCGTTGACGAGTTCCGCCAGCGCCGATGCGACACCCTGACCGCTGGTGTCACGTTCGGAGTGGAACTCCACGATGACCGGATGCTGAACGGACAGGCCGACGAGCTGCTGGAAGCCCGTCTCGGTGACATTCGTGACGTAACTGACCCCGCTGGCAGGGGTCTGACCCGTCTGCGCGGAGGTGAGGGTGGACAGGTCAACCGCGCCTGGGCGGGAGAAGTTCGGGTCGGTCATGTCACCATCTTGTCGGTCCGGGCCGATTCGGACAACCAAGGGTGCGAGGATGGACCCATGGCACACGAGCGCGCGGGCCAGGTGGCCCTGGAATCGGATCTCATCGACGTCGAGGCACTGTTGGCGGCCTATCACGACCTCACCCCCGACCCGGCCAACCCTGACCAGCGGGTCAGTTTCGGGACGTCCGGGCACCGGGGGTCCAGCCTGGACGTGGCATTCAACGATCTGCACATCGCGGCGACGACCCAGGCCATCGTCGAGTACCGCACCGGTCAGGGCATCACGGGTCCACTGTTCATCGGCAAGGACACCCATGCCCTGTCCGACCCCGCATGGCGCACAGCGATCGAGGTCCTCGTCGCCAACGGCGTCGCGACCCACGCGGAGCGGGAGGACGAGTACACCCCGACCCCGGCGGTGTCGCGGGCGATCATCCGGCACAACCGGCGGCATCCCGACCACCCGGCCGACGGCATCGTCGTCACCCCGTCCCACAACCCGCCCCGCGACGGCGGCTTCAAGTACAACCCGCCGACGGGCGGTCCGGCCGACACCGACGCCACCAGTTGGATCGCCGCCCGGGCCAACGAACTGATGGCTGCCCCGGCCGGAATCCGCCGGGTGGCGTACGCCACTGCAGCAGCAGAGGTCCTGCGCTACGACTACCGCACCCCCTACTGCGAGGAACTGGCTTCCGCCGTCGACCTGGAGGCCATCGCATCGGCCGGGGTCCGGATCGGCGCGGACCCGATGGGCGGGGCCTCCGTGCAGTACTGGGAGTACCTCGCCGAGCACACCGCACTGGATCTCACCGTCGTCAATCCGGCGGTCGACCCCACGTGGCGGTTCATGACCCTCGACACCGACGGCAAGATCCGCATGGACTGCTCCTCCCCCAACGCGATGGCATCACTCATCGCCAATCGCGACCGTTTCGACATCGCGACGGGCAATGACGCCGACTCCGATCGGCATGGGATCGTCACCCCCGATGCCGGGCTCATGAATCCCAACGCGTTCCTCGCCGTGGCGATCGACCACCTGTTCTCCCACCGTCCGGGCTGGAACGCCGAGGCAGGCGTGGGCAAGACCCTCGTGTCGAGTTCCATCATCGACAAGGTGGCGGCACGCCTGGGTCGCCCGCTCGTGGAGGTCCCCGTGGGCTTCAAGTGGTTCGTGCCGGGTCTCACCGATGGCTCGCTCGGTTTCGGTGGCGAGGAATCCGCCGGCGCCTCCTTCCTCGACCGTTCAGGGAGCACCTGGACCACCGACAAGGACGGCCTCCTCCTCGCGTTGCTCGCCAGTGAGATCACGGCCGTCACGGGCAGTTCCCCGAGCCAGCTCTACGCCCGGCTCGAGGCCGACTTCGGGACGTCCTGCTACGCCCGTGTCGACGCCGACGCCGACCGCCAGCAGAAGGCGAGGCTGGCGGCTCTCTCCCCCGACGACGTGACCGCGACGCAACTTGCCGGGGAGCCCATCACCGCGATCCTCACCACCGCCCCCGGTAACGGTGCCCCGATCGGGGGTATCAAGGTCACCACCGAGTCCGGCTGGTTCGCCGCCCGCCCGTCGGGGACGGAGGACAAGTACAAGATCTACGCCGAGTCGCTGCGTGACGCCTCGCACCTCGAACGGATCCAGGCAGAGGCCCGACAGGTCGTGGACACCGCTCTGGGCAGCTGAACCCGTAGGGCCGCGGGGCTCAGGTTCCCGCGGCCTCCTCGGCGTCCTCCTCCTTCATCTCCATCTTCTTGCGGAGGCCGGAACGCTGGATGACCTCCTGGATCTTGAGGTCACGCTTGGCCGGGGCGGCGACGAAACGGATCTCTCGCAGCCCCTGGGCCTGGGCCGCGGACTCGAAGACCAGATGACCGTAGTCGAAGATCTTGCCCCAGAAGGGTTGCTCCAGGGAGATGTCGAGGATCCGCGTCATGGGCATCGTGGCCAGATGCGTGTTGAAGACCCCGTGGATCCGGAACACCCGCATGTTGGTGATGACGAACCGATCCATGTGGGCGACGTGGGCCTTCCACATCCCGTAGCTGAGCACCCCCAGCCCGAACATCATGGGGATCCAGAACAGCCCACCCACGTAGATCATGAGTATGAACATCGGGATGCTGGAGGCCATGAGCAGTGCCCACGGCAGCACCACCACCCAGTGCTTCTGGACCTGATCGATCACCTGCTCCCCCTCCCTCTTCAGCAGGTGACGCTCCAGGTCGGGCTCGAGGATCCCCGCGATGAGCCCCACGGCCACACCTAGCTGGCGAGCTGCGTGAAGAAACGCGCGATCGACTCGAACGCGCCGAAGAACGCCCGAACCGCGTTCGCGGCATCCTCCGGGCGAGTGAACAGGTAGAAGACCACGAAGGCAACGCCAAGTACGACAAGTACCTTCTTGACCCAGCCAACCATGATGCCTCCAGGTCTCAGGGGGGAAGAGGGCTGCAACCAATGCGTACCAGTGTGCCTGATTCCCCGCCCAATCAGTCAATCGACGCGCCGCCAGACCTTCGGGTGACCCCACGGCAAACCCGTCACCCGGGGGTGGAAGAATGACATGCCATGGAGAATCAAGACCTGTTCATCTGCATCGATCACGTCGGCCTCGCGGTCCCGGACCTCGACGAGGCCATCAAGTTCCACACCGAGACGCTCGGCTGGCGGGAACTGCACCGCGAGGTCAACGAGGAGCAGGGCGTGGCGGAGGCCATGATCGGCACCGGCACCCAGGGTGAGGAGAACGCGAAGATCCAGCTGCTCGCCCCGCTCAACGACGAGTCCACCATCGCGAAGTGGCTGGGCCGCAACGGCGGGCCGGGCATCCAGCAGCTCGCCTACCGGGTGCATGACATCGACCACGTCTGCGCTGTCCTGCGCGAGCGTGGGCTGCGCCTGCTCTACCCGGAGCCGAAGCGCGGCACCGCCAACTCCCGGATCAACTTCGTCCACCCGAAGGATGCCGGCGGGGTGCTCCTCGAGCTCGTCGAGCCCGCGAAGGATGCCGCCCACTGAGGCTGCTCGCAGGTGCGGCCGGTGGATCCGTGGATCCGCCGGCCGTGTCGTTCCCACCTCGGGGTAGGCTCAGTACCGTTCGTTCCAAGCCAGGAGAGACACATGACCGACGCCCGTACCGATCACGAGGATTCCACCGGGCTGAACCTGTTCGATGACCACCCCGGCACCTCGACGGGGTTCCCCACCGCGATGCTCGGCTACGACCGCCAGGCCGTCGATCAGTACGTGCGTGAGACGGAGAACCGAATCGTCGAGCTGAAGGTCCAGCTGAGGGAGCAGAAGCTCACCACCAATCATGTGCAGGAGCAGGTCGGCTCCACCGATTTCGGCAGGCTCGGGGCACACACCCGGAGTCTGCTCGAGGCGGCGGAGGCCCAGGCCGCCGAACTCGTCAGGCTCGCGGAGGGCGAGGCGGAGCGGATCCGCACCGAGGCCCGCCGAGCTGCCGCGGAGGCCCGGGAAACCGCCCAGCAGGAGGCCGACGACGTCCGTCTCACCGGGCTGGCCAGCCTGAGGAAGCTTCGTCAGGAACAGGCCGAGGCCGGCCAAGCCGCCCTCGAGGCCGCTCGACGGGACGCCAACCTCATCCGGGTCGAGGCCGAGGCCCGGGCCAAGTCGCTCATCGAGGAGACCGAGACCCGTGTCGCCGCCCAGAGCGAGGCCGCCCGCGTGGAGGCCGCCCGGGTGCGTCAGGAGGCCGAGCGGGACGCGGTGGCGACCAGACTCGCCGTGGAGCAGGACACCGCTGAGGCCCTGCGCAAGCAGCAGGACGCCGCCGACGCCGCCGAGACCACCGCCACCGCGCACCTGGAGAAGGCCCGTCGACTCGCCGACGAGGCGGTCAAGCAGCTCGAGACGGCCCGCCTGGAGTGCCTGACACTGCGGGAGAACGCGATTGAGGAGGCGGAGCAGCTGCGCGTCGCCGTCACCCGGGAGTGTGAGGAGAGCCTCGCAACGATGCGTCAGGAGCTGAGCGATCGCCGCGAGGAGATCGAGGAGAAGATGTCCTGGCGCAAGGAGCAGCTGGAGCGGGAGATCGCCGCCCTGACCGCGCGGAAGGCCTCGATCGTCGCCTCCATGCAGAACCTGCGTGCCATCGCCGCCGAGGCCGCCCAGGGTGAGGACGAGGAGACCACACAGCACGAACGCGAGGACGAGAAGACGGCGCCACAGCCACGGGACAACGAGAAGGCCAAGTGACGACCCCGGCACCAGTGCCTGCCCCGGACCCCGAGGAACCCCTCACCGACGGCGGGCACGACTCCCCCGTCGACCCACCGGCTGTCCGGCCCGAGAGCGCGGCACCGGTGAAGCGTCGCCGCGGCTTCTTCGGACGCCGGCGGGCCAAACGCGAGGACGCGGAGCGTCAGGGGAGGCTGAGTTCCTGGGGCAGTCGGGCCAAGGGGCACCTCGAGGGATTCATCGGCGACGCCAGCCGAAACGCCAAGCAGTTGCTGACGCCCACGCCTGAGGAACGACCCACCCCGGTTCCACCCATCATCGTCAACAACGACTCGTCGAGGCTGCTCTCCCACTCCCCGTTCAGCATCGGCTTCCTCGGAGCCCTGGGGGTCCTGGTCGCGATCGGGCTCATCAGCGCCGCCGCCCGGGTGCAGCATGTGCTGGTTCTGGTCGTGCTCTCCCTGTTCCTGGCCCTGGGCCTCAGCCCCGCTGTGGAGTTCTTCACCCGACGACGGGTGCCACGCCCCGTGGCGGTGTTCATCGTCACCCTCGCACTGTTCGCGGTGCTGGTTCTCGGCCTCACCGCGATCGTCCCCGTCCTCACGGAACAGGTCCAGTCCCTCACCATCAGGGCCCCCTACTGGCTGGAGGCCCTCAACACCAACGAGCAGATCGCCCGGTGGAACCGTGAGTACGACATCATCGACAAGGCGCAGAAGTACATCACCTCGGGTGAGATCGTCCAGAACCTGTTCGGCGGGATCTGGGGTGCGGGTGTCCTGCTGGCGAACCTGATCTTCTCGCTCATCATCACCCTGGTCCTGACGATCTACTTCCTGGCGTCGCTGCCGCTCATCAAGGAGGCCATCTACAAGATGGCCCCTGGCTCACGACGGGAGCGGGCCAAGTACCTCGCCGACGAGATCTTCCGCGGCATCTCCGGCTACATCACGGGCATGTTCCTCATCGTGACGGTGGCGTCGGTGTGCTCGTTCATCTTCATGAACATCGTGGGGCTGGGTTCCTACTCCCTGGCCCTCGCCTTCGTCGTCGCCATCTTCTGCTTCATCCCCCTGGTCGGGTCGTCGATGGCGATGATCGCCGTCGCCCTGGTGGGTTTCGGCACCTCACCGACGATCGGCATCGCCACGATCATCTACTTCCTCATCTACCAGCAGTTCGACGCCTACGTCCTCTACCCCACCGTGATGAAGCACGCGGTGAAGGTCCCCGGCGCCCTCGTCGTCCTCTCCGCCGTCATCGGCGGCCTGCTGCTCGGCGTGATCGGCGCCCTCATCGCCATCCCGACGGCTGCTGCGATCCTCCTGCTGTACCGGGAGGTCCTGCAACCCCATCTCGACGCCTCCTGAGGCTGAGGGTAGGTTTGGCCTGTGCGTCTCGTGATTGCCCAGTGCCAGGTGGACTATGCAGGTCGGCTCAGCGCCCACCTCCCGATGGCGAAGCGACTCATCATGGTCAAATCGGATGGCTCCGTGTCCGTCCATGCCGATGACCGGGCCTACAAGCCACTGAACTGGATGAGCGCCCCCTGCACCCTGCAGGTGGTGGAGCCGGACGAGGTCGCGACCGCAGCGGGGGCGACGCAACTGTGGATCGTGCGCTCCAAGGAGGGGGACACCCTCAGGATCGCCATCGGCGAGGTGCACCTGGACGAGGAACAGGCCTTCGGCGTCGATCCTGGCCTCCAGAAGGATGGGGTCGAGGCTCACCTCCAGGCTCTCCTCGCCGAACACCCGGCTACCTTCGGTGAGGGCTGGAAACTGGTCAAGCGCGAGTACTACACCGCCATCGGTCCCGTGGATCTGCTCCTGCGCGATCCCGATGGGCTCCACGTCGCCGTGGAGGTCAAGCGTCGCGGGGAGATCGACGGCGTCGAGCAGCTCACCCGCTACCTGGAACTGATGAATCGGGACCCCCAACTGGCCCCCGTGCGCGGGGTGCTGGCCGCCCAGCAGATCAAACCGCAGGCCGCCACATTGGCAGCCGATCGGGGCATCTCCTGCCAGTTGCTCGACTACGATGCCCTGCGCGGCATGGACAACGCCGAGGAACGGCTGTTCTGATGGCTCGCCGCGTCTCGAAGCACCTGCGTCCACCCCGCCCGCTGGACACCTCCCGCCACGCCCACAGGGAGCAGAAGTCAGCGGGCTCCTTCCTGGTCCGCAGCGTGCCCGCTGACCGCGCGGAGAAGCGCTACACCTGCCCCGGTTGCTCGACGATCATCCCGGTCGGGATGGCCCACGTCGTGGCCTGGCCCGAGGAGCCCGGGCTGGGTTTCAGCTCAGGCCTCGAGCAGCGTCGACACTGGCACTCTCACTGTTGGAGGTCGCAGCGATGATCCATTCCACGACGGTCGGGTCCGGCCCCATCCAGGTGGTGTTCCTGCACGGCCTGTTCGGGCAGGGGAAGAACTTCACGAGGATCGCCTCCGCCTTGTCGGATCTCGCCACGTGTCACCTGCTGGACCTTCCGAACCACGGTTCGTCCTCGTGGACGATTGACTTCTCCTTGGACGGGCAGACCTACCACATCGCCTCGTGGATCGCCGACACCTTCACCGAACCCGTCGCGGTCATCGGACATTCCCTGGGAGGAAAGCTCGGGATGCGGCTGGCCCTCCGGCACCCGGAGGCCGTCCAGCGGCTGCTGGTCTCCGACATCTCCCCCGCGCGCAGTGAGGGGCCGGCCAGTTTCGCACCCCTGGTGGCGGCGATGCGGGGGCTGGATCTGGACGATCTGCCCAGCCGCACGACCGCCAGCGAACGGCTCAGCCCGCACATCCCCGACCCGGGCGTCAGGGGGTTCCTCCTGCAGAATCTCCGCAAGCTGGGCAACGGCTGGACGTGGGCGGCGAACCTCGACCTCCTCGGTGACTCGCTCAGCAGCATCGCCGGATGGCCACCCACCGAGGCGGTCTACGAGGGACCCGTGTGGTGGGTCTCCGGCGGCCGGTCACCCTACGTTCAGCCCGAGCACCACGCACCCATGAAGGCCCTGTTCCCGCGGGTCGTCCACGTCAGGCTCAAGCGCGCCGGACACTGGATCCACGCGGATGAGCCCGACGCCTTCATCTCGATCTGCCGAGAGTTCCTGACGAACTGATCGGATCGAGGCCCCGGTCAATCCATCGTGACCGAGGTGATCGACGCGTCCGCGATGGGGGTGGTCCGGTCCGCAGCGTCGACGCCCTGGGCGGCGATTCCTCGCACGACCTCGAGCCCGGCGTCGTCGATCGTCCCGAACACGGCGTAGCTCGGTGGCAGCGGCGTGTCGTCCCAGACGATGAAGAACTGGGAGCCCCCCGTGTCCGGGGACCCGGTGTTGGCCATGGCGACCGTCCCCGACGGGTAGTTGACGACCTCGTCGCTCAGTTTCTCCAGGTCAGTGGTCCTCGGGGAGAGCTCATCAGGGATGGTGTATCCCGGCCCGCCCGTGCCGGTCGCCGACGGATCGCCACACTGCAGGACGAAGATCCCGTGATCGACCAGACGGTGGCAGCTCGTGCCATCGAACCAGCCCTGCTGGGCGAGGGACACGAAAGAGTTCACCGTGCAGGGGGCGGCTGCCCGATCCATCGTGATCTCGACCTCCCCGGCCGCCATGTGGAGAGTCACCCTGGTCTCACCGCTGTTGACGACGTCGGTCTCCGACGGCGGATCCACCGGCTTCGCAGGCTCCCCCGCGGGCGGGTAGGAGCACATCGAGGCCCGGGTGGCGGTGCCGGTGTCGTTCTCCTTCTTGGCGGAGTCGTTGGCGTTCGAACAGGCCACCAACCCGATCGTCAGACCCACAGCACAGACAACGCGACAGAAACCCATACCGAATACCTTATCCCGGCCACCTTTCAGATCAACGAAGACACTCAGAACACTGGCCCTACCGCCTCCGACGACCCGGCCCATTCTCCCAGGCGCCCTTCACGCGGGAAGCGGCGGAGACACACCACCGAATCACGTGGATCGACACGAAGCCTCCAGATGGCTCGCCAGAACTTCCTCACCCCCTTACCAGGTTCCGACCAGCTCAAGACGGCTGAGAGATCTGGACTGCACCATGGCTCCACCATCGAGTCCTTACGCTGAGATGAAGGCTGCCAGCCCACATCATGGTTGGCCGTGTCACAACGAAGCATCTCTCGATTCTTCCAAGTATCCGCCCCGGCTTTCTTGTCGGAAGGGGTCGTTCCACAATCCAATAGTTTCACGACATGATCAATCGTCTTCAAGCGCCCACCCTTAAAGAAGGTTGGCTCGAAAAGAACCCAACCACACTTGTCGAGCGCAGTGCGGAGCTGATACCGGATCACTCGGGGCAGCTTGTCGATGAGACCTGAATACCCATCAGACGTTTTCTTCCTCGAGAGAGAATGACCATAGCACAGCGTGTTGGCAATCGCCTGAGTTATGGAGCGTATCGGAGTGGCAGAAACCAAGGCCGGCCATCTACGCAAATCAACGAACTCAAACTCATCAGGAAGTTGGACGTCGTAGCGATAAATTCGCTTAGACACAACATCATCCAATGTTATGCTCGGAAGTCGATCGAATACTTCAAAGACGCAGCCCGAGATGCTTTCAGCCAGATACATGGCGCCAAAATATTCTCCCCCATTGACATTCCTCGAGTGCGCACCCGGATCGAAGCGGCCAGGCGGATACCAAGGCTCATCCAAGAAGTCTCTTTCCGCCAAAGTCCGCTCTCGATATCCCTGCAACTTCCCAAGAGAGGCTTCGAAGACAGCAGCATTCGCCCACATGTTGGGGTGAAGGTAACCAAAAGAGGAAAGCCGATACAATTTCCTCAGAGCACCGGGCTTCAAACGCGCACAGTTCGACTGCAGATACTCGGGCATGGCATCATCACTGTGAAGAAGAGCCCGCGCATCAGCCAGCCAAGCGTCAACCCACAGACCCTTTTGCGAAAGAGCCTCACGGAAGAGCAGGCCGCGATACCCTAAGTTGGGCGAAAAGATTTCGCCCTCCCGATCACTGGTTTCCCCGACTCGGCGCAGAAGTGAACTGAACCAAAGCGCCGCCACCCATCCCGTCATCGCGCGAGAAGAACCGATCATCGCCTCGCTGACATCACGACGCAAAAAGGGATATTCCTCGTCCGTGAAGCGAACTCCAAACTTCCCAGAAGCCTCCAACCCACCTTCTCGCCGGACGAATAATCCCTCTCGAAGACAAACCGGAGCGAACTGAAAACTTGGATATCTCTTGACCCCTTGCCAATCGAGAACTTCAACGACACGACCCGTGTTGACAAGGTGATTCAGTTCCGACTCGGTCAAGCGCGCCCATGCCCCTCCCGAGCGAAACTCCCAGCATTGCCCAACAACCTGTTCAGCGGTGTAAAGGGAGTCTTGGGCGCCGAATGGACTGTAAGTCAAAATGAACTTTGAAGACCCGGAACTCCTCAGACCTTTCTCGACACCAGACACCTTTCTCAGTCTCTTGGGCAACGAATCCAGAACTTTCCTGACAACTTCTTGCGCCACGTCCCCAATCGCGAGCCGATGGGAAATAAATGGAGCGGGAGTCTCCAACTCGGACAAAAAAACTAACGAAGCATGAGTCAAGGCGTGCCACACGTCATTCAGTAGATCCAAGAAAGAGACGGCAAGCCCCTCCTGCGAGCAATTGGTCTCGAGCCGATCTCGAGATGCAAATCGACGGGGCACTGGAGGGCCAGCCAAGCGGCTTTGCCAGTCATCCCAGACATCATTCGAGAACTCTTTTCGCAATTCAGATTCATCGTAAACATCAAAAACATCGTGCCTACGGATAAGTCTCAAGGAGCCAAGATCCTCCGGAAGCTTCTTCTGAGCCCCTGGACTTGAGGACGGGCTGGATTCACCATCTTCCAACAGAGGATGGAGCACTGCGAGGAGCGTATCCAAGGCCAAGTAAGCTCTTTTCAGTCGCCGGAACTCTCGAAATGACCATTCTCCATTGAATTCGCTGACGCTTCTTCCAGAAACACGCCAAGCCTTCAGATCGTCACTTGCCGTGGTCTTACCTGGCCGCATCGACTTGTCAACCCCATCTCCGCTGGCGCCTTTGGTCACGTCCGATGAGACACTGAAGTCCTGCTCATCTTCATTGCGTGATCCGGAATTGAAATAGTTTAGCAATTCTCCCGCGTATTCAACCTCAGTCGCTGATTTCTTTGACGTCACCGCGGGACAGGGCAAGCTTGAATAACTCAACCTAGCGTCTTCAATGTAGCGCTTGAGCTTCTTCACATCATCGGGATCGCGATGCCCGGAATTCGCGCGACATATACAGGCCGGGACAGCGGCAAGAACTCGAAGCAGGCAGCGTAGCGTCACACTCGGATGAGAAACCTGCTTGCCGCCCGTCGGGGACGGTATCCAAGTGACACGATCGCCATCGTCATCATTGGAGAAATCAGGAGCGAAATAATCTCGCACCCGAGACTCGCCCCGCACCTGATGTTGCTTCCCCTGGGCCTGATTATCACAAGTTCCATTCTTCAGAGAATAATCACCCTCAACCTCAGGATCTGAATCCTCTGGGACAGAATTCTTTTTCTCTGCCCAGCAGTCTCGGAACGGATAGGCATGGGCACTATGGCCCTTTCTCGACACCCCTGCCAACGTGAACGATTCCGCAACAACACTGATCCTACCGCCCGTGAGGGTTCTATTCTGGATCTCGGCAGTTATTTCTCCGGCACGGAAACACCTCTCGATCAAGATTTCTTCTGACGATCCATCCTCCAAAGTTGTTGAGTAAGTATCGAGCCTGTACACCGGAGGCTGGCCGCCAGAATCCCCTTCTCCTTTGCGAACTGCCTGCTGATCGGGAACGAGTTTTCCCCAGTCAGTGAGAACATCCAACGCCGCGGATACGACAAAGAGCGGATCAGCACGTTCTGGAAGATTTATTTTATTTCCTGTCCCTCTAGGCTCATCAAGACTAATTTTGAACTTCTTGTTGATTTCCGACAAACTGAGCCTTCGCCAATCTCGATTCTCAACCTCGCCCCCATCCGCATGATTGATTACGCCTAGCGAGACATCGTTGCGCCTTTCTCGTGTTGTGTCACGAATCTGTTTATCCACAATACCGACGACATCATCTCCCAGGCAGAATATTTCATCAGGCCGAAGACCCTCGGCATTATTGCCCGCTCTCTTCATTCTTGCCACCTTCCTCACTATCATCGTTACTGTAAACCTCTTCTAGCCATTTATTCAGGCACTTCAAAGATTTTCGTCTAACCGCATATAGACCCTTGCCAAGAACGAGTGACGCAAACTTTGTGTCAACGATCTCATCAGTGCGCGGGCTGATGCCCGTATCTCTCCTGATGCCCCTCCATATCTGCCCCAGCAAACTCCATGAGTACATGTACTCCAGATAGCCAAACAGTTGTCCCATCTGATGGTAGGTGCACTGCTCAGGCAATAGCCCAACTTCCATCTCGTTGGACCCAACCCAAATTTGCTTAAGCTTGGCAATCTGTTTCGCTCTTATTCCCTTGAGCATGGGCTTGACCATCAGCCTCACCCTGTAATCACCATCTGGCGATATCGGCGACTGAACGAAAACTCGAAGTTTCACGATGTCACACCACTCCCTGAAGGAGCCAGCCCGCAGTTTTCCCTCTGACCCTTGGTACTCATCGAGTATAGGGCAAGCGTCCAACGTATACGTTCTGACTCTCTCATCGATGGCAACACTGCTAGTGACTTCGAAGACGTCCCAAAGGCTCATCCAATCGCACAGCTTCGCATACTGCTCTCTGTTGAGTCGCAGGGATTGCGATATCGGAAAATCCGTGAAATAAGGGATCAGCGCACGAGCGAAGACTCGCGAGTATGCTCTGATCATACCAACACCATCATCTCCTCCAACTCTGACGAAGTGCTCAGCATCAAGCGAGTTCTCCTGGAGGTTCACCAAGGCCCTTGTACTGAATTCCTTCTCATGGGATTCGAGATCGTTCCACCCAAGATGGCAACGGAAGTTCTCGGCGCGACGGTTGAGCTGTTGCCCTCTCCGCGACAAGTCATCCAGAAGATAGAGCTTAGTCGAGCTTGGCACTTTCCCCGGTTTTTTCTTGGAGAAGAGAGTATGCAGAGTTTTCAGGTTGGGTTCGAGGAAGATGAATCGATCACTCAGCACGTTGAAGTACTGAGACAGATCCACCCCGGCCTCCACCAGCACTTGGTAGAGACAGACCATTTTTCGCGCAGTGAGGACCAGGAATGGTTTCCTGGACTGCGAGGGACGTGACTGCACGTCCGCACTTGCGCCGCCGCTTCCTTCCGAACCTTCATCTGCCCGAGTGACAACTTCCTCCACCAATTCTTCCAGCCCACATAGCATCCTGAGAGGAAAATAGTCCGAAGGAAATGGCAGTGCTGCCAGACATTTCCTGGCGACTTGAGCACTCTGATGATATGGACCCGTCCCACTGGAATCCTCCGCCGCTTTGGCGGCGATTCTGAGGCGCTCTTGCCCTGTGAATCTCTGATATCCCCATGTACGAAGCTCATTGTGTTGAAAGCGGCGTTGCTTGGTCATCCTTGATCCTCCTGCCTCGGACACTACCCCGAGACTTCACGCAACGTCAACCCTTCGGATGACACACATGGAGATTGGGCTCTCCTCTTCCGGCTTGGTCTCAAGCCTCACAGCCCTAAGCTGGCTGTATGGTGAACCTGACCCGGATCTACACCCGCACTGGTGACGCGGGGACCACCCGTCTGTCCGACAACGCCGAGGTCCCCAAGACGGACCTCAGGGTCGAGGCCTACGGCGCCGTCGACGAGACCAACGCCTGCATCGCGCTGGCCATGTCCCACGGGGGGTTGCCGCCGCGGGTCGTCGAGATGCTCGACCTCATCCGCAACGAACTCTTCGACGTCGGCGCCGACCTCAGCACCCCTCAGCATCCCGATCCGCAGTGGCCCCCGCTGCGGATCGAGCAGTCCTCGATCGACCGGCTGGAGGCATGGTGTGACGAACTGGGCGAGGACCTGCCGAACCTTCGCTCGTTCATCCTGCCCGGGGGCTCCCCCACCGTCGCGGGGCTCCACGTGGCGCGGACGGTCTGTCGTCGGGCCGAGCGCATCGCCTGGCGTGCCGTGGAGCACCACGGGACCGAGGCCTCGACCGAGAAGGGGTGTGGTGGCATCAACCTGCTCGCCGTCACCTACCTCAATCGGCTCAGCGACCTGTTGTTCACCATGTGCCGTGTGGGGGCCGGCCCCGACGGAGACGTGCTCTGGGTGCCCGGGACGGACCGCGAGGCGCCGACACGGTCCCGGTCACAGGGGTGAGTCACCGCTTCCCGGGACGTAATGGCTGCCGGGAGGGGCGGACTCCAACCAGGCCATGAGGGCCATGACGTTCTCCAGGTCCATGGCGAGATTGTGCTCATGCCCCGTCACCCGGTCCCCCAGCCTCACCACCCAGGAGCCGTCGAAGAGAGCCACCTGCTCCACGCCGCTGGGGGCACGACGCTGCAACCACACCGTCGTGGCCCGTTGGAACGACCGCGAGGGCCGCAACGACAAGGAGAAGGCCCGGTACCAGTCGAGCCGGTCATCGCGGTACCGTCCGAACCCGAGGGCCCAGCCCTCGGCGTCCTGCCCCTCCTTGATCCGGTGGGCACAATCGAAAAGACCGCCTTGGCTGGAGAGCCAACGGCGGCGGGCGTAGAGCAGGATGAGCGGGGCCAGCAGGACGACGATCACAGCGATGACCACCATGACCGTCAACCAACCCATGGACACAAGATAGCGGCATCACAGAGATCTGACGACTCGAGGGGCGGGTCGCGCGCGGCGAACCCACCCCTCGGATGTCATCCCAGTCCTCTCATCGGCTCCCGTTGGAGACCCTCTCCCCCGCCCGGATCTGGGCGTTGAGGATGTGGAGGCGGTGGATCTGCTCGTCGGTGGCCTCGCCCTCATTGCGCAGACGACGCAGCTCGTGAGCCTCGTTCTGGGCAGCCTCGAGGGAGATCTCCTCGGCGAGGTGCGCAATCTGGCTGAGCACCCGCACGTGACCGTGGGCCACGGCGATGAACCCACCGTCGATCGCCAGGATCTCCGTGCGACCATCCGCCGAGACGATCTCCACCATGCACGGGACGAGCGTCGCCATGAGCGGCTCGTGCCCGGGCAGGATGCCGATGTCCCCGCGCGTGGTGCGCGCGATCACGTTGACGACGTCACCCTCCCAGACCATGCGGTCCGCGGCGACGACCTCCAGCTTCAGCGGCGAGCGGTCCACTGTCACAGATCCTTCTGCATCTTGTTCCAGTTCGCCATGACATCCTCCATGCCGCCCACGTTGAAGAACGCCTGCTCGGCGATGTGGTCGACGTCGCCGCGACAGATCATCGAGAAGCCCTCGATGGTGTCGGCCAGCGGCACGGTGGAGCCCGGGATGTTGGTGAACTTCTCGGCCATGTAGGTGTTCTGGCTGAGGAACTGCTGGATGCGGCGGGCGCGGTTGACGATGATCTTGTCCTCCTCGGACAGCTCATCGATACCGAGGATCGCGATGATGTCCTGGAGTTCCTTGTTGCGCTGGAGGATCTGCTTCACACGCACCGCGGTGTCGTAGTGCTCCTGCCCGATGTACTGCGGGTCGAGGATGCGCGACGACGAGGAGAGCGGATCGACGGCCGGGTACAGGCCGCGCGAGGCGATCTCACGACTGAGCTCCGTCGTGGCGTCCAGGTGGGCGAACGTCGTCGCCGGGGCGGGGTCCGTGTAGTCATCGGCAGGCACGTAGATCGCCTGCATCGAGGTGATCGAGTGACCCTTGGTCGAGGTGATGCGCTCCTGGAGCTGACCCATCTCGTCGGCCAGGTTCGGCTGGTAGCCCACGGCCGAGGGCATGCGCCCCAGCAGGGTCGACACCTCGGAACCGGCCTGGGTGAACCGGAAGATGTTGTCGATGAACAGCAGCACGTCCTGGTTCTGCACGTCCCGGAAGTACTCCGCCATCGTCAGCGCGGACAGCGCCACCCGCAGACGGGTGCCCGGGGGCTCGTCCATCTGGCCGAAGACGAGAGCGGTGTCCTTGAGAACGCCCGCCTCCTCCATCTCATTGATGAGGTCGTTGCCCTCGCGGGTGCGCTCCCCCACGCCGGCGAACACCGAGGTGCCACCGAAGTTGTGGGCGATGCGGTAGATCATCTCCTGGATCAGAACGGTCTTGCCGACACCGGCGCCACCGAACAGCCCGATCTTGCCGCCCTTGACGTAGGGGGTGAGCAGGTCGAGCACCTTGATACCGGTTTCGAGCATCTCGGTGCGGGACTCGAGGGCGTCGAACTCCGGTGCGGGCCGGTGGATGGGCCAACGCTCGGTGATCTCGATGCTGGCCGGGTCGACGTTGAGCACGTCGCCCGTCACGTTCCACACGTGCCCCTTGGTGATGTCACCAACAGGCACCGAGATCGGTGCACCGGTGTCCCGCACCTCGGCACCACGACGCATGCCGTCCGTCGGCTTCAGGGCGATGGCGCGCACGAGGTTGTCCCCGACGTGGAGGGCGGTCTCCATCGTCATGGTGCGCTTCTCCCCCATGACCTCGGTCTCGACGAGGAGGGCGTTGCCGATCTCCGGGATCTGGTCAGCCGCGAACTCAACATCCACGACCGGACCGATGACCCGGGCGACGCGGCCCACACCCGCGACGGTCGGGGTATCTGCAGTGGCAGTCATTTCTTTCCTCATTCGTTATTCGGCTGACTCGGACAGCGCCGCGGCGCCACCGACGATTTCAGTGATTTCCTGGGTGATCTCCGCCTGGCGGGCCGCGTTGGCCTCGCGGGTCAGGCGCTCGATGAGCTGCTGGGCGTTGTCGGTGGCCGACTTCATGGCACGCTGACGGCTCGCCAGCTCGGAGGCACTCGACTGGAGCAGGGCCGTGTAGATGCGATTCGCGACATACATCGGGAGGACCTGATTGAGGACCTTCTCCACGGAGGGCTCGAAGTCGTAGTACGGCAGGTACTCGTCGTCGTCGGTCACCGGGTCATCGGATTCCTCCACCACGAGGGGCAGGAGCCGCACCGCCTGCGCCTGCTGCGTGAGCATGGACACGAACCGGGTGCTGACGACGTGGATCTGGTCGACGCCGCCCTCCTCGTAGGGGGTCAGGAACCTCTCGATGAGGACGTCGGCGATCTCCTTGGCATGACGGTACTCAGGCGCGATCGAGAACCCGGTCCAGCTCCGTTCGATGTCGCGGTGGCGGAACTCGAAGTAGCCCACACCCTTGTTGCCCGTGATGTACTGGACCACTTCCTGGCCCTCGTCGGCGAGCTTGGTGTTCAGCTGCTCCGCGGCCCGGATCACGTTGGCGGAGTAGGCCCCGGCGAGGCCCCGGTCGCCCGTGATGAGCAGCATCGCCGAGCGACGGGCCGGGGTCACGTCCGTGAGGAGCGGGTGCTCGATGACATCCGAGTAGGTCGCGAGCGCGGACACCGCATGCGTCAGGGCGTTCGTGTACGGCATGGCGGCGCGCGCCACCTGCTGTGCCTTGACGATGCGGGAGGCCGCGATCAGCTCCATGGCGCGGGTGATCTTCTTCGTGGTGGCGACGGAGTTCCGTCGCTGCCTGAGTTCCCGCAGGCTGCTACCCATGAGTCATCAACTCCGCTTCTTGCGGACGATCGTCTCCTGGCCGATCTCTGCCTCGTCCATCGGGGTGTGTTCCTCGCGCCCGAGGAGCAGCCCCTCGGAGGTGCGGAAGACCTTCTTGAACTCGGCCAGCGCCTTCTCCGACGCCTCCTTGAGGTCATCACCGAAGAGCTTGGTCTCGGCGACGGTCTGGAGGACCTGGCTGCTGTGACGCAGGTAGTCGAGGAACTCCTGCTCGAAGCGAAGGACGTCCTGCACCGGCACGTCGTCGAAGTGGCCCTCGGTGCCCGCCCACACGGAGATCACCTGGTCCTCGACCGGGTAGGGCGCGTACTGCCCCTGCTTGAGCAGCTCCACGAGACGGGCGCCCCGGTCCAGCTGCTGGCGGGAGGCCGCATCCAGATCGGAGGCGAACATCGCGAAGGCCTGCATGTCGCGGTACTGGGCGAGGTTGATCTTGAGCGAGCCGGACACCGACTTCATCGCCTTCACCTGAGCGGCACCACCCACACGGGACACCGAGATGCCGACGTCGATGGCGGGACGCTGGTTGGCGTTGAAGAGATCCGACTGGAGGAAGATCTGACCGTCGGTGATGGAGATGACGTTCGTCGGGATGTACGCGGAGACGTCGTTGGCCTTCGTCTCGATGATCGGCAGACCGGTCATCGACCCACCACCGAGCTCGTCGGAGAGCTTCGCGCAGCGCTCCAGCAGGCGGGAGTGGAGGTAGAAGACGTCACCGGGGTAGGCCTCACGGCCCGGGGGACGACGCAGCAGCAGCGACATGGCGCGGTAAGCCTCGGCCTGCTTGGTGAGGTCGTCGAAGACGATGAGGACGTGCTTGCCCTGGTACATCCAGTGCTGACCGATGGCCGAGCCGGTGTAGGGGGCGATGTACTTGTAGCCGGCCGGGTCGGAGGCGGGGGCGTGCACGATGGTGGTGTACTCCATGGCCCCAGCGGCCTCCAGCGTGCCACGCACCTCGGCGACGGTGGAGCCCTTCTGACCGACGGCGACGTAGATGCAGCGCACCTGCTTGGTCGGGTCGCCGCTCTCCCAGTTCGCCTTCTGGTTGATGATCGTGTCGATGGCGATCGCCGTCTTGCCGGTCTTGCGGTCACCGATGATGAGCTGTCGCTGGCCGCGCCCGATCGGGGTCATGGCGTCGATGGCCTTGATGCCGGTCTGCAGCGGCTCACGGACCTCCTGGCGATCCATGACGCCGGCCGCCTGGAGCTCCAGGGCCCGGCGGCCCTCGAGGTCCTTGATCTCGCCCAGACCGTCGATCGGGTTGCCCATGGCGTCAACGACGCGTCCCAGGTAGCCGTCGCCGACGGGGACGGAGAGCACCTCGCCGGTGCCGTGGACCACGGAGCCCTCGTCGATGCCCTCGGAGTCACCGAGGACGACGACGCCGATCTCGCGTTCGTCGAGGTTCAGGGCGATGCCCATGGTGCCGTTCGCGAAACGCAGCAGCTCATTCGCCATCGCCGAGGGAAGACCCTCGACACGCGCGATACCGTCGCCGGAGGTGACGACGACGCCAACCTCGGTCTTGCTGGCGGCCGCGGGCTGGTACGACGAGACGAACTCGTCGAGCGCGCTACGGATCTCGTCCGGACTGATGGTGAGTTCAGCCATTGCGTCCTACTTTCGCTTCTCGCTTGGGAGTTTTCAGTTCAGTTGCCGGCGGGCATCCTCGAGCCGCCCGGCGATGGTGGATTCGTACACGTCGGAGCCGAGGGTGACGCTCATGCCGCCGAGGACGGCCGGGTCGATCTCGAACTGGAGGAAGACCTTGCCCCCCACCTGCGCCTCGAGGGCCTTGCGGAGCCGTTCGGTACGCGCCGCATCGAGTGGGCGGGCGACGACGATCCTCGCGATCCGTTCCCGGGCCAGTTCGGCCGCCAGGGACAGGTAGTGCCCCAGGGTCAGGGCGACGGTCCGTTTCCGGGCCGCCGCCGCACGGCTCGCCAGCACCGAGGTGGTGCCGGAGGCCTTCCCGGTGAGCAGCCGCGCGATGAGGGCGCGACGATCGTCGAGTGTCCGGCCCCGGTTGCGCAGGGCATCGGCCAGTTCGGGCGAGCCGTTGATGGTCCCGGCGAACTGGTTGAGCTCCTCCTGGACGCGCTCCAGTTCGCCGGCCTCACGGGCGTTGCGCAGCAGACCGCGGACACCCTGCCGCTCAATGGCCTCCATGAGCGTGCGACCGCTCGGCCATGGCTGGGCGACGATCTCGACCACGAGGGCGAGCGCCGACGCGGACAGCCGCCCGTCGAACAGCCTGCGCGCGAGGGCCTGCCGGTCCTTGGGGGTGGCCGACGGATCCGACAACGACCTCCGGAGTGGAGGCTGGGCCTCGAGCAGGTCGACGACGGCGAACAGCTCTTCCGCGGCCCGCACGTCCACACGGGTGGCGTCAGCGACGGTGTCGAAGGAGCTGAGTGCGGCGTCGTGCGACTTCATCGGGCGCTTCCTGCCGCTTCGAGTTCAGCGAGGAAACGGTCGACCGTGCGGTTGGCACGTGCATCGTCGGTGAGGGACTCGCCGACGATCCTGCCGGCCAGCGTGGTGGCCAGGCCGCCGATCTCACCCTTCAGCTCGCTCATGAGCTGGGAGCGCTCGGCCTCGAGCTGGGCACGACCGGCGGCGAGGATCCTGTCGGATTCCTTGACCGCCTTCTCCCTGGCCTCGGCCAACAGCTGGGCACTGGCGTTCTTGGCCTCCTCGCGGATACGAGCGGCCTCCTCGCGGGCGGAGTCGAGCTGGTCGTTGTACTCGGCGAGAGCCGCCTCCGCCTTGGCCTCGGCCTGCTCGGCGCGACGGAGCCCGCCCTCGATGCGCTGGTAACGCTCCTCGTACAGCTTCTCGAAGGCCGGAACCACGGCCTTCCGCATGACGAGGAACACCAGCAGCATCAGGATGATGCCGACGACGACCTCGGAGAGGTGATGGGGCAGAAGGGGTCCGAGATCGATCCCGGACTCGAGCAACGCCCCTGCTACGGGGACCACGCTGATCCTTACTTCAGGACGAAGGCGAGGGCGATGGCGATGATGGCGAGCGCCTCAACCACGGCGAAGCCGATGAAGGCGGTGCTCATCATGGCGCCACGGGCCTCAGGCTGACGGGCGGTGCCGTTGATGACGGACGCGAAGATCCACGCCACGCCAAGGGCCGGGGCGATGGTCGCGATGGCGTAGCCGATCATGTTGAGCGAGCCGTTGATTTCCAGGAGGGTCAGCATGATGTTCCTTTCGGATGGCTCCTGAACCGGGATTGGCCAGGAGTCGGATTGCGGGTCAGTGCGCCTCGGAGATCGAGGTGGACACGTACTGGGCGGTGAGGACTGTGAAGATGTAGGCCTGGAGGGCCCCGATGAACAGCTCGAGGAAGAGGATGGCGAAGCTGAAGGCCACCGACACCCCACCCGAGATGTTGAAGAACAGGTTGTTCTGGTAGGTCAGCAGGAACGACCCACCGACGACGAAGACGAGCACGACGAGGTGGCCCGCGAACATGTTGGCGAACAGACGCAGGGCCAGCGTGATGGGCCGCGTGATGAAGGTGGCGAGGAACTCCAGCGGGATGATGAGCGGCAGCAGGTAGGGCGGGACCCCCTCGGGGATGAGGGCCTTCTTCAGGAAGCCCATCCCGAACTTCTGGAAGCCCGCGCCGACGTAGACGCACCAGGACAGGAAGGCCAGCCCGTAGGCGAAGCCGACGTTGCTGAAGGTCGGGAGCATGAACAGGAAGAACTCGCCGAACCAGTTGTTGACCAGCAGGAACGAGAACAGCCCCAGCAGGTAGGGCAGGAAGCGCCTGTAGTCGGAGTGGAGGATGTCGCGGGCGATGCCGTTGCGCACGAAGTCGTAGAGGTACTCCGCGAAGAACTGCCGCTTCGTGGGCTTGAGCTGGAGCCTGCGGGAGGCGAACCACCACAGCGCGATCACGAGCAACGCCCCGATGACCGCCTGCCAGAAGGGCTTGTTCATCCAGATGGGGGTGCCGGGGATGACCGGGGTGTCGAAGATGAAGTCGTTGACACTCGGAGGGGTGTACCCACCGTCAGGGCCGCTCTCCAGCGGAAGATGCCAAGGGATCACGCGCCGCTCCCGTATCTCTTGATGATCATGTAGATGCTGGTCACGAGCCCCAGGATGAGGCCGAGTGGCAGCAACCACGAAGTCTTCCAGTAGTGATCTCCCAGCCAGCCGAGCCCTCCGTAGAAGAGCAGTCCGGCGAGGATGTAACTGAGCACGACCATGCCGTCTTCGGTGCTGCCACGCTGCGCGGACTTGTCCTCGGTCTCTGGTCTGCTGCCCATGTCGGGAGTGAGCCTAGCGGAAAATCCCGCCGGTCTCACACCCGGGCGTGGGCGCCCCTCACTCGTCGTGGGCATCGTAGATCGGGACCCGTTGTCGGGCGGCGGTGACGACCACTCCGGTGGTCCAGGCCAGGACGGTGGCGATGACCGCGGCAGCCAACCAGCCGGGGTCGATCGCCGGCCCGATGGCGGGATGTCCCAAGAGGTACCACAGCCCCGCTCCGATGCCCGTCACCCGCAGTGCGTAACTGGCCAGCACGAGTCCGAGCCCCTGCACCGGATCGAGTTCGCAGGCCACCACCTCGATGGCCTGCCCGACGGAGAAGAAGATGACGACGGCGGCGAAACCGAGGAGAGCCCCCATGAGCGCCTCGGATCCCGCCGTGAGCGCCAGCCCACACACGGCCAACCCCAGTGCGTGGCCCGACACGAGACCGCCGATCATCATCTGTCTGGCCCGTCGCGTCGCCCCGGTGACCCGACGTTCACGAGGCATGGGCGTCCGCCTTCGTCACTCGGTGGGACACGAAGGTGACCACGAGCAACAGCGTCGTGGCGACCGCCAGCCCCCACCACGTCGCCGGATGGTTCAGCAGCACCGTGCAAACGAGGCCACCGGCGACGATCGCGGTCCAGGCGTAGAGGATGAGAACCGCCCCGCGATGGCTGTAGCCCCGGGCCATGAGACGGTGGTGCAGGTGCTGCTTGTCGGCCACGAACCAGTGCTGGCCGCGGGCCGTGCGTCGGATGTAGGCGAGGACCAGGTCCACCATGGGCAGGAACAGGGTGGCGAAGGGCAGGAGGATGGGCAGCACGGCCGGCCACACGTCGCCCGGCTTGTCACTGAGGGCGCTCGGATCAACCTGTCCCGTGAACGAGACGGCACTCATCGCCATGAGGAACCCCAACAGCATCGCCCCCGAGTCGCCCATGAACATCCGGGCGGGCTGGAAGTTGTGTCCGAGGAAGCCGATGCAGACGCCCACCGTGGCCGCTGTGAGGAGGCTCGCCGTCGTGGCGCGGCTGAGTTCCTGCTCGTAGGCGAGCACATACGAGTAGGCGAAGAACGCCCCCGCCCCGATCGCGACGACCCCGGCGGCCAGCCCGTCGAGACCGTCGACGAAGTTGACGGCATTGGCGCACAGGGCGATGAAGAAGACCGTGATGAGGATCGACGTCGCGTCGTCCAGGCTGAACACGGCGTTCGGCAACGGGATCCAGAAGATGCGCACACCACCGAGAACGGCGATCCCCGCGGCCAGCACCTGGCCGCCGAACTTGACCAGGGCGGGCAGGTCGTACTTGTCGTCGAGCACCCCGACGAGGCAGATCACCCCGCCGGCGAGAAGAACCACCCCCGCGTCATATCCGACGTTGGCGAAGCGCGAGAGGAAGGGCATCTGGACGGCGAGCAACAGGCTGACGGCCAGTCCACCCAGCATCGCGATCCCACCGAAGTACGGTACGGGGCGGGTGTGCACGTCGCGGGTGCGGACCTGCGCGATGACGTCCCATCGCACGGCCAGCTGTCGGCACAGACCGGCCAGCAGGTAGGTCGATGCCGCTGCGACGAGGAGGACGAGGAGGTACTCGCGCATCAGACGACCTGGATGTCCGGGAGGAGTTCCCGGAGGTCCTCGACGCTGATGGCCCCCTCGCGGAGCACCCGACCCTGTTCCTCCACGGTGAAGTCGACGATGGTCGATGCCGCTCCCCCGGCCGCCTCTCCCCCGTCGAGGTAGACCGCGACGGCATCCTGCAGCATTGCCCTGGCCTCCTCGGCGGTGGTGGCGGCGGGCGAGCCCGAGATGTTGGCTGAGCTGACGGCGAGCGGTCCCGTCCGACGCAGCAGGTCCCGGGCGTCGTCATGGGCCGGGACGCGGACCGCGACGGTGCCCTCGGCGTCGCCGAGGTCCAGGGTGAGGGCGCGTTGCGCCTCGAGGATGATGGTCAGGGCGCCTGGCCAGAAGCGTTCGATGAGCGTCGTGGCGGCCTCGGGGATCCCTGCGGTCAGCGCCGGGAGCATGGTGGACTCGGCGATGAGGACCGGGACCGGCATGTCCCTGCCCCGCTGCTTCGCCTCGAGGAGCCGACCCACGGCCTCGGGGTTGAACGCCCCCGCACCGATCCCGTAGACGGTGTCCGTCGGCAACACGACGCACTCACCACGAAGCACTGCTTCACGAGCCGCCTCGAGGGCGGAAGCCTTGTCGGTTGCGAGGGAGAACATCTGGGACCCGGTTTCGTTCACCCGCCCATCCTGCCACGTCTGGTGAGGCAGTGACGGGGTCGGCCCGCGAGGTCCGTCACGACGCGTGGCGACTCGAACTGCGGCGGCGCGAACAACGTCGCCATGGCCTCGCCATGGGATTCATCATGCTCGAGGGCGAGCAGGCCGCCGGGGCGGAGCAGGCGCAACGCCACCCGGCGCACCACCCGGATGGCATCGAGGCCGTCGGGGCCCGAGAACACGGCCTCCTCCGGGTCTGAGGCGATCTCGCGCGGGAGGCTGTCCTTGAGCCCCTCCGGGACGTAGGGCGGGTTGACCACGACGACGTCGACCCGGCCGTCGAGGTCGTGGAACGCCTCGGCCATGTCACCGAGGCGGATGTCGACGTCGAGCCCGGCGAGGTTGCGCTGCAGCCACGGCCACGCCGCCTCGGACCTCTCGACGGCGTGCAGGAGAAGACCACCGCGTTCCGTCGCGAGACTCCTCGTGATGGCGCCCGAGCCGGCGCAGAGCTCGACGACCCGCTGCCCCTCGGGCCGGGAGGAGAGCTCGTCGAGCACCAGATCGACGAGCAGTTCGGTCTCGGGTCGGGGAATGAAGACTCCGGGACCGACCGCCACCTCGCCGTAGCGGAAGGCAGCGGCTCCCGTGATGTGCTGCACCGGCTCCCCGGCCATCCTCCGTGCAACCAACGTGTCGATCGCCGAACGTCGCCCGTCGTCCACGGAGTGCAGCACCAGCGCTGCGCCGTCGCAGTCGAGGGCGTGACACACCAGCCAGCGGGCATCCGCCATGGGGCTCGTCACCTGCGCCAGTGCCAGCTGCTCCGCGACCTCCAGCACCACGTCCCAGGCCCGCATCACGCCGTTCACCGGGCGGTGCCGAGCCGCTCGGCCAGGTCGGCCTCGGCCAGAGCGTCGAGGACAGGGGTGAGCGCCCCCTGGAGCACGAGGTCGAGATTGTGGGCCTTGAAGCCGATCCGGTGGTCGGCGAAGCGGTTCTCGGGGAAGTTGTAGGTCCGGATCCGCTCGGAGCGGTCCACAGTGCGCACTTGGGATCTGCGGGCCTGCGACGCCGCCTCGGCGGCCTGAGCCTCTGCGATCGCGGCGAGACGGGAACGCAGCATCCGCATCGCCTGTTCCCTGTTCTGGAGTTGGGAGCGTTCGTTCTGGCAGCTCACCACCACCCCCGAGGGCAGATGGGTGATCCGCACGGCGGAGTCCGTCGTGTTGACCCCCTGTCCGCCCGGACCGGAGGCCCGGAAGACGTCGATCCTGAGGTCCTGGTCGTTGATCTCGATTTCCTCCGCCTCGACGTCCGGGGAGACGAGGACCCCTGCGGCGGAGGTGTGGATGCGTCCCTGTGTCTCCGTCACGGGGACCCGTTGCACGCGGTGCACCCCACCCTCGAATTTGAGGCGCCCGTACGGCCCCACCCCTTCGACGGCCACTCCCTTCACCGCGATGGTGACGGTCTTGAACCCCCCGAGATCGGTGTTCTGGGCGTCCATCACCTCGACGCCCCAGCCCACCGATTCGGCATAGCGCTGATACATCCGCAGCAGGTCCCCCGCGAACAGCGCGGACTCCTCGCCGCCCTCCCCGGACTTGATCTCGAGGATGGCATCGGCGTCGTCGTTGGGATCCCTCGGGGCCAGTAGGCGGGTCAGCCTGGCCGTCACCTCGTCGAGGCGCTCCTGCAACTCGGCCACCTCATCGTGGAAGCCGTCATCCAGCTGGGCCAGTTCCTTGGCGGCCTCAAGGTCCGCGGCGATGCTGCGATGCGCTGCGAGTGTCTCGACGATCGGGCGCAACGACGCGTAACGCCGACCGACCCGGCGCATCAGCACCGGGTCGGTATGCGTGGCGGGATCCGCCAGCTGGGATTCCAACCGGTCGAACTCCTCGACCAGCGGCAGAGCGGACTCAAACACCGGGTGGAGTCACTTCTTCTTGGCGTACATCCGCTCGAAGCGGGCCACGCGGCCACCGGTGTCGAGGATCTTCTGCTTGCCGGTGTAGAACGGGTGGCACTCGGCGCACACATCGGCGCTCAGCGACCCCTTCGTGGCGGTGCTGCGGGTGCTGAAGGTGTTGCCGCAGGTGCAGTGCACCGTGGTCTCGACGTAATCGGGATGGATTCCCTGCTTCATGGTCTTCTCCTGTTCGTGGTTTCCCCGGGTCGCCCTCACGCGAACGTGATGCGGGCGTGAACCGGCACAAAAGACAATTCTGCCAGCGGGAGGGCTGGGAACCAAACGGTCAGCCGTCCTGGGCAGGCGTGGTCTTGAGGACGCTGAGCAGGAACTCGTGATTGTTCTGCGTCTTGCGCATCCTCGCCAGCAGCGTCTCCAACGCGGCCTGGTCGTCCAGGCCGGAGAGGGCACGACGCAACTTCCAGATGATGTTGAGCTCGTCACGGCCGAGGAGGAGGTCCTCGCGGCGCGTCCCCGAGGCGTCCACGTCGATCGCGGGGAAGATCCGCTTGTCCGCCAGCTGGCGGGCCAGACGCAACTCCATGTTGCCGGTGCCCTTGAACTCCTCGAAGATGACCTCGTCCATGCGCGACCCCGTCTCGATGAGGGCCGTGGCGAGGATCGTCAGCGAACCGCCGTTCTCGATGTTGCGGGCGGCGCCGAAGAACTTCTTCGGCGGGTACAGGGCGGCGGAGTCGACGCCACCGGACAGGATGCGCCCGGAGGCGGGAGCGGCCAGGTTGTAGGCGCGTCCGAGCCGCGTGATGCCGTCGAGCAGCACCACGACGTCATGGCCCAGTTCCACGAGACGCTTGGCGCGTTCGATGGCGAGTTCCGCGACGACGGTGTGGTCCTCCGCGGGACGGTCAAAGGTCGAGGCGATGACCTCTCCGGAGACGGTCCGCTGGAAGTCGGTGACCTCCTCGGGCCGCTCGTCCACGAGGACGACCATGAGGTGCACCTCGGGATTGTTGGCGGCGATGGCATTGGCGATGTTCTGCATCACCATGGTCTTGCCCGCCTTGGGCGGGGAGACGATGAGGCCACGCTGGCCCTTGCCGATGGGGGCCACGAGGTCGATGACCCTGCCGGTCAGTTGCGTGCCGACCGTCTCCAACCGCAGCTTCTCCTGCGGGTAGAGCGGGGTGAGCTTGGCGAACTCGGGCCGATTCCTCGCCTTCTCGGGCTCATCGCCGTTGATGGAGTCGATGCGCACCAGGGGGTTGTACTTCTCCTTGCGCTCACCCTCCCGGGGCGTGCGGATCGCGCCGACGATGACATCGCCGCGGCGCAGTCCGTAGCGGCGCACCATCGGAAGGGGCAGGTACGCGTCGTTGGGTCCCGGCAGGTAGCCAGTGGTGCGCACGAAGGCGTAGTTGTCGAGGATGTCGACGATGCCCGACACGGCTGCCAGGACGTCGTCCTCGGAAACCGTCGGTTCGGCATCCAACCGATCCAGGCCGGAGGAGCCCCGATTCCGTCGGTTCTGACGGTCCCGGCTGCGTCGGCGACGGCTGCGGCGTCCCCCGTCCTGCTCCTCCTCGAAGCGGCTGGCCCCCGCGCTGGCCGGGGGCAGGCTCGGGGTGTTGGTTGGCTGACCCAGTGCCATCGCGAGCCGCTCACCCACCTCCTCGTTGGTGGCCTCCTGCGAGGCCTTGTCACGATCCTTGTTGCGGTCGCGACGACGACGATTCCGCCCACCCTCGTGCGGGGCGTCGCCCGCGGGGCGATCCTCGCGAGGAGCCGCGGGCTGTTCCGCCCGGGGCTGGGGAAGTTCAGGCTGCTCCGCCTTCTTCTCCCCGACCTTCGGCTCCTCGGTGCGCCTCGGGCGTTCGGTGGGGGCCTTGCGGGATGGGCGCGCATTGGCGGTGATGGCGTCGATGAGGTCGCCCTTGCGCATGCCTGAAACGCCCTTGAGTCCCAGCTCGGAGGCCATCTTCTTGAGCTCAGGGAGCTTCAGGCCCGACAGGGAGTTGGTTCCGGATTCGGTCACGGAATGCCTTTCCAAGATTCTGGAAACCGGGAGGATGCGAACCACTGGTCCCGGTTGCTGTGAGGTCCCCGCGCGACTCATTGGCGGCGCATGCTGGCACGCCGGCGCAGTGGTGACTGCTGCGTAGCCTACCACAGGGCGCGTCCCTGCTCAGAAATCCCGCGAAATCAACTCCAGCCCGTGACCGATCCCGAGGTCGCGCCGGATGAACCCGTCGTGCCGGACAGTGCTGGTCGGCCCCAGTTGTTCGGGCAGTCCAATCGCCAGAACGGTCGGACCCGCGCCCGAGATGACGGCGGGCACACCCTCGGCCCGCAACCGCGACATCAGATCCCACGACTCGGGCATCAGCCCCGCACGGTACTGCTGGTGGAGCCGATCCTCCGTGGCCGCGAGCAGCAGGTCTGGACGAAGTTCCAACGCCTTCGGCAAGGACGCGGCAGCAATAGCCTGCGCCACCGCGTCAGATCGGGGCACGGCCTCCGGGAGCACCGAACGCGCCCCGGCGGTTGGCACCTCGAACTCCGGGACGAAGACGACGCAACGCAGTCCGGCCGCCGGGTCCAGGTGGAGGAGTTCCACGTCCTCGTCATGGATCCAGGCCAGGATCGCTCCCCCGTGCACGGCGGCCCCCGCATTGTCGGGATGGCCCTCCAGGAGGGAGGCGAGGCGAGCGAGTTCCACCGGGTCGGGGGCCTCCCCCGGACGGGCGATACCGTGCGCGAGTGCGCATCCGGCGGCGATCGCCGCGGCGGAGGAACCGAGGCCCCGCGAATGTGGGATGGTGTTGTGGGCGGCGAGCCGCATTCCGGACGGCATCGTCACCCCCCATTGCCGCAGGCAGTGCTCGATCGTCGCGATGACCAGGTGGGAGCTGTCCCGGGGCACCGACTCGGCACCCTCCCCCGTCACCTCGATGACGAGGCCGGGGGCGTCGAGGGTCTCGAGGGTCAACTCGTCGTACCAGTCCACCGCGAGCCCGATGCAGTCGAAACCCGAGCCGAGGTTCGCGGTGGTGGCGGGCACGCGGACGCTGAGGATCACGTTCCCTCGATGCGCATGTAGTTGATCGCCTCCGCGACGAAGGACGCCTCGCGGAGCTCCGCGATGACCGCCTGCAGGTCGGACTCCCTCGCCTGGTGGGTCATGAAGTTCAGACTCGCCGTGAAGCCGTCCGTGCGCCCCAGGCCCTCGAGGTACGACTGCTGACACGTCTGGAGCGAGACGTTGTGGTTGCCGAAGATGGTCGCGCACTTGGCGAGGACACCGGGCTTGTCCTCCACCTGGAATCGGATGTAGTAGCAGCTGGTCGCCTCCCCGATGGGGGCGACCTCACGCTTCGTGTACCCGGTGCTGAGGTGACTGGCGGTCCCCCTGACCCGGTTGCGCGCCACCGTCACGACGTCACCCATCACCGCTGATGCGGTGGGGGCGCCGCCCGCTCCCTGTCCGAGGAACATGAGCTGCCCCGCCTCCACCGACTCCACGAAGATCGCGTTGTACGCTCCGGAGACGGCCGCCAGCGGATGGGTCTTGGGGACCATCGCCGGGTGCACCTTGACGATGACCCGGTCATCATCGGTGAGTTTCGCCACCGCGAGCAGCTTGATGACGCAGCCCATGAGGTCCGCTGCGACGATGTCCGCCTGGGACACCCGGGAGATGCCCTCGCAGAAGACCTCGGAACGTTGGATCGAGGTGTGGAAGGCCAGACCCGCGAGGATCGCCGCCTTGGCCGCGGCATCGTGGCCCTCCACGTCCGCGGTGGGATCGGCCTCGGCGAAACCGAGCTGCTGGGCCTGGGCGAGGGCCTCGTCGAAACTCACGTGCTGGGTGGTCATCTGGTCGAGCACGTAGTTCGTCGTCCCGTTGACGATTCCCATGACGGTCCGAATCTCATCGCCCACGAGGGATTCGCGCAGCGGACGGATGATGGGGATCGCCCCCGCGACGGCGGCCTCGTAATAGAGATCGACCCCGTTTGCCATGGCGGTGGCGCTGAGCCCAGCGAACTGCTCGGCCAGCAGCGCCTTGTTCGCGGTGATGACGGAGGCCCCTGCGTTCATGGCCTCCGTCAGCAGGGTGGCGGCGGGCTCGATCCCACCGATCACCTCGATGACGAGGTCGAGGTCACCGCGTTGCACGAGGGCGTGCACGTCGGTCGTGAACAACGACGGGTCGATGCCCGGTCGCTGGGTGTCCGCGCGTCGCACCCCGATGCCGACGAGTTCGAGAGGGCGGCCGATCCGCTGTCGCAGCGTCTCCGCCTCGCTCGTGAGGATCCGCGCCACCTGGGATCCGACCACACCCGCTCCGAGCAACGCCACCTTGAGGGGCGCTGTGTCCTCCCCCATGTTCACTCCCCTACGTCCAGACGCATCATGTCATCGAGGGTCTCGCGACGCAGCAGGGTGCTGACCCGCCCCTCGTTCACCGCCACGAGGGGCGGTTTCGGAAGCTGATTGTAGTTGCTGGCCATGGAGCGGCAGTACGCCCCGGCCCCGGGCACTGCGATGAGGTCGCCGGGGGCGAGGTCCCGTGGCAGGAAGACGTCCCGGATGAGGATGTCGCCGCCCTCACAGTGCTTGCCGACGACCCGGGTCAGGACCGGCTCGGCGTCGGTCGTGCGATTCGCGAGGGCGCACGAGTACTCGGCGGCGTACAGGGCGGGCCTGATGTTGTCACTCATGCCCCCGTCTACGGAGACGTAGGTGCGGCTGCGCCCGTTGTCGAGTTCCACGACCTTCACCGTGCCCACCTCATAGAGTGCGATCCCGGCCGGCCCGCAGATGGCGCGTCCCGGTTCGATGCTGAGCTGGGGGCACGGGATCTGGAAGGCACGGCACTCGTGGTCGAGGATCTCCCGGAAGGCGTCGGCCAGCTCGCCGGTGGTCTTCGGCGAATCCGCCTCCGTGTAGGCGATGCCGAAACCGCCGCCCAGGTCGAGTTCCGCCAGTTGCACCCCGGTGGCGGTGCGGAACTGCTCGGCAAGTCGGAGGGTGCGCCGGATCGCGACCTCGAAGCCGTGGGTCTCGAAGATCTGGGATCCGATGTGGGAGTGGATGCCGCGGAGATCCATGTGGGGCGAGGACTGGCAGCGGACCAGGCCCGCGAGGGCGTGCCCCCCCAGGATGGACAGGCCGAACTTCTGGTCCTCGTGGGCCGTGGCGATGTACTCGTGGGTGTGCGCCTCCACACCGGTGGTGACCCGCACCAGGACCTTCGCGACCGTGCCGAGCTCGGCACAGATCGTCTCGATCCGATCGATCTCGTTGAAGGAGTCCACGATGATGCGCCCAACCCCCTGCTCGAGAGCGTGGCGCAGTTCGTCGAGGGACTTGTTGTTGCCGTGGAAACCGAGCCGCTCCGCGGGCATCCCGCCCTCGAGCGCGATCCGCATCTCCCCCATCGTGGTCACGTCGAGCCCCAAACCCTCCTCGGCGACCCAGCGGGCGACGGTTCTCGTCAGCAACGCCTTCCCGGCGTAGTAGACGTTCCACCCGGCGAAACTGTCCCGGAAGGCCCGGGCCCGGGCACGGAAGTCCTGCTCGTCGAGAACGTAGACGGGAGTTCCCTGCTGTCGTGCGATCTCCGTGAGCGGGATCCCCCCGACGACGATCCTCCCCTCCGGGTCCCGTTCGGTGCCCCTTGGCCACAGCGCCGTCTGCAGTGCGTTGAGGTCCGTGGGCACCGTGAGCCACTGGGGTCCGCCCTGGGCGACATCCGCGTGGATCGACCCGGCGATGTGGGTGTGAGTCATGGCCCCCAAGCCTGCCAGAGGGAACGACCGGACACGCCACGGGTTCATCAGGTGGCACTTCTCGCCGAGTTTGCTACCCTTTCTCAGGTCGCGATGCTTCGTGACGAGTTCAGCCCCCGTAGCTCAGGGGATAGAGCACCGCCCTCCGGAGGCGGGAGCCGAGGTTCGAATCCTCGCGGGGGCGCTGGACGGCCGGGTGATCCGGCGCAGCTATCTGCCAGGGGGGTCGGGTTTGACGGAGGCCGCGCCACCCCGCCCGCTGGACATCCGGCGAGCGAAGTGGGCCATTGTCCTCACCACGCTCTTCCTGGCCACCCGGGCACTCAACGTCTGGTTCTGGCGCATCCCCTCCGTCGATTTCGTCCAGAACGATGTCTCCTACTACGGCTACTGGCTGTGGTGCCTCCTTGGTGACGGTGCCGGTGACGCCAACTGTCAGGCGGCGCTGGCCAACGGTGGGGTCATGGCGGAGTATCCGCTGCCCGCGGTCTGGTTCCTCCAATTCGTCTACACCCTGGGGGCTCCCGTCCCCGGGTGGCTCCCCTGGTTCCTCCTCCTCGCCGCGATCGCGACCCTCTCGGCGTACGTCACGCTCCTGACACGCGGCCGCCGTCGCGCAGCCCGCTTCAGCGCGGCCGGGGGGGCACTGGCGACGATCATCGTGTGGTTCCTGGTCGCGCTACCGGGACGCTCGCAGGCCTTCGTCACCTGGACCCCGCTGTTCGCGTGCACCATGCTGGCGCTGGATGCCGTCGTGGCGATCCTCCTCTTCCGCCACGGTTCGGTGAGGGCCTGCCTGTTCTGGGTCCTCTACATCGGGGCGTGCGGCCCCATCGTGTGGTTCCGCTTCGACATCCTGACCGCTGCGGCCGTGGCCCTCGCCTGTCTGTGGGTCGTGCGCCACCCCCGCGTCTCGGGCGCCCTCGTCGGCCTGGGGGCAGGCATCAAGCTGTGGCCGGCCCTGCTCATCCTGCCGATGTCCACCCCGTCCCCCCTGCGTCCCGGTCCCTCGCGATCCCGGCTGCTCGGTTTCGTCGTGATGGGGGCCGTGCTGGGGGGACTCTCCCTCCTCGTCGGCGGTTGGGCCCGGTCGGTCTCCCCCCTGTCCTGGCAGTCGGCCCGCGGCCTGCAGATGGAGTCCGTCCCCGCCACCCCGATCCACGTCCTGCGCACGTGGACGAGCGATCCGAGCTGGACGATCGCCCTCAGCGAGTACAACGCCATCGAGCTGTTCGGCCCGGCCACCGGGCACCTGCTGCGCGTCTCGACCCTCCTGACCGTTGGCTCCATCCTCCTCACCCTCGCCCTCACGTGGCGCCTCGCCCGGAATGTCGACGGCGGCTCGAGGCATCAGCCCCAGGCCGTGATCCTCTGCGTCCTGGCAGTGGTTCTGGCGACGATCGTCGCGAACAAGACCCTCTCCACCCAGTACGTCCAATGGTTGGCCGGTCCGCTCGCGGCCTGCCTCGCCCTACCGGGTGAACGGTGGCTGCGGCGCCCGCTCGTGGTGGTCGCCTCCCTGCTGCTCGCCGTCGCGGTTCTCACCCAGTACACGTATCCGTGGGGCACGTTGGGCATCATGGCCCTCCCCAACGGTGAGGGGATCGAAACCGCTGCCCTCGTGGGCCGCAATCTCCTGCTCGTCCTCCTCGCCGGCCTGGTCGCGGGCCTGGCGTGGCGCGCAACGCGGTCCTCCGGTCCCGGGACGGCCCCGGAGCTTTCCACCCGGGGCGCGGCGTCGTCAGATGACACCCACTCGGAGAACCTCTAAGCTGGCCGCGGGCGAAGAAGCCTTTCGTCCGGTCAAGCAATCTCACGAAGGGGATAGTGGCTAACGCCGCTGGCAAAGATGTCGAATCCTGAGTCCACTGAAGCGTTCGGAGCGAACTCCTGGTTGATCGATGAGATGCGCGAGAGGTGGGAACAGGATCCCGCCTCCGTTGATGCGTCCTGGCAGCGGTTCTTCTCGAAGGGCAACGCCACAGCGGCCGAGAAACCCACCCCCGCCCCAGCGCCGGCCCCGGAGGAGAAACCCACTCCCCCACCGGCCCCGAGGGAGCGCGCTCCCCGCGCGGAGTCCAGCCAGCCCGTGGTGGAGAGCCGCCTCGCCGCGACCACCGAGACCCCCGCCTCGCCCGGAACCGGCGCCGGACTCTCGGCGAATGCGCCGAACCCGTCCGTGCGAGAGGAGGCCGCCGCTGCCGAACCGAAGCTCACCGTGCTTCGTGGCGCACCGATGCGCACCGCGAAGAACATGGATGCGTCGTTGACCGTGCCGACGGCCACGTCCGTGCGGTCCGTCCCGATGAAGCTCGTCATCGACCAGCGCATCCTGGTCAACAACTTCCTCACCACCTCGAAGGGTGGCAAGGTCAGCTTCACTCACATCATCGCCTACGCCATGGTGAAGGCCCTCAAGACCGTCCCCGCCATGAACAACGCCTACGACGTCGTGGATGGCAAGCCGACGCTCATCGAGAATCCCTCGATCAACCTCGGCATCGCCATCGACCTGAAGAAGTCGGACGGCACGAGGCAGCTCCTGGTCCCCAACATCAAGGGATGTGAGCGTCTCAACTTCGCCCAGTTCTGGTCGGACTACGAGAAGGTGGTGGCGCGCGCCCGCAAGGGCGAGTTGACCGTTGCCGACTTCGCCGGGACGACCGCCACCATCACCAACCCCGGCGGCATCGGCACCAATCACTCGGTGCCACGGCTCATGAACGGTCAGGGGATGATCCTCGGGGTCGGCAACATCGACTACCCGGCCGAGTTCCAGGGCACCTCGATCTCGCGGATCACCGACCTCGGCATCTCCAAGATCACCACCCTCACCTCCACCTACGACCACCGGGTGATCCAGGGAGCCCAGTCCGGCGAGTTCCTCAAGGTGATGCACGAACTCCTGCTCGGCGCGGACGGGTTCTACGACGAGATCTTCGAGGCCCTGCGCATCCCCTACGAACCGCTGCGCTGGAGCCAGGACGTCTCCGCCCACCGCGCCAGCCAGGTGAGCAAGCAGGGTCGTGTGCTGGAACTCATCAACGCCTATCGTTCCGTCGGCCACCTCGTCGCCGACACCGATCCGCTGGAGTACCGTCAACGCTCCCACGAGGATCTCCGACTCGAGACGCACGGCCTGTCCATCTGGGACCTGGACCGGGAGTTCGCGCTGGGCACCTTCGGCGCCCAGAAGCGTTCGTACCTGACGTTACGGGACATCCTGCAGATCCTCCAGAACTCCTACTGCCGCACCGTCGCCTTCGAGTACATGCACATCGCGGATCCGCGTCAGCGCGAGTGGTTCCAGGAACGGATCGAGGTGCCGAGGCAGTCCCTCACGCACGAGGAGCACATGCACGCCCTCGACAAGCTCAACGAGGCCGAGGTCTTCGAGACCTTCCTCCAGACGAAGTTCGTGGGCCAGAAGCGGTTCTCGCTGGAGGGCGGCGAGTCCGTCATCGTCCTCCTGGACGAGGTCTGCCAGCAGGCCGCCACGGCAGGGCTCGACGAGGTCTGCATCGGCATGCCGCACCGCGGTCGCCTCAACGTCCTCACCAACATCATCGGGAAGCACTACGGGCAGATCTTCCGCGAGTTCGACGGCACCATCGACGTCTCGGGCACGGGTGACGTGAAGTACCACCTCGGCGCCGAGGGGCAGTTCGTGGCCAACAACGGGTCCACCATCAAGACCTCCGTCGCCGCGAACCCCTCGCACCTCGAGGCGGTCAACCCGGTCCTCGAGGGCATCGCCCGCGCCAAGCAGGACATGCTGGGTGGGGACGACCACCCGGTTCTGCCGATGCTGCTCCACGGGGATGCCTCCTTCTCCGGCCAGGGGGTGGTCTTCGAGACGCTCCAGATGAGCCAGCTGCGCGCCTACCGCACCGGTGGCACCATCCACGTGGTGGTCAACAACCAGGTCGGTTTCACCACGGCCCCCGTGGAGTCCCGCACCTCGACCTACTGCACCGATGTCGCCAAGGCCATCGCCGCCCCGGTCCTGCACGTCAACGGCGACGACCCGGACTCCTGCATCCGGGCCGCCCGCATCGCCTTCGCCTACCGGGAGAAGTTCCACAAGGACGTCGTCATCGACCTCATCTGCTACCGGCGGCGCGGCCACAACGAGGGCGACGACCCCAGCTTCACGCAGCCGAAGATGTACGACCTCATCGAGCAGAAGCGTTCGGTGCGTCGCCTCTACACCGAGGCCCTCATCGGTCGTGGTGACATCTCCGTCGCTGATGCCGAGAACGTCATGAACGCGTTCCGGAACCGGCTGGAGAACGTCTTCAAGGAGGTTCGCGAGGCCAAGACCTCCGGCTCCTCCATCCCGGAGGAGTACACGCGGGTGCCCTACTACCCCACCAAGCCGGAGCGTCGCCTCACCGAGATCACCCCGGAGATGATGAAGCGCATCAGCGAGGTGCACACCCAGCTGCCGGAGGGATTCACCCCGCACCCGAAGGTGATGCCGCAGCTCGAACGTCGCGCGGAGCAGATCCTCAACGGCCCCATCGACTGGGCGACCGCGGAGCTGCTCGCCATCGGCTCCCTGCTGATGGAGGGACGCCCCGTCCGCCTCACCGGTCAGGACTCCCGGCGAGGCACCTTCTCGCAGCGTTTCGCGGCGATCGTCGACCGGGTGACGAACGAGGCCTGGGTGCCGTTGAAGCACCTGAGCGAGGACCAGGGGACATTCGACGTCTACGACTCGCTGCTGAGTGAGTACGCCGTGCTCGGATTCGAGTACGGCTACTCCGTCGCCCGCCCCGACGCCCTCGTCATGTGGGAGGCGCAGTTCGGCGACTTCGCCAACGGCGCCCAGACGATCGCCGACGAGTTCGTCGCCTCCGGTGAGGCGAAGTGGTCCCAGAAGTCCGGTGTGGTGCTGCTGCTGCCGCACGGATTCGAGGGTCAGGGCCCGGATCACAGCTCGGCGCGTCTGGAGCGTTGGCTGCAGCTGTGCGCCGAGAATGCGCTCGCCGTCTGCCAACCGTCGACGGCCGCGAGTCACTTCCATCTCCTGCGCCAGCACGCCTACGTCAACTGGCACCGTCCCGTGGTGATCGCCACGCCCAAGTCGATGCTCCGCTCGAAGGCCGCCTCCTCCATGCCGGAGGACTTCACCTCGGGACGGTGGGAACCCGTCCACGACGACCCCTCCATCCAGGATCCCGCCAAGGTGACCAAGCTCCTCGTCTGCTCGGGCAAGATCCGCTGGGAGCTGGTGGCGAGACGGGAACAGCTGGGTCTCGACGGTTCCGTCGCCGTGGTGGCGCTGGAGCGGCTCTACCCCCTGCCCGGACCCGAGATGGCGAAGGTGTTGGAGCGGTACCGTCACGTCACGGACATCCGGTTCGTCCAGGACGAACCCGCCAACCAGGGACCGTGGCCGTTCATCTCGGTGCACCTCCCGAATGCCGTGGCCCAGCACTCCGACCTGCGTCTCAGCATGCGTCGAGTCGCCCGGCCGTGGTCGTCGGCGCCGTCGGTGGGATCCCTCAAGGTCCACCAGCAGCAGACCGAGGAACTCCTCAAGGCCGCGTTCGAGGACTGAGATGTACTTCACGGATCGTGGCCTCGAGGAACTGGCCGACCGGCGCGGGGAGGAGGAGGTCTCCTTCGCCTGGCTGGCGGATCAACTGCGCACCTTCACGGATCTCAATCCCGAGTTCGAGTCGGCCATCGATCGGCTCGGGTCGTGGCTGGCCCGCCTGGACGACGAGGAGGACTGATGCTGGACGCGCTCGCGACCAGGTTCGAGGAGTTGACAGGAGCCGCCCCGGAGGGCATCTGGTTCGCTCCCGGGCGGGTGAACCTCATCGGTGAGCACACCGACTACAACGACGGGTTCGTCCTGCCCTTCGCCCTCAGCCGTCGGGCCCACATCGCGGCCGGACACCGGGACGACGACCTCCTCGTCATGCACGCGATGGACCTCGACGAGACCGTCGAGGTCCCGCTCGACGACCTGGCCCCCGGAAGCGGGGGGTGGGCGGCCTACCTGGCCGGGGTGGTGTGGGCCCTGAGGGAAGCCGGCCACCCGGTGGGAGCCGCCTCGCTCGTGCTGACCTCCGACGTTCCGCTCGGCGCCGGGCTCTCCAGTTCGGCTGCCATCGAGTGCGCAACCATGGCCGCGCTGTGCGATCTGTTCTCACTCGACATCGCACCGATGCAGCGGGCCGAACTCTGCCAGCGGGCCGAGAACGTCTACGTCGGTGCGCCGACGGGATTGCTGGATCAGGCGGCATCGACCCTGTGCGCCAAGGATGCGGGCATGTTCCTGGACTGCCGCAGCCTCGAGGCGACGTCGGTTCCACTCCCGCTCGCCGCCCACGGGGTGGAGATCCTCGTGCTCGACACGCACACCCCCCACAGCCACGTCGACGGCGAGTACGGGGAGCGCAGAGCCACCTGCGAGGCCGCGGCACGGACGCTCGGCGTCGCTGCGCTGCGAGACGTCGAGGATCTCGATCGGGCCCTCGCCATGCTGCCCGACGAGCGGATGCGGAAACGGGTCCGCCACGTCGTGACGGAGAACGCCCGGACCTTGGCCGTGCTGCGCGCCGCCGAGGCGGGTCGGTTCGAGGAGATCCCACCGTTGCTGGATGCCTCACACGCCTCGATGCGTGACGACTACGAGATCACGGTCCCCACCGTCGACCTGGCGGTCGAGACGGCGAGGGGGGCCGGCGCGTTGGGCGCGCGGATGACCGGGGGCGGATTCGGCGGCTGCATCATCGCCTGGTGCCGCCTCGGCGAGGGTGAGCAGGTCGGTCGGACGATCGGCCAGGCCTTCGCGGAGGCCGGATTCGCGGCACCGACGTGGTTCGTCGCCCATCCCGACCAGGGCGCCGGGCGCACACGCTGACCCTGATCGCCAACCCTCACATTCACGAACAGAAAAAAGAGGGGTTGTTTCTCGCTTCCTACGGGGGTAAGGTTCATCCGCTCGCGAATTGTTTTCTGGACGCGGGATCACCACACGTATGGAGGGGCTCAACCAATGGATTGGCGGCATCGGGCGGCGTGCCTGACGGAGGATCCGGAATTGTTCTTCCCCGTCGGCAACACTGGCCCTGCCCTCCAGCAGATCGAGGACGCGAAGAGGATCTGCCAGCGGTGCGAGGTGAAGGACCAGTGTCTCTCCTGGGCGCTGGAGGCCGGTCAGGACCACGGGGTCTGGGGCGGCATGAGTGAGGACGAGCGTCGCGCCATCAAGCGGCGTCAGGCCCGCTCCCGCGTGCGCGCCAGCTGACCCCCCCCCACCGAGGGCGATTCTCACACGCCACAGGGGAGGACCAGCCTGGCCCGGGTACCCGTGGTCGACTCGGCGGGACCGATCTCCAGAGCTCCTCCCAGGTCCCCCACGAGGGTGGAGATGATGGCCAGACCGAGGCTCTTCTGGTTGCCCAGCTGGAATCCCTCCGGAAGGCCCACCCCGTCATCGATGACGTCGATGTACAGGTGGTCGTCATGACGGTGGGGCTCCACGATGACCCGGCCGGAACCACTCCCGAGGCCGTGCTCGATGGCGTTCTGGCACAACTCCGTGATGACCATGGCCAGCGAGGTTGCCGCCTCGGCACGGATCTCCCCGAAACTCCCCACCCTGGACGCCTCGACGGCCCCCGTCGTCGAGGCCAGATCCCCCACCATCCTGAGGATCCGGTCACACACGGCGTCGAAGGCCACATCATCGTTGATGGTGTGGCTCAGTGTGTCATGGACGAGGGCGATGGAGGAGACCCGCCGCATGGCATCCGTGAGGGCCTCCCGCCCCTCCTCCGACTTCAGCCGCCGGGACTGCATGCGCAACAGCGCGGCGACGGTCTGGAGGTTGTTCTTCACGCGGTGGTGGATCTCCCGGATCGTGGCGTCCTTGGTGACGAGCATGCGATCCCTGGTGCGCAGGTCGGTGGTGTCACGGCACAGAACCAACGAGCCCTGACGTTCCTGCTCGACGACGAGGGGCAGCACGACCAGACGCATGGAGGCGCGGGGCTGCTCCACGTCGAACACGGCGCTGCGTTGCTCCGCCAGGTCGGCCTGCACGGTCTGCCCCACGGACTCCACCCCCTTCATCACGCTGCGGATGAGAGTCGGGAAATCCTCATCGGCCACATCCCCGAGCGCGTTGAGGCGTCGGAAGGCGGTGATGGCGTTCGGGGAGGCGTAACTGATGCGTCCGGAGGGCTGGACCCGCAGCACACCGTCGCACACCCTCGGGGCCAGCGCCTTGTCGCTCACGGGGGCCAGCGGGAAACGCCCCTCCAACAACATGGAGGTCAGCATGTCAGCCGCCTCCAGGTAGTTCTCCTCCAGCGCCCCGGTGGCCCGCATCCCCATCTGGTTGGTGTGGCGCTCCAACACCGCGATGCAGCGCCCCCTGCGAAGGATCGGCACCGCCCACACGTCGACGGGGATTCCCGCGGACAACGCGTTGTCCCCCGTCTCGCAGACCTCGTGGCTGAGGAACGCCACGAGCACCTGATGCTCCAACTCATGGGAGATCCGTTCCCCGATCACGTCCTCCTCCAGGGCCGTCGGTCCGGTAACGGGACGGATCTGGGCGACGCAGGTGAACTCCTGACAGTCCTCGGAGTCGTCGTCGGGCACCCACAGCAGGAGATCGGAGAACGACAGGTCGCTCAACAGGTGCCACTGACTCCTGAACGCGAGAAGCCATTCGGCGTCGGACAACTGGTCCACCTCGGACATCACCATGGGCATACTCTGCCAGTTCGCAGCTGGTGACGTCACGACGGTTCTGGCACAATGGGCGGTCGCATCGCAACAGAAGGAGACCCTCATGGGCAAGACCGGTCGCAAGCGCCGCGCGCGTCGCAAGAGCAAGGCCAATCACGGCAAGCGTCCCAACGCCTGAGGACGCAGCGCGGAGGCTGAACCTCCGCCGTACCACGCCCCCGTGTCCGAGGACCGGGGGCGTATTCCGTTCCCCGCCGTCTACTCCTGACCCGAACGCTCCAGGCAGAGCAGCGTGAGTCGCTGACGCAGCATCGACGGCGCCGCTTCGAGCGGTTGACTGCGGTGGATCATGTGCGTGATGGTCTGCTCGATCTCGAAGCTCTCCATGCACAGCTCACAGGCGTGCAGATGTTCCCGGATCAGATCGGCCTCGACCTCCCCCAGTTCACCGTGGAGGAAGGCGTGCACGGCCTCCAACGCCCGGACGCACTCGTCCATGTCGTCGTGGTCATGGCTCCACATGACGGGATCGGTCATCGGGTCCTCCCGATGCCGCGCTCACGGGCATACTCGGCAAGCGCCTCTCGTAGCTGCGCCCGACCTCGGTTCAGTCTGGACATGACGGTGCCGACGGGGGTGTCCATGATTGCGGCAATCTCCTTGTAGCTGAAGCCCTCGACGTCCGCCAGGTACACGGCGAGCCTGAAATTCTCCGGCAGAGCAGCCATGGCCCCGGCCACGACGGCGTCCGGGGTCTGGTCGAGCGCCTCCATCTCGGCGGACCTCAGTCCCTGCGAGTCGTGGGCCGCCGCCCGCGCCAGCTGCCAATCCGTGACGTCCTCGTCCCCACTGACCTTCGGCGACCGTTCCGCCTTGCGCCACGTGTTGATGTAGGAGTTGGTGAGGATGCGGTAGAGCCAGGCCTTCATGTTGGTCCCGGGCTTGAACGATTCCCGCCCTTTCAACGCCTTGAGGTAGGTCTCCTGCACCAGGTCCTCCGCCTCCACGGGGTTGCGGGTCATCCGGAGGGCAGCGGAGTAGAGGCGGTCGAGGTGGGCCAGGGCCTCTTCCTCGAACGCCAGACCCAGGTCGGCCGCGTCAATCTTCACTGAGGGATCCATCAGGGAAGAACCTACCGCCATTTCGGCCCGTTCGAGCATCACGGTCGCGCTCATGTCCCCGACAACGCGTGCCACCTCCCCGGTATTCCCGGGCCGAAATCGCGGCGCCGGTCCCGAATCGGCCAAGGGATCGGTATGTTTGACGTCATGAGTCTGTTGCGCTTCCTCGCCCGTAGCCTCTTCGCGAGCGCGTTCATCGCCGACGGCGTCCGCAAGGTCACCAGACCGGCGGAACTGGCGCCGGACGCAGAGAGGTTCACCTCCACGGTCACCCCCCTCGTCCAACGTGCCGTACCTTCCGGGTACTCCTCCTACGTCCCCGAGCAGCCCGAGACCTGGGTCAGGCTCTGCGGCGCGGCCGAGCTGGCCGGAGGGGTCATGTTCGCCACCGGGATCGGTCGCCGCGCTGGGGCGTTCCTGCTGACCTGCGCCGCGACGATGGATGTGGTGAACGCACTGCCGAACAAGGACGCCGGTTCCGAGACCCGACCCCAGCGGGATCCGCGTCTCCTGCAGCGGGTTTCCATGCTCGGAGCTGCCCTGCTCGCCACCCGTGATCTCGAGGGGCAGCCCAGCCTCCGGTGGCGTCGCAAGCACCTCACCAAGAAGGTCAAGAAGGCGACGAAGCGGGCGGTGGGGTCCTGATCCCCGCTGCCCTGCCCACCCCGGGCGTCCCGGTCCGGGGTGGTGTCGAGGTACCGGGGTCCAAGTCCGAGACGAACCGGGCGTTGGTCCTCGCAGCGCTCGCCGATGGCCCGGCCACGGTGGTGGGTGCCCTGGTCTCCCGCGATTCGACCCTCATGATCGATGCACTGCGGGCGCTCGGCGTCGCGATCGATGCAACCGATGACGGTTCCCTCAGGGTCTGCCCTCCCCCGCGATTCACCGCGGCGCCGGACGGGATCGACTGCGGACTCGCCGGCACCGTCATGCGCTTCGTCCCACCCCTGGCGGCGCTCGCCGACGGTGTCACCCGGTTCACCGGCGACCCCCACGCCTCGCTGCGACCCATGGCGGGTCTCCTCGACGGGCTGAGGCAGCTGGGGGTGTGCGTGGACGGCGACGGCCTTCCCTTCAGCATCGGCCCGGGGACCCCCCGATGCGGCGATGAGATCGTCATCGACTCCTCCCCCTCCAGTCAGTTCCTCTCGGGCCTCATCCTCATCGGGTGCCGGATTCCCGGCGGGCTCAGGATCCGCCATGAGGGCGATTCCGTCCCGTCCCGCCCTCACATCGCGATGACCGTCGAGATGCTGCGATCCCGCGGCGTCGACGTCATCGAGCACGACTCCATGGCGTGGGAGGTGCGGGAGGGGGTCGTTCGCGCCCACGACACCGTGATCGAGCCCGACCTGACGAACGCAGCGGCCTTCCTCGCCGCAGCGGCTGTCACGGGCGGACGGGTTCGTGTCCCCCGCTGGCCGAGGCACTCCCTCCAACCTGGTGCCCTCTTCCTCGATGTCGCCACCGGGATGGGATGCGAGGTGATCGCTGAGGCCGATGCCGTGACCCTGCAGGGACCGCGACGTCTGCGCGGCATCGAGGTTGACCTGCACGCAGCCTCCGAGCTGACCCCCGTCGTCGCCGCCCTGGCCGCGACCGCCGAGGGCATCACCCGGATCACCGGCGTCGCACACATCCGAGGGCACGAGACGGATCGACTGCGGGCCCTCGCCACGGAACTCAACCGGCTGGGCGTGTCGGCCACCGAACTACCCGACGGCCTCGAGATCGAGGGAAGTCCGCTCCGGGAGACCGACCCGGTCGAACTCAGCACCTACGCCGACCACCGGATGGCCCATTTCGCCGCCGTCGTGGCGTTGACGAGAACCGGGGTGAGGGTTGACGACATCGGTTGCGTCTCGAAGACGATGCCTGACTTCATGACCCGCTGGACCGGCCTGGTCGACGCATGATGGCCCGCTGGCACGACGACCACGCCGCCTTCGAGCGGCCACGCAAACGCAGTCGCCCGCGCACGAAGGACAGGCCCGACTACTCCGACGCCCCCGTCGCGATGGTCGCCTCCATCGACCGCGGCCGGTACCGCTGCCTCCTTCCCGACGGACTCGCCGTCAGCGCCACCAAGGCCCGGATCCTCGGACGCAAGGGGGTCATCGTCGGGGATCGGGTTCGGCTCGACGGCGACGTCTCCGGTGATGACGGCACGCTCGCCCGCATCGTCGAGGTGGAGGAGAGACGCTCCATGCTTCGTCGCTCCGCGGACGATGCCGACACGTTCGAGCGTCCCATCGTCGCCAACGCCGACCAGCTCATGATCGTCACCGCACTGGCCGACCCTGAGCCGCGCATGGGCATGATCGACCGCATCCTCGTGGCCGCCTACGACGCCGGCGTGGCCCCCGTGCTCTGCCTGACCAAGGCGGACCTCGCGAGTCCCGACCTCCTCCGCGAGGCCTACGAACCGCTCGGGGTGCCGATCGTCGTGACCCAGCCCGGCAGTGACCTGGATCCAGTGCGGGAGCAGCTCGCCGATCTCACCACGGTCCTCATCGGACATTCCGGGGTGGGCAAGTCCACTCTCGTCAACGCCCTCGTGCCGGGAACCGGGCGGGCCACGGGCGCTGTCTCGGAGGTGACCGGGAAGGGACGCCACACCTCCACCTCGGCGGCTGCGATCGCCCTTCCGGGGGGTGGGTGGATCATCGACACACCCGGGGTGCGCTCCTTCGGCATCAGCCACGTGCGTCCGGACTCGTTCATCGCAGCGTTCAACGATCTGGCCGAGTTCGTCGAGCACTGCCCCCGCGGCTGCCGTCACGACTCCACCGCACCTGAATGCGGGCTTGACGAGGCCTTCCGCAACGGCCTCCTGGAGGGGGCCCGGTTGTCCTCCTTCCGCAGGATGGAACGGGCATTCGTGTGAGTCCGGCCGGTCTCGGCTAGGTTATGGGCATGGCCACCACCATCAAATCCCTCACCGACGACATCCGGTTGGCTCACGTCATGGCTGACGACGCCGACTCGATCTCCATGGCCCGCTTCAAGGCCCAGGACCTCAGGATCAAGACGAAACCGGACCGGACCCCGGTCACCGAGACCGACACCGCCGTCGAGGAGGCGATCCGACGCACGCTGTCCCGGACCCGACCACGCGACGCCGTCCACGGCGAGGAACTGCAGGACTCCGGGAGTTCACCGCGACGTTGGATCATCGACCCCATCGATGGCACCGCGAACTACCTGCGCGGGGTTCCCGTGTGGGCCACGCTGATCGCTCTCGAGGTCGAGGGGGAGATCGTCGCCTCCGTCGTGTCCGCGCCGGCGCTCCAGCGTCGCTGGTGGGCCACGAAGGGTGGGGGTGCCTTCACGGGACGTTCGATCCTCAACGCCACCTCGATCCACACGAGCCGGGTGAGCCGGATCGAGGATGCGTCCCTGTCCTACGCCAGCATCGAGGGGTGGATCGAGTCCGGGCGCGGGCAGGGTTTCGTGGATCTCATGCGGGATGTGTGGCGCTCCCGCGCCTACGGGGACTTCTGGAGCTACATGCTGTTGGCGGAGGGGGCCGTCGACATCGCATGTGAGCCCGAACTTCAGCTCTACGACATGGCCGCCCTCGACATCATCGTGCGTGAGGCTGGTGGCAGCTTCACCAGCATCGACGGTCGCCCCGGGCCCTATCACGGGAACGCGCTCGCCACGAATGGCCTGCTCCACGAGGCGGTGCTGGCGCGGCTCTCCCCCACGGAGGGCGCCGATGAGGCCGACGACCAGGAGGACACCACGGCACGCTGAGTTCGGGCGGGTACGGGGGCGAGGTCGATGTCGGCCTCGCCCCCGCGGGTTTCGTCAGATCACACGCACCCGGATGGTCTCCTCGAGGCCCTGGAGTTCCTGGAGCAGGCCGTCGTAATGCTCCCCTGAGACGTCGGTGACGGCGTAGCCGTACTCGCCGAGGGTGGCGAGCATCTGCGCGCCGATGTTCATGTTGTGTCCGGCCAGGACGTTGTTGAGGCGGGCGAGGACACCCGGCACGTTGCGGTGGAGATGCAGGACCCTTTCCGCCTGCGCCCCGCCGACCGACACCTCGGGCAGGTTCACGCACATTGAGGTGGTTCCGAACTCCTCGTGGTCGGCGAGCTTGCCCGCCACGTAGCGGCCGATGTCGACCTGGGCCTCCTGAGTGGAGCCGCCGACGTGGGGGGTGAGGATGACGTTCGGGATGCCCTGCAGGGGCGAGGAGAACGGCTCGTTCCTGCTCTTGGGTTCGCTGGGGAAGACATCGACGGCGGCACCGGCGATGTGTCCGGAGCGCAGGACCTCGGCGAGGGCGTCGATGTCGACGACGTTCCCGCGACACAGGTTGAGGAACAGGGTGCGGGGCCTCATCTGGGCGAACTCCTTCGCCCCGATGAGGTTCTTGTTGGAGGCACGGCCGTCGACGTGGAGCGAGATGGTCTCGCAGGTGGCGAAGAGTTCCTCCATCGAGTCGACGCGGGTGGCGTTGCCCAGGGCCAGACGATCCACCAGGTCGTAGAAGTACACGCGCATCCCGAGTGCCTCGGCCAGAACCGACAGCTGGGATCCGATGTTTCCGTAGCCGACGATGCCGAGGGTGCGGCCGCGAACCTCGTGGGCGCCAACCGCGGACTTGTCCCAGATGCCGGCATGCATGTCGGCGTTGCGGTCGCTGAGTCGACGGGCCATGGCAATGATCTCCCCCAACGCCAGCTCCACCACCGACCGGGTGTTGGAGTAGGGGGCGTTGAACACGGGAACCCCGGCCGCCGCCGCGGCATCCAGATCCACCTGGTTCGTGCCGATGCAGAAGGCACCGACGGCCACCAGATCCGGGCACGCCTCGAAGACCGCTCTCGTCAGGTGGGTTCGGGATCGGATGCCGAGCAGCTGCACTCCCTGCAACGCCTCGATGAGTTCCGACTCACCGAGGGCCCCCGGACGCAGGTCGACCTCATGGCCACGAGCGGTGAGCAACCGCACGGCCTCGGAATGGATGTTCTCAAGCAGCAGAGCCTTCACGGGCGGCATGTTACCCGGGATTCACAGGGACAAGCTGGCAGCGACCAGTTCCGCGGTGTAGGGGTCGGTCGGTGTGTCGAGCACTTCCTCGACGGGGCCCTCCTCGACCACCCGTCCGCGTCGCAGCACGATGACACGCTGGCACAGGTGGCGCACGACGTTCAGGTCGTGACTGACGAACAGCATGGCCAGCTGGCGTTCCCTCACCGCATCCAGCAGCAGGTTCAGCACCTGGGCCCGGACGGAGACGTCCAAGGCGGAGACCGGCTCGTCGGCGATGAGAAGGTCGGGTTCGCTGATGAGCGCCCGGGCGATGGCAACTCGCTGACGCTGACCGCCGGAGAGTTGGTGCGGGTAGCGGTCGAGGAGATCCGCCCCGAGCCCGACCGAGTCGACGGCCTCCGTCACCGATTCGGTGATGTCCACCCCCGCCCGCCTGGTCCAGGGGGATCGCAGCGGCTCGGCGACGATGTCCCTGAGTCTCATGCGGGGATTGAGGGAGGAGTTGGGGTCCTGGTGCACCAAGGAGACCCGTCGCCGCATCTCGGCGAGGTCCCGGTCGCTGCGGCCATCGATGCGTTCCCCGTCGAAGAGGACCTCGCCGGCAGAGGGTTGCACCAGCCCGAGAAGGGTCCGCAGGATGGTCGTCTTGCCGGATCCCGAGCCGCCGACCAGACCCACCCTCTCCCCCGGCGCCATGCGCAGATCCACGTCCTGCAGGGCCTGGAAGGTGCGTCGCCCCCGGTGGAAGGTGACGTCCACCCTGTCGAGTCGGACGAGATCGGTCATGGCTGCTCCCAGTGGTCGGCGACGGTGGGGAGCCGCTCCCCCGGGGGGACGGCGGAGATGCGGGCCGCCGCGACGAGGCCCCGCGCATAGGGGTGCTGTGGTTCCTCGATGACCTGGGCGATCGGTCCCGATTCGACGATTCGTCCGTCGAGCATGACGATGACCCTGCGGCACACCTCCCTCACGACGGCCAGATCATGACTGACGAAGATCGAGGCCCTGCCCTCCAGCTGGGTGTCGAGGAGGTCGAGGATCTGCCGTTGGACGATGACGTCGAGGGCCGTCGTGGGCTCGTCGCAGATGACCAGGGACGGCTGGTTGGCCAGGGCCATCGCGATGAGGGCGCGCTGGCGTTGTCCTCCGGAGAGCTGATGGGGGTACGACTCCGCGATGCGCTGTGGGTCGTCGAGTCCCACCCGTTCCAGCCACTCGGTGACGAGATCACGGATCCCGCCCCGGAGCTCCGGATGGTGCAGGGCCACGGCCTCCCCCACCTGTCGGCCGACCCGCATGGTGGGGTCGAGGGCCGTCATGGGTTCCTGGAAGACCATCGACATGGCTTCACCCCGCAGCGCCCGGAGCTCCCGTTCCGGCCGGCCGACGAGTTCCTGCCCGGCCAGTCGGATGGATCCGGTGACGGTGGCGGTCTCCGGCAGCAGGCCCATGATGGCGAGCGCCGTCACCGACTTGCCGGACCCGGACTGGCCGATGATGCCAAGTCTCTCGGTGGGCTCGACGGTGAAGCTGATGCCATCGACGGCGACCTTCCGGCGCCTCCCGAAGGTGATGCGGAGGTCCTCGACCTCGAGCAGGCTCATGTCAGCTCCCTCAGTCGGGGGTCGAGGAGGTCACGGAGGCCGTCACCCAGTAGATTGCACCCCATCGTCGCGACCGCGATCGCCATGCCGGGCCAGAACGCCACCATCGGAGCGGAGAACAGCTGGTCCTGGGCCTCCCGGAGCATGCGGCCCCAGGTGGGGTCGTCGGAGCCCGACGCCAGTCCGAGGTAGGACAGGCCTGCCTCCGCGAGGATCGCGATACCGACACTGACGCTGGCCTGCACCCCGAGCACCGGGGCGATGTTCGGCAGGATGTGGCGTCGTGCGATGTGCCTGCGCGGGATCCCGGACAGCCGGGCGGCCTCGACGTAGGCCTGGCCCATGACCTGCAGGGTGGCGGCCCTGGCGATCCTCACGAAGGCGGGGATGGACGACAGGGCGATCGCCATGAGGGCGGTCCAGGTGGAGCCCCCCAGTGCGGCGGCGAAGAGGATGGCGAGCAGCAACGCCGGGAAGCCGTAGAGGATGTCCGCGCCGCGCGCGATGATCCGGCCCGGCCAGCCGCGGCTCATACCGGCGACGATACCGGCGGGGATCCCCACGGCGGCGGCCGTTCCCACGGAGAGCAGCCCGATGAGGAGGACGAGCCTGGCCCCGGTCATGAGGCGGCTGAGGATGTCGAATCCACCGCCGTCGGTTCCGAGCCAGTGCGCGGGACTGGGCGGCTGGATCCTCGGACCCGAGATGGCCTGTGGATCATGTGGGGTCCAGAAGGTTCCCACGAGGGCGGCCAGGACCACCATGGAGAGGAGGATCGTGCCGAAGACGAGGTTGGATCGACGGATCATCCGGCGCCTCGCGTTCCCCGGAGTCGAGGGTCGACGGCGTGGTACACGGAGTCGACCACGAAGTTGATGACCAGGACCGTCCACACGAGGATGAGCACGATCGCCTGGACGAGGAACAGGTCACGTTGGGAGACGGCGAGCAGTAGTCGGGACCCGAGGCCCTGGATCGCGAAGACCTGTTCGATGATGATGGCGCCGACCAGGAGGGTCGCCACCTGCAGCCCGATGACGGTCAGGAGAGAGATCGCGACGTTGCGCGACCCGTGGCGCAACAGCGCTCCCCAACGGCTCCAGCCGACGGAGCGAGCCGTACGGAACCAGTCCTCGTTGGTGACCTCGATGACCGCGCTGCGCACGTAACGCGACAGGAGGCTTCCCTGCACCAGCCCCAGGGACAGTGCCGGCAGCACCAGGTGGGCGGCCCACTGGGCCGGGTTCGTCCTCAGGGGGACGTAGCCCCCGGCGGGGAACCAACGCAGGTTGACCGCGAAGACGATGACCAACCACATGCCGGCCCAGAAGGCCGGAATGGCCAGGCCGATCTGGGAGATCGTCGAGGTGAGGAAGCCGCTGACGTGGCGTCGCCTGAGGGCGGCGTGGGTGCCGAGGGGGATCGCCACGAGCAGCGCAACGACCATCCCCGACACGATGAGCCATGCGGAGATCCCGAGTTTCGGCAGGATCTGCGCCATCACGTCCTGCCCGGAGGTCAGGGATCGCCCGAAGTCGCCGACCAACACCCCGGAGATCCACTCGACGTAACGGATCGCCAGGGGGCGGTCGAGCCCGAGCCGGGCCTCGAGCCGGGCGATCTCCTCAGCCGTGGCCTGCGTACCGAGCAGGACATTCGCGACACTACCGGGGAGGGCATTGGTGGCGAGGAAGATCAGGACCGACGCCACCAGCAGGCTGGCGACGAGTCCGAGGATGCGCCCGCCGAGGGCGCGGACGTCCATTCTCACCGATTGGTGGCCACGTGGGTGAGGTCGAAGGACAGACCGGTGCCGTTGGCGGCGATCCCGGACACCTCGGTCGTGGTGATGATGATGTTGGGCAGGAGGAACAGCCAGTCCGCGGCGGCGTCGTCGGCCAGGAGCTTCGCGGCCTCCTTGAGGGTGGCGACGTGCTCCTGGTCGCTGGCGGCGAGATCGGCCTTCTTCAACAGATTGCTGAACTGCGTGTTCTCGTACTGCCAGTAGTAGTCACTCCGGGCGAAGGCGCTGAGGTCCCACGGTTCCACGTGGGCGACGACGGTCATGTCGTAGTCGCGCTGCTTGTAGACCGAGTCCAGCCAGGTGGCGAACTCGAGTTCCTCGGTGACGACCTCGACACCGACCTCGCGCAGCTGGGCTGCGACGAGGCGCGCGATGGGCGGCCCGTACGGCAGGGTCGGCACCCGAAGTCGTAGCGTGAGCCCCTCCGCGTATCCGGCCTCGGCAAGAAGGGCCTTGGCCTTCTCGGGATCATGCGGGTAGGTCCTGGAGAGGTCCTCGTACCAGGGGTCGGTGGGGGGAACCATCGACCCGATCAGGGTTCCCTTGCCGCCCCAGGCACCGTCGACGATGGCCTGCCGGTCGAGGGCGTGGTTGATGGCCTGCCGGACCCGTACGTCCGCAAGTGCCGTGTTGGCGTGGTTGAACCCGAGGACGACCTCGCCGTCCGTGGTTCCCTCCAACACCTTGAACTTGGAGGTGTCGCTGAACTGGTCAACGGCCTGCGGCACGGTGAGGTTGGAGACGATGTCGAGCTGGCCCGAGAGCATCGCTGTCACCATGGCGTTGGCATCGGCGTAGTAGCGGAAGTTGACCTCGTCGACGCGGGGCCCGGTTCCCCAGTACTTCTCGTTGCGTTTCAGCGTCACCGTTGAACCGACATCATGCTTCGAGAACACGTAGGGGCCCGACCCTGCGGGCTGGGTGTTGAGGTCGGCCTCGGCGGAGAGGTCATAGATGATGCCCGCCGTCGACGTGATGTTGTAGAGCCACTGCCGACTCGGTTCGGTGAGGGTGACCTCCACCTGTCCGGCATCAACCGCCTTGATGTCCTTGACGATGGCCATCTGTGTCTTCAGCACAGCAGTGGTGTCGGCGCCGTCCCGGGTCCTCGTGAAGGAATCGACGACGGCCTGGGCATCCACCGGCTTGCCGGAGGCGAAGGTCGCCGAGGGTTCGAGGTCGAAGGTGTAGACCTTGGCGTCGGGACTCACCTTCCACGACCGGGCGAGCAACGGCTTGATCTCCCCTTGGTCGTTGATCCTGACGAGCGTCTCGTAGACGTTGTAGAGCAGAACGAAGGGGGTGCCTGCTCCCGTGGTCGTCGCCGGATCGAGTCCGGTGGGTTCGGCGGTGGCGCCGACGTCGAGGACAACCGGCTGGGTGCCGGATCCGCTGGAACCGGTACACGCGCTCAACACCACGCTGACGCCCAGCAGGGCACCTACCAGGGCGACGAGGCGCCGCAGGCGGCGGTTGCAGCTCATGCTCATTCTCCCGAACTCGGTGACAGGACTCGGCAATCCTAACCCCGAGGCCTCGATTTGGCGGTCATCGCTGCGTCGTGTATTGTTGTTCGAGCGACGCGGGGTGGAGCAGCTCGGTAGCTCGCCGGGCTCATAACCCGGAGGCCACAGGTTCAAATCCTGTCCCCGCTACCAGATCGGGAATCCCGACCAGGTCAACCTGGTCGGGATTCTCTGCGTTCCGGGACGGCAGGAGACCCCGCGGGTCCAGCCGTAGCATCTCCGCCGCTGCGAAGAGATCCTGAACTGACCAGGCAACATCCCCTCTGAGCTTCTTGCTTGCCACGGACGGCGTAACACCGAGCGCAGTCGCAAGGTCCTTCGTCTTGAACCGGCGCCGGAACATGGCCGACTGAACGGCGATACCGATGGACTCGTAGATGGAGTACGTGTGGATGATGCCAGCGGCTCGATCCCGCTCAAACTGTCGCGCCATGACCGAATCATAGCCACTGAATGACACTTGATGCAACATGGCGACACTCAAGGCAAGTCTTGACGCAACCCCCGCCTTCCAGTGATACTTGCCGCGTGGATGGTTCATTTAATGACAGTCTCGACCATGAACGGCCATTCTGGTCGCCCGATGAGGTGTCGGCACTCTTGCCGCCTGGGCAGTCCTCGCCCCGCGTCGTTGCGCGCTGGTGCAAGCGCGGACAGGTTCCAGGGGCAAAGAAGCTGCCGAGTGGTCGTTGGGTGATCCCCGCCGCCTGGGTTCGGGAGTTACTGAGCAATGGAGGGAACCTGCCGGAGACGTCGAGCGCAGACGACGGGCCGAGCGGGGCAGCACCTGCAAAAGCGGACCCTCCTGACGCATTGCCCGGGTTGGAGGAGCCGTGAGTATCTGGGCTGTGTCGTGGGCATTGCGTGTGCGGGGGTTGTCTCGGACGGACAAGTTGACGTTGGTGGCGTTGGCTGATTATGCGGATGATGAGGATGAGGCGTGGCCGCGGGTGGAGACGCTGGCCGAGGTGTTGGATGCGTCGCAGCGGACGGTGTTCAGGGCCTTGGATGCGTTGGAGTCGGCGGGGCTGATCTCACGGTTGCAGGGGTTTGTGAAGACTGCTGGAGGTGGGGTTCGGCAGGTGAACTCGGTGTATCGGCTACATGTGCCAGACACTGTCTCACGGAGGTTGGGGCGGGGAACGTCGAGGCCTCAGGAACTTCGCGAGATGCCTGGTCGAGTCCGTGGTGTCACTGGTGTCACCGCGGTGGAGGTCTCGGGTGAATCCCCTTGTGGAGTCCGCCATGACACTGGTGTCACCCCGAACGACGCGGCTGATGAAATGCCTAGTGAGCTCCGCCATGACATGGGTGTCACCCCGGGATTGCGGGGTGACACTGGTGACAGTTCCGGGGTGACACCCATGTCACCCCCATACAAGGAAGAACCATCAGTAGAACCACCAAGCCAAGCCCCCCCACCCCCCACGCCGCCCCTGGGGCGCGACTCGGGTGGCTGGGCTGGGCGGGGCTGGGCGGAGACCGCGACCGACGATGAGGCTCCCCCGGCTTCGGACGGTGCCAGGGTTCCCGTCGAGGGGTCTGGCCTGGTGGCTGGTCCTGGGCCGGAGCGGGCTCCGGCTGGACCATCCCCGACGTCGTCGTCGAGGTTGAGCTCCGGTTCGGGGCCAGGTGTTGGTTCTGGGCCTGGTGGCGGGTCGCCATCCTCGGCGTTGTCGGAGGATTGGGAGTTGGTGCGGCGGTGTCTGCCCGAGGTGATGCAGGCTCTGGATGGGCCGGGGGTTGGGTTGGTGGCGCCGTTGCTGCGTGATCGCATCGGGGCTGGGTGGCGTCCGGAGGCGTTGCGAGAGGTGTTGGCGGCGGATCCGTTGCCGGACCAGGTGCGGCATCTGGCGGGGCTGGTGGTTCATCGCCTGGGTCGGATCCCTGCGGGGGCTGCGCCGCCGTCTCGGTCGTCGTCGTTGCGGCGGCTGCCGGATCCACCGTCGTCGCCGTTGAGCCCTGAGGAGCGGGATCCGGTGGCGGTGCGGGCGGAGGCTGCCCGGATGGAGGCGATCCGGACGGGCTCGCCGGATGCGGAGCGACCACGGTCGTGGTGGATACGTCGCGAAATGAGTCGAATTCTTGGAACACGTGAGCAAGGAGTAACATGAACATCGATCTGACCCCGCTGAAGCAGATCCTGGCAGGTTTCGGCGAGTTGCTTGACATTGCAGGCAAAGTCTTTATCGGCCTTGGGCTACTGTATTTCTACTTCCAGTGGCGCGCCGACGACGGCAAGGGGATGCAGAATGGGCTCTTCATGATCCTCGGGGCTGTCGGAGCGCTCGCTGTCGGCTCGTACTTCAAGACGTTGATCCCATGATTCTGCTTGAGTCTTGGACCGATAAGATCCTGCGGCCGATTCTGGAGGATATGCAGAATGGCGTCGGGGAGGTCTTTGGGCTGTCCTTGAACTCCGTCACAAGCACCCTCGAGGTCTTCAACAACCCAATTTGGAAGCATGTCGGGACCATCGCCACCGCACTGACTGAAGGCGGCGCTTTGGTGATCTTGTTGATTCTGTCATGCATCGACCTCACGGGCAAGCTCCTTGCAGTCGATGGAGACGGGGAGGCTCGTTTCCGGATGTTTGTGGGGGCCGGGGTCAAGTTCGGGATCCTCTGGGTAGCGTTCAAGGCCACCCGATTCCTTCTTGGCGGAATCTACCACTTCTTCAACAATCTGGCGGTGGCGACCCGTCACCTGATAGAGGAATCAAAGCCTCAGGGAGGTGACATCACCCCATTCCTGGATTCTGTTAAGGACCTCGATTGGCTTGGACAGACTGTTTTGGTCGTTCTGATGCTTTTGGCGTGGCTTGTGTACCGGGGCGCCTGTTTGGCCGGGATCGCCCTGGTGTTGATGCGTTTCATCAAGCTGTACATTTATAACTCCTTCTCCCCTGTGCCTATGGCGCTGTTGTCCTCGGAACACTCTCGATCCTTCGGAATCAATTTCATCCGCACCTATGCGGCGACAGCACTTCAGGCCTTCGTGATCGTTATGGCTGTTGGGATCTTCCAGCTGTTGTCGGCGTCTTGGGGGGCGGACGCGATTCCCTCCCTTGACGACGGAGGCGTTGCTGCTGCTTTCTCGTTGGGCGGGATGTATATTTTCATGGGAATCGTCTTGGGGATGCTCTTGCTCGGGTCCGGGCGAATAGCGAATGAGTTGTTGGGAGGTTGAGATGCGTTGGGTTTGGAGAGGGCCGTTACTTGGAGTGGCCTTGCTGGCGTCGGCTTGCGTCACCCATGGCGAGGTACCTGGGGCTGACCCTACGGGTTCGTCGTTGGCCGCCGCGCGTTCGAGTGCCATGGCTCGGCTGGATGAGATGGTCTACGGTGATGTGGCGTCGGCGAGGAAGTCGGTGGAGGAGGCGTCGTCTGTCAGTGAGATCGAACGTGCTGTTGATGCCGCGGTCGAGATTGATTCTGAGGCGAAGCAGCGGTATTGGGAGTGTGCGGGGAAGGGGCCTGGCCTGCTGGAGAGCTCTCGTTGGGAGTCTTCTTTGTCTCGTTCCGGCAGTGGTGTTCCGTTGCCGGTCACGCTTGAACTCAACGACGGAGGTGCAGCATCCATCACAGTGGGGGGCGAGCTTCCTCAAGAGAACGTGTCTCAGCAGCATGAGCAGCTTGCCCGCTTGGCGGGAAGCGTTTCGTCCTGGCGATCCGATGCGGCGGAGCTGGTTGCTGAGCAGCGTTGGATCGGCACGGACAGCGGGGCTTCATATCAGGGGCCGGGCGCCTGTGATTTCCCATTCACACTCACATTGACAGTCGACGGAAAGGATGAGGATTTCTCCGCCAAGCTGGTGATCTCCAAAACTCCACGCTTGTTCGTCTTGGGTAACGGATTCACCGCGGCCGTGAAGGAGTGACCATGGCATTGGAGGTTCGCGTCTACGACGAGGTGACTGACATTGATCCCAAGGTAATGTGGGGACTCACTTTCCGGCAGCTCATCGCGGCCGGGGCGATGGTCGGTGTGACTGCCTTGGTGGTATGGAGGGGCGCATCAACCGGGTTCGTCAAGGATATCCCCGCCTGGATCCTTGGCGCCTGTGCTCCGTTCGTCTTGTGGGCGTGGACAAGACCAGCTGGGCTTCGCCTGGAGCGTTGGCTCCCCCACGTCACGAGAGCGATGCTGGCGCCACGAAGACTCCTCTACGTCGACGACGTCATTTGGAAGCATCAACACAAGACCAGGAGATCACATGTTTCTCGGACTGCTCGGAAAGAAGCAAACCAAAGCGAAGCAGGGCGATAACGCCACCTCCACCCCGAGGCGCAAAACCCGTGCCGCATCGATTTTTGCTGCGCGGCGCGCTCAAGACTTCTTGCACTACGAAGCCATGCTCGAGTCAGGGGTCTGCATCTTGGGTGGCGGCGAGTACTCCATCACGCTGCGACTATCTGACGTCTCTTACCAGGTGGCCACTCAAGAAGTGAAGCAGCGACTCCTGGAAGCCTACGCGGAGTTCTTGAACCAGTTCGGCTCCGGGGAACGTTTGACCATCACGGTGGCATCGCGTCGTGTGCCACGCGACGAGCTGGTGGGCCGTGTTCTTTTCCAAGAACCACGCTACCCTGACCATCTGTCTGCGTTCCGGATGGATCACAATCGGATCGTTCAGTCGATGATCGGGGATCGTGAGTACGCGATTGTTGCGGAGAAGTTCTTGACGATCACCGTCTCTGCCCCGAACCTCGAGCAGGCCAAGGCCAACCTGGAGGACTTGGCAGGGTTGGCGAAGAAGGATCTCCTCAAGCTCCACTGTCATGCGGAACGGATGAACGGGGCAGAGCGGATCGAGCTGATGAGGGAGTGGACCAGGGGCTGCTACAGCCGCGGCTTCGACTACCGGGCAATGGCTGAGTCGGGAGCCACGACCAAGAGCGAACTTGCTCCCCAGGCGGTCGAACGAGGTAACCAGTCCTGCGTCGTTCTGGCCGGGGATGAGGAGGAGCTGCACTACCAGGTTCTGATGGTTCGGACCTTCGCGCGATGGCTGGGAGACGACGTGCTGGCGCGTTTGGCGAAGGTTCAGACTGACCTGGTGACCTCGCTTCATGTGCAGCCGATTGAGAAGACTGAAGCACATGAGCTGGTGATGAAACGCAAGGCAGCCCTCGACATGGAGTTGCTGTCGGCACGACGCAGACTCATCAAGGCCCACATGGATCCCGACGTCGATCTGCCGATCCGCCTGCAACGTGGAGTCGAGGAGGTCCGCTCGATGCTCGAGGCGATGGACAAGGAGGACCAACGACTGTTCACCTGCACCCTGGTGTTGATGGTGCGGGCCTCGTCTGCGGACGAGCTCAAGCAACGTGTCGACCAGGTGCGGAAGGTTCTTCGGGGTAAGGCCTGCGATGCGACCATCCTGCGGTACTGGCAGGAGCAGGGGTTCAACGCGGCTCTCCCGTTGGGAGGGAACCGGCTGCCGTTCCATCGCACCTTGACAACTGCGGCGTTGGCGGTCTTGATGCCGTTCAGCTCGGAGGAGATCTTGGATCAGACGGGGATTCTGTACGGACGCAATGCAACCACCGGTAACCCGATCATCCTGGACCGGAAGCGGAAACGTAACGGCAACGGTTTCGTGCTTGGCACTTCTGGGTCCGGGAAGTCGTACACCTGCAAGGCCGAGATCGAGCAGGTCGTCATCGGCTACCCCAAGGACGAGGTGATCGTCATCGACCCCGAGCAGGAGTATCGGGCGGTGGGTGAAGCTCTGGGAGCCACGGTGATCGAGGTGCATGCCGGTTCCACACAGACCATGAATCCCTTGGACATTGAGCTGTCCACCGTGGAGGGCGATCCGATCCGTCTCAAGACGGAGGCTGTCTTGGGCATGCTTCAGGTTCTTCTGGCCGGGCCCGAGGGCCTGACCGGAGCCGAGCAGTCCGTGTTGGACCGATGCCTCAACAGTATCTATCGCCGCTGGGAGCGGAACCGGGGTGCCATGCCAACCCTCGTGGACGTGCTCGAGGAGCTCAAGCAACAACCCGATGACTCAGCGGTGGCCTTGGTGGGGGCGTTGGAGTTGTATGCCACAGGCACCTTCAGCGGCTTCGCCAGACAAACCAATGTCGAGACCGACAACCGTTTCATCGTCTACGACACCTCAAAGCTGGGGCATGCGTTGCGGAATTTTGGGCTCATGGTCGTGCTGGATGCTGTGTGGCGTCGAGTGATCGCCAACTACGGGCGCGGTATCCGTACCTGGCTGTACGTCGACGAGTTCGCCAGTATGTTCAGCGACCGCCACGCGATGGAGCAACTGATGAGCTTCTGGACACGGTTCCGGAAGAAGGGAGGCATCCCGACCGGAATCCTGCAGAACATCACAGCCCTGCTGGAGGTCGAAGAAGGACGCCGGATGCTGAACAACGCCGATCTGCTGCTGCTGATGGGACAACAGGAGAACGACGCCGACGCCTTGGTCGATCTGCTCAGTCTCAGTGAAGCCCAGGCCCGCGTGCTGACCCGGGCACAACCTGGTGAAGGACTCATTCGACTGGGGTCAACGGTGCTGGAACTGGATGCCCGCCGCCCGCAGGACGGACCACTCAACGAGTTGTTCAATACCGCATTCCAGGACGACGAGGATGACTCGTAAGTTCGGGCAGTACAAGCTCACCCAGCAGTGGACCTACCGGATCCCTCCCGATACGCCGTCGACTCAGATCCAGCCCCGGCATGGTGGGCGCATCGTCTCCGCCGACAACGGCAGGGTGATCGAGACCGCCACACCCATCCAGAAGGCTGAACAGGCTGCCCGAATGGCAGGCCAGGATGCGGTCACTGTGGCACGCACCCTGGGACGAGGAGCATCGAAGACCAGTCAAGCCGCCTTCCACGTCGGGGGCCGCATGGGTGGGCGAGTCGTGCGCGGTGGCCTGAGTCAACTGCGCGCCGCGGAATCGATGGGAGACTCCGACGTTGATGGCCAGGTATCTGGTTTCACCCATCGGCGGGCACGAGGAATCACACGAGGAACGGGCCGAACCGGGAAGCGGCTGATCGGGGCTCCCGTGAAGGCGGGGAAGGCTGCTGTCCGCAAGGCCGTTGAGAAGCGACTTCACGGACACAAGATCCGCGTCGTGGGAGTGAGATCGGCCACCCAGATCGGCCGCGTCCTAGGCCGCAATGCACGTATCGCCGGCGGAGCGATGGGCTCGTCCATCCGCGATGGCGGTCAGCTCGACGTCGACCAAGCATCGGTGCGCGTCATGCAGCACATATGGCGCCGCTCCACGGGAGTCACTGGCCGCGCGGGAATGAAGATCGCCCGTCCAGCCATGCGCCTCGGCGCACGCCATGCAGCACGGGCTGGACGGTGGGCGGGGCGACACTTGATGACAGCAACGGTCCAGGCCACCGTCGTGACTGTCAAAGCACTGCTCGCGGCCCTCGGCGCAGCCACAAGCGTCCTTCCCACCTTGGTCGGCATCATCGCAATCGTCGCGGTCCTGTGCGCCATCCTGCCGTCCTTCATCACCGGCGTCGGGGCTGAGCAACAACGACGAAAAGACGCCGAATACGCACGCTCGATTGCGTGCAGCGGCCCGGGCTCGGTGACGGCCGAGGACGTCGCGAAGCTTCTGCCCTCTCCACGTGGCACGGACATCTCCGGCTCGTTGACGGAGGAGCAGCGGGCGACGGCGACTGCGATTGTCGAGGAGGGGCAGAAGGCTGGGATTCCTCCCAGGGGATGGGCGATCGCTTTGATGACGGCGATGCAGGAATCAACGATGGGAGCCGACCCGGCCACCAAGAAACCGAACCAAGATGGGGACGTCGGGGTTTTCCAACAAAGAGCGATCCCTGGCTGGTATGCCGACGGCTCGACGATGGAAGAGAATACCGAAATCCTCAACGACGTTCATTATGCGGCAAAGACTTTCTACCTGGGCCACAAGGTGGCGGTTCGGTATTCCGGAGGGGCGGGGGATATTGGTTATCATATCCCGGGTTTGGTGAATGTTGAGGGCTGGCAGTCGATGGATCTGGGTCAGGCGGCGCAGAAAGTCCAGGTGAGTGCGTTTCCGGATCATTATGGGAAGCATGAGGCGACGGTGGCGGCGTTGTTGCCGACGTTGAGTCCTCAGGGCTGCGCTGCTGCTGGGGCTCCGGGGTCGAGCGGCTTGGCGGGGAAGGACGATTATGGACCTTGGTATGCAGGGTTGCCGGACATGGTGAAGTCGGAACGGTACGACCCGAATGGTTTTGCTTGGCGACAGTGCACGTCGTATGCGGCGTTCGCGGTGCGGACTTACAGCAGCCACAAGGATTTCAACAACTGGTGGCGCCAGGACGGCAATTTCGGGAATGCGAATACGTGGCATCTGGCTGCCCGGAAGGCGGGGATTCGTGTGGATCATTCTCCGGCGGTAGGGGCAGTTGCGCAGCGCACCACAGGCCAGTGGGGTCATGTTGCTTATGTTGTCGAGGTCAATGATGATGGCAGTTTCGTCGTGAATGAGTACAACCGGAATGACACGCGCGAGTTTTCGTCTCGGACGGCCCGGGTGGGGAAGGGGTCCAGTGACTTCGACAATTTCCTGCATTTTGAGGAGGGGTGAGATGAGGCGTCGGGTTTTCCTGGTCGTGGCGGCCGCGTTGGTGTTGTCCGGTTGTGGCAGGGGTGAGGGTGCCGGTGGGGATGTGGTTCCGGATCCGGCAGTGGCTGTCTCCACTCCCCCACCTTCGTCGCGGGGTGTGGCGGCGACGGTGATTCCGTCGTGGGTGGGGGCTGGGCCTGCGCGTCGGGCGGTGGAGTTCGTGGTTGTGGCGGCGACGCCGGATGTGCGGGTGGATGAGGTGCCGTCGGGGGCGTGGCGGCGTGCTGTGTCGATGATGACTCCGGCCCTGGTGGAGGAGCTGGAGGCGGGGTCTGCCCTGGGGCAGCTGTCGGGGTGGGGTCGGTTGCAGCGCCTGGATGGCTGGGTGTCGGTGGAGTTCGGCAATGTGATCGGTGATGAGCCTCAGGCTGCTCCTGGGCCAGAGGATTCCCCTGCCCCGGCTGGGGAGGGTGTGGAGGTTGAGGTGGTGTTCACCCGGATCATCCATGTGGAGGGGCAGCGTGATGTGCGGGAGCGGGAGCCGTTGGTGTGGCGGGTCAGGGTCGTTGAGGACCGGGTGGCGGGGTTGGTGACGGTGGCCACGACGAATCCGGGGTGAGTTTGTCCACAGCCGACCCGGCTTCAGGGAGCAGGTGACCGTCGGTGTGGGTCAGCGTCTAGATACAGGGGTGAAACGTGATGCCTCGTGGAAGGGAGCGGTGAGATGCAGGATGCGTGGCGGGTGTGGGGCCTGGTGCTCTGGGCAGTGAAGCAGCTGAGTACCGAGGACCTGGGGGACGTGGATCTCCAGCTGGCAGGGCTGCCGTTGGCGGCTCTGCGATTCGTCCCTGCCGAGGAGGGGGCTCCCAGCGTGGTTCCGATGTTTGAGGGGGTCTCGGGGCGTGCTGCGTTGGCGGAGGCGGTCGAGATCGTCAAGCGTTGGGAGTTCTCCAACGCTGAGGACCTGGGATTCTTCCTGGATCTGGTGGATGTCCGCGACGCTGTGGGTGCGTGATGGGGTGGCGTGAGATCACCTGGGAGGCTCAGGACCGGCTGGCCGGTGGAGTGCCGCTGGGCCTGGAGTCGTGGCGTGCTGTGATGGCTGCCGTCGCCCCGGTGGCTGGGGAGGACCCGGCGGTGACGGCGGTGGTGGGGATGGCTGCAGCGTCTGGGAGCTTCCGCGGCGCAGCCCCGAGCGCCACGGATCCGCTGGTTGCCGACGTCATCGAGGCCGCTACCCGGGGCTGGGATCCCGAGGGTGGCCGTGCAGCCGTGGCGGCGGTGACTCATCTCGCGCTGCGCTCGGCGGCAGATGAGCGTCACGAGCAGGTCTTGGCGGCCGCGGAGCGCGAGCTGCTCGTCCATCAGGACCCGTCGCCCTTGAGCGCGGCGCTGCGGGCCTGGCGGGACCAGGTCGCGGTGACAGATGTCGGACCGCACGAGGCCTTGACGATCGCTGCTACGCAGGCAAGCCTGCTTCGTCGGGCCAAGAGTTGGATCGACCAGGTGGACGCGCCGCCAGGGTTGGAGCTGCCGGAGCTGCGCGCGGCGGTGGCGACAGCGGGCGAGGCGTGGCAGCTCGCTGTGACGTCGTGGAGTGATGTCGCGCAGAGGGAACGGGTCTCCCCTGCTGGGGTGACGGAGTTGTCTCGTCGGTGGGCGACTGTCGCGGCTGCGATGCGGGCGGAGCTTTCCCCGGCTCGTCGGGTGGAGGCTCTTATCGACACTGGGTTTGGTGGGTGTCTGCAGGCGGGGTTGAGTGTGCGGGCTCCTGGTGAGACGGACACCGTCTTGACGCAGGTCGGTGTGTCCTTGGAGATCGCGGCTGACCCGTGGCATCACGCTCGTCTGCACGATCACGCCCCAGCACACGGGGGTCGTCCCGAACCACCTGCAGCAGCTGCTCCCAAGGCGGATGCGCCTGGGAGGATGTCGGGGCAGTCGCGGCAGTGGAGGGGTGGGGTCGAGATCGACCCCGTGGAGAACACTCATGTCAATCATGTGGCGGCGGCTCAGGCCTGCCGTGCCGGGGTGATCGCGCAGGCTGCGCTGGACGGGGACCCCGTCGCGACTCGTGTGGCTGCTGGGGCGTCTCGTGGTGAGCTGGAGGAGCTGGCCCAGCGGGGCCGTCGGGCCAGGGCGCAGCTGATCGACCTCACCCGCCCCATGGTTGCGGCCGCACTTCGCCGGCAGCTCGCGTTCCGGTCCAGGGAGGCTGGCCGGGACCTTTACGCCGCGGTGTTGACCCGTGTGGCGGAGAAGATCGATTCGTGGGATGAGAACCGCGGCCGGTTGAGCACCTGGGTGAATTTCATGGCCCGTCATGAGACCCAGCGGGTGGCGGCTCGCCAGGAGCAGCCCATCCTCCAGCACGAGGCGCTCATGCCGTCCGGAGTTGTTGATCCTCACGAGTGGGGACGCGACCGTGGCCTTGATGTGGCTGAGCAGGTCACGACGGCGTGGACACTGGCGGATCTGCGTCGTCGTGTGGCGGAGCTTCCCCAGCTGCAACGCACGATCGTCACGGCGCGTTTCGGCCTGGCCACTGGGGTTCCTGAGTCCCATGCCGTGATTGCTGAGCGCCTGGGTATGCACCGCCAGGCGGTGGCGCGGGTCGTGCAGCAGGCCCTGGGCGAGCTGCGAGACGTCCAACGCCACGAGCGGGATCAGTCCCTGCCCGGGTTGGCGGCTCGTCTGCGTGAGGCGACACCCCGGGATCTGGCAGCCCGTCTGAGCGCCGAGAGGCAGCACCGTGTCGTGAGCAACGAGAAGCGGCCGTTGATCGAGCGGATCCAGGAGCGTGCAGAGGCGGCACGCCAACAGACGCAACTTGGCCGGTGGCTGAGCAGGCAGCCGGACAGGGCCGCCAGGGATCGCGGGGAAGGACCAGAACGATGACCACACAGAGCGTTTCTCCGGGAGGGGGTGGCGGTGATGCCGGAGGTCGTGCAGATGGCCTTGGCGGTGGTGGCACTGCTGGTCGCGCTCAGGGTGGCTGGGCTGGTACTGGCGCTGCTCGCGGAGCTGCGCCGTTGGGTCCTCGGCATCCTCGGGCTGGTGCTGGCCGCCGCCTTGGTCGTGGAGCTGCTGAGTTGAAAGGCAGGATGTGATGAAGAAGAGCACGGGTGTCTTCGCCGTCGCCGTCGCCGCGGCGGCGGGGTACGCGGCGAATGTGATCTCCGCAGGGGTCCGGGGTGATGGACATCTGGGGTCGTGGGTGCTGCGGCTGCCGGATGCGGCGAAGCGGGTGGTGGCGTGGCCGCCGTCGTGGTCGTGGGAGCCGCGGGATCTCCTCATGGCGGCCGCGGCCACCGCCTTCTCACTGATCCTGCTCGCCGCGTGGGCAGTCACACTGCCCCAACGGTCCGGCGAGGAGCACGGCTCAGCCCGCTGGGGCAGGCCCCGAGATCTGCGGCCGCTCACGGACCCAGACATCCAGCGCAACATCTGGCTCACCAGGGAGCACCGGCTCCGCATCACCCGCGCCCGGAAGCCGGAACATCAGCGCAACCTCAACATCTTGTGTATCGGCGGTTCCGGCACAGGCAAAAGTCGTTTTTTCGTGATGCCGAATCTGGTGCGTGATGCCGGGTCGGTGCTGGTGACGGATCCGAAGGGTGAGTTGTTGGCGACCTGCCGGGAGGATCTGGAGGCCACCGGCCACCGGATCGCGGTGCTGAACTTGATCGACTTCACTGCCTCGGATGGTTTCAACCCGCTGGCGTATCTGCGCCCTGGGCATGAGCCGGAGGACATTGCTTTGCTGGCCAAGACGATCATTGCGAACACGGATCCGCCGCAGAAACCCACTGGAGAGCCGTTCTGGGAGCGCGCGGAGGAGGGACTGATGAATGCTTTGATCAGCATAGTGGTCGCGACGTATCCACCAGAGCGGCAGCACCTGGGTGAGGTGATGGATCTGCTCGGGCAGATGACCCCTGACACCGGCGACCACTCCCCTGTTGGCGCGTTGTTCGCGGCAGCACGTGGCCTGCCCCCGGAGGAGCGCTCCGAGCTGCTTGACTACGCAGTGGCCCAGTTCCAGGTGTTCCGGCAGTCGGTCGACAAGACCGCTTCCGGGATTCTGGTCACCACCGGTGCCCGGCTCGCCCCGCTGCACATCCCCGGGATCCGACGGCTCGTCGCCCGGGACACGATCGGTTTGGATCGGGTCGGGTTGGAGAAGACAGCCGTTTTCGCGGTCATCTCTGACTCGAACAAGCAATTCGCGTGGTTATCCGCGATGCTGTTCTCCGCCTTCTTCCAACGCAACGTCTGGATCGCCGACCAGCAGCCCGGCGGCATGCTGCCGGTCCCGGTGACGTGCTGGCTGGACGAGTTCGCCAACATCGGCAGAATCCCCGACGTCGATGTGACGATGGCCACGGTTCGTTCCCGCGGCATCTCCGTCATCCCCGTCGTGCAGGCCTTGAACCAAGGTAAGACCCTCTACAAAGACGCCTGGACCACGATCATGGCGAACTGCGACACGGTGCTGTTTTTGGGCTCTCAAGACCAAGAGACCCGGAAGTGGATGGCGGAGGCCCTCGGGAAGCAGACAATCCGCACAGTGGATTCGTCGATCTCGCACGGCCGCCGTGGTGGCGGATCCCGCAACGTGAAGACGATCGCCCGCGAGTTGTTGAGTGCGGATGAGGTTGGTCGACTTCCCGGTGATGAGGCCCTGGTCCTGGTCCGAGGCCTGCCACCGTTCAGGGGTCGGAAGCTGAAGCCGCTCACTGATAGGCGACATGGCAAGACCAGGGCAAAGAAGGAAAGGAGTCGGTGATGAGTGAGCACGTCGACGAGCAGGCTGTTCGGGATGATGCGGTCTCCAGGCTGTCGCAGGAGGTCGCCCAACAGTCCGCTCTGCTGTCGCAGGTGATCGAGCGGCTGCGGCAGACCGAGGCCCGCACCACCACCGTCGCCACGCGTGGCGGGAAGCAGGAGGCGGTGGTGTTGTGGCCGTGGAGTCTGGACCCTGACCGCACCGTGGAGGAGTGGGAGCGGTTGATCGTGTGGGTGGATGGGATGTGCGTCACCCACGCGGTGACCGCGATCCCGCCGTGCTGGCTGGCTCACCCTGACCTGGTGAACCAGCTCGAAGCGCTCAGGTGTGCGTGGGAGATCGCGGCCGCGAACCACCCTGGGCCTGAGCTGATCGCCTGGTACACCTACTCCTGGCGCCCCTTCTTGGGGTATGTCCAGGGGGTGGATCGGTGTCGCAACGGCCATCAGCCGGATCCGCCGGCGACGGTCACCGACGCCCGTTTCCATCCCCTCGCGGCCGAGCAGGGGTGATCCGAGCGCCCGGTCCGGGCGGCGGTCAGCGCAGTCGTTCCAGGCAGTGCATGCAGTGCAGCCGACTCAGTCAGTGCAGCGATGGTGCAGGTGTGGCGGAGGCGCGGTGGGTGCGCCAGTGAGTGAGACTGATGATGGCGGCCTCGGGGTCGGGGATGGTTTCGCCGGTCCAGCGGGCGATGGTGGCGGCGGGCATGGCGGTGGTGGTGGCGATGGAGTGGCTGTCCCAGCTGGTGATGCGTTGGAGAGCTTGGGTGAGCAGGCGGGGATGTTCCTCGCCGACGTGGATGGGCTCACTGGTGCGCCATCCTCGGGCAGAAAGTTGGATGAACAGGCTGCGTGCCCGCTGGGCGGTGATGACCTGGAGTCGTTTCGCGGCCATGATGATGGCGGCCAGGCTGGTCCCGTATTCGGCTTTGATGGGAAGGTAGCCATTGAGGTTGAGGGTGTCAGTGACCCGGCTGCGGATCATGCTGGCGGGAAGAAGAAGGGCGCTGGCGAAGTCGTGGGCGCGTTTCTCTTGGGGGCTCCTGGAGCTGGTCCAGGGCTGGGTGTCCTGGTCCCAGATCAGGTGAGCGAGTTCGTGTGCCAAGGTGAACCTGGCTGCATCTCCTGGTAGCGGGGAGGCCAACGCGATCAAGGGGCGCGTCGGGTTCGCGGCCGGGATGGAGATCCCGGCATGGGCCGATGCGTCGTCCTCGGCGGGTGTGAGCTGCCAGATGACTGCGATACCGAGTCGTTCCAGCAGGCGGGTCATGTTACCGATGGGGACGGTGGCGTCGATCCCGGCGATGCGTCGAAGTTTCCCCGCTGCAGCGTCGACGTCGAGGGTGGCGAGGCTGGGAGGGATCTGGTTGGTGTGGTAGCCGGATGCTTCCGAGGCGTCGGCCCACACGCGGGCGGCTTCCCGGTAGGTGCGTAGGATTCGTCGTTCGTCTCCGGCGCGGGCGGTGCTGGCCTTGCGGAAGGTGGGGATCCCGACCTCGAGGACGCTGGGTGGGACGTGGAAGAACTGCGCTGGGAGGTCGTAGTGACGGCTGGCTCGGTCGATGAGTTCGGTGCTGAGGGGACGTTCCGCCTTCTCGATCTTCGACAGGGCGGGCTGGCTGATTCCCAGGGCATGGGCCAAGTCCTGCTGGGTCAGCCCCAGCAGCTCCCGTAGCGCGAGCAGCCGACGCCCGTTCGGCAACAACTGGATCATCAGTCTGTTTCCTCGGCCTCAAGGATCTCGTAACTGCCGAACAGGTCCTCCTCCTGATCCTGGGGAAGGAACTCGAGGTCCTCGAAGGTGGTGCCGTGGCGGGGGATCGCGACGTCGAGGTCGCAGGGAACCGTGCCACGATACTTCCCTGCCCCAACAGGATGGATGAAACGGAGACTGAACCCGTCAAGCCGGTTCCGCTCATCGCTGTAGTCCCACAACGCAAGGAAGACAACCTCCTGACTTGGGGCAGCTGGCCAGTTCGGATCCAACGGAGGCTGCTGCCATACCCTGATGCGTGCCTGGTTCGATCCGGCGTGAGGGACACGGTTGGGTTGGAGTGGGTTGGCCCGCAGCAGCCGCAACGACATCCGGCCGGGGTCTTGGAGGATGAGCTGCCCCATACGGGCAGGATTCCCAGCCAGCTGCCACTTCTCGGGCAGGCCGAGACGTTCCAGTTCCTGGCGTGCGGCAAGACGCACGTGCAGCGCCCGGATGAACCGGTACTCCTCGTGCCGATACGCAGCACACTCTCGCTCAGCCCTGGCGATCGCCTCGGCCAAGGCCTCGTCCAGGACCCCGGTGAGAGTCCCCGTGCTCTGCAGCAATGAGACAACGTGCTCGTGGTTCACAGCTCAACCCCTTGAAAACCAGCCAATACAACCTATTTCGGAATAATATACCCCACAATGTTACACCGGTTCAGCGTTCAGGGGCGTTGCGGTCGCGGCGTGGCGCTGGTGGGGTGGGCTGCTCTGGCGGCTGGGGGGTGTGGCGTTTGAGGGCGGCGGTGTCGCGGATCCGGTCGATGAGGGGCCGGGACCTGTCGGCTGCGATCGCGCGGGCCTGGGCGTCGATCGCCTGAGCGCGTTGGGCTTCGACGGCGGCTTGGTGGCGTTCGAGGCTGCGTTGCAGGGCGGGTTTGTTGAGGTCGTGGAGGCGGTCTTCGAGGGTGGCGATCTCGCGGTCGAGGTCGGCGCGGGCGGTGAGGACCTGCAGGAGGGGGGTGCCGGGGGTGTGGTGGAGCTGGGTCCGGGCACGCTGGGCGGCGTCGAGGTCCATGGTCAGGGCTGCCCGTTCGGGGAGGGTCTCCATGCGCTCGGCCAGGGCTGTGAGCTCCTGGCGGACCTCCCACCGGGCGATGATGTCCTGCAGCGACTCCGACTGCTGCACCGGCTGCACTGGCTGCGCTGGGTGGGGCTGCTGCACGGACTGGACTGGGTGTGCTGACTGCATGGCTTGCAGTGTGTGCAGCGGCTGTGCTGGTTGAGTGTCGTGCACTGGGTGTGTGGGGCGGGTGATGGCTGCGGTGTGGAGGGGTGGCAGCAGACCGGCAGCAGGCAGTGGCGCGCCGGGTGTGGGCTCGGGCGCCTGCACAGCCGGGGTGCGCGGGGGTGTGGTGGCCACGCCGAGATGGGCGGCGAGGTCCTGGAGGCGCTCTCCGGCCCTGGGCCGGACCCTGACCCCTGGGCCGTCAGGGACAGGCTGGGCCTGCTGTTGGACTTCCTGGGTGACCAGGTCACGCAACGCCGCCTGGTGCTGGGCGGGGTCGAGATCGTGCAGGGCAGCGGCCACCAGGTTGGTGTGGTAGTCGCGCTCCTCGGTGGGGAGGTCGGCGATGAGCTGAGCTGCTTGGCGGGCGACCGCGAGTCTGGTGTTGGCGTCACCGACCAGGTGGTCGGCGTGCTCGGCCACCATGCCGACCAGGAGTTTCCCGGCGACGGTGGGGGCGGCGTCTTCGAGGATGAGGGGCATCTGCAACGCCTCCGCACCGCCGTCGCGTTGCAGGAGTTCGGCGGGGTCCTTCACCGGTTGCCCGTCGGGCGGCAGGAGGGGGAAGTCCCGGGCGAGGATGCCGTGGCGGATGAGGAGCTCATGGTCACGGGCAGCTGCTTTCTGCCCGGCGGCGTCGGTGTCGGTGGCCTCCCACACCCGCACCCCCTGGGCGGCGATCGCCTGGGCCTGCTGCTCGGTCAGGGCGGTCCCGAGCGGGGCAACCCCCACCGCGCGGCCGTTGGTGCCCAGCGTGATGGCCAGGGCATCGAGTGGGCCCTCGACCCGCACCAGGTCCGCGCCGTCTTTCACCAGGTCCTGGTGCTCGGCGAGCCCGAAGAGGATCTCGCTCTTGTGGAAGGCGCGGGTGGTCGCGGTGTTCAAGTACTTGGGGACGTGTTTGTCGGCGTCGGGTCGGGCGCGGCCGACGAACCCGACCAGGTCGCCGTCGAGGTTGTGGATGCCAAGAATGAGGCGGTCACGGAAGACGTCGATGATGCCGCGGCCGTCTCGGGCGGGTTTCGCAAGACCGGCGTCGATGAGCTCCTGATCACTGGCACCGTGACGGCGCAGGTGCTGGGCCAGGCGACTCCCGGAAGGGGCGTACCCGACCACGACCTCGGGATGATCTGCCACCAGGTCGGTGCCCAACCGCTCGCGCATGTAGTCGGCCGCGGCCGAGCCGACGTAGTGCTCCTTGAAGAACTGGGCGGCTTGGTGGGTGAGGTCGATGATCCTGTCCCGGCTGGTGGCCCCGAGGAGCTCAGGCTCGAGCTCGGCCGCGGGGGTGAGCTTCGGAACGGTCGTCGGCACGGTCTCGGTGGGCGTGTCGCGGGGTGCCGGGGTCGGTGTGGCCGCGGGCTGGATCCGGCGTGCGGGCTCGGAGGCGGCGCGACGCACCCCACCCTTGTCGGTGGTGGGTGTGGGGGCGGTGAGCACCGGCACCGGGGCAGGCTGTGAGGGCTCTGCTCCCCCGCCGGGACTGTCGTCGGGTGTGGGGATGGCGCGGCCAACCCGGAGGTCGGAGGCGGCGGCGTGGAGGGTGTGCAGCCAGGTCGCTGCCTGGGCCCCGACGGCCTTGGACCGTGATGGGGCAGGCAGGGCGGTGACGGGGTCGGTGTGGTCGGTGAGGCCGCGCCAGGTCTCGATCTGCCCCGCGACCTGCTCCCACCTTGCGCGACGAGGATCATCCACGTGGGGGACGGGGCCGAGATAGGTTGTGGCCCAGTCGGGTGGGTCGAGGGCCAACGCGGCGCCTCGGGTGGTGATCGCGTCGGCGACCTGGTGACGCATCTGGGTCAACGCGGCCGCCCAACTGCTCGGCATGGCTGGGTCGTCGGTGCCGTGGCCGGAGATCGCCCATGCGGGGGCCCCGAACCGCTCCACCTGGGCGGGGTGGGGGTCGAGACGCCGACGCTGCGACTCGATCCACAACTGCTTCCGGAGTTCCTGCACGGCGGTGAAGCCGAGTTCAGCGCGGCCCACATCGCCTGCGAGGTTTCCGGGGCGCTCCGGCATCGTCGCGGCCCCCCGCTGCACCGTCTCACGATGCCATGACGGTCCGTCGAGGCGGTGGCGGGTGGTGGTTTCCTCCCGCAGCTGGGTTGCGGTCCGGGTGGCCTCATACCGGTCGTTGCGCAACCGTTCGAGGCGAGCATCCAGATTCTTCAGCAGCTGTTCGGAGGCCGGGGCTTCTGGGTCGCGCAGCAGTTGTCGGATGTGCCGGCGGATCTCGGTGATCGCCCGCGATGCGGCCTCGGCGCGGCCGCGGGCGTCACGAAGTCGGGTGGCGAGCTCGGAGTCGTCGAGGTGGCCGTAGACGCGGTGTTGCCACGAGGGCACCTCCACGCCGCGTTTCGTGACCGCCGGGACCGGGTCGGTCTCCCACGCCGTCTTCTTCGTCGCTTTGAGTTGGTTGAGGGCGGTGGTCTTGTCGATGGTGGCGGAGTGGAGCTGGGCGGCGAGCTCGAGATCCGACAGGTGGCTGAAGCGGCGCGTGATCTCACCCTGCTTGGAGGCGTGCTGGGCGGCGAGGGTGAGGTGGCGGCGGATCCGCCACGCAATCAGCCCGGCGGGCTCGGTGACGCCGTCGGGCAGATTCTCCGCGCACTCACGCAGGATCCGGGAGGGAGCAAAGCCGCGTTGTTCTGCTTCGTGGAGTGCTGCGTGGAGACGGTGGAGCTGCGGCGAGGTCTGGACCTGGACCCACACGGCGGGATGCTCCAGGCGCATCACCTGGTTGTAGCGGTGGGTGTCGGCGCGGCGTTGTACGTCGGTGAGGATCCGCACCAGGGTCGCGGGATGCTCCGCCTCCGCCTGGGCCTGGGCAATCAACTCCCGTGCAGAGGATGCTTGGACGTCCTTCGATGCCGCTGCTCGGAGCATGTCGGGGGCGGTGGTGCCGTCAGTGACGGCCCACACCTCGTTGTTGCTGCGGCCGCGGGTGAGGCCGACGTACACCGCGTCATGCCCGATGGCGGTGGTGTCAAGGAGGAGGTGGCTTGAGTCGACGGTGCGGCCCTGGGCCCGATGCACGGTCGTCGCATACCCCAGCCCGGTCCAGGAGCGGATGTAGTCGGCGGGGAGGGTGCAGGTGCGGTTGTGGTCGTCGACGACTGCGACACTGCCGTCGGCGTGGATCTGTTGGATGGTCCAGCGGTCGCCGTTCTTCACAAACGAATGGCCGCTGCCTGTGGTCAGGCGGCGGTCGTTGCGGCGGGTGAGGATCCAGTCTCCCACCCCTGCTTCGGCCCCGTCGGCGAGGGTGATGGTGGTGGCGGTGTTGACGTGGCCGTCGTCGATGCGCTGCTGCTGCGCCAACAGATTCAACGCCTCTACAGAACTGTTGGTGGTGGCCATCATGAGCGTCTGAGCGCCCTGCTGGAGGTCGCGGTTCCAGGCCTGCACCATGGCCTGGTGCATGGCTTGGGCGGTGCCGCCGTGGACCCGGCCCTGGGAGATGTGCCACTCGACGTCCCCCTGGTCCCGCAACCTGAGTGACGCGGACGCCTCCTCGGGGTTGGTGAAGCGGTGGAGCTGCTCGAGGCGCACGACGTCGGCCTCACCGGTGAGCATCTTCAGCGCTCCCCCGGCGCCGATGGCCTGGAGCTGACGGTCGTCACCGACCAGCCGCACGAACGCACCGGCGTCGCGGGCGGCACGGGTGATCGCCGCCAGATCGGTCGCGGAGGCCATCCCAGCCTCATCGACAACGATCACGTCACCAGGTCGAATCTGGTGCCTGCCCTGGGGATGGTCGTGCAGCCATTTCGCGATCGTCGTCGAGGGCATGCCGGTGGCCTGCTGGAGTTGGTCGGCGGCCGCGGCCGAGACCGTCACACCGTGGACTTGGGCCCCGGATTGGGTGATGGCTTGGGTGGCGACGCGCATGGCGGTGGTCTTCCCGGCACCTGCCGGACCGATCCCAACAGTCAGCACCTGGTCGTTGAGAGCAACCTGTCGGGCCAGGGCGATCTGGCCTGGATCGAGCTGGAGTTCCTGCTCCGCCAGGACGGCGTCAAAGACCTCCGCGGTGACAGCCGGGAGGTGGATGTCGTGGGCGGCATCCACGAGCAGATCCTCCGCCTTGAGGACCTGGGCTGAGGTGTGGAGGCGTGCCGCCGGGGGCTGATAGATCGACGTGCCGTCGGGGTTGAGGAGCTCCGGCAACACCGGGGTTTTCACCTCGGGCGTGATCTGGATGGATGCCCGATTCAACGCGGCATCGAGCACTTGCTTACGCAGCTCATCGGTGATGAGCTCGGCCCTGGCGGCGGCCCACATGTTGACCCTGGTGGAGACGTGGTTGCGGTTCCACACCGACTGCCGAGCCGAGAGCTCGGCGACGATGTCGGCTGCGACCTGCTCCACATCCACCGCATCAATCCCTGGGTCCGGCTCTTGGCCTGGGACCAGGGCAGCAGCAGGCATGGCAGTCGATTCGGCGTCGAGCTGTGCGCTGATCTCGGCCTGGATGCGCTCCGCATCGGCCCCGAGATGGCCCCGCCATTGCGTGCGGAGTTCGTCGCGGGAGATGGCCTGGGACTTCGGGATCCTGGTCTCGAGGGTGGCCTGCTGCGCCAGGGCCAGGCGGGTCTTGCGGTCTGGTTCGTGGCCACGCTCAGCCACGAACTCGGCGACGAGCTGTTCGGTGCGGGCGGTGATCGCGGCCCGTCGTCCCGAGCACTGATCGATCAGCTCATCACTGATCGCGGCGAGTTCCATGCCGCGGTAGTCGCCGCTGGGTGTGGTGCGCTCCCGCAACTCCACCCCCAGCTGCTTGAGTTCGCTGGCCAAGGCTTCGTTGTAAACCGATGAGGCGGTGACCGTTGCCTTGTAGAGGCTGCGGGAGTCGATGGTGAGCCACTTGATGCGGCCCTGCGCGTCGGTGATCTGCACGCGATTGGCGATCACAACGTGGTCGTGCAGCTGGGGATCTCCCTCGCGGGACTCCCAGTGTCGGAAGCGGGTGGCGAGGAGGCCTTCTGTGGCGTGGAAGGCGATTCCTTGGGCTCCGCTTCGGGCCCTGATGACCTCGTCCTCGAGCCAGTTAATGGTCCTCTCGATGGCTGCTTCATGCGCCTGCTCGAGCTGTTTGGCCTGCTCGGGTGAGGCGATTCCCCACGCCACAGACAACGACTTCGGCGCGCTGAAGGTGAGGTCAAATCCGGCCACGGTGTTCTGCTTGCTGCTGAGTTCTTGGCTCATCCACTTGGCGACTTCGACCCGGTTTCCGCTGCGTCCGTGCGCCTCTTTGAACGCGATTCCTGCGGTTTTCATTCGCACCTTCAGGCGCTCATTGGCGTCAAGATCACGGCCAAGACGACGTTCCTCAGCACTCACAGCGTCGTCAATAGCGCGTCGAAGTTGGCTGTCCGGGACCTGGTATGCAGCGAACTTCCTGCCCAACCTGACAGCCTCGATGGCCTTCTTCGCGCTCACCCCGGCGGCGATCTGCTCGGCGATGAGACGATCCGCCTCAGGGTGCAATCCCTCACCGAACAGGGCCTTCATCTGGGCCTCTGTGACCTCACCCTCGATGCCCAAGGCGGCCGCTCCACGCCCCATCCACTGACCTGGAGGCGTGCCGCTCTCCAAGTAGTAGTCGCCCAACTCCTGGTCTTTGGACCGGTGGTCTGCGCGCGCTGTGACGCTGGTGTAGTACTCATAGCCATCCCCGGCACTCAGGCGGGAGATGGTCATCATGGGGCGCAGTCTAGCATCAGGGATTGCTTCGAGGGCTGAAAGTGCCAGTAGTGTGACGGCTGGAGATGCCTGAACCCCTTCCGGGTTGGGTGGGAGCGTAGCGACTTCAAAATCTGCTCGGAAGGGGTTCAGGCATCTCCAGCCGTCGTGGGTGCGCGGAGCGTTCCCACGTGATGGGTCAAGGTCGAAGCTTGCACACGGTGCAGGAGAGTCAATCCGGGGTTGTGCCTGCTCCGTCAGGAGTGGGCACAACAGGTTGTGGTTTTTCCGCCCTCGATGGGCGGAAAAACCACAGTGGGCCGCACCGCACCCAGACGGCAACTGACCGGCTGTCCACAGGGGACACGCCTGACCCGCGCACGGTGCACCCAACCGGCAGGGTTCCCCTGTGGACAGCCGGTCAACACAAGTTGGCAACGCAAACGCGGGGTGGCGGGCCTCGATGGCCCGACACCCCGATTCAGTCCCGCGAGAGGGAACCTGAGACGCTCGAGGCGACCAGGGACGTGGTTGTGTGTGGCCTCGATGGCCACACACAACCAGCACGCTAGCTATCCTTGATGTGTGCGGAAAACGATGACGAAGACCAGCGCACGCATCGCCGTGCGCGGACGCAGCAGCTCTTTCGCCGAACGCGAACGACGCCTCGAGAATCTTGCGGTCGAACACCTCGTGCTCACCGACAAGATCGCCGCCCTCGAAGCAGAGCGCAACACCGTCGTGCTGAAGCTCTACGACGAGGGGCTCCGTCGCTCCGAGATTGCGCAACGACTCGACCTGGACCTTCGCGAGATTCCGACGCGGAAACGCCTCACCCCTGAGGCAGCATCCGAGACTGAGGACAGCGACGATGACAGAACGCCTGACGGAGCTGACAACAGCAGCACAGAACCCGACAGTAGTGACGAGGTTTCAGGCGAAGATCCATCGCAGTCCTGACCTGGAGTGCTGGCTGTGGACCGGAGCCATCTCAGGGAAAGGTCACGGCCGGTTCTGGATCCACGATGACCTGGTGGTGATCGCGCATCGGTTCGCGTGGCTCATCGATCAACTCGAGCACCACCAGGTCGTCACCACCATGCCGGATGTCGTCTCGCACGACTGCGACAACCCGATCTGCCAAAACCCGTCCCATCTTCGCGTCGGGACGGCAACGTCGAATCGACGTGAATGGGTGGCGCGGCGAGACATCCCGGGGTCGCCGCTGCGTGACCTCCGTGGAGCACGCGGCCGCGCTGAAGCACTCCGCGACGCCGCAAAGACCAGGGCAGATCTTGCCACGGTGATCGACGACGGAATGGGTGACGTCGATCGACTCCAAGAACGGCTCTGGTGACGCCCGGTTGGGTGTTAGGCGAGGGCGCGCTGCACTGATGATTTGCTGACCTGGAGGATGCGGGCGATCTGCGCCAACGAGTGCCCTTCAGCGCGGAGTGTCTGGGCGGCCTCGAGGCGCTCGAGTGTCATCACGGTGGGGCGGCCGCCGATGCGTCCCTGGGCCCGGGCATGCGCGAGGCCGCGGATGGTGTTTTCGCGGATCGTGTCGACGCGGAGCTGCGCGAGGACGGCCATGATCCCGATGATCGCCTGCCCCATCGGTGTGGAGGCATCGACGTCGAGGGCGGGCTCGGTGAGGCTGCGCAACCGGACCCCACGGTCGGCGAGATCCCGGATCACCTCGAGCGCGATCCGCTCCGTGCCGGCAATCCGGTCCAGGGCCCGCACCAGCAGCGTGTCACCAGGGCGGAGGTAATCCAGACAGGCGCTCCACTGCGGACGGTCCACTGTGCGGGAAGAGTGACCGTGATCGGTGAACACCTTCACCGCCCCCGCGGCCTCGAGCTCTGCCCGTTGCGCCTCCGGGTTCTGTTCCCGGGTTGAGACGCGGGCGTAGCCGATGATGCTGCTCACAGTCCGATGCCTCGACTGTGTCCAGTCTCATGGTGGTGGTAGTAGTCGTCATGATGCATCCGGTGCCGTGCTTCATCGGCCCGCATCTGTCGTTGTTGTTGGTCCTGCTGCTGTGGAGTCACCCGCTGAACGGCTTCCCAGTAGAGCCTATGCAGCTTCCTCCTCCACTCCAACGCCCGCCGTGGCTCATCTGGCCATGCCTGACAGGCAATCGAAAGGACCTTCCACGACGTCACGGCTTCCAGTCTGCGCAGGACATCCTCAGGCGGGGCCTGTTCGAGGGCCTCGAGGGCTGCCTCCATGTGGTGAAACCAGCGCTGGGCCTCCTCCTGGGTGAGTGCGGCCGCGTCGCGTGCCTGGTCGACAAGAACCTCAAGGCTTGGGTGTTCACTCATGACCTGGTCTCCTTCCTGGGGGTGGGGTGCGTTCAACGCTCCAGCCCACCGCGGCCGCGGTCAGGACGCGGTGGAGCCGGACGATGCTGGGCCCTGGGAGCCGTCGCCCTCGACGACGGGCGGGTGATGGTGGCTGCCCGTACTGCTGCCCAGTGATGCCTCTGCAGAGCATCGATCTGATGGCGCTGCTTGTTGGGCTCCGTCGGCCATGCCGTGGCCGCGATCGCCGTCGCGTCGCGGGTGGCCAGCCGGGAGGAGACCTTCAGGAGGTCCTGGTCCAACGGCACGTCCTTCAAGGCCTTGAGGGTGATGGTTGCGGCCTGGAACCAGGCCCGGGCCTGTTCTGGGGTCATCGACGTCACGTCGCGGGCCTGGTCGACCACCTCACGGGCTCGAGCCGCAAAGCTCGGCCCACTGGCGGAGACGTCGAGGAAGACTCGGCCGTCACGGTCCTGGATCACGAGACGATCCAGTTGGCTGGAAGCCACCAGGGCTTCAACAGTGGCCGGGACCATGGCAGCGCGGTCGTCGTGGCCCTGGGCGGTGACGGCTCGACCCGCGCCGAACTCCTGGGCCTGGCCGACGTAGCGGGCGAGTGTGCCCAGCCGGGACACTTCCAGCGGGACGGCGACCACGCGCAGTTCTGTGCCGTAGCCTGCTTCACGGTAGGCGGCGAGTTCCTCGAGGAGGAAGTCCTTCTGCCGGAGGGTGCTCTCCACGATGGCGGAGATCCGTTGCTCGCGCAGCCAGTGGCTGGCCATCACGACCCACTGTCCGATTGCCTGGGCAGTGACATCGGGCATTGCCAACGGGTTGGTGGTCATGGTGTGTTCGTAGGCTGGGTGGAACCGTCGGAGATCGTCGCCGTTGACGATCACTGATCCCCGGTGGGCTTGGCCGCTGGCATCGACCGCTGCGGTCTTCCCGGCACCTGGTTGTCCACCCACACACACGAACCAAGGACGATCCCCTACCTCGGGGCGTTCCGGGTTACGGATCTCCTCGAGGTAGGGGATGACCTGGTTGGTGAACAGTTCCTGGAGCTGCTGCGGTGACAGGTCACTCATGCAGCGACGGCTGGGGCTTCAACCGGCATGGAGCGAAACAGCTGCCGCAGCTCCTCACGCTTGGCGGCGATCGCCTCCACGTCGTGCGCCCGGACCTGCTGCACCCCCTTTGTGACCTGACTGGCCTGGTTCATCCAGTGCTGCTTGACCGCTGGATCCGTGGCCTGGTTCGCCCAAGCGATGTAGCGGCCACACACCCGGGTCGCCATCTCCTTCATGATGTCGAAGGACATCAGATAGTCACTCATCTCGCGCTCTCCTTCACAGGGGCCACTCCCCCACAGTTTACTTCGCCTTGTTCAGCTCGGTGCGGAGCTGTTCGAGCTGGGCCGTGAGCTGTTCGCTCTGGGCCTCCGCCCGGTCAGCGCGGGATCGTTGGCCCTGGAGTTGAGCCTGGAGGTCCTCAACCTCGGCGCGGAACTGCTCGGCCTGGGTCTCTGCCAGGTCGGCGCGGGACCGCTGCTCCTGGACCTGGTCGCGGAGCTGCTCGAGCTCGGCGCGGAGCTGCTCGAGCTGGGCCGTGAGCTGTTCGCTCTGGGCCTCCGCCCGGTCAGCGCGGGATCGTTGGCCCTGGAGTTGAGCCTGGAGGTCCTCGACCTCGCGGCCACGCTGCTCGGCCTGGGCCTCAGCCGCATCCAGAGCTGTCTCCAGCTCACGAGTCTCGGCCTGGGCCTCGGCGACCTGCGCGGTCAAACCTTCACGTTCGGCCTCGTGCTCAGCACGCGCTGCCACGACGGCCTCACGCCAGATCCCGACGGCCCGGAGCTGCACCGCCTCGGGCATGGGCGGCACCTCCTGAGACTTCTCCTGCTGCTCGTTCCACTCCCGCGCCACAGCGGCGGCGACAGCCATCCTCACCCCCGCCGCTTCTCTGATGGCGCGGGCCGTCACCCGCTCCCCCTGCGCTGCGACCTGCTCGGCCGCCCGCCGCGCACGCTCCTCCGGTCCAGTGGTGGCATCGGACATGATCGAACCCCTTTGGTAATGGTGGTAACAGTGTTTCCTGTTTCCTATGTTACCACGAGCAGAAACAGGAAACAACCCGCGCTACAACAAGACGACGCCGGTTAATTGAATGTTTGTCAGTTTCTGACGGTTCCTGCCCGAGCATCCCGGCGGTGCTGCCACGATGCGCTCGTCCAGACAATCCAACGAAGGAGGACAACAATGCGTCGCATCATCTCCGTGCTGGCCACTCTCGCCCTGGCCTGCGGACTCCTGTTCACGAACCCCGGCACAGCCCAAGCCGCCCCCCACCACCACAACACCCTCCCCTACCCCACTGGCTGTGGACGGAACGCGGTGGTGATCTCCCGCCAGAACATGGCAGGCGGCACCGCCTCCGTGGTCTACAGCAGGAACTGTGGCACCAACTGGATCGAGTGGTACGGACCAGCCATCACTACTGCCAAGAGCATTTACGCCGGAACTTCTTGGACTATCCCTGAGTGGGATCACACCCGCTGGTCCTACTCAAGACAGGTTTCTGCCCCCGGCAGCACCCCCATCGGGGCTCTCATACAGGTCTTTCCTTCCAATGGGCCTATGGAAGACTGGGGCGTCAGCTGCCAGTGGACCTGCACCTGGACCCGCTACGCATGATCCATGGAGCACCGTGCGTCCCACCTGACGACACGTGGGCCCGGGGACGAGCGTTCCCGGGCCCACACGTTGTCACAGCACCCCTTCGGCCTCTGCGCTGACTGCACTGACAGCAGTTGATGCGCTGACAACCGGGGTCGACTCAGAAAGGCTTGATCCGGGCTTTCGGGTCACTGAGGCTGTGGGACGGGTTTTTGGGTCGCCTGTGGAAGGGCGGGTTGGGGGTGTCGAGGGTGTCGCTGGGGTGGTTCGTTATCGGCCGTTACTGGAACGCGCCAGACACACCGCCACCCTGACCGGCGAGCTGTGGCCGCTTTGTGTGCTACACTTTTGGTGTGGGAGTTCACTTCACCGACAGCGCTGACAAGCACCGCGTGCCCCGTGAGGATTCGCTCTACGCGATCATGCACGCGGAGGCATCAGCTGAGATCGACGGGTTGCCGGGAGAGGTCACGAAGGTCTATGTCGGGCACCCCCACGCACAAACTGATGACTACATCGAGGTGATCGCGGCACATCGCCCACCTCGAACCATCGTGATCTTCCACGCGATGCCTCTCAGCGACCTGTTCCGACACCTCCTCGACGAAGGGACAACAACATGATGACGACGAGCTATGACGAGCTGGCGGCACGCGCTGAGCGCGGCGAGCTCACCGTGAAGCCCGGCACCGTGCTTCGGGGCGCGGATGCTGCGGACGAGGCACGACGCAGCCTCATGGACGCAGTGGGCACGGCAGACCTGGAGGAACTGACCCACATCGTTGCTGGGCGGCCGAGGGTCGGTACCGGCTCCGGGGCCTCACCAGTGGTGCGAGCCCGGGTCCCTCAGGCCCTCAAGGATCGTGTGGCAGAGGTGGCCAGGCGTGAACACCGCAAGGAATCAGACGTGGTACGTGACGCCCTGGCGGCATACGTGAGCCGAGCAGGATGATGGCTCATCCTTCGTTCATCCACCTGTGGGCTTGGTGCAGGGCATCATGCAGGTCGTCGGCGGTGACACGTGTCCCTTGGTTCAGGATGACCGTCTTGGCCGCATCCTCTGCTGCCCGCACCAACCCGGCGTGCGACAGGCCCTGCATCTGCTGTTCCAGCCCTGCCCAGCGAACCCCCTTGACCAGCGATCCCAGCCTGCCCTTCATCACCGCCACCGCCTGACCGGCATCAGGCAAGGCATAGTTGAGTACCATGTCGAACCGCCTGAACAGTGCTTTGTCGAGAATCGCTCGGTGGTTGGTTGCCGCGACGACCAGACTCTCCGAGGAACTGGCCTCCAGGAACATCAGGAAGGAGTTGAGGATCTTTCTGGCCTCCCCGACATCGCTGTTGGACCTGTCGCCACCCAGAACATCGAGTTCGTCGAACAGGTAGACCCCCCGATGATCCACCACCGCGTCGAAAACCGTCTTCAGCTTGGCCGCCGTCTCACCCATGAACTTACTCATCAGCGCATCCAGACGGATCGTCAACAAGGGCAGGGACAACTCATGGGCCAGTACCGCCGCCGTCATGGTCTTGCCGGTCCCGGGCGGTCCCTCCAACAGGATGCGATGCACCGGATCAAACCCATGATCGAGCAACTGACGCCGCTGCCGCTGCTCCACAAGGATCCGCTGCACCTCAGCTGACAGCTCCTCCGAGAGCACGAGCTGCTTCAACCCGACGACAGGGTGCGAAGCGATCACGAGTTCCGTGAGCTCACCTCGCGGCTGTGCGATGGACACCACCCGCGCGGAACGATCCGTCCGTGAGGCCTCGATGGTCTTCTTCAGGTCCTCAGCAAGTCGACGATGCCCCTGCCTGGCAGCCTGTGCCGCAACCTGCAGGGCCACCGAGTAGAAGGCATCATCATCCCCACTGGCGTGACTGTGCACCAACGCCTTGACGTGTTCACCCGAACCAGCCACGCCATCGCCTCCTCCCCTGCAGCATGTCTTCCTCACTTCTCTCTCAGCGACTGTCATTTGTCTAGGGTCCTTTCTGCGCGGGCGGGGAGTCGGCCGGGGAGGCGGTCGGGTGGTGTGGGGAGTGGGCCGCGCTGCCGTGCGGCTTCGGTGGCGGTTGTGATCGCGGTGGCCGCCCATGCTGAGAGGCTGATCCAGCGCCCGGCGGCGCAGTCGCTGCTGTGGGCGGATTCGATGATCGCGCGGGTGTGGTCGGCAATGCGGAAGCTGCGGGTCTGCCCGGAGGCTCCTGTGGGCATGGTTGAGCGTTCGGCGGTGGTGCGGGTCGCGTGGGTACGCAGAGCTTCTTGGATCCAGGCGGCGAACGTCTCGGGCCCACCGTGTTCCCAGTCGGCGAGGAATGCCGCGCGGGCGTCGTGGAGTTGCTGGTTGGTGAGGCTGACCGAGATTGTCCCCGCTCCTCCCGCGGCGGCTGCACTGATTGCGCTGGGGGCAGTGGGTGCACTTTCTGCGCTTTGTGGGGTGGGTGAACTGGGAGTGTCGGCCGCGCTGGGTGTGCTGCCTGTAGTGGCTGCGCTGGGTGCATTGGCTGGGTTGTCTGCACTGTGTGCCGGCGGAGGTGTGCCGGGGTCCTTGGGTGTGAGGTTGTCGCGTGCTGCGCGTCGTCTGTCGGCCAGGGTTGGTTTCTTCTTGGCGGGCATCAGCGCACCTCCTGCTGGGTGATGTGCTCGAGCGCGGCACGGTAGTCGGCTGCGATGTTCGAGTCGGGGGCATAGATCCCGAGTGGGAGTCCTGCGAGGTAGGACTCCCGGGCGGCGACGGCTTCCCTCACGGGTGGGGTGACTCGTCCGGGCCAGTGTCGGTGGAGCTGAGCGAGGACGTCGGCGTCGAGGCACCGTCCGACACGCTGTTGGGTTGGGATGATCCAGCCGATGTGCTGCTCTGGGCGGATGCGAGGAGCAATCCGGGACTGGATCACCTCCGCCAGCTCGTCGATCTGGTCGAAGGCTTCTCCGGCCGCGACGACCGGGACGATGATCTGGTCGGCGGCGGCGAGGGCTGCGAGAGTGGCCAGGTCGATGGCGGGCGGTGTGTCGATCACCACATCGTCCCAGTCGGTGAGGGTGGGGAGGATGTCGCGGAGGGCGGTAAGGACCTCGGGGTGTTGGTGGAGGTGTTGGAGGTCTCGGGTGCCGACCAGCACGTCGGCACCGGGTACTGCCGGGGACGGGATCGCGGCCTCGGTGATGGTCGCAGTGCCGATCAGGACCTCAGCGGTCACTGCGGTGACCTCGGTGTCGTCGGTGATCCCCAGCCGGGTGCCAAGGTCACCTTGTTGGCAGGCGTCGATCGCCAACACCCGGCGGCCCTGGGCTGTCAGGTGAGCGACGAGCTCCGCCGCCGTCGTGGTTTTCGCGGATCCGCCTTTGGGCAGGGCAACGGTCCAGATGGTCATGATGTTCTCCTTCGCAGGTTGTGGCGGTTGGGGGTGGTGATGTCTTTGAGTTGCAAGTCTCGGGAGGCCTCAGCCAACGCTGCGGTGTAGTCACGGTCGTACTCGTGCTGAGTGATGGTCTCCAGCGCGATGCAGGCGCTGTCGAGGGTCTCTGTCAGACCGGGACTGTCATCATCGAGACCGCGTTCACGGCACTGTTGCTCATGGTGCTGGAGCTCGGCCAGGAGCTCACGGATCGGGCGGATGCAGGGGGTTTCAGGCTCTCCCGCAACAATCTGGATGGCACGCTCGATGCCGTCTTTGAACCCATCCAGCCAGGTGACGTCTTCGTGGTTGTCGTGGCTGTGGAGCTCGACCTCGAGCGCGACGATCAGGTCATGGCGGGTCATGGTGTCTCCTCCTTCATGGTTTTCCAAGTGCGGATCCGGCGTAGCCAGTCCTTCTTTTGTGACCACGCTCCGCGCAGGGCCCAGCGACGCAGGACCCGCCATCGTGGGGTACGTCGCCATTCGGTGAGGGTGTCGATGCTCTGCTCACTGAGCATCTCCTCCAACGCCTCAAGGGTCTCCGAGGGCATCATCAGATCTCCTTCCATGTCAGTTCAGCCAGTCCAGCCACTGCACCCAGCACAGACACCGCAACCGCTCCACCCAGCACAGTCAGCGCAGACGATGCAGCCAGTGCGGTGCCTACAGCCAGTGCAGACACTGCTTCCAGTGCACGCGGTGGTGGCAGTGTGGTCAGTGCTCCCAGTGCAGCGACCACGGGGAAAGGAGTGGGTGGTGGGGTCATGGGATGTCCTTGTGTTAGAGGCCTCGGGCAACAGCGGCGGCGGCGTGGAGCCACGCCCGTTGGGTGGCGGGTTTGAGGGTGGTGCTGTGCAGGCGACCACCAACCAAGGCCAGGTCGTAGGGGATCGTGACGACGTCCCTCACCAGGTCACGAAATCCGTCAGTGATGCGCTTGATCACAGCAGGCTTCACTCCAGGGTCAGCCTGGGAGACGATCACAACCGCGCCCTGGGCCAGCTCGGCACCAACCGCGTCACGGCGCGCCAACGCTTCCAACAACAACGCCCCGGCCTCGGCATGATCGTTGCGGGTGGTCGTAGCAATGACGAGCTGGTCGGTGTGGTCGATCATCCGCTGCCACATCGGATCGGACTCATCATTACCGGAATCCATCAGGATCAACCGGTAGTACTTCGCAGCGACGGCGTGGACCGCGTCCACGTCGTCGGCGCTGACCCGCTGAGCGGCGGCGAGCTCCAATGGCTGCGACCTGAGAACGTCGTAGCGGTCCCCGGTCTGGTGGTGCACGTAACTGGCCAAGTCAGCGGCCTGTGCGCCGGTGCCGAGCAACCTGTCGGTGTGGGGGAGGAGATCGAGGACGGTGGCGTCATGAGGGCCCTGCTCGGTGCGCCATCCGAGGGTGCCGCGGGTCTGGTTGTTGTCCCACGCCAGGACTCCGGCTCCGCCGTAGCGGGCCAGGATGGCAGCCAGCAGGATGGTGGTCGGGGTTTTCCCCGCACCCCCCTTGCCGTTGACGACGGCGATCGTTCTGGGTCCGGGCCAGTGCTGGCTGACGGCCTGAACATCGGCACGCTCGGCCCGCTCCGCAGCACCCGGAGCGATCCGCCACCCCAGACTGGTGAGCAGCCCGCGCCAACCCTGCCGAGCGGGTTCCTCTGGTGCCTGCTCGTCCAGGAAGGAGCGTCTGGGCGGCATCCCCGCCGCCTCATCATCACCATCCGTACCGACTGCACTGGGAGCACTGACCGCGCTGGGAGGGCCGTCTGCACTGTCTGTGCTGTCTGCACTGGGTGCAAGGGGTGTGCTGACTGTGTTGGGTGCACTGAGTGGAGGGTCGGCCTCGGTGTCGTTCTCCAGCTCCTCCTCATCGTCTGCCGGGGTGAGGAGGAGGTCCCAGCAGCCGTCGGTGACCTGGACCAGGGTCACCGCGCCCGGGGCGTGGTGGCCGTGCTGGTCCATGTCCTGGATCACCGCGGTCACTCGGCCCTGGGAATAGGGCTGCGTGTCGCGGAGCAGGGTGCAGAAGTCGGCAACGCTGAGGCTGCTCGGGTAGTCCCGATCGGGGTCACTCCAGGTGATCGAGAGCATGCCGTCCTCACCATGGACGGCGTGGGCGTAGTGGTGGGTCATGGCGGGCCTTTCTTCTAGGCTGCGATTTGGTTGACGGCGTCGCGGAGCGCTTCGTCTGGGATGGCCAGGTATCGCTGCGTGGTGGTGATGGAGGCGTGGCCGAGGAGTTGCTGGACGACCACGATGTCGCGGGAGGCGCGGAAGGCGGATGTGGCGAAGCTGTGTCGGAGGCAGTGCAGAGACCAGGGGCGTGAAAGCTTCGCGTTGACGAGCTTCCCCAGCCATGTGGCTGAGATGTGCCCTTGGTCAGCTCCTGGGAACAGCCAACCGCTGTTGATCGCGTGGCGGTTGGCGTAGACGGTAATGGCTTGCTCGAGTGCTGTTGAGAGCGGTACGAGGCGTTCAGCTCCGCCCTTGCCGTGGACGATCAACGATTTTCCTGTGAGGTCGTCGATCAGGTATTCCAGGGCAACGAGGACGATCTCGCATCGTCGGAGTCCTGCCCATGCCGCGAGCCGAGCTGCAAGGGCAACGCGGTCGTCGTCGCAGGCCAAAATGTCGTTGAGAATGTGGTCGGGTGCAGGCCGCGCGACGGCGCGCGGGCGGCGGATGGTTGGCATGGTGATTGTGTGGCCGTGGAGCCAGCTCAGGAACGATGACCACGAGGCATGGACGCCGTGGCGTGTTTCTGGCTTCCAAGGCTTCGCCGCGGTCCAGGTCAAGACGTCCTGCACGGTGACATCGTGGGGTTCCAGGTATGAGTGCGCACGTGCGAAGTGGACGATGTGCTGGCGTCGGACCCGGACAGTCGCTGGGCGCAGGCCCTTAGCTTGCAAGAACATGACCCACTGGTCCAGAGGTGTCTGCCAGAACGGTGGTGTCGGTTTGAGGTTGAATCGTGTGCCCATGTCGGCATGGTGCGGGGGCAGCCCATCCGGGTTCCAGCTCGTCATGCTGCCAGATCCAGGGGGCGGACCCGGAGGCCACAGGTTCAAATCCTGTCCCCGCTACCACGTTCGACTCGTTCGAACAATCGACCTTCTGGTCTTGACCCGAAGGAGCGACGCAGAAGGCGTCGGGCACCCGCCCGGCGCCTTTTTCGCACCCTCCACGGATCCGCGCCACCACATCCTGCTCCTCAACCAGCACCGACGTGGTCTCGCCGTCGTCATCCAGCCAGATCCCGGAGAAGAACGCCCCCAACAACTTCCGCCTCACCGCAGGCACCGCAGCCGCATAGAACCGCTCCGGCTCCCCCAACAGATCCAGATACGCCACCACCCCCTCACTCTCCCGACGCAACTGTTCATCCGAGACCTCCAACCGCTGCACCACCACCGCCCGACGCACCTGCACCTCCCGCAACCGCTTCCGCAGCTGCGTCGTCCCCAACTCAGCATCAAAGGCCAGATCCAGCAGCCGCTCCTCCCGCGCACCCAGCCTCGCCAGTTCCTTCCGCAGCCGCTGCCTGGCCTCACGCTCCACCGCCTGCCGTGCCTCCAGGCTCCCGGTGACCTCCTGGCGCAACCGCGTCGCCAGCCCGGGAGCAAGCCGCAATAAAGCAACCTCCCGCACCAACGCGTCCTCCACATCCCTCACCCGCAGATGCGGCAACCCACACCCCGCATCCATGCGATTGATGCACGAGTAGTACTCATACGCCTGACCCGCATGGTTGACCGGCTGGGAGTACACCAACTGACTCTCCCGACCCGCCGACCGACACCGACCACACTGCATCAACCCCCGCAGGAAATGACAGTGCCGCTGATCCCGATGCGTGCGACGCCGCCGAACATCCAACACCTGCTGCACCCGCTCAAACAGTTCCGCCGAGACCAACGGCACATGACGCCCAGGAAACACCTCCCCCTTGAACGTCACCTTCCCGATGTAATACGGATCCCGCAAGATCAACGCCAACTGACTCCGAGACAGCGGCCGCTCCACCCACTTGGCGGTGCGACGCGTCGTCAAACCCTGCCGCTCCAACTCCGACGTCAACGCGGCGAGGCTGTATTCCCCCGTGGCGTACTGCTCGAACGCCCACCGAATCAACGGAGCCCGCACCGGATCCACATCAACAGTGTTGACCAGCCGCCCATCAAAATCCTTACGAACGTTGAGGTATCCCAGCTTGGCCCGCCCAGTAGTGCCCCCATTCTGCGCCTTGTGCCGCATCTTGTTCGAAATATCCTCACCATTCTGCCGGACCTGCACCTCATTCATGATGTCAGTGATGGCCTCCATGGCATCACCCATGTAACCCTCACCGAACTCCTCCTTCGCGGAAACCAACTTCACCCCCATGGTCGCCAGCACCCGCTTCGCAATCGCAGCATCAGTGAAATTACGAAAGGCCCGCGACCGCATATAGATCACCACATACCCGATCTGAGGATTGTCCTCCACATAGCGCAGCAACTCCTTGAACACCGGACGCTTGGCAATGGACTGGGCCGAGACACCAGGCCCAACAAACTCACGAGCAATCGCTGGCGGCCAAAGCATTTTTCGTGCACCATTCATATAGTGAGGCGACGCTGGAGCAGTTTCAGCAGATCATTCGTGGGCAGGCGCTTGCAATGCGTGAGGCGGTCATCAAGGGCTGCCGCTTTGACACGGACCACCTCCTGCGGATCACGAAACTGGAGCTGCTGCACGGGAGGCAAGAATGAGCAAACGCGAAGTGACGAGTGAACCGTCAGTTCAGCCATCTGGCTGACAGCGTACTCTTCTCACCCTCTGGGCTTAGCGCCATGGCTGCATCTAGAGTGGCTTCGCACTCAGGGCGGAGGTGACAGCGATGCGCTACTGGCGACCAGTGACAACCATGGTGGTCGCGGTGTGTCTGCTGGCGGCTGGGTGCGTCTCGGAGTGGGATCGGGGGATGCAGGCACTGAAGGCTGATCCGATGGCCTCAGCAAGCTGGGAGGGCCTGGAGCAGGTGGGGACCAGCCAGACGGTGAACGAAGGATGGAAGCCTCGACCGCCGAGGTTCACGCGCTGCTTCAAGCTGTCTATCACTCCCGAGGAGGCCCTCAAGACTGTCCTGGCAACAGCCGAGGAGCATGGCTGGGTCGAGGATGAGTCGTTGCGTGAATACATTTATTCGAGGTCGCGAAAGAAGCTGCAAGGTTTCAGTGGTGGGCTTGCCATGTCACCTGACAACACAGGTTGCGAACAGTACCCTGAAGCAGATTTCCGCATCACGTTGGACTATCCCTAAGGATCCGTAATGGCCAAGAAAGTGCCGCCGTTTGTTGTTCTGATTGGCCTACTCATCTCATTTTTAAGTGTGGTGGCGCCGGCTGCTCGTGCTGAGACTCCGCCAACACGAGTGGTGCATATGACGCTGCTGGGTGATTCCTACTCGGCAGGGAATGGTGCGGGTGATTACGATACTGCTGCATGAGGTGCGTATCGGAGTCGTAACAACTGGGCGAATCACTACCGCGACTGGGTGGAGCGTGAGGGGATTCATGCTCCGTTGACAGTCCTCGTCCACTCAGGGCATGTCATCGAAGATGTTCTGAAGGAGCAGGCACCTAACATCCCGCCGAACTCTGACATCGTGATGTTCACGATCGGCGGGAATGATGGCGGGTTCGGAACAGTGGTCAAGGAGTGTTTCGCGATGGGTTTCCGAGATGCAGGAGGTTGCAGGGAAAGCGTTGACAAGTTTCGAGACTTCGTCAAGGACCCAGGCCCCAAGGGGTTACGCAAACGTACTAGAGAGGTGTTCAGCGCTATCGATCAGCGACTGAAGGGCCCTGATCGCGATCTCAAGCAGATGCTCGGCAGTGTCATAGGGTCGTGGAAACAGTGCTGGTCAAAGGCAGGAGGCTGTGTTGCGGCGGATGTTGACGATGACCGATCGGGCTGCGATCGCACGGGGGTTGGATCAGGGATGGTCACTGCGGCGGGTTGCTGAGCGGATCGGTCGTGATGTCTCAGTGGTCTCACGGGAGATCGCCCGGAACACGGTATCTGGTGGGTATCGGCCGGTGAGCGCGGATGTGGCGGCCCACCAGCGTCAGTGTCGCCCGAAGGTACGCAAGATCGACGCCAATCCAGTGTTGAAAGCCAGGATCATGGCTGACCTGGCACGCTCGCGGACACCCCGCCAGATCGCAGGGCGGCTGCGAGCCGAAGCCGCTGATGAGACCCTTGAACCATGTACCGGGCACCGCAGCGGCTGGGTGGAGGAGTCGTGACACCGCGAAGCGATCCACCACCTGGATCTACGCGATGCCGAGACCCTGCGTGAGCACGGGATCCTGCTGCGCTCGAAGCGAACCTCCCGGAAACCCCGACGACAGCTCGGACAGCGGAAAGCCGCGATCGTGGGGATGGTCAGTATCGATGACCGTCCCGATCAGGCCACCGACCGGCGGGTCCCAGGCCATTGGGAAGGAGACCTCATCATCGGGGCCCACAGGAGAGACCGCTGCGATCACCCTGCTAGAGGGCACCACCTGGTTCGTGACCATCCTGGCCCTTCCCAAGGGCAAGGACGCCGACGGGGTGTGTGACGCCCTCATCAGCCACGTCACCGGACTGCCCGACCTGATGAAAGGCACCCTCACCTGGGACCAGGGCAGCGAGATGCACCGGCCATGCCGCATTCACGATGGCCACCCAGATGCCGGTCTACTTCGCCCACCCCCACTCCCCCTGGGAGAGAG
>NZ_RQYT01000040.1 GCF_003932785.1 Arachnia propionica | reverse complement strand
ATAGGGGGATCGTGACGAGGATCGTCACGGTGGCCTCCTGGCAAGGCGGACGACGAGGAGCGCACTGGATTGTGCGTTCGAGGAGGACAACACAGCCAGGGGGTCACCGGGGCGACCGCAGTAGATTCGCCTATCCGCGCACCCTCTTAGGTGTTTATCGGTCCGTTTCCCCCAAAAATCCATAACTGTTGCGGACTCAGATCCGGGATGGGGCGCGACGGCCCTGCCACCACGCACACAGCACCCCACCGAGGGCTCCCCCGAGGTGGCCCTGCCAGGAGATGCCAGCGGCACCCGGGATGATGCCGAACAGGGCGGTCCCGTAGAAGGCGAACACGACGACCGCGACGAGGACCTGCCACGGGCTGCGGTTGAAGAATCCCCGCACCAAGAGGTAGGCGAGATAGCCGAAGACCACCCCGGACGCCCCGGCCGTGATGGTGTGGGCGGGCGCGATGAGCCACACCAGCAGACCCGAGGTGAGGGCCGTCACGACGGTGACGAGGAGCCACCGACTTGCCCCACCCAGCCACGTGATGACACCGAGGACGAGGAACGGCACCGTGTTGCTCATCAGATGCCCCCAGCCGTAGTGCAACCAGGGCGCGGCCAGCAGGTGCGGCAGGTGACCGGGGTCCCGGGGGACGATCCCGTACTGGTCGAGGGCGTTGCCGGAGGCCACATCGACGACCTCCAGGACCCACATCACTGCGAGCAGGGTCCCCATGACGATCACTCCGTCACGGAAGGGGGTGGACCTGCGGGGCTGCGTGTCGGTGCTCATGGGTCAAGTGTGACAGCAGGGTTCAAGGTAGCCTGCACCCCATGCCCAACCGTCTCCAGGCCGCCGCAAGTGACTACCTCCTCCAGCACGCCAACCAGCCCGTCGACTGGTGGGAGTGGGGACCCGACGCCCTCGCGCACGCCGCCGAGACGGACCGACCGATCCTGCTGAGCATCGGCTACGCCTCCTGTCACTGGTGCCACGTCATGAGTCACGAGAGCTTCGACGACGTCGAGGTGGCCGCCCTCATCAACAAGTCCTTCGTGCCCATCAAGGTGGACAGGCAGCAGCAGCCGGAGCTGGACCGGATCTACATGATGGCCACGCAGCTCATGAACGGCGGCGCCGGGGGCTGGCCGTTGACGGCCTTCCTCACCCCTGATGGGCGCCCGTTCTTCACCGGCACCTACTTCCCGGCCGAGGCGCGGCCGGGTCAGCCCTCGTTCCGTCAGGTCCTCACCGCTCTCGCCGAGGCGTGGCGGGACCGTCGCGAGATGGTGCTGTCGAATGCGGACCAGGTGGTCGCCCACCTCGAGGCGGCGGAGGAGACGGAGGTCGCGGATCGCCCGAGCCTCGTCGCCGCCATCGACGCGATCGGCGCCGACTTCGATCTCATCCACGGCGGCTTCGGCACGGCCCCGAAGTTCCCGATGGCCAGCGTCCTCGACGCGTTGCTGGTGCGCGGCGACAACCGCAGTCTGGAGTTGGCGCAGCGCACCCTCGAGGCGATGGCCCGCGGGGCGATCTGCGACCAGGTCGGCGGCGGCTTCCACCGCTACGCGACCGACCCGGGCTGGGTGATCCCGCACTTCGAGAAGATGCTCGACGACAACGCGATGTTGCTCGGCACCTACGTGCGGGCGTGGCGCCGCACCGCCGACCACGACGAGGGGCTGCGGGCCCTGTTCGAACGCACCGCCTACCGGATCGCCGGATTCATGGAGCGGGAGCTGCTCGGTGAGCACGGCGCCTTCCACGCCGGGCTCGACGCGGATTCCTGCGACATCCGCGGCGCGGTGTTCGAGGGGGTGTTCTACCTGTGGACCCCGGAGGTGCTGGCCGATGTCCTCGGCGCGGAGGACGGCGACTGGGCGGCCGAGGTGTTCCACGTCACGGCGGGTGGCAGCTTCGGCGAGGGACTCTCGACGCTGCAGCTGCGGGGCCGCCCGGACCCGGCCCGACTGGACGACGTGTGTGCCCGGCTGTTGGTCGAGCGGGAGACCCGGTTCCGTCCCGCCACGGATCGGTTGGTGGTCGCGGGCTGGAACGGCTTGGCCATCTCGTCGTTGGTGACGGCGGCGATGATCTGGCACGAGCCGCGGTGGCTCGACCTGGCGCTCGGCGCGGCCCGGTACCTGGTGGACGTGCACCTGGTGGAGGGCGAGTTGCGGCGTTCCTCCTTCGAGGGGGTGGCCTCGTCGGGGATCGGTTCCGCGGAGGATCACGGCGCGGTGGCGGAGGCGTTCGCCCTGCTGGCCGGGGTGACGGGGGATGCGCAGTGGCTGCGGCACGCGGAGCGGCTGTGCGACCGGGCGATCGCCCTGTTCGGCGCGGAGGACGGCGGCTTCTTCGACGGCGTGACGGGGCTGCTGGTCCGGGCGCGCACCCTCACCGACCACGTCTCCCCGAGCGGCACCGTCGCGCTGGTGCGGGCGATGCGACGGGTGGGGGCGTTGACGGAGCGCAGTGACCTCATCGAGCGCGCGGAGGCCGCCATCCGCACCACTTGGGACACGGTGGCCACCACTCCCCGATTCGCGGGGTCGGCCCTGGCGGAGGCGATGATCGACGAGGAGGCGGGGCGAGGGCTCGGCCGGGCAGTCGCGGTCGTGGTGGCCGACGACCCCTTCGACGAGTTGGCCCGCGCCACCTGGCGGATGGCCCCCGAGGGGACGACGATCCTCCGGGCCCGGGCGGGAACGCAGGGCTTCGGCTCGTGGCTGGCCGGGCGCGACGAACACGCCGTCCACGTGTGCCGGGGAGACCGCTGCTTCACCCCGGTCACCGACTACACGCAGTTGAAGGAACCCCTGTGGTCGAGGGCGTGAGGGGCACCCCCGTCGATCCGGACTGGGACGTCACGACAGCCGCCCGGCACATTGCCGCGCTCGGGCCTGACCGGGTGGCCGAGTTCATCTCCCGGACAGGTTCCGGTCTGGCCCGTTTCGGCGAGGCGGGCACCCGATGGTTCGGGTCCGCCCAGCCGGGGTTCGGGGCGTTCAGCCTGCTGAACGTGCATCTGGTCCACGACCACGACCTCCCCGTCCCCCACGACCCCGCGTACCTCGCCGACTGGGGGGTCATCGCCGGTTCCTTCACCCCCGTCGGACACTACCGGGTCCCGATGGCACGGGCTCAGGAGAAGCTCGCCTCGGATCTCACGTGGGAGCGGCTTGCGCCCCGCGTGGCGGATCATCTGGATGCGTTGCTGGCGCTGCGGATGCCTCCCACCGAGGAGATGATCCATGTCCTCACCCACGCCACCCAGGGCGGACACCTGGACCGCGCCACGATGGTGGGGCTGGCATTCCACGGCCTGTTCTCCGCAACCCGCCCGAAGGAACGCAAGCTCTTCAGCGACTCCCTGGCTGATCTCGACGTGACCGCCGCCGAGATCGCGCCCCATCAACTCCGTCTCATGGATGTGCTCACCCTCATGGAACCACCGGTGGTGAACACCTTCGGCCCCCTCATGATCCGCACCGTCGCCCCCGAGCACCTCGTCGACGTGGCGCTGCCCTGCCTGGCCGTCCGCACCGCGAAGGGCCAGCTGCTGGCCCTCGACGCCCTGCTCGCCCGCGGCGACCTGCCTGCGGATCAGGCCCTGGTGGAGCAGGTGGCGGCGCTGGTCACGTCGAGGAACGCGAAGGTCCGTGCAACCGCGGCGGAACTGCTCCGACGACTGGGCGCGACTGTCCCGGGGCCCGCCCCGGTCACGGTTGAGGTGCGGGGTCTGTGGCAAGCCAGCCCGCCGCTGTGGACGGCGCCCCGGGTGGAGCGCCTGTCCCCGAATTTCCCCGCTCTGGGGGATCTGCTGACCGAGATCCATGACCGGTGTCAGCTCATCGACGAGCCGGTGGAACGCCTGCTGGCCATGGTCGTGGCCCTGGCCCGCGTCGATGTGGAGCAGGTTCGGCGCATGATGCGCTCGGAAGCCGGGCGGATGACAGCCCTGCCCTCACTTGCCGACTGGGCCATGGGGACGAACCGTCGCCTTTCCTGGGATGAGGGGACCCCACTCGCCGCCAGGACCCGGGATCTCACTCTCCGGCTGGGAGAGCTGCCCTGCCTGCTGTCCACGCCGACGACGGTGGACCTGGTGGTCGACTTCGACGACTTCGCCGCCGCGCTCGCCCGCTACCACGAGGCCGGGGTCGCCGTGGGGCTTGGTGACCTGCAGCTGACGTTGCAGCGTCTGGCACCCGGCTGGGATGAGCGGGACCTGGCAGGGCTGGAGGACCACGACGTGCCGGTGCTCGGAACCCACCGTCGTGACTGGCGCACCGTGCTGGGCTGCGTTCGTGCCTGGTTGCGGAAGCCGGTCGCTGCACCGGCACCGGTCCGTGACGCCACCGGGTTGTGGGACTGGCCCTCCCACGACCCCGCGGAGCCGTGGCTGCCCACTGTGGCGGAGTTCTACGCCGTCATCGTGGAGCAGTTCCCGCTGGCGGGGGATCTGTCCCACATCGGGCTGGATCACTGCGTGGATGTGGCTAACTCCCGGATGATGGGACAGTTCGCCCGGCAGGTGGCCCGTTCGGCCTCCCCACTCGGCCCGGCGGCCACGACGGGGCTGCTCGGTGTGCAACGCCCCGTGCCTTGTCCCACGGCGGGAGCCGACGCGGCCCTCGCGCTCCGGGAGGCGTGGCGACGGGGACTGCTGCACGCGGGCGTCGCCGACGCCGAGTGACTGGACCGCGGGTCGCGCCCCCTGCAGCAGCTCCCGGCGCTGGCCCGCGCCCTGCGGGAGGTCGCCGGGGAGGGGATGCTGTCGGTGGTGTGGTCGCTGCTGGACGGCATCGTCGGGCGGTCCCTCGCCCAGGAGCGCCTGGCAGCCGGGACCGCGGAGATCGTCGAGCTGATGGCCGAGTTCCTGCCCGAGGTGAGGGCCGCCGTCGACTCCGGGCTGGCCGACCCGCGGCACCTCGACCTCCCAGCCACCCGGGAATTGGCCGCCGGGAAGGGCAGTGTCCGAGCGGTCCGGGCCGCCAAGGAACTGCTGGATCAGCTCAATGGCGACCCGAACAGCTGACCTCTGCTGGGAGAGATTGTTCCGTAAAACCCCCGCGTCCGTTCACGGTCGGAACTGCGCGAGGGCCAGGTCCAGCAGAACGTCCAGCTGGGTGTCCCCGTCCACGGTGCGGGGCTCGTGCAGGTGGCCAGTGATCTGCAGGGCGGCCAAACCATGCAGCAGCACCCAGAGGACGGTGGCCAGTTCCCGCGTCGGGGCGAGGCGGAGCAGCCCGGCGCCCTGAGCATCGGCGACGATCTCCTCGATGGCCCGCATGGCGTCGTCGGCGGCGGCGTTCAGCTGAGGACCCGGCTGCGTCAGGGGCGTGTCACCGAAGATCAGCTGGTAGTGGTGGGGATTGTCCAGTGCGTGATCGAGGTAGGCGCGAGCACCCGCCCGGAGTTTCTCGGAGGCACCGCTCGCCGCGGTGGATGCGGCGCGGATGCTCTCGGCCATCGTGCGCAGGGCGCGTTCTGCCACGACATGAAGCAGGGCCGACTTGTCCTCGAAGTGCCGGTACGGCGTCATCCGGGAGACCCCGGCCACCTCGCCGACGGCCCTCAGCGTCACCGCGTCACGCCCCCCGGTCTCCAGGAGCGAGTCGGCTGCACGGAGAATCGCCGCGATGGTCGGAGAGGAATCGCGAGGGCTCATGGGGCCAACTTAGCGGCCCGGGCACCGAGTCTGGGCTCCTTGCGTCGGGTCGCGACACACGGTTTGTTGACACCGTCAACGGCCAAGGTATGCTGACGCTGTCAACAAACAACGACGGGAGTCCTCATGACCACACAGAAGAAGCCGCCCACGGGGTTCGCCGACGAGTACCTGAGAACGTGGACCGAACCCGACCAGCAGCGCCGCGCCGCTCTCATCGACATGATCTGGGCATCCGACGGGATGCTGTCGGTTTCCTCACTCGGGATCACACTCCGGGGCGTGGCGCAGATCACGGCCCACATCACTCGGGTCCACGACGACATGATCGCCACCAAAGGACTGCGATTCGTCTACGACCAGGAGGTCGTGTCCGGGGACGCAACTCTCCTGCGCTGGTCGATGCTCGCCCCGGACGGGGACGTGGCCGGACGCGGCGTCGACATCGTGTTCCACAACACGCAGGGCCAGGTCACAGCAGTCCACATGTTCATGGGCATCGACTGAGAGGGTTAGAGGGTGCGCGGATAGGGGATCGTGACGAGGATCGACACGGTGGCCTCCGGGCAAGGCGGACGACGAAGAGCGCACTCACTGGACCGTGGCCGTCGAGGAGGTCCACAGCCCGGGGGTCACCGGGGCGACCGCAGTGGATGCGCCTATCCGCGCGCCCTCTTATTCACGCCCCCCCCCTTTCCGCTGGTCGAGCCGGAGTGCTGGCGCCAGGCAGCAGTCCGTGTCGAGACCCCTGGCACACGGTGCCGGGACCCGAGTTGGACGGGAATCCCACCGGGTCTCGACATGGGTCCTCCGCAAGCTCCGGACTCGGCTCGACCAGCGGAGGAAGGGACGGAAAGCCGTCATGAACAAGAGGGTGCTTCAGCACCGCCCCTGGACACGAATCGCCGTTCTACTTGCCGAGCCCGCCGCCCGCGGCGGGCTCGGCAACCCACGAATTCATGCTCGCGCCCCTGAACCCACTCAGCTCAGCTGACGATGTCCGGGGCCTGCATCCGGGCCTCGGAGGCCGCGGCGTCGGTGCTCTGCTCCTCGGCCGCCAGCTCCGCTGCCACCCTGGCGAGGTAGTTCGACTTCTCGCGTTCGGTGCGGGCGTCGTCCCAGCCGAGGGCCTTGGCCGCGATCTCGGCCACCTCGTCGACGGCGGCAGCGCCACGATCGCGGGCCTCGGAGTTGAGCCTCACCCGCGCGATGAGGATGTCCTCCAGGTGGATCGCCCCCTCGCTCGTGCAGGCGCGGTGCACCTCCGCCCTGAGGAACTGGGGTGCGGCCTGGAGCGGCTTGCCCAGCGAGGGGTCCTCGTCGATGGTGGCGAGCAGGTCGGTGACTTCCGAGCCGTAGCGGCTGAGGAGGTGACGCATCCGGTCGGCGCTGAAGCCGTACCGCTGCCCCAGGTCCTCCGCACGGTTCTGCACGACGTGGAACCCGTCGGCACCGAGCAGCGGCAGGTCGGCGGTGAGGGAGGGGCGTGCCTTCGCGACGGGCTTGCCCAACGCGAAGTCGACGGCGTCCTCCGCCATGACCCGGTAGGTGGTGAGCTTGCCGCCCGCGATGGCGACCATGCCGGGGACGACCTCGGTGACGGTGTGTTCGCGGGAGACCTTCGTCGACTTGGACTCGTCGAGAACCTTGGGCTGCAGCAGCGGCCGGAGCCCCGCGTAGGTGCCGATGATGTCGTCGCGGGTCAGCGGCTCGGCCAGCACCTCGTTGGCGTGGGCCAGCACGTAGTCGATGTCCTCCGCCGTCGGGACGGGGTGGGTGAGCTGCTCGTGCCAGGCCGTGTCGGTGGTGCCGATCACCCAGTAGTGCTGCCACGGGATGATGAACAGCACCGACTTCTCGGTACGCAGGAACATGCCGGTGGTGGCCTTGAGACGCTCTCTGGGGATGACGATGTGGATCCCCTTGCTGGCCAGCACCTTCAGCCCGCCGGTGCCGCCCGCCATGTCCTGGGTCTGCTCCGTCCACACCCCGGTGGCGTTGATGATGTGCTCGGCCTCGACGGTGAAGGTGTCCCCCGTCTCCAGATCCCGCGCCCTGACGCCCGTCGCGCGGCCGTGGGAATCCCTGAGGACCTCCTCGACCCTGACGCGGCTGGCGGCGAGGGCGCCGTGCCGGACGGCGGTGCGGATGAGGGTGATGACGAGCCGCGCGTCGTCGACGCGGGCGTCATAGAACTCGATCGCACCGATGAGGGCGTCGTGCTTGATCTCGGGGAATCGTTTGAGGGCCCCGGCCTTGCTGAGGTGCCGCTGGATCGGGACGGTGGCCTTGCCCTTCGAGCCGATCCGGGCGAGCGCGTCGTACATGCCGACGCCGACCGCGGAGTAGGCCCGTTCGATGACGGGGGTCTTCAGCGGCCACAGGAACGGCTGGGCCTCAACGAGGTGGGGGGCGATCGTCGACAGCAGCCGTCCACGCTCCCGGAGGGCCTCGGCGACGAGCTTGAAGTCGAGGTTGTAGAGGTAGCGGAGCCCGCCGTGGACGAGACGCGACGACCGCGACGACGTGCCGGAGGCCCAGTCCTGACCCTCGACGATGGCGGTGGTCAGTCCGCGCGAGGCGGCATCCAGGGCGATGCCCGCCCCCGTGACCCCACCGCCGATGACGAGCACGTCGACCTTCCGGGTGGACATGGTCTCGATGGCTTCGGTTCGCTGCTGCTGATTGAGTGTGGTCATCGGTGGGCTCCTTCGCTCTTGGCACCAGCCTCACACTGGCGCCACGGCTCCTCAACCCACCTGCACGTTCGTGCAGCAACCGGTTGGAGGTGGTGGGACTAAGGTTCAGCCATGCGCGTGATCGGCACGTTGTCCCATGGGGCGTTCCCGGAGACCCGGGCCCTGGAGTTCCACCGCGACCTCGGCGACCTCATCGTCACCGCGGTGTCCACCTCCGCGTGGCACCGATCCCGCCAGCTGCCCTCCGCTTCGCACAGCGTGCTACTCCATCGTCGTTCCGACCTCGCCCTGGAGTCCTTCCTGCCGGACCTCCCCTTCCCCGTCAACGACGTGGACGTGCGGGACGACCTCGTCGTGATCGGTCACGGCCAGTACGACGGCGGCGCGTTCTTCGAGGGCGGCCTGGAGCTGTGGCACCGGGGAACGGGTAAGCGACGTCGTCTCATCGCGGACAACCGGGAGGTGCTGCTGTGCCGCTTCGACGGCGACCGGATCCGGTTCACCGTCTCCCCCGTCGACGACCTCGACACCTGGGAGGATCCGGGCCGCACCCTCACCACCTACGAGATCCCCGTCGATGCACATGAGGTCGAGCTGACCTCCCTCACCCCGTGGGCGGTCCACGAGGACGTCCCGTACCTGCCCTACCAAGGGCCGCACGAGGGGATCCACCGTCTCGAGACGCTGGCGCGCCGGCACGGCGTCGAGTACCGACCGGAGGGGCTGCCCTGGGCGATGCTGTGGCGGGACGAGGACCTGGCGGTCGCGACGGGGCGCGGCGAGGTGGTGCTGTGGCACCCGGACGGCTCCGCCGAGCGGTGGGATGTCGGCGCCCCCGCGATCGGGCTGTGGGACGCCGGAGACCGGCTGCTGGTGGCGACCGAGCTGCCGAGGCGCTTCGACGACCCGCCGGGCCATCTGCCCACGACCCTGCTCGGCCTGGACCCCACGACCGGGGCGCGGGAGGTGTTGTTCCGGGGCACCCACCACCTGAGTCGCACACCGTGCGGGACCTTCCTCGCCGAAGGTCTCGACCTTCCGGCCCCGAGGGGCCATGATCACCTCATCACCGCCGACGGGGTGCGCAGGATCACACTCACCCGCCCCTACCCCGGATGTCCTGCGTTCAGCGGCGGCCCCGGTCTGTACCGCGTCGCGGGAACCTGGGACGACACGGCGACGCTGGTCACGGTCGATCCGCAGTCCGGCATGGAACGCCCGGTGACCGACCTGAGCCATCCGGGCAGATCACTCGATCGGACGCTCGGGGTCCATCATGACGGGCTGGCGATCCTCGCCATCACGTGGCGCGACCCGTCGTCGGGCAGGCGCACGGCAGGCCTGCGTGGCGTGCAGGCTGACGGCTCGACGGCGTGGGAGCACCCCTTCCCCTGCCTCCCGGTGGCGCTCGCTCCCCTTGATCCAGGCCGACTCGCGGTCCTCGGGACCGGCGGCCTTCTGGAGATCCGGGAGACCAACGGCGGGAGCGTCACGGACAGCTGCACGCTTCCGGTGGGACCTGCCGAGCCCGTGTCGCTGGCACACCGTGCGCATCGCCTCGCCGTCGGCCTCACCGACGGCAGGATCCTGCTCGTCTCAACCTCCCCCTGAAGGAGGTGCGAGTGGGCCACCCAGCCCTGCGCGACCCCACAAGGGCCTTCCCGACACTCTCACACGAGCTGTAACGTACTCCAACAATGTTGGAGTAGCCCTCGGGCGCGGTCAGTGAAGCAGGGCGATCCGGTCCCCTCGGACGGCCACCAGATGCCTGTCGAACATCCGGAATGCGTCGTATTCGGAGAGCACGTTCGTCCACAGGGTGCCCGGTTGCCCGGGTTTCACCGCCGTCCAGGTCAACGAGTCGGGGCCGCCCGACGCGATGAGCACCGCGCCGTCAACCGTCGGGAACGCCTCCCGGAAATCGGTGAGCCCGTGATCGACCAGCGTGATGTCACCCGTCGCCGGGTCCAGCACCCCGGTCCTGACACTCGGGTAGGCCTGCACCATGACCAGCGGCCCGTCCTCCGGGGAGGGCGTCCTGTCGATCAGGGGCTCCATCCAGCCATCCTCCCTGTCCGAGGTCCAGAGTTCCCTTCCGGTTCCCGGATCCAGCGCGATGACTGCCGGCGGCCCGTCGTCGGGGAAGAACAGCAGGTGCTCGCCCCATCCCAGCGGGTATCCCGCCGGGACGTCCACACGCCACAGCTCCCTGCCGGATGCGTCGAAGGCCTGGAGCGGGCCTCCCTGCTCGAGACCCACAAGGGTGTCCCCCACCCAGGTGGAGCGGTACAGCTGACCGTCCCCCGCGACGGGGGTCGCGTCAGCGATGTGCAGGCTGGCGTAGCAGGCGTAGTGATACAGCGGACCCGCCTGCCCGTCCACACAGAAGTCGACGACGCCGTCGTGCTCCCGGACCCAGAACCACTTCGTGGCCTCCTCGTCCTCCTGGATGGTCCACTGCTTCGCCGCGAAGTCCGTGGCCGAGGCGGCTCGGCTGATCGAGACGGTGCCGCTGCCCTCCGGGGAGTGGATCATCTCGTACACGGCCCCGGACTCCGCCACGGACAGGTAGTTCCCCTCCCTGCCCTCAACCCGGGCGAGCAGGGACCCAGCCGCTGTGTCGTAGACGAGCAGGGATGGGCTGACCTCCGGCGCATGGGCCCAGAACGCCACCTGCCCCGCCGGCATCCGCGGGCCGCTCTCCAGCAGGTCCGCGCCGCCCAGGTCCTTGGCGATGTCGACCGACCACAGCTCGCGGCCGTCCTCCCAGCTCAGCATGGCCAGCTTGGTGTTGCCCGCCGCGAGGTCGGGCAGGAGCACGAGCCCCTCAGCGACCCCCACCTGCGCCTGCACCCCAGATCGCTCGACCTCCCAGGCCACACTCAGCTCACCGGCCGCAGCGACGCCGGTCGCTGAGGGCGCGGACCCCGAGGGGGCCGACGAGGATGCCGGGGTGCCCGGTTCGGCTCCCCAGCAGGAGGTCATGAGGAGCAGCGTCGCCGTGAACGCCGCCGCCAGCCGGAGTCGTGGTCGTGAAACCGGTGTCGTCATGGGTCCTCCCAACCCCTCAGTCCGAACCGTTCCGTAGCGGCCAACCGCGTTCCGCGAGGACCTCGGCCGCCCGGGCCGGATCGCCCTTGCCATGCAGCCAGTCGGCGAAGGAGGCGAGCTGCTCGTCGTGCCACCCGGCCTGCACCTCGTTGGCGACGGCCGGGTCCGGCAGGTGCCGGGCCAGAATCTCCCCCAGCCCCGCCGCGGCGGCGGCATCGGCCCGGGCGCCGTGGGCTGCCTCGGCCGGGAGGGCCACCCCGTGGTGTTCCGCCACATTGATGAGCTGCCGCTTCCCGCGACGGTACCGGTCGGTCTGCTTGTCGATGACCAGCGGGTCGATCACCACGCCCCGGATCTCGAAACCGCCGAGGCCGTGGCGTCGACATTCGCGGTCGAGCAGCGTGCAGTCGTAGGCGGCGTTGAAGACGCAGAGGGCACCGCCGTCGGCCCACACCCGGTCGATGGCCTCCCGGATCTCGGCGAGCCCCCGGGCGTGGTCCACCCCCTCGGCCATCGCCGTCTCCGTGCTGATGCCGTGGATCTCCGTGGCCTCGGCGGGAATGGGCGCCGTCGGCTTGAGCAGCCACTCCCTCTCGCCCACGGCCGCCGTCACGATCTCCGCCCACAGGGGGTCGCGCCCGGTCGTCTCCGTGTCGAACCCGACGAACTGAACACTGCTCCACATCATTGCCATCCCTCCACCACCAAACCTAACCCCTCCCCCCGACGTGACACCCTGTCAGCCACTTGCCGGAAACCCTGTCGCACGGGAAACAGGCCTGTAGAGTCATGGGAACCGTTCACGAGCATTGGACACCGGATGAGGAACGCGAAGTCGTCCCCGCAGCACCTGTCAACGACCGTGCCCCCGGACGAGGTCGTCCTGCTCGACGAGGACGGGACCCCCGCGGGCTCGGCGGATCGCACATCGATCCACACCGCCGACACCCCCCTGCATCTCGCGTTCTCCACCTACCTGTTCAACGCGCGCGGCGAGGTCCTGCTCACGCGCCGCGCCCTGGGCAAGCGGACCTGGCCGGGGGTGTGGACCAACTCCTGCTGCGGCCATCCCCGCCCCGGCGAGGACATCGAGGACGCGGCCCGACGCCGGATCCGGGAGGAACTGGGCCTCCGGGTCGGGCCCCTCACCCCGCTGCTGCCGGATTTCCGCTACCGGGCGGTCGACGCGAGCGGCGTCGTCGAGAACGAGATCTGCCCGGTCTTCGGCGCCGTGGTCATCGACGACGGGGTGCAGGCCGACCCCGAGGAGGTCGCCGAGTACGTCTGGGCACCCTGGGATGCCGTGTGTGCCGCGGTCGCCGCCACCCCGCAGGTCTACAGCCCCTGGAGTGCCCTCCAGATCCCTCTCATCGTCGAACGCCACCCCTATCCGGGCGCTCCTGTCACCGACCATTCCTCCCCCGACCCAGCGGCGGCGTTTCACGACGTGGAGGTGTTGTTGGCCGCGGAGGTCGCCGGTCTGGAGGAGCGATGGCGGGCTCACGTCGCCGACGCAGGACTCGACGTGCTCCCCGCGGATCTCCCACGCTGGCTGGGCGACCTGCTGCTCGGCGGCGGCAAGCGCATCCGGGTGACGATGACCTACTGGGGGTTCATCGCCCTCGGCGGGGTCCACGGTGCGGTCGGGTACCACCGGATGATCCGGGCGGCCGCCGCCCTGGAGATCCTCCACCTGTTCGCCCTCATCCACGACGACGTGATGGATCGTTCCCGGTCCAGGCGCGGCCGCCCCTCGGCCCACGCCGATGCCACCGACTGGCACCTGTCCGCCACGGCCGGGGGCTCGTCGGAACTCTTCGGGAACAACATGGCCATCCTCCTCGGCGATCTGGCCCACGCCGTGGCTGACCACCTCATCGGTGACCTTCCGACCGGGTTCCGGGAGCTGTGGCACGACCTGTCGGTGGAACTCATCGCCGGCCAGCGTGCCGATCTCACCGGCTCCGCCGCGGGACGACGGGACCGGGGGCACGCCGAGCACGTGGCCCGCACCAAGTCCGGCCGGTACACCGTCACCCGCCCGCTGCAGCTGGGCGCGATCGCCGCCGGGGCCCCCGTCGACGCCCTCACGGATTTCGGCGACCACCTCGGCCAGGCGTTCGCGCTGCGCGACGACCAGCTGGGGGTCTGGGGCGACCCCGAGGTCACGGGGAAACCGGCAGGTGATGACCTCCTCGAGGCCAAACCGACGGTGCTGCTGTCCCTGGCACATGACCGCCTCACCGGGGCCGAGGCGGAGTTGCTGCGTCGAGTCGGCGGCCCCGATTTCGGCTCCGACGACGTGTCCCGCCTCGCCGAGGCGATGCGCCGGGTGGGGATCGCCGAGGAGGTCGAAGGTCTCATCTCGGACGAGGTGGAGGCGGCCTTCCGCTGCCTCGACGACCTGGAACTTGCCCCGGAAGGGGTGGCAGGGCTGCGCGAGGCGGCCCAGCGGATCGCCTGGAGGTCATCATGACGGAGCGTCGCCATCATGTGGTCGTCGTCGGGGCCGGGCTCTCAGGTCTCGCGGCCGCCCTCCATCTTGCCGGGGACGGGCATCGCGTCACCGTGCTGGAACGCGAACCGGTGCCCGGGGGGCGCAACGGCTCCTTGGAGCGAGACGGGTTCCGCTTCGACACCGGACCCGTGGTGTTCACGATGCTGTCGCTGCTCGAGGAGGCCTTCGCCGCGGTGGGGTGCTCGTCGAACGAGTACGTCTCGCTGCGGCTCCTGGACCCCGCCTATCACACCTTCTTCGCCGATGCCGAACCAATGCGGATCCGCCCGGGCCACGAGGCCATGCGCGAGGAGATCCTTCAGCAGTGCGGACCGCGCGACGCGACCGCCTTCGACGACTTCGTCGTGTGGTTGCGGAGGCTGTACGAGGTCGAGATGCCACATTTCATCGACCGGAACTTCCAGACCCCGCTCGGGTTGCTGCGTTCCCCCCGGGCCGCCCTCGAGTTGCTGCGGCTGGGCGGCCTGCGACGCCTGGGGCCGGAGGTCGCGCGACGCTTCGAGGACCCCCGACTGCACCGGGTGTTCAGCTTCCAGGCCATGTACGCGGGACTCGCCCCGTCCCAGGCCCTCGCCCTGTACGCGGTCATCACCTACATGGACTCCATCGAGGGGGTCTGGTTCCCCGACGGCGGGATGCACGCGGTGCCCCGGGCGATGGCCGCGGCGGCCGAGGACGCCGGAGTGCGATTCCGCTGGTCGACCCCCGTCGAGGCGGTGCGGCGCCGCGCGGACGGCCGGGTCATAGGGGTGGAGCTGGCCGACGAGGAACTGGTGGCTGCCGACGCCGTGGTGGTGACGACGGATCTGCCCGTCGCCTACGAACGGCTGCTGCCGGGGCTGACCCCGCGGCGTCGGGTCAGGAGGGGACGGTTCTCCCCCAGCGCGGTGGTGTGGCACGCGGGCGTGCGCGGCTCGCTCCCGGACGGCGTCGGCCACCACAACATCCACTTCGGGAGGGCCTGGGACAGTGCCTTCGAGGATCTGCTGCGTCGCGGTGTCCCGATGGCGGACCCCTCCCGGTTCGTCGCCGTGCCCTCCCTCGACGACCTGGACGCCGCCCCGGAGGGCCACCACACGCTGTACGTGCTGGAGCCGGTCCCGAACCTCAACATCGGCCGGATCGACTGGGACCGGGAGGCCACGGCCCTCAGGGAGCGGATGCTCGACTTCCTGACGGAGTTCGGCTACCCGGTGGACGTGGTCACGGAGCAGCTGGTCACCCCCGCGGACTGGCAGGCCGAGGGCATGGCGGCGGGGACCCCGTTCGCCCTGGCCCACACCTTCTTCCAGAGCGGCCCGTTCCGTCCCCGCAACGTGGACCGTCGTGTCCCCGGACTGGTCTTCGCCGGATCCGGGACCACCCCGGGGGTGGGGATCCCGATGGTGCTGATCTCGGGCAAGCTCGCCGCCCGCAGGGTGCGTGAGGTGCTGGCATGAGCAGGCTCGACGACGGGTACCGTCGCTGCGCCGAGCTGACGCAGCGACACGGCACCACCTACTACTGGGGGACGCTGCTGCTGCCGAGGCGGCAGCGTCGCGACGTGTTCACCGTCTACGCGCTGTGCCGCCTGGCGGATGACATCGTCGACGAGCCCCACGTGGTGCAGCCCAGCGACACGGCCGTGCCCCGCGACGGGACGCCCGAGGATCGTCTCCGGGCGTTCCGGGCCACCTTCTTCGACGCACTGGCCCGGGGGGACGCCGACCAACCCGTCATGGCGGCGATCGTCGAGAGCATCAATCGTCGCGGCACCGATCCGGAGTGCTTCGAGCGGTTCTTCGACGCCATGGCGGCGGACCTGACCCACACCACATGGCAGACCTGGGACGACCTCCTCCACGGCTACATGGAGGGATCGGCCGCCGTGATCGGGGAGATGATGCTGCCGGTGCTCGAGCCCTGCACCCCGGAGGCGAAGGGGCCGGCGCGGGCGCTGGGGCAGGCGTTCCAGCTCACCAATTTCCTCCGGGACGTCGGCGAGGACCTCGATCGGGGCCGCGTCTACCTGCCGCAGGAGGACCTGGCGCGCCACGGCGCGGATCCGTGGCTGCGTCGGGTGACACCCGAGTGGCGGACGATGATGGCCGAGCAGGTGGCACGCAACCGGGCCCTCTACGACGACGCCCTGCCCGGGTTGGCCATGCTGCCGCCAGCGTCGCGACGCTGCGTCGGCACGGCGCTGGTGCTGTACCGCCGCATCCTCGACCTCATCGAGGGGGCGGACCATGACGTCTTCACCGAAAGACTGCGGGTGCCGGATGTCCAGAAGGCCGGGTTGATGCTGCGCGCGATGCTCCGGCTACCGCTTGGGGTCAGCTGATACTGAGCCTGAGCCCGGTGAGGGCGTAGCCCTCGATGAGGTCGTCCCAGCCGATGACGGGCGCGCTCAGCAGTTCGGCCTTCGGGAGCAGCCGGACCAGCAGGGCATCGGCCTCGGCGAGGGCCAGCGGTTGACCGGGGCACTTGTGGGCACCGTCACCGAAGGTGAGACCCGTCGCATCAACACCTCGGGGCATCGGACGTCCCGGATGCAGCTGGAAGGGGCAGGTACCGACCGCCTCGGAGTCGGTGTTGGTGTCCCTCGTGGAGACGTCGATGAGGTCCCCCTCCTGCGCGGTGACGACGGTGTCGCCGTCGCTGAGGTCGAATGGTTCCACCACGCGACGGTAGAGGTGCCCGACCACCGGTTCGAGCCGGAGGATCTCCGCGAGGATCGACAGGCGTTCCGGCTCCTCGGCCGCCAGGTAGCGTCGCAGGAGGTCCGGGTCGTCGAGGAGATGCCAGGCCGCCATGGAGATGAACTCGCGGGTCGTCACCATCCCGGCCGTGCCGTAGGTGACGCATTCGACGAGGATGTCGGCGTTCGAGTAACCCTCGGCGATGAGATGACTGATGATGTCCTCCCGCGGTTCCCGTCGCCGCGCCCTGATCGCTCGACGCACATCCGCCCAGTGGAACCGCAGCACGGGAACGACGCCGTTGACCGCTGCCCGGATCCAGTCGCGGCGGGTGCGTCCCAGGTCGGGGCGGGTGATGTCGAGAGGCGGCTGGTTGAAGAAGGACACCAGCCGCGTCGCCATGTCCGGGATCGAGGACTCGGTGAGCCCGACGACCTCCGCGGTGACCTCGACGGTGTAGAGCAGGGCGAGGTCGCTGAGGTCGAACTCCCCGGCGGCGCGGGCCTCGTCGAGGAGCCGCTCAGCGACCTCCTTCATGAGGCCGCCGTAGCGCGACGCCACCACCTTCGGCGCGAAGAACCTGCCGACCTTGCGGCGTTGCTCGTCGTGGAGGGGGCCGTCGGAGATGAGGATCGGGTGGTGTCTGAACAGGCCCTTGGGGATGAACTCGGCGGTGAAGCCGGCCTGCATGGTGCGGTGACGTTCCCGCAGCGCCTGGCGGGCGGCGGCGAGGGAACGGATCCGGATGACGCGGCCGTCACGTTCGAGTCGGGGGCCGGGGGCCTCCTCGGGACGCCGGGCCTTGCGGCGGTCGGTCATCGTCGTCCGGCGAGGAGCCCACGCATGGGCACGGTCCACAGGTCGACTCCGGCAACCCCCCAGTCCGACAGGAGCTGGTTGGCGGCGAGGAACCCCGTCGTGGCGGCCCGTTCCATGAGTGCCACGGGGAAGTCGCAGCGCACCCAGTCGCCCGCCAGGACCAGCCGCGGCGACGGGGTGGCCACGCCGGGGCGCTCCAGCCAGCGTTCGGGTTCGATGAGGGTGCAGTCGTCGCGGATGAGGACCTCACGGTGCAGCACCGTCGCGTCGGTCGTCTCCGGGTGGATGCGGTGGAGTTGCTCCTCAAGGCCTTCGACGACGGCGCGGGCTGCGGCCGGGTCGGTGAGGACCGCGGGGTCGCAGGCGTAGGCGTGGAGTTCCACGACCGAGCCGTCGTGGTCGGCAGCCCAGGCTGCGGCACCGGCCTCGAAACGTTCCAGCACGGAGACGTTGTCGAGCTGGCCGTAGCGGGACGTGCCGACGAAGGCGGGACGGTTCGGGTCGGCGGGCCGGTCCAGCCACAGCCGCACCACCACGAACGGTGGCGCGTTGACCGTCGCCGCCACCCGGTGCTGCCAGTCCTCGAGGCCCGGCCCCGCCAGCTGGGCGATGAGGTCGCGGGCGGCGCGGGGGTCGGCGGCGAGGACGACGGCGTCGCCACGCAGCGTCCCGTTCGGGGTGTGGACCTCGGCCACGTCGTCGTGGAGGACGATGCGCTCCGCGGTGGTGGCCGTGCGGATCTCGGCACCCCACCCGGTCAGGTAACGGCCGAGCGGGGTCCAGAGGACGGTGTCGTAGTCGTCGTCGGGGACGTCGAAGAGCAGGCCCTCTGCGGAGCCGATGAAGTAGGTGTGGAACATGGCGACGAGTTCGCCGGCGCTGAACCGCCTGGGGTCGGCGAAGAAGGATCGGGCGAAGACCTCGAGCGCCAGGTCGCGGGCGCCCTCGGGGAAACGCAGCCGGTCGAGGAAGGCGGCGGCCGACTCCCCGTCGTAGCGGGAGTACGTGTCGGGGAAGCGGACCTGCATGAGCTCAAGCGCGGAGCGGACATCCACCCCCAGCAGCGAGCGGAGGGTGAAGGCGGGGCTGCGGAACACGAACTGCATCACCGACCACGGCGGGGTACGAACCAGTCCTGTGAAGGAGTCACGGAGCCCGTCAGGGCGCTGGAGCGGGTAGTCCGGGACGGGGACGAGATGGCTCAGGTCCGGGTCGGTCCGGCGCAGCAGGGAGCGGAGGTTGTAGTACTGCCGGAAGAAGGCGTGGAAGCCACGGCTCATGGTGCGGGAGTCGTCGAGGGGCCAGGCGGCGACGCGCCCGCCAAGCCGTTCGGTCGTCTCGAGGAGGGTGACCCGGACCCGGCGTTCAGCCAGGGCTGTGGCCGCGGCGATCCCCGCGATGCCGCCGCCGACGACGATGACGTCGCGGTGCCCGTCGAGGTGCGGGGCCCCCTTCGGGCCCGGGTGGCGGACGGCTCGTCGATCCCGGCCTGGACGTGGCGCGGTCATCATGACTCCTTGGGTTTGTGGGCGACGACGGTGTGCAGGATGCCTCGCTGCCATCCTGACGCGGTGGTGTGGGCGATGTCGACGAAACCGGCACGCTCGAGGCGACGGGCGAAGGCGGTGACGCCGTCGAAGTGGCGCACGCTGCGCCACAGGTAGTGGTAGAGCCCCGGGTTGCGGTCGATGACGGTGCCGAGCGGCAGGATGACCCCCCAGCTGACAAGGCTCCACACCAGACGTGCGATCCGGCTGTCCGCCACCGAGTACTCCTGGGCGACGAGGACGCCACCGGGGCGGAGCAACGTGAAGACCTCCTGCACCGAGCGGTCCCGTTGGGGCTCGGGGACGTTGCGGAAGAGGTAGCAGGCGAGGATGCCGTCGTGTCCCCCGTCGAGGGTGGTCGGGTCGAGCTGCCCCGCCACGCCTGAGCGGAACCGGACCCGGTCCGGCCAGGCCTTCGCGCGGGCCTGGGCGAGCATGCCGGGTGAGGCGTCGACGCCGACGATGCGGGCGGCGTCGGGGGCCGCGTCGAGCAGGGCCCGGGTCGAGGCGCCGGAGCCGCAGCCGAGGTCGAGGAGGGAGGGTCCGCTGGCCGCGTCGATCCGTTCGATGAGATGACCGGCTGCCCGACGGAGTTCCCGGTGATAGCCGGGGTTGAGGGAGACCAGGAGGTCGTAGCGGGCGGCGCCTCGATCGAAGGCGGCGGTCGTCGGGGAGGTCACGGGGCTGCTCCGGAGCGGCGACCGGCCTTGACCCAGACGAGGATGGTGAGGGTGACCATGGCCCAGCCGAATCCGAAGTCCTCCACCGGGATGTCCCAGGGGAAACGCAGCCCGGCGTGGTGTTCGGGGTTGTAGCGGACGATGGGGGCGGAGAGTTTCGTCAGCCAGCCGTCGACGAGCACCTGGAAGAACACGACGATGGCGATGGCCAGCCAGTACTGCAGGGTCCGGAAGATGCCGGTGCGCAGCCACAGGAGTTCGAGCAGCGCGACGGCGATCACCGCGATGACGGTGAGGAGGGTGTACTCAGGCATCGTCGTCTCCTCGGAGGCGACGCAGGACGTGACCGACTCCTTCGTAGGTCAGCAACCCGCAGATCGGGATGACGAGGAAGAACACGAGTTCCTCCAAGGGCATGGGGCCGAGCATGATCCCGGTGGTGTATGTGGGGCTGTAGTCCCAGTGGTTGCGGGCGATGCCGAGGAGATCCCAGGCGATGAACACAACGAGGGTGGGCAGCATGGCCAGGGCGAGCCGGAGCGGGCGGCGGTAGACCCGGGCCCTGAGGATGAACTCCAGTGGCAGGGTGATGAGTACGCAGCCACCCATCAGGATCAGGTACTGGTAGGGATCCACACGTCCTCCTCACGACCGGACGAGCAACGATCCGACGGCGTCGTCGTCACGGTGTGTCACCCAGCTTACGACTCAGAGCGGAGTTCGTCCTGGATGTCGCGGATCGTCGCGGCAAGCGTCCCGGTGGCCAGGAGTCCCTTGCCCAACGGGCCGGACGGGTCCTCACCGAGCAGCGGGAGTCTCGCCAGGGCGGCCCTGACCTGAGGGGTCATGTGGTCCAGTTGCCAACGCACCTCGTCGCGGCGGGCCCTTTCGGCGTCCGCCGCACCGAGCGACGCCGCTTTGGCGGCGTAGGCCGCGGCCCCGAGGGCATGGGCCGCCATGTGTGCGACGGCGGAGGCCTGCCCGGCGGCCCAGACCGCGGCCTTGGCGGCCGGTCCGGTGGCGGCAGCGGCGGCACGACTGGCCTCGAAGCGTCGCCGGATGACCTCAGCCGCCCCGAGTTCACCCCGACCGAAGGCACGGGCCCGCTCGATGCCGTCGCGGGGGCGGGGGTCGTCGGGGATCTCGGTCTCGAACACGTGGAGCACCCTGTCGGCGCAGTCCGCGGCCCACGAGGCCACCAGCCGCCGTTGCGCCTCGGTGAGGGTCTGGGGAGATGTGGCCATCGATGCTCCGATCACTGGGGTTGGGATGGCGGGACGGGGACCACGACGATCTCCACCTCGAAGCCTTCGGTGTTCTCAAGGTACAGGGCTGTGCTGTCCGGGCCTCCGGCGTGGGGGTAGCGGTCGGGGAAGAGGTGAGCCCATCCCCGGTGCGGCGCCTCGTCGCGGAGCCGATCGAGCAGGTCGCGATCGGGGGCGGTCAGCGCCAGATGGTTGAGGCCTGCGTGCATCCGGTCGAGGGGCCCCGAGACGGCCGGGGACTGTTCCAGCACGAGGTACTCCCCCGTCGCCGCCCGCCAGATCATGCCGGAATCCCAGCCGGGCACCGGGTCCGGCTCCCACCCGAGGGAGGTGAGAAGCCACTCGAACTGCGGGCGGCTGGCCTCAAGGTCGGTGGTCCACAACTCGATGTGATGGATCGCAGGCGCCATGGGGTGATGCTACCGAGCAGCCTCTGAGCAGCCGCAAAACGGTATAGCAAGTCGGTGCAAAACGGTATAGTAAGCGACATGATCCCTTGTGAACCCCCCTTTATCGGAGGGGCCGTCAGCCCCCCGGGGGTACGCGGGAACCAACCAGCCGGCCAGGGCCAGGTGCTTCACTGCTGCCTGAATGGGCCTCCCGGGCCGGGGTGGGCGAACCTGGGACAAGACAGGCGAAACCACCACGGTCACGAATCGCCGTCCTGCTTCGATGTCAGCGGTGACATCGCGGGCTCACCGAAGCAAAACGGCGATTCGTGACCATCCTTCAACCATCCCGTCCCGCCACCCTCCCACTCCCTCCCACCGGCCCCCTCACCCCACTGATTCGCCTGCCTTGGATCGGAAACGCCTGCCTTCTTTCACTTCGCCTGCCAAACAAGACAGGCGAGCCGCCGTTAAGGCAGGCGAGCCACACCCAACACAGGCGAACCCGCGTTAAGACAGGCGAAGCCACCATGGTCATGGATCGCTTCTCAACACCGGCGAGCACGCCCACCGTCGTCGCGACGGGGTCGCGGTGGTTCCGCTGGCGCTGCTGGGGTTGTGAGACGAGAATGAGAGCTGAACTTGACGGCCTTCGGCTGGGAGGAATGGAGCGATGATGAATGACCTCAGCGATCTGCCCAATGTCGGACCGGTGCTGGCACGGGCCCTCAAGGAGGCGGGAATCGACACACCGGCGAAGCTAACCGAGCTGGGCAGCGTCGAGGCATGGTGGCGCATTCACCCCACCTTCGACTGCATGCATTCCCTGTTCGCCCTCGAAGGCGCGATCCAGGGAATCCCCAAGAGTCTGCTCGACGAGGAGACCCGACGCCGCCTGCGAGAGGATGCCAACCGCGGGTGAGCTGTCGCCGCGGAGGTTCCGTCTGCGCACGGTTCACCGCACCTGCGCGGCGGAGCGGATGCCGAGGACCACCAGGACGGCCCCGCCGATCCGGTTGATTCGTCGGGACCATGCGATGCGGTCGAACCGTTTGGAGAGGACCGTGAGACCAGTCGCCCAGAGTCCGAGCCACAGCACCATCACGAGGATGTGGACCGCCCCAAGCTGCACCATGGCCGCGACACCGGCCTGGCTGGCACTGAGGAACTGAGGCGCCAGGGTGAGATAGACGGCCGCCGCCTTGACGTTGAGAACGTTGGCGACGAAGGCGCGCCGCCCTTGGGCCCAAGCCGAACGGCGGGACGTATCGCTCCCCCGTGGCGACGACGCCGCTCCGGCCCCGAACCAGAGCCAGAGGCCAAGCCCGATCAGGTAAACAGCCCCTGCCAGTCGGAGGAGCCGGTAGAGCTCGGCGGACTGCATCACCACGGCGGCGAGACCTACGCCAGCGAGAACGGCGTGGGTGATGATCCCAACAGCCGTACCTGCGATGCATGCCCACGCACCGGTCCTGTCCCCGACCATGCCGCGGGCACTGACGAGGGTGAAGCTGGCTCCCGGGGTCAGGACGAGAGGGGCAACGGCCAGAGCGAATCCCACCAACGCGACGAACTCGATCACGCACCCAGTATGACCGGAGGGATCCGGGGATCACTCCATGGCGAGAAGCGAACGACGACACTCGACAGATCCTCAGGACCACGATGGACCCTCTCACACACGGGGCGGGAAGTCCCCTGACTCTCACGTCGTCTCGTCGCCCATCCGATAAAGCTCGAGGGTCCGTTTCAGGTGATCGACGAGTTCAGCACGCACCTCCTCGGGCTCGTCGACCCGCACATCAGGGCCGAGGCGCAGCAACACCGTCACCGCGTGAAGCCTGTCCATGAACTCGACTCGGACGGCCTCCCACCCTTTTCCCGGCGGCTGGGTGGAACTCGTCGAGGGCTCCACCCTGATCGCCCATTCCTCGGCATCCGCTCTCCGTTCCCCCGCCAACCAGCCCGTCACCGTGACCGGGTCAAATCGCTTGAGGAAGCGGTCACGATGTTCCCGCCACGTGGCGGCGACATCCACGACATCCTCTGAGCAGGGGGATTCGAGCAGCTCGGCCGCCACCACCCTGGCCGCCTTGAGGAAACGCACCTCTCCCGCCACCCCCGCACACAGATACCAGTCGCTGCCCGCGCTCACCAGACCATGCGGTTCAACGACGAGATCCCGCCGCCTCCCCGCCTGCCGGGACTGGTACGTGAGCCGCAGTCGTCGTCGGGAGAACACCGCGGCCTGGATCGTGGCGAAGTCCGCTCCGGGTCGGGTCGCTTCAGGTTTGGGCAGCCAGCCCTGAGGGTCGACGACGAGCCGGGACGCCACGTCGAGGCTCGAGGGGCGTCGGGCATCAGGGATCGCCGCCAGTAGTTTCCGGGCCCCCGAGACCAGAGCGTCCCTCAGTCCGAGCGCCTCCGCGCCCCAGGGCGAGAGGGCCGCAAAGATCGCCCGGCTCTCGTCGTCGCTCAGGGCGGTCACCTCGGTCCTGTACCCGGGCAGCAATCTGACACCGCCCCTGGGACCTCGTTCACAGTAGACGGGGACTCCGGCGACCGAGAGCGCCTCGACGTCGCGCAACACGGTCCGCCTGGAGACCTCCAACCGCGCGGCCAACTCCGCACTGGACAGTCCGCCGTGGATGCGCAGCAGCCAGATCATCGACAGCAACCGATCCGCTCTCATGGCACTGACCCTGCCAGAGATACATGACAGGAGGCGTCCTCATTGGCTTCTACGTTCGGTGGCACCGTCGAGATCGAAAGGACACTCCCATGACCGTCTTCAGCCCGAACAGCGTGATCCTCTACGTCGATGACGTCACGGTGAGCACGGACTTCTACCGGCATGCGCTCGGCTGCGACCCGATCGAGACCTTCGAGGACTTCAGCGTGTTCCCGCTGGGGGAAGGGGTCGTCCTGGGCCTGCAGACCCGCAGCGAGATCGACCCGAAGGCCGCGGGTGCACCGGGGAGCGTTGAACTGTCCATGAGCCGAGCCACCCGAGAGGAGGTCGACGAGTTGTACCGGGCGTGGTCACGGAAGGACATCCCCATGGCACTGGATCCCACCGAACTCGACTTCGGCTACACCTTCGTCGCGACGGATCCCGACGGGCATCGGCTCCGCGTCTGCGCCACGGACACATCCAACCTCTGACCCACAGCTGCGCGCTGCACCCACGAGATCCCCTGCACATGCGCGGAGCGCCACCGCCAAGAGCGCACTCTTGGGCAATCCTCCGCGCAGTGGCAGGAGTTCGCTCCCTACACTCGTCCGGGTGAGCGAGGAGATCTGTCTTGCCGGTGGCTGCCTGTGGGGTGTGCAGGCATTCGTCGCCACCCTGCCCGGGGTCGTCTGGACCGAGGCCGGGCGGGCCAACGGCGCGACCGACAGCCTCGAGGGTCCCTACGACGGCTACGCCGAATGCGTTCGCACCCGCTTCGACCCGACCCGCACCAGCGTCACCCGACTGGTCCAGCACCTGTTCGAGATCATCGACCCCTACAGCATCAACCAGCAGGGCCCCGACATCGGGGAGAAGTACCGCACGGGCGTCTACTCACGTGATCCAGCCCATCTGGCCGAGGCCAGGGCATACATCGACGGCCGCAGCGACGCAGCCCGCATCGCTGTCGAGGTCCTCCCCCTGACCAGCTACATCCGCAGCGCCGAGGAACATCAGCACCGGCTGGCCCGCTGCCCCGATGACATCTGCCACATCCCAGCAGAGTTACTGACGAAGTACCGACGGTGACCCCACACCACGAGGGCTCTGCCCTTCCAGGAACACCTCGCCGACCGTGTGCTCACGGTGGTCGCCACGCAAGGCTTCCAGGGCACCCTGCGAGATCTGCTCATGGGTCAGCCAGGTGCGACCCGCCCCGTCGAACGTGCTGCCCAGATAGACCTCACAGAGGCTGCCCGCACGGGGCTTCCGGGACACCCGGGCCCTGTCCCGGGGGTCACCGCTGGAACTCCCCCACAACCGGACCACCCGCGTGGCCTCGGACAACAGGGGATCGATCTCCACGGTCACGGCGTCACGGTGCGGCTGATGCACCCACAGGATGACGGCGAGCCCGTCACGGCCGGCGACGGCATCCCTGCAGCGCTGCCCGTACTCGGCAGGACGCACCCAGTCGGCATCGACCGCGGTCAGGCCATCCGGCAGGTCAGCGAAGGCTCGACTTGGCACGTCGCGCCACGACAACGACGTGCTCGCCCGCACGGAGGAGTTCTTCGACGGCAGGTCGCAGCATTCCCGTCCCACCCAGCACGAGGACCACTCCCCGTCGGCCGTGCTGCCTGGATCGCGTCGCGGGGGTTTCTCCCACGGCATCCTCCCATCCACCGGTCAGGACTCTGGGTCACGTCGTGTCGTCGCAGACCTGGCTCCGGTCCCCCAGTGTGTAGTGGATCTCGCCTCACTCCACCGTACTCACGCCCGGCGCCGCTCTTTCAGCGCCCGACGCATCGCGCGGCGAATCATGCTGTGTGATTGCGAGTTCTTCAGCAGTTCCTGGTAGGTCACACCGTCTCTGTCAGCGCGCAGCCAGTCCAGACACGCCCGAGTCTCGACCTTCAGATCATCGCTACCCATTTCATCGCACCACTCTTCGATGAGATCGGCTTCCTCGTAGAAAGCGACGGTTTGTTCCTGGAAGATGCGGGTGGGCACCACGACTCGGGAGCTGTAGTGCACCCAGCGCTGAAGCAGCAGGTTCACCCCGAACGGCGACAAGGAGGCCGTTCGCGCGCTCAGCAGATCAGGGGCCACCGTGTAGAGGTTGTCGAAGTTGGCTGCTTGGTGCTGGCTCTGGTTTTCCACGTCAGGGCGGATGTTGGGAAGAGGCATCAGGTTGAAGTTGCCTCTCACCCAGTCGGGTTCATCAAGTTCCTTGCGATTCGTCACCTCGGCAACGAGAACTTGCCAAGCGAGGTCAACACCATTCGTGCGCATGGAGCACGGGTGTTGCAGAACGATGACAGAGCGTGCTTTCACCTTTCCGGTCGATCCGGGTAGACGTACTCCGGTGAACACATCACCGGTGAAGATGGGGCGGGTCCCCGAGACCTCGTCGCCGCGTGCGCGGTAGAGGGCATCCCAACCCGGGACGCCCTCTGCGTACGGGGATTCGAGGTCGTGACTCAAGGTCAACCCTTCATGCGGATCGAGCGTTGGCCGTCGCCCGCATCGAAGACCTCGAAGTCTGACCGATACCGCTCACGCCAGTCGGGGTCGAACTCGGACAACAGCGCCTCGGGGTCTGCATGTCCGCTCGCGAACTCGAAGACCAGGTCCGCGCGATCGGCGCTGTACAGGGTGATCGGGGTGACGGGAGCAGACCAGGAGAGCGGCATCTCGAACCACGAAGCGATCTCATCGACCATGTAGTGCTTGGTGATCAGGTCACACGCGGCAAGTAGGCTTGCAATCCGAAAGCGGCTGTCACCAGACGCCCTCTCTCCTTTTCGCCACTTCTGGACCGCGGGCACACTGACGCCGACCATGCGCGCGATGTCGCGCCAAGCGAACCCGAGATCAGCCAGCTCCGTGAGCATTGACGTCACGCTTGCCTTACCACGTTCAGCCGCCGCGGTGCGCCACTCATCCTCATGGGTCCGTTTGTGGAGGTCGTCAGCATCATCGTGGAGCGCGCGGGCCATGCTCCGAATCCCGCCCGCCTTGGTCGTCAACAGGGGAAGTGTGGTCCTCGTTTCCGTCACGTTCTGCGGAACCGTGAAGGCACCCGCCGTGGGGCGCGATCCCAGTGCCGACTCGACAGCGGCGTTCCACACCTTTGCGTCAGTCATGTCGCAACACTTCCTCCCTCAGCCGATGGGTGATCACACTCTCGAAGACACCTCGCACCGGTTCATGCAGCGTGTCCGCCAAACCCAAGATGAGATCCACATCGAACTCGGGCACTTCGTCGGCTGCCTGCCAGAAGCTGTCGAAGTCGAGCTTGAACAGAGGCCCCGGAGGAGGCAACGGGCGGCGTAGGTCCGGAGTCGACTGCACCGCGTAGTCATTCTGCGCGCCATACCTCAACACCAGGGCTCGATCGCTGCCGCCGGAGAACACGAGGACTCCCTCACCCACCACCGGCACCAGACCCAACTCCGCGCCGACGTGCGCAGGACCCAGCAAGGAAGAGTCCACCCACTGAGCCCAGTCGGGTCCACTGCCATCATTCCCAGCGGGGACCCTGATCTCATCAATGTATCGAAGCCCGATCCGCTCGACCCCGGCCGGAGGGCCGGCCGCCAAACGGGCTTGGAGCGCGACGTCGAGCAACTCACGCATCCTGTCATAGCTGCCGTAGTCGGTGGTCTCGATCACCAAGCTTTCGGGGCGCACCGACAAGGCCGTTCGCTTGTCGCGGCTCGCCCATCTCTGGAAGCTGCTGATGACCTGCTGGTGCACGGGAGGGCCGTCTGGCCCTGCCTGCACAGAGACAGAGACCTCATCCATCTCGCTCGGCAAGGGCAGCAAGTGCTTGATCCGCCCGGACAGTTCCGCGACCTGCTTGCGATCAAGCGGCTCGCACAACGAGTGCCGCACCTCGATCGCCATCAGGACGATGGGGGTGCTCGGGTAGATCTCTCGCTCCCTCACCCCAGACATACTACCCAAGATACAACCCGTACGACAACCAACTCGGCTGAGTCATGGAGCGCGACGGTGGCTGCCCATCCTGACCACGACCATCCGACGACCGCCACTACAACGTTGAGTGCCACACCTGCACCCCACAGCTGGTCAACCTGCCTCAGGGTGCACGAAATCCGGTTCAAGGCGTTATTCACGGGGTTGAGGTGGTTGCTCTTTCCGGTTTCAGCGCCGTCTTCCCCACCGCTGGTCGAGCCGGGTCCGGAGCCCGCGGAGGTCCCGTGTCGAGACCTCCGTGGAGTGGCCGCTCAACTCGAGTTCCTGCACCGTGTGGCCAGAGGTCTCGACACGGACGGCGCGCTGGTGCGCGCGGTCCGGCTCGACCAGCGGAGAAGAAGGCCGTGAATAACACCTTCATCTTCTTTTCTCACCGGCTGAACCGGATCCAGCAACGCAGCCGTGAAGAGGACCATCGTGCCGAGACCTGGCGACGGTGTGCAGGGACTCTTACGGACGTCTCGACCAGCGGCAAGAGGGCGATGAGCAGTCTCCTCACACGGCGGGATCAAGAAAACCACCTCTTTGCGCCGCCTCGACCAGAGGTCGCGCGATCGCATCGCCAAGTTGGTCTCGCACCTGGTGCACCAGCTGCTGCACACGCTCATTCCACATGAATCCGAGGGCAGTCGTGTTCTGAATGCGTTCCGTGAAGAACGCGACGAGTTCACGGCCATGTTCGGCGAAGGGTACTTCCAGGAGCTCCCACTGAGGTGGCCGCTTGCCGAATCCGATGCCGCGCCCGTTGAAAAAGGATGCTGCCGTCGGGACGAACTCGCCCACCAGAGGAACCACGCCTGCCCAGAGTTCAAGCTCCTCAGGGGATGGGGTCCGCGGCAACCCGTCGAGACGGCGCTCCAGATGGTCCTTGAGCCACCGGCGCCACACCTCGGCCCCGTTGACATCGTCCTCGTCACGCAACGTCCTGGCGCTGGGAGCACGGCGTTTCGCGGCCCGGTACCCACGCGAGGTGATGAACCCGCCCTCAGTGTCCTGCAACGTGGTACAGAAGGTGCTCGACCCCGAACTGATCGCGATAGGTGTCGATGCAGCACGGTCATCTCGTCGAGGGGCGGCCTGGCTCCGCGGCGAAAAAC
>NZ_RQYT01000039.1 GCF_003932785.1 Arachnia propionica | reverse complement strand
CACCCCACCGCTCCACCTCAACCACACCCGACGACTCGGCATCCGGATCCAGAGCGGGATCATCAGCATTGATGTGAACGATGAGGGTGGCCTGGGGCAGCATCTCCTGCCCACCCGCCCGCCTCGCCAACACACCGACCGCGGCGGCACGACGCTGCCTCAGATCCCCTAACTCGGTGGGGAGGGTCTTCGCCACCTCAGTCAACGCATGATCGAAATCCACCGCGTCCCGAGGATCCAACAGCCCATACAAGGCGCAGTGGCCATTCTTGACGGCATCGACCGCCACATACCGGTTCTCCCGCTGCCGGGCCTCCCGTTCCCGGGCCACCTCCGGGTCGGCGGCGATGATCCACGCCTCCAAGTTGCGGCGGATCCGCTGCCACGACCACAGTCGCAACGCGACAGCGAGTTTGCGATCCAACCGAGCCGCCGCCTCCGCGTTCAGCTGGGAGATGGCTGGCCGGTTCACCACCTCGGCAACCTGCCACCAGCGCAATGAGCCACCCAGGAAGGCCTCCCACAGAGCAGGGAACCGGAACCTCACGTCCAGCACGGTCCCGATCTTCTCCAACGCCGCATCGGGGGAGATCCCCAGGATCCCACCCACCTCGTGGGCGAGGAATTCACCCACCGACGGGGTACCGTCCCCGCCCGGTTCAAGGAACCCTTCAACAGCGTCCATCACCGCAGCATCGTCGACCTCATAGAGTTCGGCGGCTTTCGCGATCCCGACGATGAGGGCCACCTCCGCGGCCCGGGCGTGGGCGTCTGCCTCGTGGATGGCCTGGTAGGCCTCGGTGAGGGTGGCGGGGAGGGGGTTCATGACCCCATTGTAATCGAATAGGTGTTCTAGCACAAGGGGTTGGGAAGAACTTCTTCCCTCGGTTTCTGTTGGTCGAGCCGGTCCCCGGAACGAAGTGACAGGGGCCGTGTCGAGACCCGGTGAGGGTTCGCTGGGAGGGTTGCGGAGGTCTCGACACGGACGGCTCGCGAGGCTCGCGGTCCGGCTCGACCAGCGGAGACAGTGCAACCCGGGCCTCAGCACGCGGTGCTGGAGGTCTCGACACGAGGCCTCCGGCCTCGGCTCGACCAGCGGAGAGAAGGCGACCCGGACCCCGCACGTGTCGTTGGTGATCTCGACACGGACGGCTCGACCAACGGAAAGGTCAGGCCGAGAGCAGCGGATGGCCGAAGGCCGAGATCAGCAGCAGGTGTTCAGCGGCTCCCGGCTTTTCACAGAGAAGGTCCTCGGCTGCGTCGGCGACGACTCGGCTGCCTGCGAGGCGCGCGTCCGTGATGAAGGTCCGCCATTGCTGATCCCGTCGCAGCACCCGATCCGCCCCCGCGATGAGGAGCTCACCCAGCAGGGTGTCGAGAACACCGAGCAGCGCACCGGGGGTGGTGGGGCGGGAGGCTGCCCTGGTGACCCCGAGATCCGGGGGATCGGCGACCGGCTTCGCGACATGCGGTTGCAGGGGCACTGCGTCCCCCACGAGGAGGAACGGGTTCACCGTGGCGTTGTCCCCGTGCCAGGACCAGCGTCCGGAGACGAAGGCCTCGCGTGGCTGGCGCCGTTGCCACTCCAGGAGACGGGCGGCCGTGGCCTGGAGGCTCTCCGTGGCGCGTCGTCCATGCGGCAACCGGATCTGGAACGGGGCGTCCGCCGCGTCGCGGCACACCGCGACCAGCGAGGCCAGCCCCGGGTCATATCCGACGCTCGCCACGGCCGTGATGCGGCACACCGCCAGATCGCTGCCCGCGGACCGGTCGCTGAGCACCGCGGGCAGGCGGGTCTGGTGGCCTGCGAGTTCGGCGATGGTTTCCACCCGGAACGGGGCCTCCACCTGGTCGAGCGCCCCCGCGGGCAACCCCGTCGCCGAACGATTGGTGTGGGAGAAATCACCGTGACCATGGATGCGTCCACCCAGCGACATCACCTGACCCCCGCCCCAGGAATCCATCGTGATCCCGGAGACCGTCGTCGCCGCGAGCCGCCACGACGGCAGGTCGTTCTTGTCGGTGACCCGTCTCGTGAGCCGCAGGGGCGCCCCACTACGGGCGTCGACGAGATGGGCGATGATCCGGCACTCCTCGTCGGTCTCCTGGAACTCCGTGCCGAGCCCCACGAGCCTGGCCCGACCCACCCGCGTCTCCCGGGCGGGGGACCCGGCGACGAGGCGGTCCGGCACCCGGTTCGGATCAGGATTGCTGAGGGACAGGGCCCGGGCCAGCAGCTCCGTGACGATCCGCAGCAGGCGGGAGGAGTCGAAGTCCCGATGCCTCGCCTCGTAGCGGGCGAGTTCGTCGAGCAGATCCGTCAGCAGATCCGTGAGATGGTGCAACTCCGCATCCCGGCAGCGGTTCGCGAGGCGCGACCACACGCCCCGCAGATTGCGGTGCCCCGACTCGGCACCCACCCGCACCAGCTCCACGACCGCCGAACGCACCTCGGCCAGGACATCGGCCCGGGGGACCCATCCGTCCGGGGTGGAGCGCAGCCCGGAGCTGCCGAAAGGCCGTGCCCGGGCGGCGGCGACGGCGAGGGGCACGTGGGCGCAGGGATCCGGGTCGTGGCAGGTGCACCGCACGTATCCGAGATCCGGCCCCGCAAGGAAACGCACCGCCACGGAGACCGGATGGTGGATGCGCACGATGCTGATGCCACGATGCGTCCCGACATGGGCGAGCAGCCCGGAGGCGGCCGAGCGTTGGCTGGTGCGCAGCGTCGCGGCGGAGAGGGCGGCGGCGAGGGCCTCGTCGCTCAACGTCCCCGGATCGAAGTGCTCCTGCACCGTCGGGGCGCACTCCGGCGACGTGTCCGCAGTCGGAGCCACCTCCTCGGCCCCGGCATCCTCCTCTGGGCCACCGTTCCGGGCCCGTCGATGCACCAGCACGGCCCGGACGATGTGCCGGCACCTGTGGGTGGCGAGGCAGGTGCAGGTCCACTGGTCGAACGGCCGATCGGCGAACAGGGTGCAGATCGTGCCGTCCTCACCCTCCACGACGACCGTGCCGTCCGGTTGCTCGGTGAGGCTGCAGGGCACCTGGTCGAGCTCCTTCGTCGCCCGCCGGAGCGTGCCCTTGTTCGTGAGGTCCTCCAGCACCGCGTCGGTGAGGCTGAGCAGATCGGGCCGGCTCATGCGATCACCGCCGTCACCCAGTCGGCGAGGTCGTGCGGGGTCATCGTCGCGACCTTCACGCCCCGCCGAGCGAGCCGTCGAGCCAGATCCTCGTTGAGTCCGACGGCCCCGTCCGCGGTGAGAGCCCCGAGCACCAGGACCTTCACCCCGGCGTCGACCATCCGGGCGAGCGACCGGGTGAGGATGGCCTCCGAACCGCCCTCGTACAGGTCCGTGATCAGCACGAACATCGCGCGACGCGGGGTGTGGACGAGGCCCTCGCAGTAGGTCACCGCCCGCGCGATGTCCGTCCCGCCGCCGAGCTGCACCCTCATGAGGGTCTCCACCGGGTCCTGCACCTCGGAGGTGAGATCCACCACGGAGGTGTCGAAGGTCACCAGATGGGTGCGCAGCGCGGGCATCTGGTGGAAGATCGACGCGGTCACCGCGGAGTGGATCACCGAATCGGCCATCGACCCGGACTGATCCACCGCGATGATGAACTGCCACTTCTCGGAGTGACGGCGGGTGCGGGAGACGAACACCGGATCGGAGATGACCAGCTTGCCCAGCTCGGGGGACCAGTTCTTCAGGTTGGTCCGGATCGTGCGCTTCGGGTCGAAGTTCGAGGCCACCTTGTGGTGGCTGCGTCGCTGTGGGTCGCGCCTGCCCAGGAAGGAACGGACGATTCTGGGCCGCATCCGCTCGACGAGCTGCTGCACCACCTTGCGGACGAGCTGTCGGGCCGCGCCCAGGACGTCCTCGCTCATGAGGTGCTTGGTGCGCAGCACCGCCTGGAGGAGGGCCTCCGACGGTTCCACCCGCTCCAGCAGGTCCTTGTTCGTGACGAGTTCCAGCATCCCGTAACGTTCCAGGGCGTCCTCCTGGATGATCTCGATGGTGCGTTTCGGGAACAACTTCTCCACCTGGTTGATCCACGCCGGCACCGTCAGGCTGGATCCGCCGGAACCGGCGCTCCGGGCCCCCGACTCCCGGTCGTAGAGGAAGTCGAGGGCCGCCGCGCGCTCAAGGGCCATCCCCTCCAACTCACCCAACCCCTCGGAGCCCTCGCCGAGGACGAGCCGCCACCGGGTCAATCGCTCATCCACGACGCACCCCCAGGAATCGGTCCAGGGTCGCGACCAGTTCGGCCTCGAACTCGGCGATGCCCACCGCGTCACCGACCGAGCCGGAGAACCGCACGGTGGCCAGGGCGGCGTCCTGTCCCAGCACGAGGTCGGCGACCCGGCTGCGTTCGCCCGGGGTGTAGCCGCTGAAGGCGCGTCGCAGTCCGGGCAGCGCATCGAGGAAACCCTCCTCGGACAGTCCCGTGAGCACCTCGTCCAGACGGAGCAGAGCGGCGGGGCGTCGCAGGGCCGCCTCCCGGACGACCCCCAGGAGCCCGGCGACGAAGTCCCCGAAGTGCTCCGGCGTCGCCAGCACCTGGACGCGGTCGGCGATCTCCTCGTCGGGGCGGGCCTCGGCCAGCCACTGGGCGCCAAGGGCGGCCCCACGGACCGTCGCGGCCTGCCGGTCGTCGAGGATCACCCCGTCGAGGGCGTCGTGGAAGGAGATCAGGTCGAATCCGAGGCGCTCGCCCACCCGCTCCGAGCAGTCCGTCAGTGATCGCATGGCCGCGATGAAACCCTCCAGTTCCGGGCCCTCCGGGAGAGGGGTGAGACGTTCCAGGATGCGCACCGCCCGGTCGAAGGCCGTCATCAGGAGGCGGCCGAGGTCGGCGCGCCCGGTGGAGCGGAGGATGGGGTCGTAGCGGTACAGCCGCATGAGGACCGCCACGGCCCGGCCGAGCGGCGGCAACGACGCGGCCGAGGCCAGCAGGGAGTCGGTGCGGGCCTGCAGGCTGCTCGACAACTGACCCACCCCGCACAGTGCCGCCCGGAGCACCAGTTCGGCCGCGGCGGCGGGGTCCGCGACGACATCGGCTGCGGCGGCGAGGAGTCGTTGCGTGACCGCCTGCTCCACGGTGCCGCCGTAGCGTGCCGCCTCCACGAGGCCACCCTCGAAGGAGGTGCGCCACTGGACGTCCCACTGCTCCACCCCGTCGCGGTCGCCGTCCTCCCGGAGCTCGAAGCCGGGGATGTCCAGGGTGGTGACGCTGTGGAGCAGCCTGGACCGGGCGAGGCCCTCGTCGGTGGCGAGGTCGGCCGACTCGGTGCGACGTCCCGGAAGTGGTGTGAGACCGAGCGCGTCGAGTCGGGTTCGCAGCTCCAGCGTCAACGGGGGCTGCCTCGTGCCCTCCGCCAACGCTCCCATCCGGTCGCCCCTGAGGGTGAGCAGGATGCTCTCCAACAGCGGATGCTCCTGACCGCGGTCGTCCTTGACGAGGGCGGCGGTGATCCCCTCGACGAGGTCGGTTCGCCAGATCTGCGGATGGCCGCGGAGGGCGGCCAACGCCCCGGCCGTGGTGCGCACGGCCATGAGGTCGGCGGGGGAGAGGAACTGTCCCGCCCGCCGCAGCTGAGAGACCACATCGGCGAGAAGGGTTTCCGCCGTGTCCGTCCGTCCCGCACTCCGGTCCCGGAACAGGTGGTCGTAGAAACCGGGAGAGGGCTGCCCGGCATCGTAGCCGTCGAGGGCGTCCAGGGCGGCGTAGGAGGTGGGGGTCAGCGCGATGCCGTAGCGGTCGTCGTCGGCAGGGGGTCGCCACGTCTCGACCGCGGGTACGGACTCGCCGAGGCGTTGCCGGAGCCCCGACACGTGGGCCGCCCCACACACGACGAGGACCTCGTCCCCGTGGGTCTGTTCGGCGAGACGGATCCGGTGGGCCATGTGGGCCTCGCGGCGTCGTGTCTCCTCGTCCTCGGGACCCCGCATGAGGGAGCCGATGATCTCCATCCGCTCGCGGTAGGTGCTCAGATCGAGGGCTGGATCCACGTCGATGAGCTCGTCGAAGAGGGAGGCGATGTCGTCGACGCCGAACTCGTGCTGGAGGCGTTCCGCGATCTGCCGGGTGGTCGCCGGGTCGGCGTAGCGGTTCTCCGACGTGGCGATGTCGGCGAACCCGAGCCAGGGCAGGTCGATGAACTCCGTCGGGACCCCCAACTCGCACGCTGTGCGGATTGCCACCCATTCCGGGCTGAAATCCGTCAACGGGTAGAAACTGCTGCGCCGGATGGCTGCCTCGGGACTCGACTCGGGGGCGTCGGGGAAGCCGGGGGCCCACGCGTAGATCATGACCGGCAGGCGGTGATCCCGGGTCAGTTCGTCGAGGTGGTCGTTGAACTCCGTCGGCCCCTCCACCAGCAGGGCCCGGGGTGGCGCGTCGAGGAGACGTTGCCGGACGAGTCGTGCGGCGGTCGGGGAGTGATGCCTGACCCCGAAGAACTCGACCATTGCCCCATTCTGCCCGAGTCGTCTCCCACCGTGGGCGTGAGGGGGTCCGACCTGGGGCCAAGGTTGCGTCGGGGGCGTGGACATCGTCGGCGCATTGCCCCATCATGCCTTCATGAGCAACCTGCACGTCTCCTTCAAGGAACGCGATGTCTACCTCGACGTGCTGTCACAGAACTATGCCGAGGGGCGCCTCACCGACGAGGAGTTCCGGCTTCGGCAGGATCGCATCCTCGCGGCCGTCACCCACGGGGAGTGCCGGGACGCCCTGCAAGGGTTGGTGGTCAGCCGCGAGAACCCCTTCGTCGTTCCCGATGATCCGCCGCTGCCCCAACCGGCGGCCCGTCCGCACCGGTCCCGCCGATGGTTGATCGCTGCCGCAGGGTTCGCGGGCCTCGCGGTCATCGGCATGGGGGCGCTCGGTATGGCCCCGTACGCATCGCACTCGGGGCCGCATGTGGAGATCCCGGATCTGCCGTCGGTCGCCGGCGTGGACACCATCCGGCCGCCCGCATCCTGGGAGGACTGGCCGCGGTTCGCCAACGATCTGGAAGCGGCAGGTGTGTCGGAGGTGTATCGGTTGACCGTCGAGCCGGGGCTGGTCGAAGGGGAGGTGAGGTACCTCGACGGGTCGCTGTGGGAGATCCGGACCGTCGACGGCGCCCTCCACTCGACGGCGTGGCTGTTGGGGGAGGAGAATCTTGGTTTCTCCGTGTATGAGGTGATTGGTGGGCAACTCATCCAGCGCATGACCCGTCTGGTGGAGCAGACGTGGCCGGGAACGACGAGGATCGAACGCATCGATCTGCGTGGCGCGGGGGAGGGCAGCACCGTTCGGGTGACCTTCCTGGAGGGCGAACGTCGCCGTGTGGCTCTCATCGATGCCCTGACGGAACGGATCATCGACGTCCATGACGGATGACCTACGCTTCGTGGGGTGTCGAGGATTCAGGAGGGTGACATGAGGATCGTGGCCATCGCAGCCGTGGCGGACAACGGGGTGATCGGTTCGGGGGAGGACATGCTCTGGCACATTCCCGCGGATTTCCGACGCTTCAAGGCCGTCACCACCGGCAACACCCTCATCTTCGGCCGTCGCACCCACGAACAGATCGGGCTGCTGCCCAACCGGCGCATCATCGTCGTGACCCGGGACCGCGACTGGCGCGATGAGGGCGTCGAGGTGGCCCACTCCATCGAGGAGGCGCTGGAACTGGCCGCCACCACCCCGGAGAAGGTGTGCTACGTCGGGGGCGGTGGGGAGATCTACGCCGCCGCCTGGCCCTATCTCACGGAACTCGACATCACCCACGTCCACCAGAGCCCGGAGGGGGCGACGACCTTCCCCGTCGTCTCAGCCCACGAATGGACCGAGATCAGCCGGGAGATCCACGAAGGCTTCGACTTCGTCCAGTACCGGCCCACTCCCCGGCCCACCTCAGCCATCGCCGGGTGAGCCCTCCTCGCGTCGGAATCTGATCCGGAAGTCGGGGTCGAGGGGGAATCGCACCTCGTGCAGGGGGATGAGGATGTCCCCGGCGGGCCAGCGCATCGTGACGACGAGGAGATCCCCGTCGACTCGCACACTGTGCGGCTCCTCGGCCCAGTCGAGGCACAGGGCCCACAGGAGGCCACCGTCCGTCGGATCCTCCGCGGCGACGAAGAGATCACCCTCCCAGGCCGTCCCCCCGCAGCGGATCCGCCGGCCCGGCAGGTCGAGTGTCGGGATGAGGGTGTCCACATCCATCCATGTCTCGGGGTTGTAACGCAGCAGATGGTCCACGTGGGAGTCGCACAGGGGACGCCACGTGGACCACTGGCTGTGGGCGAGGGCGGAGCGGTCGGCGAGCACGAGCGACCCGTGGCCGAACAAAGGGGAGCTGCCGCTGCTCCGCCCTCCACCGCTGCTGAATCATGGAGCCAAGTGAAGCACCACCGGCCAGTTCGTGTCCTTCCGCGGCTTGGTGAGATCACGGAAATTCGTGTTCACCCACGCGCTGCCCGTCCAGTGCTGGGCGTTCGACTCCGTGAAGGCGGCCGGCATCGAGAAGCCGTAGGAGGCGCCGTTGATGTGGCCGCAGAAGACCCACTGGCTGGATCCCTCGGGGGCGAACTCGATTCCGTAGCTCCCTCCGGCCTCCAGGGTGATCTCCTTCGGCAGTGGCACGTCGTACCAGACATGGTTCGCCAGATTCGACTTGCCTCGCGTGAACGTTGCGAAGTTGGCCGTCGCCTGGGTGATCCGGCCCGAGGCGAGTTCCTTGTCGTCACGGGTGATCCGCCACTGCAGGGAGCCTGGCCGTTCCGCGACGGTGGCGACGGACAGACCCGTCACCCGCTTCGTGCTGCTGGGGGTGAACAGTTCCCGAACGGGTCGTCCCGCGGTGGCACGGTGGACGCGGACGTCCTTCTTGCCGTCGGGGCGGCTCACGACGCTGCCGGACTCGATGTCCGAGCAGCCCTGGGTGGCACCGTCGACGGTGGTGAGCTGCATGATCGGGCAGAAGAGTTTCTGCCCGGAGCCGGTGACCGAAAGGTTCTTCCAGGTGTAGTTCCCGGAGGTGCGTGCCTTCCGGGTCCCCATGAGGGCTGACCAGTCGGTGTCGTTGATCCAACGCATCGGCCGCCCGACCTGGGTGGGGACACTCTGGGTGTCCACGCTGATGTAGTTGGCTGCCGGGTTCGGGTCCAGGTTGTCGAATACCACGTGGTACAACTCACCCTTGGCCAGCTCCCCCGTGCTGGTGGTGAAGCTCAGCGGATCGAGCACGGATGAGGGCTTGCCGTTCAGCCTGGGGGTGAAGACGGTTTCCGCCAAGGGCGAGGCGCCCAGCTTGGGTAGATGGTCCGCCGACCCGTCGTCAGGCAGCACCCGGATGCGGATTCGACCGCCATTGCCCTTCGAGTATCCGGTCCCTGCCGCCCAGTAGAGCTGGATCCGGTCGAGGCGCCCCGCTACGAGGGAGCGGAACCGGTATGAGGCGACGTATTCATGCGTCGACGGGATGCCGACGACCATGTTGGCCAGTGAGGTGATCGTCGCGGTTCCTGGGCCGTAGAGTCGCGCGTACTCGGGGGAGTCGAGGCGCAACTTCAAGGCGGTCACGAGTCGGTTGTCTGTGGTGGTCGTTGTTGCGTGTGCGAAGGAGGCGGCCCCTCCCAGCACGGCGGTCGTCAGCCCCAGAACGCCCAGCGAGCGCCTGGAGATTCGGCCATGACCCTGTTCTCCGTTCATCAATGACTCCTTCGAATGTAGGGGATGGACATCGCCAGCCTATGAACGCCGTGAGAGCGGTTCCATCATGGGGAAGTCGGCCGTTGTGTCAGTTCTGGGCGGAGATCCATGAAAAAGGTGGATCTGGCGTTATCCGAGATCATTCCTGCTGTCGGCCGTTCGGTTGGGCGAGTGGAGGGTCGAGGCTCCCGGAGAATCTCGTAGCCTGAATGCATGCGCCCGACACCGAGCATCCTCCACCTGGACCTGGATGCCTTCTTCGCCGCGGTCGAGCAGCGCGACAAGCCGAGCCTCCGCGGGAAACCGGTGGTGGTGGGCGGGGCTGGGCCAAGAGGGGTCGTCGCGACCGCCAGCTACGAGGCCCGGGCCTTCGGGGTGCGTTCGGCCATGTCCGGCACCGAGGCCCGGCGACGGTGCCCGCACGCCGCCTTCCTGGGTGGGCGGTTCCACGCCTACCGACAGTCCTCCGACGCCGTGATGGGGCTGCTGCGCGAGATCTCCCCGCTGGTCGAACCGCTCAGCTTCGACGAGGCCTATGTCGACCTGGCCGTCAGCGATTGGGACCTCACCCGGTTGGATCGGCACGTCGCCGAACTCAGGGCGGAACTCACTCGGCGCACGGCGGGCCTCACGGCATCGGTCGGGGTGGGGTCCAGTCGGCTGGTGGCCAAGCTGGGGTCCGAGGCCGGCAAACCCGATGGCAGCCGCATCGTCCTCCCAGGGGAGGAGTTGGGCTTCATCTCGCCGCTGCCGGTCCGCGCCATCCCCGGGGTGGGTCCCGTCACGGAGGAGAAACTGCTCACCCTTGGGCTGTCCACCGTCGCGGAGCTGCGTGATGCCGACCCTCGGGTGCTGGTGAGGGAACTCGGGAAGGCGGTCGGTGAATCCCTGCACGAGCTCGCCCACGCCCGCGACGACCGGCCGGTTGCGCCGGAGCGGGAGGCGAAGTCGATCTCAACGGAGGACACCTTCCCGACGGACCTGACGGATCGCGCCCAGCTCGTGGGCATCCTCCGTCGCGACGCGGGGGCCGTGGCGGGGCGGCTGGTGAAGGCCGGGTTCTTTGCCCGGACGGTGTCGATCAAGGTGCGGCTGGCGGACTTCACCACCATCACCAAGGCGCGTTCGCTCGGTGGGGCGACGGACCGTGCCGAGGTCATCGCGGCTGTCGGGGAGGAACTGCTGGGGGAGGTGGACGTGCTCCACGGGGTCCGGCTCATCGGCATCGGGGTCAGCAACTTCACCCGGGCCGCGCAGGAACGTCTTTTCGACGAGGAGACCGAGGTGCCGCTCGTCGAGACGCGAACGGAGGTGGCCCCGGACACGTCGGGGGTGCGGGGGCGAGGCTTCTTCCCGGGGGCCGACGTGGTCCATGACGAGCACGGCCGGGGATGGGTCTGGGGTGCGGGGCTCGGGAGGATCACGGTCCGTTTCGAGACCAGACTCACGGGTCCCGGCCCGGTGAGGACCTTCCGGGACGACGATCCCGCCCTGCGCCCGGCAAGCGACCTCCTGGATCTGCCGGACATCGTGGTTGGCTAGAGTGAGGGCTGCTGCACCACGCGGTGGAGCAGGCCGAAGTGGTGAAACTGGCAGACACGCAGGATTTAGGTTCCTGTGCCCCAGGGCGTGAGGGTTCGAGTCCCTTCTTCGGCACCGACCAGGCAAACTACCTGGTCGGGCCTCATCAAGGGTGAGAGGCTCGCGGCATCGGACGACCCGGCAGGTGACTGTCAGATGTCTAGAGAATGGCTGAAGAAATGGCTCAACCCTTGACAGGCCGAGGGGATACAGTTCCTTGTATGAACGGTGTCACTGTCGACAGCGCGGGTCAGGCTCTGGCCGAAGCGATCTGGACAGAGTGTGCTGCTGATGACAAGCGTGTCCTGGGCCAGGGCGATGCCTGGGGGCCCAGGTGAGTGGCTTGGGCTTCGAGCCGCCGTCTCGCAGCCAGGTGGAGAAGGTGGGCAAGAAGCTCCGCAGAATCTTCCGAAGAGAATTGCCGTGGGAGGAGCTCGGGCCGTGCCAGGAGGTCATCGAGCGACACCGACAGACCCACACCGGGCCGATGCTGAACGCGAACAACGGGATGCGTCGCTACGCCCGTGGTGTCGGGGTCGAGGTCCAGGTCACGCAACGCCTGAAGCGGATGGAGACCATCATCGCGAAGCTGACCGGCTATGAGTCTCAGATGAATCTGGCCAGGATGCGTGACATCGCCGGGGTCCGGCTGGTCGTCAGCACTCTCAGCGAGCTGTACCGCCTCCAGGAAGAGGTCGTCAAGAAGCGGCACAGGCAAGGCGTCGAGGTGATCGACTACGTGACTGAGCCCAGACAGAGCGGTTACCGCGCCATCCACCTCATCTGCACCTACACGTCGAAGGGCGTGACCCGTCCCGTGGAGGTGCAGCTCAGGACACAGCCCATGCATGCGTGGGCGGACATGGTGGAGCGAGCTTCGAGCATCCTCGGGGTGAACCACAAGCACGACGGCTATACTGCGTTCCACCGGTGGGCCCTTCTGTGGTCGCGTAGAGTGGAGGCCACAGAAATGGGGCTACCCTCCCCCGTGACGGACGCGGACCTGAAGAGGGCTTGGGTCGAGATGTTGGAAGGCAGACTGACGAGATGAGCATCAAGCACTTCCTGCTCGTGTTCGACCGAGAGGTGGGACACCTGATCGAGCAGCGCGACTTCGGCACGAACATGGGCGAAGCCATCGAGGAGTACCAGCGCCTCGAGCGAGAGCACTTGGGCAACTCGCGCTACGACATTGTTCTCGTCGGTTCTGACTCCATCGAGACCGTCAAGGTCACCCATGCCTCCTACTTCCGCAACGGCTTGGAGGACCTGGAACAGTACCTGCGGTCGGTGATGGAGGATGCCGGAGTCACCATCGACTGAGCAGACATGAAGAACGTCCCCTCGCGTCAGGCGAGGGGACGTTCTTCGTACCGACTTCGCGACCGTTCGGACAAGACGGAGGGGCGATCCACCGGAGGGGCAGGCTGCGCGAGGAGCGGACCGGTGCCCCTGGGGCGTGGAGGTTCGAGCCCCTGTCCTCGGCACCGTCGAGGATGCGTGGGTTCGCCATCCCATCGGCCAGTTTTGGTGAATATACTTGTGGGCAACGAACGGAGAATCCAGTGACTCGACTTCTCGCCCCTGTTGCCGTCCTCGCCCTCATCTCCCTGGCGGCCTGTTCCGGACCCAGCCCCGCCCCCGGGGCCTCGGAGTCCTCCTCCATGGTGGAAACCACCCAGGAGGTGACGACGGAGAACCTCCAGTCGGAGCCGCCGGCCCCCGACGAGACCGCGACCATGCCCGCCCCGGATCTGGAGGGCGATCCCGTGCCCGCCTTCATCGGCATGGTGGAAATGGCCGGGGTGGAGCGGGGCTCCGCCACCGACGAGCAGCTGACCGTCGCCGGACACCACGTGTGCGCGGCCTTCAAGGAGGGGCGTTCCCTGAAGGAGGTCGTGGCGGGCCGTGCGGACACCGACCTCGCCGCCATGGATGAGAAGTCCTATCAGCTGCTGGCCGTCGCCGCCAGCGAGGTCCTGTGCATGGACGAGCAGGCCCGCATCGCGGAGGAGTACCAGCAGCTGTCCTGAGTGGACGGAGGGGTTACGGGCCGAAGCTCGAATCCTTGAAATGGACCTTGGCCTCGCCGACCCCGTCGATGGTGCCCTCGTGCACGATGACCTTCTCCGAGTACGCCCCGGAAGCGGTGTTGCCGGAGACGGTGAGGTCCGTGACGTCGCCGATGATCCTCCGATCCCCGGTGCGGCCCCGGGAGACGTCGGCCCCGACGTACACCAGTGGTGCGCTCCCGTTGGTGGTCTGGAAGGAGTTCCCGGTGATGGTGACGCCACGGAGGGGGCCGAAGCCGCCGTTGTACGTGACCTTCTTGTTGTCGACGGGTGACTGGATGTAGCCGCTGCTCATGTAGCTGTACGGATTGTTCCCCCGGCTGAGGATGGAGGCACCGTCCCACACGGATTCGACGCCGATCGCCGCCTTTCGGGCGCGGCCCTTGAGGGTGTTGCCCGAGAACACGGTGCCATGGGAATCCGTTCCCGCGTACATCATCCACTGCGGGTTGCCGTCGCCCGTGATGGTGATGGAGTTGTTGAGGAACTGGTTGTTGTCGCTGGCCTGGTAGGCCTGGAGCAGGGCCTGCCGACTGGCACGCCCGGACACGACGGTGTTGTTGCGCAGGACGTTGTCGTCGGAGTTGTAACCGATGGTCACCCCGGAGGAGCCGCCCTCCAGCAGCTGGTTGCTCTCCACCGTGTTCCCCGAGCTGTTGTTCTGCATCGAGATGTTGCGCATGTTCATCGTGATGGTGTTGCCCGAGATGGTGCTCTGGGACACGCCAGAGAAGGAGATCCCGTAGTAGCCGCCCGAGATGTTGTTGTTCCTGATCTGGATGTTGCGGGCGTGGAGCCGCTGCGGGTTGATGGACCCGGTGTGGGTGTAGCGGTCCCAGTACGGCGAGGTGAGGTTGTAGGTGGTCTCCTTCTCCTGGGCCGCCTCGATCACGATGGAGTTCACCACGCCCTTGTTGTGGGCGTCCCCCGTGACATTGTCGATGCGGCTGTCCTCGATGCGGATGTTCTCGACGTCCGAGACGCTGGCCGAGAACTGGATCCCTCGGTGGTTCGCCCTGTCGATGTTCACGCGCTGGATCGAGACGTCCTTGACCGAGTTGCCGAGGATGCCGATCCCGAAGGTCGTGTCCCCCATGTCGAGTGTGAAGTCCCTGAGTGACATGTCGGAGGACTGGGTCTCCAGTTGCAGGGCGGCGACGGGCCGCTTCGCGTCGCCCTTTCCGGTGGGGGTCAGTGTCGCCCCCCGCCCCTCGATCCCCTTCATGTTGCGGGGGAGCTTCACGGTGCCGCTGTAGCTGTAGGTCTGGGACGGGGCGAGCGCCAACGGCTTGCCCTGAGTGGCCGCGAGTGCGGCGGCGGAGTTGAGCGTGTCCCCGGCGTCGGACGGGATGTCCCAGGCGATCAACTCGACCGAGTCCTGGAATCTCGCCCCGTAGGACTCGCCGCCGAACGTCTGGGTGACCTCGGAGGCCGCGCCCTTGTCGAACACGACGTGCGAGGTGCCGTCGCTCACGACGACGTGCTCAGCGGCGTTGGTGAGGGAGCGGGCCTCCGCGACGGAGGAGACCACGGGCACCTCGCCCCTGGCGTGGGCCTCGGTCAGGCCGGATGCCTCGAGGAAGGCCTCCAGGGAGGGTCCGACAGGTACCCCAGCGGGGGCCGACGGTGCTGGTGCCGGCGAGGGCGGGGGATCCGCAGGGGTCGGGGCGGATGGCGGAGTCGTGGGTGCTGGCGCGGGGTCCTCTGGGATCGGTGCGGGCGTGGGCACCGGTGCGGGTTCGTGGGCCGTCTGAGCGGGGGCTGGTACCGGGACGGGCGCGGGACCGGGAACAGGTGGCTGCTGCGAGGAGTGTTCCTGCGGCGCGCTGTGTTCCACCGTGGGCGGTGACGGCGGAAGAGGTGCTGGGTCCGTCGGCGCAGTGGGCTCCGCATCGGGGGTGCCCGCATCGCTGGGGGCGGGGGCAGGGGACTCCTCTTCCAGATCCGGCTCGGGAGCGGGAAGCAGGTCGTCCTCGGGGAAGAGCGATGCGCTGTGGGAGACCTCCGGAGGGGCCGGGACGGCACGCCCGGCGTCAGTGTTCTGTCCGCTGCATGCCGTCAGGAGCATCGTGACGGCGGCCGCGGCTGAGAGAACACTGAGAAGTCCGGGGCGGTCATGCATCTGTCGACTCCTCGTTCAGCATGAGAAATTCTCAGCAGACGGCCGGGGTCGCTCGCCACTCGGCAATGTCACTTCGGCCAGATGGCCGACGCGCACTGTCAACCTCGGTGATCGACCCAGCGTTGACCGATCGGCGTGCCGGAGAGTGCCCCGGAGGAGAGGGCGGCGAGGGCTGCGTCGAACTCGTCACGGGCGGTGGCGGGGATGGCCACGGTGACCTCGGCGCAGTCACCCCAGGCGACCTCGTCGACGACAACGCCCGCACCCGAGGGCAGCACCATGGTGCGCAGCGCCCCCTCGATGTGCCCGATGGAGGCGAAGTCCACGTCGATCCGAAGCAATGATCGGAGCTCCACCCGGCGGGTGCCGGCTGCCTGGATGGCCTGCGCGACGGCGTCCGAGTAGGCGCGGACCAGGCCCCCGGCGCCGAGCTTGATCCCGCCGAAGTAGCGCGTCACCACGGCCACCACATCCGTCAGCGCGTTGGCGTTGAGCACCCCCAGCATGGGTACGCCCGCCGTGCCGGCGGGTTCCCCGTCGTCGGAGGAGCGTGCGGTCCGTCCATCCGGCCCGAGGACGAAGGCGGAGCAGTGGTGGCGGGCATCGAAGTAAGCGGAGCGGCGTCCCTCGATGACCGCGCGGGCCTCGGCCTCCGTGGTGACGCGGAACAGGCGGGTGAGGAATCGGGAACGCTTGATCTCGAGTTCGACGTCAACGCCGGACCCGACCTCCGCGTCGACGGTGAGGTAGTGGTCAGACACCGAGTTCGCGGCGGAGCTTCGCGACGTGTCCGGTCGCCTTCACGTTGTACTGGGCGACCTTGATGGTGCCGCGGCCGACCTCATCGACATCGATGACGAAGGTGGAACGGAGCACACCCTCGATCTCCTTGCCGTAGAGCATCTTCTTCCCGAAGGCGCCGTAGGCCTCCAGGGTGCCCCGTTCCGGATCGGACAACAGGGGGAAGCCCACGTCGGAGGTCTCGGTGAACCTGGCGAGGCGCTCGACGGTGTCCGGGGACACCCCGATGATCTGGTAGCCGGCGTCCTTGAACGGGGTGAGGGCCTCGGTGAAGTCGACGGCCTGGGTGGTGCAGCCCGGAGTCATCGCGGCCGGGTAGAAGTAGAGGATGACGGTGCCTCCGGCGTAGTCAGCGAGACGAATCTCCTTGCCCGTGGCGTCGGGAAGCGTGAACTCGGGGGCCTCGGAGCCCGGGGTCAGGCGCGCAGTCATGGTGGCCAGTGTACTTGGGGTGAGTCGGGGGTCCGGGTTCCCGCAGCGGGCGCGCCGATCCGTGTGGGCGCATCCTCTAAGCTTGGGATGACTGTTGTGGAAAGGGAAGCCATGAGCAACCAACGCGGGCGCACCGTGGAGGAGATCCGTGCCGATCTGGCCCGGAACCGGGCCGCCGTCTCCGAGGCCGCGGCGGATTTCGTGGAGGCCTACAAGCCGAAGAACGTCGCCAAGCGGACCGTCAACGAGGCGAAGAGCTTCGTCGCCGGCGAGTTCCGTGCGTTGAAGGCCCCGCTCCACGACGACGAGACCGGGTGGCGCACGGATCGGTTGATGGTGCTCGGGGGCGCGGTCCTCGGTATCGCGGTCTTCGCCCTGACCATGACCACGATCAGTCGACGTAGGCGGTGAACGACGACGGCCCCGGGGGATCCGGGGCCGATTCCTCAGGTGCAGTACACCACCAGGGACTCGAACCCTGAACCCGCTGATCGGAGTGGCCGTCTGGGGTGGGATCGTCGCGAGGAACGTCAGAGGGGTGGCGCAGCAAGGCGGACGACGAGAAGCGCACTGGAGGTGCGCTCGAGGAGGAGAACGCAGCTGTGGCGGCCGCAGCAGGTCACACCTCAGGCGGGCCTCCGGGAGTCAGCTGCTCTGCCGGTTGAGCTGGTGGTGCGCGGACCCTTGGGGCCCAGTACACCACCAGGGACTCGAACCCTGAACCCGCTGATTAAGAGTCAGCTGCTCTGCCAGTTGAGCTAGTGGTGCGCGGGCCTGTGGGGCCCAGTACACCACCAGGGACTCGAACCCTGAACCCGCTGATTAAGAGTCAGCTGCTCTGCCAGTTGAGCTAGTGGTGCTTGCGCGAGGAACAACAATAGTGGTTCCGGAGCTCAAAGGAAAATCCAAGCCAACTCGACCTCGTGGGGTGGGCTCCGACGTGCGTGTGGTCGTGGCCAGGCGGCAGGTGTCGGTGCCGCCCGGCAGTCGGTGGCGGTTCCTGGCGACGATGCGGTAGACGGCGGCGGCGATGCGTCGGATGACCGGCATGGTGAGAAGCCGGCCGAGGAGTGGCCACGGGAGGCGGCTGGCGCGTAGGGCCGCAGCCACCGCGTCGCTGCCGACGTGCACGGTGCCTCCACGGTCGACCACGTGGAGGGCCTCCAGGCAGGCTCCGCGGTCAAGGCCGAGGGCGGTCGGATCGGTGGCCTGGACCGCGATCGCGTGAAGCTCCGTGCGCAGCCAGGGGCGCCCCGTCCAGGCGACGCAGCGGGAGCAGAAGCCGCAGTCGCGGTCGTAGAGGAGGACGCCCCGGGGGGAGGTGGTCATGTTTCCAGCATGCCAGCCGGGATGAGGCCCCGGTGTCCCGATAGGGTGGGGTCATGGCTCCAACGCAGGAGAGCAGGCGCAGGCCCAGCAACGTGGCGCTCAAACAGACCATGGCGGTGACGGGGATCATCTTCGTCGGTTTTGTCGTGGTCCACCTGTTCGGGAACCTCAAGGTGTTCGCGGGGGCTGACGCCTTCAACCACTATGCCGCCTGGCTCCGGGAGGTGGGGTATCCCCTCCTGCCCCGGGAGAGCGTGCTGTGGGGGCTGCGTGTGGTGCTCCTGGTGTCGCTGGTCGCCCATGTCTGGGCCTCTGTCGTTGTGCGGTTGCGTGCTCGACGGGCGCGGGGACGGCATCGTCGTCGGTTGAAGGGGTATCGCCCCAGGGTGGCCGGCGGCATGCTGCTCGGTGGGGTGGCCATCCTTGCCTTCATCCTCTTCCACATCAGTGACCTCACCCTCGGCGGCCCGGGGGCCGCGGAGACCTTCCGGCATCCCGATGTGCAGGTCCACGCCTACGAGAACCTCGTCGCCAGTTTCTCCCGCCCGTGGGCGGCTGCCTGCTACGCGATCGCGATGGTGGTGATCGCCATCCACGTGGAGCACGGCTGGCGGACCCTGCTGCAGGATCTCGGGGCGACGGGGCAGCGCTTCCGCAGGGCGTGGGTGCTGGTCGGCGGCGCGGTGGCGTTGGCCATCCTCGTGGGCAACGCATCCATCCCTCTGCTCGTCCTGACCGGGGTGATCGCATGAGTTTCTTCCGTCCACGTCCCCGCCCGCAGCACGTCGCTGCGGCACCGTTGAGTGGAGGGGTTCCCGACGGCGATCCCCGCACCGCATGGCAGCGCCGACGAGCCGAGTACCGACTGGTCAGCCCCGCGAACCGGAAACGTTTCACCGTCATCGTCGTCGGGACCGGGCTCGCCGGCTCCGGAGTGGCGGCGGCCCTGGGGGAGCTGGGGTACCGGGTCGAGTGCTTCACGTTCCATGACGCCCCGCGTCGAGCCCACAGCGTCGCGGCCCAGGGCGGGATCAACGCGGCGCGCGCCCGCAAGGTCGACGGCGACAGCCTCACCCGGTTCGTGACTGACACCGTCAAGGGCGGGGACTTCCGTGCCCGGGAGGCCGATGTGTGGCGGCTCGGGGAGGAGTCCGTCCGGGTCATCGATCACATGTCCGCCATCGGCGCCCCGTTCGCCCGTGAGTACGGGGGAGAGCTCGCCACCCGGTCCTTCGGTGGGGTGCAGGTGTCGCGCACCTATTACACGCGTGGACAGACGGGGCAGCAGCTGCAGGTCGCCGGGGCGCAGGCGCTGCTGCGGCAGGTGGAACGGGGGAGCGTCACCCTCCACACGAGGACCGAGATGCTCGACCTGATCGTCGCCGATGGCAGGGCTCAGGGCGTGGTGGTGCGGGACCTCGTGACGGGTCAGCTGCGGGCGGTGACGGGCCATGCCGTGGTCCTCGCCACCGGCGGATACGGCAGCGTCTACTTCCACTCGACGCTGGCCATGAACTCCAACGCCACCGCCACCTGGCGGGCGCATCGTCGAGGGGCGCTGTTCGCCAGCCCCAGTTTCGTGCAGTTCCATCCGACGGCCCTGCCCATCTCGTCGCAGTGGCAGTCCAAGACGACGCTCATGAGCGAGTCGCTCCGCAACGACGGCAGGATCTGGGTGCCGGTGCGGCCGGGCGATGACCGGGCTCCCGGCGCGATTCCCGAGGAGGAGCGCGACTACTACCTGGAGCGTCGATATCCGGCGTTCGGCAACCTCACGCCGCGCGACATCGCCTCGCGGGCGGCGCGCGCCGAGATCGACGCGGGCAGGGGGGTCGGGCCGTTGAGGAACTCGGTCTACCTCGACTTCCGGGACGCGATCTCCCGACTCGGGGAGCGTGTCATCGAGGAGCGGTACGGCAACCTGTTCGAGATGTACGCCGATGCCACGGGCGAGAACCCGTACGAGGTGCCGATGCGTATCGCGCCGGGGGCGCATTTCACGATGGGGGGCCTGTGGAGCGACTTCGACCAGATGACCTCGATCCCGGGGCTGTTCGTCGGCGGCGAGGCGGGGAACAACTACCACGGGGCGAACCGGTTGGGGGCCAACTCCTTGCTGAGCGCCTGCGTCGACGGGTGGTTCACCCTGCCACTGTCGGTGCCGAACCACCTTGCGGCGATCGGTGCCGGGCCCGTGCTCCCCGAGGATCACCCTGCCGCGCGGGAGGCCGTCACGGCGGTACGGGAGCGGATCGCCCGGTTCATCGAGAACCGTGGCACGACGCGTCCCGCCACGTTCCATCGTCGGCTCGGGGAGATCCTCTACGACGGGTGTGGTGTGACGCGTTCCGCGGCAGGGCTGAATCGGGCGTTGAGCGATGTGCGGGCGCTGCGGGACGAGTTCTGGCGCAGTGTGCTGGTGCTCGGTGGGGCCGACCGGTTGAACCAGGAGCTGGAACGGGCCGGACGCGTCGCCGACTTCCTGGAACTCGCCGAGGTGATGATCCTCGACGCGCTCGACAGGGACGAATCGTGCGGTGCCCACTTCCGTGAGGAGCACGCCACCGAGGACGGGGAGGCGGCGCGTGACGACGCCCGCTGGTGCAGCGTCTCCGCGTGGGAGACCCGGCCCGATGGGACGCACCGGAGACACAGCGAGCCGCTGCACTTCCAGTCTGTCAAGCTGCAGGTGAGGAATTACCGATGAAGGTGGAACTGGAGATCTGGAGGCAGGACGGACCGGAGGATCGCGGCCGACTGGAACGGCACGTCATCCACGACGCGACCCCTGAGATGAGCCTGTTGGAACTGCTGGACCGGCTCAACGAGCAACTGTTCGAAGAGGGCAGGGAACCCATCGCCTTCGAGTCGGACTGTCGGGAGGGCGCGTGCGGTGCCTGCGGAGTGACCGTGAACGACATCCCGCACGGTCCGGTCCCGAACACCCCGTCCTGTCGGCAGCACCTGCGGGCCTTTGGTGGGATCACGAAGCTGCGGATCGAGCCGCTGCGGTCCTCGGCCTTCCCCGTCGTCCGCGACCTCATCGTCGATCGCTCCGCTCTGGATCGACTCATCCGATCAGGCGGTCACGTCGACGTCCAGGCGGGGACAGCCCCCGATGCCGATGCGATGCTCGTGGGACACGATGATGCGGAACTCGCACTGGACTTCGCCGCCTGCATCGGGTGCGGGGCCTGCGTTGCTGCCTGCCCCAACGGGGCCGCCCATCTGTTCGCGGGGGCGAAACTGGCGCATCTGGCGCTGCTTCCCCACGGACGGGTCGAGCGTTCCCACCGTGCCCGCGAGATGGTCACCGAACTGGATGCAGGATTCGGGCCGTGCTCCAGCTACGGCGAGTGCGTGGAGGTGTGCCCCGCGGGTATTCCGCTGTCCGCGGTGGCCGCGGTGCAACGTGAGGTGTACCGGGCCGCGATCCGATGATCCCTCCAAGGTCGAGGTCTTTGGAGGACGCTCGGATCGGGGTCGCCAGGGCGACCGTGCTGGATTCGCCTGTCCCGGCACCCTCTTGTCCCGCTCTCCTTCGGGGAGACCATGGCTGCGACACGGCGTGGCGTCGTGGTGATTTGGGTTTGGGGCATAACGTGAAGGGGACATGAAAGGAGTGCCATGAGGATTGGCATCATCGAGGGGGCCACGCGGCCTGGAAGCAACACGTCGGTCGTGACCCGATGGGTCCTGGAGCAGGTTCCTGAGGGTGTCGAGGTGGTTCATCTCCCGCTCACGGAGCACGTCCTGCCGCTGTTCAACTGGGAGAAGCACCCCATGGCTGCCGGCCGGCAGTACCCGACCGAGGCCATCCAGGCCTGGGCGGACGCGGTCAACGACTGCGATGGTTTCGTCTTCGTCGTGCCCGAGTACAACCACGGGATCCCGGGTGGGTTGAAGAACGCGATCGACTGGCTCGGCAGCGAGCTGTGGGGTAAGGCCTCGGCCTTCGTCGGTGTGGGTGCCGACAGTGGCGTCAGGGCGGTGGAGCAGTTGCGTCTCGTCCTGGCCAACTTCAACCAGTACTCGATCCGCTCCCAGGTCTCCCTGTCCATCTTCCGCGACATCGCGGATGGTGCCGTGCAGGCCTCCGACCAGAAGAGCAAGGACCTGGCGGGGCTCTTCGAGGAGCTCACCGCGACGGTGGCCAAGCTCAAGGGCTGATCGTCCGACAGGGAGGGTCGAAGGAGGGGACTCCTTCGACCCTCCCTGTTGCTTGGAGGCCGTACTCAGGGGCGCAGCAGCACCTTGATGGCGCGGCGTTCGTCCATCGCCCGGTAGCCCGCCGCGGCCTCAGCCAACGGCAGGTGCAGGTCGAACACCTTGCCCGGCCTGATCCTGCGCTCGAGGATCCGTTCGATGAGATCCGGAAGCAGACGTCGGACCGGGGCGGGTCCGCCGAGCAGATGCACCTGCTTGCCGAAGAGCAGGGAGCCGGGAAGGTTCACGTCGTGCGAGACCCCGACGAAGCCGACGTGCCCACCCGACCGGCAGGCCCCGATGGCCTGCTCCATGGACTCCTGGGTGCCGACGGCCTCGACGACGCTGTGTGCTCCGAGACCATTGGTGAGTTCAAGGACCTTGGCGACCCCTGCCGCACCTCGTTCCTCGATGATGTCGGTCGCGCCGAACTCGCGGGCCAGTGCCTGGCGTTGTGGGTGACGTGACATCGCGATGATGCGGTCCGCTCCCAGCTGTTGCGAGGCGAGGACGGCCAGCAGACCGACCGCCCCGTCACCGACCACCACGACACTTCGGCCCGGACCCACCTCGGCGGCGAGTGCCCCGAACCATCCGGTGCCGAGGACGTCGGAGGCTGCGAGGAGATCCGTCAGGACCTCGTCGGACTCGGGTCGGCCGCCGGGGACCTTCACCAGGGTCCCGTCTGCGAGGGGGATGCGGACGAACTCGGCCTGAGTGCCGCTGGCGAAGCCGCCCGTGATGCAGCGGGAGGGGTACCCGGAGGTGCAGATCTCACAGGTGTTGTCGGACAGACAGAAGGAACCGACGACGAAGTCCCCCGGGGAGACGGTGGTCACCGCATCCCCGACCTCGACGACGGTTCCGACGTATTCGTGCCCCATGGGGCGGTTCTCCACCGGGTCGTGGCCCCGGTAGGGCCACAGGTCCGATCCGCAGATGCAGGCTGCTGCAAGCTCGATGACGGCGTCGCCCGGGTCCTGGATGGTGGGGCGTTCCACATCGGCGACGACCACGTCGCCCGGTGCCCTCATGATGACTGCACGCATGATGGTCTCCTCACGGTGGTTGGCAGGTGGGTCCACCTGATCTCGACCCTACCGGTGGGGTGGCTCCGGTGGAGTTGAGGTGTCGTGACACGATGAGGCCATGACAGCGATCCGTGAACTCGGTCCGGGAGACGGCCAGCTGCTGCTGGGTACCACCAGTGAGGGTCCGATGGCGAGGATGGGGCATGCGCTGCGGATCCTGGTCCAACAGTGGCAGGCGACGGTCGAGATGGCGGATCAGCCGATGGGGTGCCGACTGCGGGCACGGGCGGATCTGACCTCGTTGCGCGCTCTCGACGGTCACGGGGGTGCCACGCCGCTGACCGAGGAGGGGCTGCGGAAGATCGAGAGCAACGCCGCCAGGATCCTTGGGTCCGGGACCCACCCTGAGGTGACCTTCGTCTCGACCGCGGTGTCCGGGGGCTGGGATTCGGGCCGGGTCGAGGGTGAGCTCACGATCCGAGGCGTGACCCTGCCCCAGGCCTTCCAGGTGCAGCGGCTGGCCGATGGCTCCCACCGGTTGTCGGGATCGATCGCCCAGTCCCGATTCGGGATCAAGCCGTACAGCGCCATGATGGGGGCACTTCGTCTCGGCGACGAGGTCAGCGTCGAGGTGGCCGTGACCCTGTGATCCTGCGGCTGGACCGGCCCTGACGGATGCCGCGTCGTGGCCTTTGATGGGTGGTGGCCACGCAGCGCCGCAGCCGTCACCCAGGGTCTGGCTCGGCCTGCCACGACCGCCACAGGTGTGCGTAGGGGCCCTCGGTGGCCAGGAGGTGTGCGTGGGTGCCGTCCTGGACGATGCGACCCTCGTCCATCATGATGATCCGGGTTACGGAAGAGACCATGTCGAGCTGGTGTGCGATGACCAGCACGGTGCTGTCGGGCATGAGGTCGAAGACCCCGGCCTCGGGGTTCTCCTTGCCCAGCGCATCGAGTGCGGAGAAGGACTCGTCGAAGATCACCACATCGGGGTTCGCGACGAGGGCCCTGGCGAGCGAGAGTTCCTGCTTCTGGGCGGCGGTCAGGTGTGGCCCGTCGCCTCCCACCACGGCGTCCAGGTCGGTGGCCCAGTCGGCTCCGACGCGTTCCAGTGCCCGCAGCAACTCGGTGTCCGGGACGGGGTGACGCATGGTCAGGTTGTCCCTGAGCGAGGCGTCGAAGGCGTGCGCCTCCTGGGTCATCAGCGCCACGCGGCTTCGGAGGCAGTCCAGTTCCAGTGTCTCTGCTGCCACGCCACCGATGAGCACCGAACCCTCTCGGGCGCTTTCGATGCCAGCGATCAGACGGGCCAGGGTTGACTTGCCGCTCCCCGAACGGCCCACGACCACGACGCGGGACCGGGGCGGAATGTCGAGTTCCCTGACGCTGAGGACGACCGGTCCGGTGCCGTAGCCGAACTGGACGTCGTGGAGCGTGATCCGGGAGTGCTCGGTCCGTTTGGTGCGCGTCTCGACCGGGACTGTGCCCAACCCTTCGATCCTGGCCATGGCTGCCGAGGCACTCTGGATGTCGGAGAGCGAGTACATCACGCGTTCGACGGGGCCGGCCACGCGGTACGCGATCATCGCGCAGGCCACGACGGGGCCCACACCGACACCGCTGGAGAGGGACCACAGTCCACCGCCGACGAGGACCGCGACGACGGGGACGATGTGCGCCAGGTCCAGCGTCGGGAGGAACCAGGTCTGCAGGTCAACGATCCGTGCGAGGCCTCGGCGGTGCTCCCCGATCGCTGCCGAGCCGATGCGTTCGCGTGTTGCACTGAGGCCGTGGGCGGCGATCGTGCGTGCGCCGGCCTCAGAGGCCGAAACCGTCTCGGCGATCTCTGCCATGGCTCTTCGCTCCCGGGCGAAAGCCGGGTTGGCGCTTCGTGTGTAGACCCTGCCCGCCCAGGTCAAGGGCACGACCATGATCAGGAGCAGGGGAGCGAGGATCGGGGAGACCACGAACGCCGCCATGAGCAGGGCGAGGAGTTCGATGAGGGCAGCCACCACGGTGGGGCCGGTGTGTCGCAACACGTGGGCCACCGCAGCGACGTCGCCGGTCGTGCGGGTGGTGACATCGCCCAGGCCCGCCTGCTCGATGAGGCCCAGGGGGAGGTGGAGGGCGCGCTCCAGCGTTGTCTCCCGCAGCTGGGCAGCTGCTCGTTCGCCGTAGCGGTCACTCATGCGCAGCCCATGACGTGATGCGACGAGTTGGACCATGATGCCCGCCACCAGTGCAGCGCACAGGAGGTCCACGTCCGAACTGCCCCACCCGGAAGCGATGCCGTCGATGATGAAGCCCAGTGCGACCGGGATGGCAACTCCTCCCGCCGCTGCGACGAGGTACAGCGCCAGGATCCCCACCAGGACCCGCTTCTCGCGGACGAGCACCTTGGCGAGCGCACGGCGGACGGCTTGAGGGGTGGCGACGGGGAGGGTGGTGCTGTCAGGCATCGTCACCACCTGGGGTGGGAGCGGCGGCCGGGTCGACCCACCTCAGGGCCAAGGGCCCCGGGTCGCCACGGAGGTCGACGACCGCGTCAGCGTGGGACCGCCAGATGAGCGACCGGGTGGCCACGATCGTGGTGGAGCCCGACCGCGCCTGCTTGATGCGTTGCGCGATCTCCATCTCGGTGGCGGCGTCAACGGCTGAGGTGGGGTCGTTCAGGAGGAGCACCGCCGTGTTGCGGGCGATGCCGCGCGCCACGGCGAGCCGCTGGCGTTGCCCGCCGGAGAGGTTGAGCCCGCGATCCAGCACGGTCTGGTGTTCGCTCACCCGGATGCTGGTGCCGATGTCACCGCCGCTCACCACCGCGAGGGTCTCGTCGACGGCACCCGGCGTGACGTTGAGCACCTCGGCCAACGTGCCCGCGAACAGGTAGTCGTCGTCTGCGACCAGCAGCGCGGAGCTGGCGGCGTGGTCCTCGGCGAATGCCGCCATGGCCTCTCCAGCGTCTGCCATCCGGGCCGGGACCAGCACGGTGAGCTTTCCCCTGGCCACGGGCACGGAGCGCAGGTCGGGGGTGGCAGGTCGAGGTGCCGGCGTGGCAGGTGTGGGCGCCAGGTGTCGCACGATCCGGTCGGCGGCCACCCGGATGCTGACGATTGAGTGGGCGTTTCCGAGCAGGGATCCGGAGTACATCACCAGACCAGTGGCGTAGCCGAATGCCGCACCGAGTTCGCCGACGGTGATCTGGCCGTCCAGGGCGAGCCGGGCCCCGAGCCAGATGACGGCGGTCATGTAGACGAATGGGATGGCCTGTTGCAGGGCCTGGATCCAACTGCTGTGGTTGGACAACGCGTACGAGTCGGCCACCAGCGCGTGCGACTGGCGCCGGTAGCGGTCGAGGAACCGCTGTTCGCCGCCGAGGCCCCGCAGGACGCGAAGCCCCTTCATCGTGTCCGCCGCCATGTCCGTCGTGGTGGCCAGGGTGTGTCGGTAGCGGTTCCAGCGCTCCTCGAGCCTGCCGAGCAGCGGGCCGGCGATCATCGTGGTGGCCAGCACGCCGACCGCGATGGCCAGGCCCAGCCACATGTTGATGGTCCACACCAGCACAACCCCGAGGGTGAAGGCCAGCAGGTTCATCGAGCCGTGGCCCACGGTGGAGAGGGCCGACGCGACCGTCTCGTTGTCCCCCGTGACGACGTTGACCGTCTCACCCACGCTCCGGCCGGGCGCGGCACGTCCGCCACGCGCGGCGCGGTCGTTCACCCGCAGATTGATGTCGCGACGCGCATCCGCTTCCGCCAGCGCCAGCAGCCGATGTCCCAGGGTGTAGGCCAGGGGATTGACCAACGACACCGCCGCCAACGCAACTCCCCAGCGGAGGACGGCCCCGGCGTCGCGCTGAAGCAACCCTTCATCGATGATGCGTCCCAGGAACCACGGGATCGCCATGTGTACGGCGGCCGCGACCGCCAGCAGGGCCACGGCCAGGACCAGCGGCAGCCATCGGGGCGCGATCACTGCGCGGATGAGGCCGGCCCTGGTCACGAGGGACAACCGTACCCGCTGGTCGTCACCTTGCTGCCAACACGCTCCTTGAAGGGCGCACCAGCAAAATAGGATGAAATGCTAGAATTGGCTGCGTGAGGTCGATCACGCTGACTGAGCTGAACCAGAACCCCTCCCGGGCCACGCGGCTGGCGGACCATGGTGAGGTGATCGTGTTGCGCCGTGGGCGCGCTGCCTACCGCATCACCCGGGTTGAGTCCTCCGGCGACCCGCTTGATGAACTCGTGGCCACTGGTCTCGCCAGGCCTCCCCGCAGCGTGACCCCGCGTTCGATTCGACGCTTCCCGACCGTGGCCACCGAGACGGACCTCGGTGCTGTGCTCGACTCCGAGCGGGGCCGGTTCGATGAGTTCTGCTGAGCGCACCTGGTTCGTTGATTCCTCGGTCTTGCTGCGTGCCATCGCGGACAACTCAGTCGCGGCGCGGGAGTGGTTCGAGGCCGCCTATGCGGCCGGTGACAGGTTCGTCGGGTCGAGGATGCTCGAGCTGGAGGTGCTGCGGGTCGTCAAGAACGCTGGGCTGTCCACAGATGTTGCCTGCGAATACCTGGATGAGTTCGCGCTGGTCGCCGTGACTGATGACCTCATTGACGAAGCCATCGCGTTGGATCCGGTGTTGGGGAGTGCCGACTCGGTGCACGTCGCCTCGGCGTTGCGTCTGGGTGCCGCCCACGTCACGGTCGTCACTCACGATGCGCAGATGGCCAGGGCTGCGGCCGCTCTCGGGTTCGTCGTGTTCGACCCGGTCAGCGACGACCCCGGCCGAACTCCCGTGGTGCAAGGGCCTTGATCGGTTCACGCCGTTCCATCCGGGACATCGGTCCTTGGGGCGGATGCTGAACATGAACCAGTGGGCGATCTCTGGTCGATCAGGACGACCTGCTGTGGCGGGGGTCCGCCTTGATCTCTGAGGCGTGTCGCTTGAAGAAGTCGAGGAGTGTGTGGCTGCCCGTTGGGTCACCGACGCAGTCGTGCAGCATGCTCCACGACACGAAGCGCATCGCATCGGCCTTCCTGGGACTGAAGAGGGCGAGAAGTGAGGGCGCGGCTGTCAGGAGCCATGGTGGCAGCCTGGTGGTCCTCACGGGGCGGCCGAGTGCCCGGAATGCGCACTCGGCGAGGCCCTGCCACGTGAACACCTCTGGGCCCCCGATGTTCCATGTTCCAGCTGTGCCCAAGGTGATGCGGTCGACGCAGTACACCGCGAGATCCGCCCCATGGACAGGGTTGATCCGTCCCTCGGGCCGCACGATGAGGACTCGTCCCCGCTGAGCCATCCTCAGGATCTGCGTCATGTCCGAGAAGTATCCCGTTGGGTTGATGATCTGGCTGGGGACGGCTGACTCCGTCAGGTCCTGGACGAAGGCGGCCTTCGCTTGGGTCAGTTGCGCCGGGCATGCGTCTCCTCCCAGGACGTTCACGTAGCAGAACGTCCTGGCTCCGTGCCTCTCCGCTGAGCGGAGGATGGCGAGGTTCGCCCGGTGGTCGATGTCCCAGGGATCGGCCTGCTGTCGGGTGACTCCCAGGGCCGAGATGACGCAGTCCGCTCCTCGAGCCACATCGGCGACGAAAGCAGGATTCGTGACCTCGCCGACGGCCCAGTCGTCAACGAAGCCCTCGATGGAGGGCGAGCCCCATGGCCCCGGGCTGGCGGCTCGCTTTTGGTTCCGCACGATCGCGCGCACCTTCAGGCCACGCCGATGCAACTCCGCGGCGATGAATCGTCCCAGGTAGCCCGTCGCCCCGGCGAGGAGAACCGTCTGGGTCATGGATTCTGTCCTTCCCACTGGCGATGTGGTGCAGTGCTGACAGAATACGGCCACTCCCGATCACGGTCCTGTCTCGCAGGGGCCGCGGTGGGCGCCTCGACGAGACCGTTCACGTATGGCAAAGTGAAGCGCCTGAGGTTTTGCGCCGCTCCTATGCGGGTTCTTTCTCTTGGACAGTAGCAGCATAGTGGATGGTTTCGTGGTGGGCGGGGGT
>NZ_RQYT01000038.1 GCF_003932785.1 Arachnia propionica | reverse complement strand
TGGTTGAGGTGGAGCGGTGGGGTGCGTTCCTGACCTCGCGGTTGCCGGAGTTCTTGAAGGACTCCCGCGTGACGATCCGGCCGATCGTTGACCCACTCCACCACGCACCGGAGGATCTTCACGACCCCTCAATCGGGTTGCGGACCGCGGTCACCGCATGCATGCCAGTCGATGTGTTTCCCTACGCCTCCCGCACCTCCAGGGCCTGTGATCTGGACCACACCATCCCCTACCGCGACGGCGACACCGGCCAGACCCGCTGGGGCAACCTCGCGCCGTTGGCGCGTAGGTCGCATCGAGCGAAAACCTTCGGCGGCTGGGTGCTGACTCAACCCGCCCCCGGCTGGTTCCACTGGAAGTCTCCGGCGGGGTTTGAGTATCTGGTGCATGCCACCGGCGGCACGATCTGTCTCCGAACTCCGGAACCAGAACCCAGAGTGGAGGAGCCACCCCCGCCATGGCTCGACCCACCAGAACCCCCAGAGACCAGGCCGGTCGAATCCGAGGCCTGGGAATGGGTCCAATACGCCCTCCACTGAACACCGCTGTTCACGCACCCCCGTTGACCGGGGTCGATACCCCCTGCACCCGGCCGGAAGAGCGTCGGTGAGGGGGTCCGCCCTCCCGCTGGTCGAGCCGGGACCCGGAACGCAGTGGAGGGACCTGTGTCGAGACCCGGTGAGAGTTCGCAGGGACCGTTGCGGAGGTCTCGACACGGACGGCTCGCTGGCGCTCGCGGTCCGGCTCGACCAGCGGACAAGGAGCGCCCCGGGTGCGTTTGTTGCCCGGCTGCTGGTCATCCCTCCCCTGACCGAAGGGTCCCTTCCCGCTGAGTGAGACGGCTCCCTCCCCCCCCGCTGATCGGGCTGAGACACCGTGGGCTCACCATCAATTCGATTGAAGAATTCCACAGGTCATGCGGGTGTTGCTGGTGTCGACGGACTACGGTGCTCGTCCCTTCGGCGGACTACGGTGCTCGTCCCTTCGGCGGGATCGGGGTCCACGTCAACGCCTTGACCTCGGCGCTCCGATCGAGCGGGCACCACGTCGATGTGATCGCTCCCGTGAGGGCGAGGTTTCCCCCGTCCCGGACCACAGCACCGATCTGCTGTGCTCCTCGTTCGGACCCGACGGCATGGGTGACGATGCGGAGCTGTTTCCCTTGGGCTCCCCAGCCTCAGGGATCTCCACAACTCCTTCAGGATCGTGGCGAGCTCCGCGGATCGGACGGAGGGCGGCTACGACGTCGTCCACGCCCGCGACTTCCGGGTTCTCAACGCCGGAGTGGAGCTGAGTCAGAAGTACAACTGCCCGATCGTGGCGGCCGAACACACGGTCCCTGCCGAATACCGCATCGCCATCGAGGGACGGTGATTCCTGTCGGGGGCGTGCTCTACTCTCTTCCCCATGCAACGACGCCTGAGCCTCACCGAAGGCAGCTCTGACAAGTTCTGGTACATCGATGTGGTCGGCGATTCCGTGACCGTCCGGTACGGTCGCCGCGGTTCCGACGGAACCACCAGGACCAAACAGTACGCGACGGCGGAGAAGGCCCTCGCGGAGGCGGAGAAGCAGGTCACGGCCAAGCTTCGGAAGGGCTACTCGGACGAGGACGGGGCTCCCGAGGCTGCCCTCACCCCCGTCGAGCCCACCAATGCGAGAACCGCAGGGATGAAGCAGGCGAAGCGGACGGTGGAACCCGAGCCGGAACCGACGGTTCTGGAACCGATGACGGTCTCGGATGTCGCCGCCGACGACCTGGGATTGCGGGTCTCCCCCTTCGAGCTGGGCTACGACCTCAGCCGGGAGGTGACGATTGAGAGCGACATCACGCCCATCGACCTGGCGGCCGAGGAGGAGCGCGCCACGCGGCTGCTCGCGTCGGAGAAGATCCTCGACGACCCGTGGGACAACGAGCGGCTCGCCACCCCCGAACCCCTGTTCACCACCGTCCCCGACGAGCCGCGACGCCGCTGGTGGGCCCGCCGCATCGGCACCTGGGCCGAGGAGAACCTCCCCGCCCGGAAGGGAACCTGGGGCCCGCCGCCCTCCCTCCAGGAGCCCCGCTGGCTCGGCGTCGTCCTCAAGACGAACTGGGAGGCCAAGGCGAAGTCCATCACCCTTCAGCTGCGCAACCGCAAGGTGGATGCCCTCGTCGCCCGCGGCGTCCTGGCCCTGCGCTCCGAGGAGGAGCGCCAGGCGGCCATCGACGCGCTGCCCTCGCCGCTGCCTCCCCTGTTCACCCTGAACCAGGTGGGGATGTGGCGCAACGCGAGCCGGGAGCCCTTCCTCGCCGCCGCCCTCAGCTGCCTGACGGCGGCGCAGGCACGGGAGCTGTACGAACAGGTACCAGCGAAGGGCACGGCCGACTTCACTCAGGTCACCGCACTCTCAGCCCTCCTGCTGCCCACGCCGGAGGAACGTGCCGCCTTCGCCCGACGCACGAAGGCACCGCTCACGTCCTGGGACGAGGTCGTGCCATGGCTCATCGCGACGGGCCATCACGGCTTCGACACCCTCCTGCGGCACTTCAAGGATGTGAGCAAGGGCGAGGCGGAGACCAGCGCCCGCTGCCTGGCCGAGGCGGCCCACGGGCCGGGCATGACCCCGCTCTTTCTCGACCTGCTGGCCACGAAGGCGGCCCGGGTGGCGCAGGAATGGCTCACCGAACACGTGGCCCACGCCCTGGCGGCCGAACTCACACCGACACGGGCGGAGACCCTCAAGCCGACGCTGCGCGCCCTGCCCGTCGAGCAGCTGCGTCAGGTGCTCGACGACACCACTGGCCCCACCCGGGCGGCGCTCGAGGAGATCATCGCCGAGGCGGACACCCCCGAGCTGCCCGCGGACACCGACTGGTGGGTGGCGGCGGCGACCGATCTGCCCCGCAGCCAGAAGCTCCCCTTCGACGTCACGAGCCTGCCCCCGCTGCTCGTCGCCGATCACCGTCTCGGCCCGGACCAGGTGAAACAACTGCTGCGGGCGCTCAGCGCCGAGAGCGAGCATCCCCTCGTGACGGCGCTCCGCCGGCAGGCCGAGACCACCGTCAGGGACCGCTTCGCCGTCGCCCTGTTCCGGGCCTGGATCGGCTCCGGCGCGCCAAGCCGACAGGGCTGGTGCATGACGGGGGCCGGGTGGCTCGGCGACTCCACCTTCATCCACGAACTGACCCCGCTGCTCCGGGAATGGCCGGGGCAGAGTCAGCACCAACGTGCCGTCAAGGGCCTCACCGCCCTGCGGAACGTAGCCACGGACTCGGCGCTGCAGGCCATCTCCGGCATCGCCGCGAAGGTGAAGTTCGCGGGCCTGAAGAAACGTGCCGGGGAGGCGATGGACGAGATCGCCGAGCAGCGCGGCCTCAGCCGGGACGAACTCGAGGACCGCATCCTCCCCGACGGTGGCCTCGACGAGCGCGGCACCCGCATCTTCTCCTACGGCACACGTCGTTTCCTCGCGCACGTCACCCCCGACGGGAGGATCGCGGCCCGGCTGCTCGACGCCGACGACCATCCCTCGGGGAAGGTGCTGACCTCTCTCCCCGCGCCGAACAAGAGCGACGACCAGGCACGGGCGACCGTCGCGAAGGCCGAGTTCGCCGCGATGAAGAAGGACCTCACCGCGATGGTGAAGATCCAGACCACCCGTTTCGAGCAGGCCATGGTCCAGGACCGCCGCTGGAATCCACGCGACCACGCCACCCTCATCGCACCCCACCCCGTGCTGCGGCGTCTCCTCGCCGGTGTGGTGTGGGGCGTCCACGCGGCCGACGGTTCGCTCGCCGCGACCGCTCGGATCGATGAGGACGGCACCCTCACCGACCCCGATGACGATCCCATCGAGATCCCCGACGACGGCAGCGTCAGCATCGTGCACCCCCTCGACCTGACCGACGAGCAGCTCAGCATCTGGGGGGAGGTGCTGGCCGACTACGAGCTGACCACCCCGTTCAGGCAGCTCGACCGCCCCACCTTCACCCTGCCTCGGGATCAGGGCGACGCGGTGGAGCTGAAGGGGCTGCCCGAGGGCAGATTCCCGGCGACGAAACTGCTCGGCGCGTTCACGAGGTACGGGTGGCAGCGCGGCAAGGCCTACGACGCGGGCGTGTACTGCATCCACTTCATGCCCGTGAGCACCGCCGACCTGACCGTCGTCGCCCGCTACGATTCGGGTCTGTGGATGGGCTCACCCGCCGACCAGGAGGACCAGACCTTGGTGGAGGTCCACGTCGTCAAGGGTCTCCAGGACGCCGACGCCCTCGGCTGGGGGGAGCGCCCGTACTGGCGGGAACACGTCGAGATCCCGTGGAGCCAGGTTCCGCCGAGGATCGTCAGCGAGGTCCTCGCCACCATCAACCAGATCGCGAGCTGACATGACAGACATCCAACGTCCCCCCGCCGAACTCCGCTGGGCCGACGAGCTGGACCTGCTGCGGGAACGGGACCGGCACCGCCCCGTCGCCCCCGGCTGGCAGCTCTCCGCCCAGTCCGTGGTGGAGTTCGTCCTCGGCGACGGCAAGGACCTCACGTGCAAGTACGTGGGGCGCCGTTCCCTGGTGGAGCGCTGTGTGGTGTCGTTGGCGACGAACCGGGGGCTGATGCTCATCGGGGAGCCGGGCACCGCGAAGTCGCTGCTGAGCGAGCTGCTCGCGGCCGCGATCTCCGGCGACACGTCGCTCACCATCCAGGGTTCGGCCGCCACCACCGAGGACGCCATCAAGTACTCGTGGAACTACGCGCTGCTGCTGGCGGAGGGGCCCACGTGGAAGTCCCTCGTCCCCGCCCCCATCCACCGCGGCATGAGTGAGGGCAAGGTGGTGCGCTTCGAGGAGATCACCCGCTGCGCCCCCGAGGTGCAGGACTCGCTGCTGTCGGTGCTCTCCGACCGCAGCCTGTCCATCCCGGAGCTCGACCCCGAGCACCGCACCCTCCACGCCCGGCAGGGATTCAACGTCATCGGCACCGCCAACACCCGCGACCGCGGCGTCAACGAGATGTCGGCGGCGCTGAAGCGCCGGTTCAACTTCGAGACCATCGGTGCCATCGAGGACCTGAAGGTGGAGATGGATCTCGTGGAACGCGAGACCGACCAGATGCTCAAGGCGGCTCAGATCCCGGCCAGGCTCGGCCCTGACGCGACGGAGGTGCTGGTGAGGGTGTTCCGGGAGCTGCGTTCCGGGCAAGCGGGCAAGGAGGGGGTGGAGCGCCTCAGCAGCGCCATGTCCACCGCCGAGGCCGTCTCGACGGGGATGGCCGCGGCGGTCCGCGCCGCCTGGTTCGGCGGCGAGATCCCGGGCGGGAAGGAACTGGCCGAGGCCATCGTCTCCTCGGCCGTCAAGGATGACCCCGACGATGTCTCGAAGCTCCGCGCCTACAAGGAACGTCAGGTGAAGCGTCGCCAGGGCATCTGGCAGGAGCTGTACCAGCACCTGCCGTGACGGATCACACCGCGATCGGCGCCTTGATGACGGGGTGCGGATTGTAACCCTCGACCTGGATGTCGGCCAGCTCGAAGGCGTCGATCTCGGTGACCTCCGGGTTGAGTCGGAGCCTCGGCAGTTCTCGGGGCTCCCGGCTCAGCTGCAGCCGGGCCTGATCGAGGTGGTTGTGGTACAGGTGCGCGTCGCCAAGGGTGTGGATGAACTCCCCCACCTGCAGCCCGGTCACCTGGGCGACCAGATGGGTCAGCAGGGCGTACGAGGCGATGTTGAACGGCACCCCGAGGAACACATCCGCTGAACGCTGGTACAGCTGGCAGCTCAGCCGTCCCTCGGCCACGTAGAACTGGAACAGGGCGTGGCAGGGCGGCAGGGCCATGTCGTCGACATCCGCGATGTTCCAGGCTGAGACGATGTGCCGCCTGGAATCCGGATTGCTGCGGATCGAGTCGATGACCTGGGCGATCTGGTCGACGTGGCGGCCATCGGGGGTTGGCCAGGACCGCCACTGGTACCCGTAGACCGGGCCGAGGTCCCCGTTGTCGTCAGCCCATTCGTCCCAGATGGTGATCCCGTTGTCGTGCAGCCAGGCGATGTTGGTGTCCCCGCGCAGGAACCACAGCAGTTCGCCGAACACCGACCGGGTGTGCACCTTCTTCGTGGTGAGCAGCGGGAAACCCTTCTGCAGGTCGAACCGCATCTGGTGGCCGAAGATGCTGCGGGTCCCGGTCCCGGTGCGATCCGACCGGTCCACACCCTGGTCCATGATGAGCCGTAGCAGATCGTGATACACCCTCATCGTTGCTCCCCCAACCACGTGATGAACTGTCGCACGGCCTGGCCGCGATGACTGATGGCGTCCTTCTCCTGCGGGCTCAGCTCCGCCGAGGTCCTTTCCTCGCCATCTGGCACGAACAACGGGTCGTAGCCGAAGCCTCCGGCGCCACGTTCCTGATCGACGATCCGTCCCGGCATCACACCCTGCCACAGGTGCTGCTCCCCGTCGGGCAGCACCAGGGCCAGGGCGCAGACGAACCGGGCGCCGCGACGCCCGGTCGGCACCCCGTCGAGTTGCGCCAGCAGCAGCTCGTTGTTCGCCGCGTCGTCACACTGCGGCCCGGCCCAACGTGCGGAACGGACCCCCGGCATCCAGTTGAGCTCCTCCACCTCCAGGCCCGAGTCGTCGGCCAGGGCCGGCAGCCCGGTGTGGGCCGCCGCAGCCGCCGCCTTGATGACGGCGTTGCCCTCGAAGCTGCGTTCCGTCTCCTCGGGCTCCGGGCGGGCCGGGAAATCGGTCAACCCCAGCACCTCCAGCTCCAGACCCGCCTCGTCGACGACCCGTCGCAGTTCCCGGAGCTTCTTCGCGTTGTTGGTGGCCAGCACCACCCGGTCGATCCGGCTCATCGGCCGAGCGCCTCACGCTGGATACGGCTCAGTTCGGCGCACCCGGCCGCGCCGAGGTCGAGCAGCACGTTGAGCTCGTCGCGGCTGAACGGCTCGCCCTCCGCGGTGCCCTGCACCTCGATGAACCTGCCCGAGCCGGTCATGACGATGTTCATGTCCGTGCCCGCAGCCGAATCCTCCTCGTAGGCGAGGTCGAGCATCGCGACCCCGTCGACGAACCCGACGGAGACCGCCGCGACGGAGTCCTTGAGCGGCTCCCCCTTGAGCGCCCCCAGCCCGCGGAGGTGTTCGACGGCGTCGGCGAGGGCGACGTAGGCGCCGGTGATCGCAGCGGTGCGCGTCCCGCCATCGGCCTGGAGGACATCACAGTCGAGCACGATGGTGTTCTCACCCAGCGCCGAGTGGTCGACGACCGCGCGCAGGGCCCTGCCGATGAGACGGGAGATCTCGTGGGTGCGCCCGCCGATCCGGCCCCGCACCGCTTCCCGATCGGAGCGGGTGTGGGTGGCCCGCGGCAACATCGAGTACTCCGCCGTGACCCAGCCGAGCCCGGAATCCTTGCGCCACCGCGGCACCCCGACGGTGACGCTCGCGGCCACGAGAACCCGGGTGCGGCCGAACTCGACGAGGACGGAGCCCTCGGCGTGGTCGAGCCAGTTGCGGGTGATGCGGACTTCGCGGAGTTGATCGGGGCTGCGGCCGTCGAGGCGATTCGTCATGCGCCCCAACCTACCGCCAACGAGCCGGCGTGGCCTCCATCCCGCCTCAGGCCTGGTCGATCTGCCAGGCGGTCTGGAGCGCGTCCTCGATGAGGATCGCCAACCAGTCCAGCAACGCCGCCGTCTCGGGGGACTCGTCGATCTGCTGCTCCGTCGGCTCGGCGAGCCGATCCCCCGTCCCCGTCAACTCGACGTGCCACTGGACCCGCAACGCCGCCAGCACCTGCACCCAGGCGTCGATGTGGGAACGCGGCACCCGCACGAAACGGCACTCCTGCTCCCCGAGGTCCGCCAGCACCACCTGCGCGGCGTCGAGCCGGTTGCGTGCCTGCCCCGTCACCGCACGGCACCGGAACTCCAACGCCGCATCGGAATCGGCCACCACGGGCGGGAAGAACCGCTGGAAGTCCGGCTGCTGCTCCACCGTCTCGGCGGCCCGGTCCCCCGAGGCGAACTCCGCCGCGAGCGTCTCGAAGGGGTCTTCGGGATTCACCTGGGGCAGGAGCAGCCCCAGGTCGTGGGCGTAGCGCGTGACGAGGACCCGCAACAACCTCCCACGCCCCTCGCTCGCGTGGAACACCCACCCACGGGTCACATCTGCTCCATCGTCGCCCACAGCGTGTAGTCCTGCATCGCCATGACGTCGCGCTCCATGGCCTCCTTGTTCCCGGATGAGACGACGGCCCTGCCCTCGTGGTGCACCCGCAGCATGAGTTCCTCCGCCTTCGCACGGGGATAGCCGAAGTACTCGCAGAACACATGGGTCACGTAGTCCATGAGGTTGACGGGGTCGTCCCACACGATCGTCACCCAGGCCCCGGTCTGCTCGGCCACCGGTTCCTCCAGGGTCGCGACGCCGCCTTCGGGCTGCTCCAGCGAGGCCCACTGGTTCTCGGACGACACGATCTCCATGCAGTCATGGTACTCACGCTGCGGTGGGGAACGCGCCACATCGGTAGGCTTCGCTCATGACGACAGCGCTGCTGACCGACCACTACGAGCTCACCATGGTTCAGGCCGCGATGGATGCGGGCACCGCGTGGCGACACTCCCTGTTCGACCTGTTCACCCGCCGCCTGCCGGAGGGGCGCCGCTACGGCGTCGTCGCCGGACTCGGCCGGGCCCTCGAGGCCATCGAGGACTTCCGTTTCGACGAGGCCACACTTACCTTCCTGCTGGAACGCGGCATCATCCGCGACAACCTCGCCGAATGGCTCGCCGACTACCGATTCAGCGGGGACATCTGGGGCTACCCGGAGGGAGAGATCTACTTCCCCGGCTCGCCGGTCCTCTCCGTCGAGGGCAGCTTCGCCGAGGCGTGCATCCTCGAGACGGTGCTGCTGTCGATCTACAACCACGACTCAGCCATCGCCGCCGCGGCCTCACGCATGACCGCCATGGCGGAGGGGCGGCCGTGCGCCGAGATGGGGTCGCGCCGCACCCACGAATGGGCGGCCGTCGGGGCCGCGCGGGCTGCCTACATCGCCGGGTTCTCAGCCACCTCCAACCTCGAGGCGGGCCGCACCTACGGCATCCCGACGATGGGGACCGCCGCCCACTCCTTCACGCTGCTCCACGACACCGAGGAGGATGCGTTCCGGGCCCAGCTGACGGCCCTCGGCGTCAACACCACGCTGCTCGTCGACACCTACGACGTCGACGCCGCCATCCGCAAGGGCGTCGAGTTGACCGAGGGCAGGCTGGGCGCGATCCGTCTCGACTCCGGGGACCTGCCGATCATGGCTCGTCGCGCCCGGGACCTGCTGGACGACCTGGGGGCCACGAACACGCGAATCACGGTCACCTCGGATCTCGACGAATGGCAGATCGCGGCGCTCAGGGGCGCCCCCGTCGACGGTTTCGGTGTCGGCACCTCGCTGGTGACCGGCTCCGGCCACCCCACCTGCGGTTTCGTCTACAAGCTGGTGGCCCGGGCCGACTCGGAGGACCGGAGCGCCCCCATGGTCCCCGTCGGCAAGAAGTCGAAGGGCAAGAACACCCTGGGCGGCCGCAAGTTCGCCATGCGCCGCCTCGGGGAGGACGGCCGCGCGGAGGCGGAGATCATCGGGCTCGGCACCCCACCGGTCAACGACGGCAACGACCGTGACCTGCTGGTCGATCTGGTGCGCGACGGCGCCCCCGTCCATGACCTCTCGCTGGAGAAGGCACGGGCCCGGCACACCGCGTCGCTGGCCGAGCTGCCACTGTCGGCGCTCAGGATCAGCAAGGGAGACCCCGCCATCGAGACGATCATCCTGGACTCGGGCGGCACCCAGACCACCAACCCGTACCAGGCCGCGCCGCGACCCGCCACGCTGTGACACGGGTAGCATCTGGGGCCATGCGCATTGGATGGGGCGAGGCCGAGAGCTGGCCACGATTCGAGATCCTGACCCCGGTTGCGGAGGAGAACCTCATCCGGCTTCCCTACCGCGGGGTCGCGGATGACGGCACCGCCACGTCCTTCGAGGAGCGGATCGAGCTCCCCGAATCGCTGACGGATGCCCCCGTCGGGACGGTGACAGGGCTGCTGCGGCTGCTGTCACTGGCCGCGTCGCTGAGCTACCTGAAGGCCTTCAGCCCCTGCCCGGTCAACGTCCCGGACGGGTTGACCGAGGCCGAGCGCGAGTTCCTCGCCGCCGTGATCCGCGGCGGGCTGGGCGAGTTCGCCTACACCAACGGCCTGCCTCGTGCCCTGCAACCGGAGATCGACGCGCCCGTCCTGGCGGAGCGGTGGCAGCGGGGCGGCTCGCACCCGGAGGGCCCGCGCCGTGCCCTGGTGCCGGTGGGCGGAGGCAAGGACTCCATCGTGACGATCGAGGCGCTCAGCGGGGCGGGAGTGGACGTGCAGCTCGTCGCCGTCAACCCGAAACGCCCCCAGCTGGACACGGCGACGGTGGCCGGGCGGCCGCTGCACGCGGTGACGCGGCGCATCGACCCGCGTCTGCTCGAGCTCAACGCGGCCGGGGCCCCGAACGGGCACGTGCCCGTGACCGCCATCAACTCGCTCATCTCACTGCTGACGGCCGTCGCGACGGGCTGCGACGCGGTGGTGTTCAGCAATGAGGCGAGCGCCTCCTTCGGCAATGTCGACTGGGAGGGGCAGGTCATCAATCACCAGTGGAGCAAGGGCATCGATTTCGAGAGGCTGCTCCGCCGGGTGCTGCCCGCGGGGGCCCCCGGCTACTTCTCCCTGCTGCGTCCCCTGACGGAGCTGCGGGTCGCCCGTCGCTTCGCCTCCCACACCGACTACCACCCGTTCTTCACCAGCTGCAACCGCGCCTACCGCATGACCGCCGGTGAGGGGGCGACGTGGTGCGGGAACTGCCCGAAGTGTCGTTTCGTGTTCCTCATCCTGGCGCCGTTCATGGGCCGGGACGCGCTGCTCGCGATCTGGAACGGCACGGACCTCCTCGCCGACGAGTCGCAGCGGGCCGGGTTCGTCGAGCTGCTGGGCGTCGAGGGGACGCTCAAACCCTTCGAGTGCGTCGGGGAGCCCGATGAGTGCCGGGTCGCCCTCGACCTGCTGCGCCGTCACCCCGAGTGGGCCGACCATCCCGCCCTCACGACGGGGGAACTCGCCGCGGTGGAGGCGACGAGCGGTGAGGCGGAACGGGTGTTCGCGTGGCAGAGCGACGATCACTGCCTGCCGGAGCAGCTGCTGGAGGTCGTCCATGCGATTTGAGGACCTGCACGGCCGTCGGGTCGTGGTGTGGGGTGCCGGTCGTGAAGGGGAGGCCGCCCTGGCGGAGCTGACCGCGCGCGGCATCGACGCCCGCGTCGCGGTGACGGGGTCGGGGACGATCCCCGACCACCTCGCCTCGGTGGGGATCTCCGGTGAGGAAGGTCTCGCGGCGCTGCTCGCCGCTGATGTCGTGGTGAAGTCCCCCGGCATCCCCCGCACCTCGGATGAGTTCCAGCGGCTCACGGCGGCCGGGGTGAGGCTGACCTCGCTGTCGGATCTGTGGCTGGCGGCCAACCACTCGCACGCGATCGGGATCACCGGGACCAAGGGCAAGTCGACGACCTCGGCCGTGACCACCCATGTCCTGGCGGCGCTCGGCTGGGATTCCCGCCTCGTCGGCAACGTCGGCACCGCCGTGACGGGCGTGTTGACCGACGAGCAGGTGGCGGTGATGGAGGTCTCCAGCTACCAGGCGTCGTCGTTGACGGTCTCGCCCCGGGTGGCGGTGGTGACGTCGCTGTTCCCGGAGCACCTGCCGTGGCACGGCGGTTTCGAGGCGTACCGGGACGACAAGTTCAACCTCCTCGCGCACGGCCCGGAGGTGGTCGTGGTCTCGGATCTGCAGCCGGAGCTGCGGGAGCTCGCCGCCGAGCGGGCGCCCGCAGCTGCCCTGCTCACCCCGGCGGCCCTGGGCCTGTCGGTCACGCCCGACTCCATCACGTGGGAGGGGGTGGGGCGACTCGACGCCCACGAGCTGCGCCTCAGGGGCGGCCACAACGTCGGCAACGCCGCCCTGGGCCTGGCGACGGCGCGGGCGTGGTGCGGTGAGGACTTCGACGCGCCCGCCGCCCTGGCCTCGCTGCGGGACTTCGAGCCGCTGGCGCACCGGCTGGAGGTGGTCCCGTCCAGCGACTCCCGCACCTGGGTGGACGACAGTCTCGCGACGAATCCGCAGGCGGTCATCGCGGCGCTGCTGACCTATCCGGACGCCCCGGTGGTGCTCATCGTGGGGGGATCGGAACGGGATCTGCCGTTCGGCCCGCTCATCGACTTCCTCGCAGCGCGCACCGCGCCGACTCAGGTCGTCACGATCGGCCCGGCCGGTCACCGCTTCGCGGACGAGGCCGCCGACCGCATCCCGGGGCTCGTCAGGGCCGAGGGCTTCGACGACGCGATGCGCAGGGTCCGCTCCAGTTCCCTGGAGCAGGCCGTCGTGCTGCTGTCGCCGTCGGCGCCGAGCTTCGACGAGTTCGTCGACTACCGGGATCGTTCCCGCGCCTTCCGTCGAGCGGCACTGGCCTGAATCAGCTCAAAGCCCCCCGGCCAGGATGAGCAGGACCGTCACGGAACAGCCTCCTGCGACGGCCAGGAGGACGAGATCGGCCAGCTTCCAGCGGGCCTGGGCCCACCAGAGCAACGCGACGGCAGCGAGGCTCGCCCACCCGACGGGGGCGCCCGCGATGTCGGCATGGCGGGCGATGTCCATGCTCGCCTTGACCATGGACAGGCTCGTGGTGACGAGGAGGCCGCAGATGACCGGCAGGATGTAGGTGCCGAGTCGTCGGACGAACACCGACCCCGCCACCTTCTCGTGACCGGCCAGCAGGGCCAGCGCGGGGATGCAGCTGGCGGCCACGCTGACCACGAAGGCCGCGACGGCCAGGGTCACCCCGAGCGGCCATCCCCCGGCCTGGCTGCCGAAGAGGAAGCCGAGGCAGGAGGCGATCTTGACGAGGATCGGGCCGGGCAGCGCGTTGGCGATGGGCACGGTCTGGCCGTAGAACTGGGCCCCGTCGACCATGCCGCTCTGGACGAAGAAACCGTCCGCGACCGCCACATAGGCCTCCCCACCGCCGAAGGAGGTCACGGTGGACAGCCCCACCAGGCCGAGGAACCGACCGCCACCCGGGAGCAGGAGCATCAGGAGGAGGGCGGTGCCGAGAAGGCCGAGGAACACTCCCGCGGCGAGCCACGGGGCCCTCGAGGTGACGGCGACCGCTGCTTTCCGGGTACCGCGCCCGGGCCGGATGAGGTGCCCGACGGCGATGAGGGCGATGGCGAGGATGACGACCTGCACGGCGCTGAGCCGTGGTAGGGCGATGTGCCACTCCTGCCCGAGGAGTCTGCCGAGGGTGGCGAGAGTGGTGGGGCCTCCCGTCGCGAGGAACGACGCGACGAGGACGAGCAGGGCGATGCGCCAGCGCTGCCCCGCGGCCCGGATCACCTTCACCATGAAGTGCCCCATGAGCACGATGATGAAGGCGCTGATCCCGACGGCGGCGAACTCGACGAGCCGGATCCCGGCCGGACCGATCGCCGCGAAACCGGCCAGGAGCGCCACGTTGAGCAGGGCTCCGGGCAGGGCGACGGCGAGGGCAGCGAGGACCGCGCCGAGGGGGCGGCCCAGCTGGGCCCCGGCCTGGGCGGCGAGCTTGACGGGCAACGCACCGGGGGTCAGGTTGGCCACGAGGGTGTGGGTGCCGAACTGCGTCGAGGTGAGCAACCCTCGTCGTCGCACCAGTTCGTCGTCCATGACGGGAATGAGGGCGGCGCCGCCCCCGAAACCGATCGTCCCGACCCGGAGCATCCCGGCCAGGAGGGAGCCCAATCCGGAGTGTCTCATCCTCACCTCGCAACACGGCTGGCTATATCCACATGGTTACACATTCACACCTTGACATGCCAGATTTCAGGCGCTCTACTATGAACAACCGGTCCGAAGGAGGTGGCGATGACGCCCGACTATCCCCTCTTGGGGCTCCTGGCGCGTCGGCCTGCGAGCGGCTACGACATCGGCAAGTGGCTTCGCGTCGACGGTCGTTTTCTCGGCCGCAAACCCTCCATGACCCCCATCTACCGTGCCTTGGCGAAGCTGCTGGACCTCGGCTGGGTCCAGGCCGTCGTCGATCCCCGCGACACCGCCCCCGCCGCGAAGGTCTACCACCTGACCGAGCAGGGCCGCCAGGCGCTCAAGGAATGGGCGATGAGCGACCACGTGCCCGCCGAACGCCCCGCCGCCCCCGACCTCGCGATCCGGCTCAGCTTCGCGGGACAGCTCGGCCCCGAGTACGCGTTGCGGATCGTCCGCACCGAACTGGAGTTCCGCCGTCGGCAACGGGCGGAGGAGGAGGCGAACCTCCCCGTCCTCGACGTCTCCCCCATCCCCGAGATCTCCGCCACCTGGCTCGAACGCCTCGACACCCTGGTGCGCAACCGCGGTTGGCAAGCCACATCACTGCTGATCGGGTGGCTGGAAACCACTGAACGCGAGCTGGCCCGCATGGTGGCAGACCAGCAGAAAGGAGTGGAGCTTCAGTGAGCTCAACGAACAAGGCCGAGGTGAGATCGGCCAAGAAAGGTAATCCCTGGTGGTGGCTGAGCCTGGTCTCGGTCCTCGCCGGGATCGCCGCCTGGTGGGGTGCCTCACACCTCCTGCCCACCCTCCCCGGCCCGGACAAGGTCGTGATGCGTGCGATCGATCTGGCACAGCGCGGCATCCTCCTGGCCGACATCCTCGCCAGCCTTCAGCGCGTCCTGCTCGGGTTCTTCATCGGCTCCGGCCTCGCGATTCCACTCGGTTTCGCCATGGGCTGGTACCAGCCGGTGCGGGCGATCATCGAGCCCTGGACCCAGTTCTTCCGCACCATCCCGCCGTTGGCCATCATCCCGCTGGCCATCGTCTTCCTCGGCATCGGCGAGGTGCCGAAGGTGTTCGTCATCGCCCTGGCCGCGTTCCTCGTCTCCATCATCGCGACCTTCCAGGGCGTGGTGAACGTGGATCGGACCCTCATCAACGCGGGCCGGGTCCTCGGGGCCAACGACCTGGTGATCTTCCGGCGGATCGTGGTCCCCGCGTCGCTGCCGTTCATCACGGTGGGTCTGCGTCAGGGACTCGGTTCCGCCTGGGCGACCCTGGTGGCCTCGGAGCTCATCGCCGCGCAGCAGGGCCTCGGCTACCGCATGCAGAACGCCCAGATCTACTACCAGATCGACACCATCTTCGTGGGCCTGATCTGCATCGGTGTCCTCGGTCTCATCATGGACCGGATCGTTCTCTGGTTCGACACGAAACTCACCGGATGGCAGGAGCGCCGATGAACACCACGGACAAGATCGTCTTTGACCGCGTCACGCAGGTCTTCAACATCAACGGCAAGGACTTCACCGCCGTCTCCGAGCTGTCCCTCACCATCGCCGACAACGAGTTCGTCACGGTGGTGGGCCCCTCGGGCTGCGGCAAGTCCACCATCATGAACCAGGCTGCCGGGCTGCTCCAGCCCACGACGGGCGAGGTGCGGGTCGACGGGGTCGCCGTCACCAAGCCGGGACCGGAGCGGGGCGTGATCTTCCAGCAGTATGCCCTCTTTCCCTGGCTGACGGTCCGGCAGAACGTCGAGTTCGGGCTGGAGCTGAAGAACATCCCGAAGGTGCAGCGGCAACGCATCGTCGATGAGCAGCTGGAACTCACCGGACTCAGCGCCTTCGCCGACGCCCTGCCGAAGAATCTCTCCGGCGGCATGAAGCAGCGCTGCGCCATCGCCCGGGCCTATGCCGTGAACCCGTCGATCCTCCTCATGGACGAGCCCTTCGGTGCCCTCGACGCCCTCACCCGCGTCCACATGCAGTCACAGCTGCTCGAGACCTGGGAGCAGGAGAAGCGCACCGTCATGTTCATCACCCATGACGTCGACGAGGCCGTCTTCCTGGCCAACCGCGTCATCGTCATGGCCGCCCGGCCGGGTCGCATCCATCGGATCATCGACGTCGACCTGCCCTACCCCCGCACCGACGAACTGCGGTTGAGTCCCGAGTTCTCGGCCATCCGCAACGAGGTGTGGGAATCCGTCTACCACCAGGAATCCAAGTGACACCCCAAAGGAGAACACTCATGTCCGCACCGAATCGTCGTCAGCTCCTGCTGGCCTCCCTCGGGATCGCCGGCACCACCGCCCTGGCCGCCTGCGGTGGCGAGAAGCAGAACGGCTCCCAGGGATCCTCCGGCGGTGACGCCCCCAAGGCCGAGGGCCCCGTCGACAAGGTCAAGGTGGGCTACATCGAGGACGGCAACGGCTGCATGCTCGTCGCCATCGCCAAGGAGCAGGGCCTGTGGGCCAAGCACGGCCTCGAGGCCGAGACCGTCGCCTTCACCAACGGCCCGCTCCAGATCCAGGCCCTCGGCACCGGGGACCTCGACTTCGGCTACATCGGTTTCGGCGCCCTGTGGCTGCCCATGAGCGGCCAGGCCAAGGTCGTGTCCATCAACAGCCGGGGCCTGGCGGACCGGATCCTCGGTCAGCCGGGGCTGGCCTCGATCGAGGACCTCAGGGGCAAGCCCGTCGGCGTCCCCGAGGGCACCTCCGGCGACATCCTTCTCGGGCTGGCCCTCAAGAAGGCCGGGATGACCACCTCGGATGTCGAACGCCTCGCGATGGACCCGCCCACCACCATCTCCGCCTTCGCATCGAAGCAGATCCAGGGCGCCGCCATCTGGTACCCGCACGTCGCGACCATCAAGAACCAGGTCCCCGACCTCGTCGAGATCGTCAAGTCCGCCGACTTCAACGAGCTGGCCTTCCTCGCCGCCCAGGTCGCCGCGCCGAACATCACGGAGCGTCCCGAGGTGCTGAAGAAGTTCCAGGCCGTGTGCAAGGAGGCCTTCACCTGGGCGGCCGCGAACCGCGAGGAGACCACGAAGCTGCTCGCGACCTTCCTCGGTGCCCCCGAGGACGCCATCGCCAGTGAGCAGGAGTTCGTCGAGGTCTACAGCGCCGACGACGTCACCAAGGGCAGTGAGGACGGCTCCTTCGAGGCCTTCCTCAAGGGCCTGAACGAGGTGTTCGTGGAGCAGGGCAAGATCGACAAGGTCACCCCCGTCTCCGAGTACTGGCTGGCCGACGAGTACAAGAAGGCCTGATCTTGACCAACCTGATCTTCGTGATGTCCGACGATCACGCCGCCCACGCCATCAGCGCGTACGGCAGCGTGGTCAATCAGACCCCTCACATCGATCGGCTCGCCGAGGAGGGGGTGCGGCTGGACCGGGTGTTCTGCACCAACTCCATCTGCACCCCCTCCCGGGCGACGATCCTGACCGGCACCTACTCCCACGTCAACGGGGCGTGTTCCATCTACTCGGAGCTCGACTACCGCGTCCCCACCTACGCCCAGGTGTTGCAGGAGGCGGGCTACCAGACCGCCATCTTCGGCAAATGGCATCTGGGAGTGAGCGAGAAGGCGAATCCCCGGGGATTCGACGAGTGGAAGATCTTCCCCGGCCAGGGCGCCTACATCGACCCGGTCATGTACGGGCCCGACGGTGAGGAGACGGTCGAGGGCTACGCCTCCGACATCGTCACCGACCTCAGCATCGACTGGTTGGAGCGTCGCGACCCCTCACGCCCCTTCTGCCTCATGGTCCACCACAAGGCCCCGCACCGGCCGTGGATCCCCGACGAGAAGCACAAGGACCTCTACCCGGTGGGTTCCATCCCGGAGCCGCCGACGATGTGGGACGACCACGCCACCAGGAGTGAATCGGTCAAGCGAGTCGCGATGAACCTCGACGATCTCACCGAGACCGACGTCAAGGAGCCGGTCCCCGATGAGCTCCAAGGACCCGACAAGCGGGTGGAACGGTCGCGGTGGAAGTACCAGCGCTACCTGCGGGACTACCTGCAGACCATCCAGAGCGTCGACGACAACGTCGGGCGGCTGCTGGACTGGGTCGAGGCCAACGGCCTGAGCGAGGACACCGTCGTGGTCTACACCTCCGACCAGGGTTTCTTCCTCGGCGACCACGGCTGGTTCGACAAGCGGCTGATGTTCGACGAGTCGCTCGGGATGCCGCTGCTCATCCGGTGGCCCGGCCGGATCGCCCCGAGGTCGCAGTGCTCCGCGATGATCACCAACGTCGACTTCGCCGCCACCTTCCTCGAGATGTGTGGCATCGACGCGGACGAGGCGTTGCCCGAGCATCAGGGCCGCAGCTTCCTGCCGTTGCTGCGCGGCGAGCAGGTCGCCGACTGGCCGACGTCGATGTACTACCGCTACTGGGAGCACGACGACCCGGAGCACCACGCCCCGGCCCACTACGGGGTGCGCACGGAGCGCTACAAGTACATCGTCTACTACAACGACGGGCTCGGCACTCCCGGGTCGTCGGGTGAGGTGATGCCGACGGAGTACGAGCTGTACGACCTCGTGACGGATCCTGCGGAGTTGACCAACGTGGTCGACGATCCTGACTACGCGGCGGTGCGGGCCGAACTCGCCGACGAGCTGGCCCGGCTGCAGGAGAAGTACCGGGATCAGCCCTACGTCGGTCCGGACACGCCGCGACTCGACTGGAGCGTGTAGCGGGATGCGGCGACTGCCGTTGACGGTGGTGGCCAAGCCGAACGGCGCCGCCTGCAACCTCGACTGCACGTACTGCTTCTTCCTGTCGAAGGAGGTGCTCCACGACGACTCGGGGTCCCGCATGGGCACGAGCACGCTGGAGGCCCACATCGCGGGCCAGCTGGCCGCCCTCCCGGACGGCGAGGTGGAGTTGACGTGGCAGGGCGGGGAGCCCACGATGCGTGGGCTCCCCTTCTTCGTCCGCGCGGTGGAACTGGCCCGGCAGCTCGCCCGGCCGGGCCAGCAGGTGCGGCACAGCCTCCAGACCAACGCGACCCTCATCACCGACGAGTGGGGCGAGTTCCTCGCGAGGGAGCGGTTCCTCGTCGGGGTCTCCGTCGACGGCCCCGCCGACCTCCATGACTCCCACCGGGTGAACCGTGCTGGTCGCGGCACCCACGCCCAGGTGCTGCGGGGTTGGGAGATCCTGCAGCGCCACGGCGTCGAGTGCAACATCCTCACCACGGTCAACGCCGTGAACGCGGATCACGGCCTGAGGGTGTACCGGCATCTGCGTGACGACCTCGGTGCCCGGTTCATGCAGTTCATCCCCGTCCTGGAACGGGTCCCGCAGGCCGACCTGGCGCGGGCGGAGGCGGGATGGCGCGACGAGAACGGCGTGAGGCTGCTGTACCGCCAGACGGGGAACGCGGTCACGTCCCGTTCGGTCACGGGGCAGCAGCTGGGGGAGTTCCTCGTCGAGATCTTCGACGAATGGGTGATGAGGGACGTCGGGGAGGTCTTCGTGCAGGCCTTCGACGAGATGCTGGGGGCTCGGCTCGGCCGTCACCGGCTCTGCGTCACGGCCCCGGAGTGCGGCACGGCCCTGGCCGTCGAGGCCAATGGCGACGTGTACTCCTGCGATCACTTCGTGGAGCCCGGCTTCCTGCTCGGCAACGTTCACCGGGACCGCTACACCGATCTGCTCGCCTCGCCGGAGCAGCGCGCCTTCGGATCGGCGAAACGGACCGGTCTGACCAGCCAGTGCCGTTCCTGTCCGGTCCGGTGGGCCTGCAACGGCGGCTGCCCGAAGGACCGCTTCGCGGTGAGCCGCGACGGGGAGGAGGGGCACAACCACCTGTGCGAGGGCTACCACCGCTTCTTCACCCACGCCACCCCGGCCATCGAGCTGATGGCGGGACTGGTGTTGGCCAGGCGCCCGGCGGCCGAGGTGATGTCCCTGCTCAAGGACTGACCCACCGACGAGACACTGCTGCAAGAATGACTTCATGAGGATCACGCAGGTCACCGCCCACAACTGGCGGAACTTCAAGAATCTCAGTTTCAGTGTTGGCGACAGACTCCTGATCGTCGGTCCCAACGCATCGGGAAAATCGAACCTGCTGGATCTGTTCCGGTTCCTCGGGGACATCGCCCGTCCCGGCGGGGGGCTCTCCGCAGCCATCGCGCGTCGCGGCGGCCTGTCGAAGACCCGCTGTCTCTTCGCCCGCAACAACCACAAGGGCGAACTCAACATCGAGGTGACCCTGCAGGACGACGACACCACATGGCACTACGAATTGGCCATCAAGGGACGCTCGGGCGGCCGGAACGAACCACACGTGGTGCGGGAGACCGTGAAGCGGGACGGTGACATCCTCCTCGAGCGTCCGGACGACCACGACGAGCAGGACCCCGACCGGCTCCTCCAGACCCACTTGGAGCAGATCTCGACCAATCAGTCGTTCCGGCCCATCGCCGACCACTTCACGAGGACCCGGTACTTCCATCCGGTACCCCAGATCATCCGCAACGCGCAGCTGGCCGGCATCTTCGACACCAAGGAGTTCGGCAGCGGCATGATCGCCGAGATGAACGCCACGCAGACCCGGACGCGGGATGCCTGGTTGAAGCGCATGGCCAACGCCCTCAAGGCCGCTGTCCCCAATTTCACGAGTCTGGAGCTCAGATCCGATCACGCCGGGCAGCCCCATCTGGTCGCCGGGTACCGGAACTGGCGAAGCACTCCGTCGGAGCAGAACGAATCCGAGTTCTCGGACGGCACGCTTCGTCTCATCGGGCTGCTCTGGGCGATCGTCAGCGCGCCGAGCAGCGGTGGCACCTTCCTGCTGGAGGAGCCGGAGCTCTCCCTCAACACCGCCATCGTCCGCAAGCTCCCCTCTCTCCTCGCCAGGGCGCAGCGCAGTTCCGCGATGCAGGTGCTGCTCTCGACCCACGCCCCCGAACTCCTCGACGACGAGGGAATCCATCCCGCCGAGATCCTGGTGCTCCGGGTGACCGACGACGGCACCGTCGCCCAGCCCTTGTCCGACATAGACGAGGCGGCGGACGAGGTGGCGGCGGGACTTCCCCTCTCGGAGATCACCGCCTCCCTCATCAGCCCTGGGGACCTCTCCGGGCTGATGACCGCGGTGCGAAAGTAAGAGGCCCATGCACGTCGTCGTGGAGGGTCCGTCCGACGAGGGCGTGGCGCGCCGGGTCGGGAGCCATTCCGGGCATCAGGCGGCCCAGGTTCACGTGGCGCACGGACGCACGAGGCTGGATCCGAAGCTCGGCAAGTACTCCTTGGCGGCCCGGAGAGAACCCTGGGTCGTGTTCCGGGACTCGGACTCCCAGTGCCCCGTCTCCCTGCGGAAGAGGCTGCTGGCCGGGATCCCCGAGAATCCGCTGCTCCTGCTCCGGATCGTCCACAGCATGACGGAGGCATGGCTTCTCGCCGACGTGGACGGATTCGCATCGTACTTCCGCGTCAGGAAGCAACAGGTGCCCAACGACCCGGAAACCGTTCAGAACGCGAAGCAACTCCTCCTGCGGTTGTGTCTCGGCAGCAGGAGCCGGGACATCCGTGAGGAGGTCGTTCGGGAGGACGGTTCAGCGGGGCCGCTGTACACGGATCACCTCGAGGAGTTCGCCCTCCTCCACTGGGATCTCGAGGCCGCCATCACTCGGAGTGACTCCCTGCGGCGGGCGGTGCAGGCTCTCGCTGCCCTTCCGCCCCGACGTTGAGGACCTCGGCGAGCCTCGTCGGCAGGTCCGCCTCGAAGATCTCCTCGAGCCGGATCCGCTCCCCGGAGGCATCTCCCAGCGGGACCCGCCAGTTCGGGTACTCGTTCATCGTCCCGGGCTGGTTCTGGGTGCGCAGTTCCCCGACGGCGTCCGCGAGGGCCGCGACCAGCACCCTCGAGCGCGTCAGACCGAGGTAACGGTGCAGCGCCAGCATGATCTCCGCGGTGTCCTCGGCGTGTTCGGGGGCGAGCACCCCGTACTCGACGAGTCTCGCCGCCCACATGTCACGTTCACGCCGCGCATGGACCAGTTCCTCGGCCAAGGGCTCGGTGAGGATGCCGAGCTCGTGGCGCAGCTCGACGTGGCCGCCCTTGAGATAGCCCTGCGTCGGTGGCAGGTCGTGGGTGGTGACCGACGCCATGCAGTACTCACGCCAGTGGTCGGGATCCAGCAGGTTGCCCGCCTCGTCGTACTCCCACCAGAGCACCCCCGTGCCGAGGATGCCCCGTCGGGCAAGATAGCGCCTCACCCAGGGCTCGACGGTGCCGAGGTCCTCCCCCACCACCAGGGCCTGGGCGCGGTGTGCCTCGAGCGCCAGGATGCCGACGATCGCGTCGTGGTCGTAGCGGACGTAGGTGCCGCCTGCCGGCCCCAGCCCTTCCGGGACCCACCACAGCCGGAACAGGCCGATGATGTGGTCGATGCGGAGCCCACCGACCCCGCGGAGCGCCCCCCGGACCATCTCCTTGAACGGCGCGTAGGCCAACTCCTCGAGGCGACGCGGGTTCCACGGCGGCTGGCCCCAGTCCTGACCGGCCTGGTTGTACTGATCCGGCGGTGCACCGACGGTGACCCCGGATGCGTAGACGTCACGCATCAGCCAGGTCTCGGCGCTGGCCCGGCTGACCCCGACGGCGAGGTCCGCCAGCACGCCCACCGTCATCCCCGCCTCGTCGGCCGCGGCCTGGGCGGCCCCGAGCTGCTGCTGCGCCGTCCACTGGAGCCATTCGAAGAACTCGACGCGTTCGGCGTTGTCGGCGGCGAAGGCCAGGGTGGCCTCCGAGCGGGGATCCCTCAGTTCCTCGGGCCACGACCGCCAGTCGACACCATGGACCTCACACAGGGCGCTCCAGGTGGCGAAGTCACGCAACTCCGGTCCGGCGTGGCGTCGGAAGGTGGCGAAGGCCAGCTGACGGGCCGCCCGTCGCTGCGCCCGGAACACCTGCCACAGCGCCTCCTTCTTGGCGGCCCAGATCGAGTCGCGGTCGATCGTCGTCCCGTCACCGCGCACCGATTTGCGCAGCCGCTTCAGCTCGGCGACGCTGTCGCGGCTGAGCTCGGTGAACTCCGGGATGCCCTCGGGACGAATGTAGAGGGGGCTGAGGAACCGGCGACTCGCTGGCAGGTAGGGCGAGGGTTCGATCGGGGCGACGGGCTGGGCGGCGTGCAGCGGGTTGACGAGCACGAACCCGGCCCCCTGCTCGCCCCCGGCCCACGTCGCCAGATCGGCGAGGTCGACGAAGTCCCCCATGCCCCAGGATCGCTTCGACGTGACGCTGTACAGCTGGCAGGCGTATCCCCACACCCGTGAGTCGCGCATCCGCTCCGGGAAACCGACGAAGGTGGGGGCGACGACGACGCTGGCCTCGAAGTGGCCCTCGACGGACTCCGCCTCGAGGCGGTGGTAACCGAGCGGGAGGTCCGCGCCGAAGGAGAACGACGCCTCACCCCGCCAGGCGCCACGGACCTCCCGGTCCGGCACCCAGTTGTCGATCTGCCATCCGGGATGGACCCGGCCACCCTCCGTGACGAGCCGGACCTCCACCCCGGTGCCCGCAGGGACATGGACGTCGACGACGACCTCCACTCCCTCCTCGACCACCGTGCACGGGGGCAGGACCCGAAGCCAGGCCTCGTCGTCGAGGGCGGCGAGCGCCGCGCGGCACGCGTCGTCGCTGCTGGCGTCGATCCCCATGGCGGCGAGGACCGCGACGATGGTGTCGGCTGCGATGAGGGTGTGGTTTCCCTTCCAGTCCCAGAACTCGCGGGCGATCCCGACCCGCTCGGCAAGCTGCTGCAGGTCGGATGAGAGGGTGGTCAACGCGGGCTCCTCGGGTTGGTGTTCTTGACCACGACGGTCCCTGCGACCATGTCGTGGAGGGTCTGCTTACTCGGGGTGAACAGGGGGAGCAGGAAACTGACGAAGCCCACAAACACGAGGAAACCAATGCTGAGGACCTCCATGACGAGGGCACGGAAGAAGGCCCGCAGGAGGTCCGGTTTCGCGGCCTCGGGCTCGGTGGCGGGCACCACCTTGATCCTCAGCAGCATCTTGCCCAACGATGCACCACGCCACGTCACGAAGGCCGTGTGGTAGATCACCGCGAGGATGTGGGTGGCGAGCCCCCCGCGCGCGAGCGCCTCCATCGCCTCCGTGGGCTCCGGGGGCAGCTGGGTCCGCCCCGACTGGAGGTGGAGCATCACCTGCTCCAGCCAGGCCAGCACCGTCTCGTAGGCCCCCGGGGCGAAGGCATTGATGAGCAGGTAGGCCGGCACCGCGAGCAGCAGACCATCCACGAGGTGGGCCGCGACCCGGGCCCACCAGGAGGCGTAGGCCGGCGGGTACGTCGATGTTCCCGTGGGCGGTTCGAAGGGCAGGGCGGATGGTCGGGTGACGTGGGACCAGCCCTCGCCGTCCCAATAGCGTTCCCCGCCGCTGCCCGCGGGGTCGGGATACCAGCCCGGGGCCGGCTGCGAGGAGGCGTGGTTCATGGCCCCAAGGATGCCATCTGACGTGCTCGCCCCGCCAACACTCACGACGTCGTGTCCCGGACCGGGCCGATCCGCAGCGACACGGCCACGGAGGCACAACCGGCGACGAGCAGTGTGAGGAAGACCCAACCGAGGGAGGGCACCCCTCTGCTGACGAGTCCGGCGTGCACCGCCCCGACGGTGGCGGCGAGCACGGAGTTGCCGAGGGCCTCGGAGATCTGGAGGGCGGCCGAGTTCCGGCCCTGCTCGTGGTTTCCGGACAGCGCCATCGTCGCGACGGCGGTGCTCGCCATCATGAGCCCCATGCCGCAGCCTGACAGGGTCCACGCCAGGACCGCGAGAACCAGTGGCAGCCACGCCCACACCATGAACGCGGCGATGCCCGCCACCCCGAGGGCGCACAGCACGGTGCCGAGGGTGATGATCTGGTCGCGTCGCAGCCGCATCCAGGGCCTTGACTGGAGCCACGATCCGAGGGTCCAGCCGGCCGAACCGATGGTGAGTGCGATCCCCGCCTGGAAGGCGGTCAGCCCCCTCACCTCCTGCAGACCGAGCAGTAGGAAGGCCTCCCCTGCGAAGAAGGCCCCGGCCTGGAGGGCGCGGGTCACGACGATTGGCCCCAGCCCGGGCCGGAGGCTGCGGACCCGCTCCGGCAGCACCCGGGGCATGGCGACGGCCAGGCCGGCCAACCCTGCCACCCCCGAGACCACGGACCAGTACGAGTCGGACAGCACCCCCACCAGCTGGAGCAGGGCGGGGCTCGCCACGACGAGGGCCACCGCCCACACCGGGTTCCTGGCGGGGACCTCCGCCGGACGGTGGGCCGCCTGCGCGTTCCTCACCCGGGGCAGGATGAGCAGGGCCGAGAGCAGCAGCATCGGGACGCCGAGCCCGAAGGTGAGTCGCCAGTTGATCCTCACCAGGAGGGCCGAGACGGGCGGACCCACGAAGGCCGGCAGCAGCCAGCACAGGCTCAGCCACGACATCACCACGGGTCGCCGCTCGGCGGGGAACACCAAGGCGATCACGACGAACAGGGCGAGGTTCATCGCGCCGCCGCCCAGCCCTTGGAGGAATCTCGCGGCGATGAGGGTCGGGACGTTGACGGCGAGCATCCCGCCGAGCAGTCCGAGCAGGAACAGCGCGAAGCCGACCGTCATGGCCCGCAACGGTCCGTGACGATCGGTGTGGGGGCCCGCCACCAGCAGCGACAGCAACATCCCCATGACCATGCCGGAGAACGCCCATGCATAGTGGGCCTCGCCGTGGAGCGCTCGCATCACGTCCGGAAGCGCTGCGGCAACGCCGATCATCTGGAAGGCGATGCCGAACACGGCCAACAGGATGCCGAGCAGCAGCCCCTTGGTGTCGTCACTTCGTCCCGTGTTCTGTTCCACAGCTCTAGAATCCTTGTCCATGAGTGAACTTGCCCCCGGCTCCCAGACCGTCCTCGACGAGCGCCCGGACCTGCGGGATTCGGACGACCACGAGCGGTACTCCCACTACGTCCCCAAGCACAAGCTCGCGAAGGCGATGGTGACCGGCACCCCGATCGTGGCGCTGTGCGGCAAGGTCTGGGTTCCGTCGAGGAACCCGGAGAAGTTCCCGGTCTGCCCGCAGTGCAAGGAGATCTGGGAGTCGATGAAGCCGGGCCGCCCCGAGGAGTGACCCGACGGCCGCACCGACGGGGCTGTCAGTAACGGTAGTGGTCGGACTTGTAGGGGCCCTCGACGGGGACACCGATGTAGGCGGCCTGCTCGGGGGTCAACGTCGTCAGTTCCGCCCCGAGGGAGCCGAGATGGAGGCGCGCGACCTCCTCGTCGAGGTGCTTCGGCAGCACGTACACGCCGGGCGGGTACTCGGCGGTGCGGGTGAACAGCTCGATCTGGGCCAGAACCTGGTTGGTGAAGGAGTTGCTCATCACGAACGACGGATGGCCGGTGGCGTTGCCCAGATTGAGGAGTCGGCCCTCGCTGAGGACGATGACGGCGTGCCCGTCGGGGTAGACCCACTTGGCGACCTGCGGCTTGATCTCGACCTTCGTCACATCGCTGCGCGCCTCCAGTCCGGCCATGTCGATCTCGTTGTCGAAGTGGCCGATGTTGCCGACGATGGCCTGGTGCTTCATCCGGGCCATGTGCGACTCCATGATGATGTCGCGGTTCCCCGTCGCTGTGATGAAGATGTCCCCCTGCTCCACCACGGAGTCCAGCGTCGACACCTGGAAGCCGTCCATCGCAGCCTGCAGGGCACAGATGGGGTCGATCTCGGTGACGATGACCCGGGCGCCCTGGCCACGCAGTGACTCGGCACAGCCCTTGCCGACGTCACCGTAGCCACACACCACCGCGACCTTGCCGCCGATCAGGACATCGGTGGCGCGGTTGATGCCGTCGACGAGTGAGTGACGGCAGCCGTACTTGTTGTCGAACTTCGACTTCGTCACGGAATCGTTGACGTTGATGGCCCCGAACAGCAGTGTGCCGTCGCGGTGCATCTCGTGGAGCCGGTGGACACCGGTGGTGGTCTCCTCCGTGACGCCGAGGATCCCGGCTGCCAGGGCCTCGAAGTCGAGCTGGCCGAGGCACTCCCGCAACGTCGCCTTGACGACGCGGGCCTCGGCCGAGTCCTCCGGGGCGTCATCGGGCACGCGTCCAGCCCGCTGCGCCGCAACCCCGTCATGGACGAACATGGTGGCGTCGCCGCCGTCATCAAGGATCAGATTCGGCGCGGAACCGGGCCACTCGAGGATCTGTCGGGTGCACCACCAGTACTCCTCCAGCGTCTCCCCCTTCCACGCGAAGACCGGGACCCCACGGGGGTCATCCGGGGTGCCGTCCGGCCCGACGACGACCGCGGCGGCCGCATGGTCCTGGGTGGAGAAGATGTTGCAGGAGGCCCATCTCACCTCGGCGCCGAGTGCCACGAGGGTTTCGATGAGAACCGCGGTCTGCACCGTCATGTGCAGTGACCCGGCGATCCTCGCCCCTGCGAGCGGTTTCGTGTCGCCGAAGCGCCGTCGCATCTCCATGAGGCCCGGCATCTCGTGCTCGGCGAGAGTGATCTCCTCGCGCCCGAAGGGGGCAAGGCTCAGGTCGGCTACGCGGAAGTCAGTCACGCCGGGGAGTCTACGCCACGGCACCGTCCCGCAGTGCCGCGGCTGGTAGGGTCGCGGTGTCCGGACGACGCCGACAGGAAGCGAGTCCACCATGGAGTGGCCCGAATTCGAGAAAAAGCTGTTCGATCAGCTCGTCACCCTCCCCGAGAGAACCATCTGCATCATCGGGCTCGGGGAGCAGCAACGACCCTACGTCCAGTTCGCCGGCATCCACGCCTTCCCGAACAACAACATGACCATCGTGTGTGGCTTCGAGGATGAGAGCCCTGAGCGGCGGTTCACCCCGGAGGAGGAGGCCTTCTTCGTCGAGTGCAACTTCGAACGTCACGATGAGGACCCGAGCTACTGGGAGCAGGAGGTGGCGTGGCCGCCCAGCGGGCAGGCCCTGTTGAAGGTGGTCAGGGGCTTTCTGGCCCGGCTGCGGGACATCGAGGGGGTTGCCTCGCCTGATGAGCTGACCTACAGGTCGTGGCGGGCCGCGGGCTACGGCATCGGCCGGTTCCGTGAGATGACGTACCCGGCGGACCATGACCTCACCCTGCGCAGGTTGGGGCTGAGGAGGATCGAGTCCTGACCGAGGGGTTGACCGTCCACTCCGACGGCTGGGGAGAGAAGCTGCGGTTCTTCGACTCCGCTGCCTCCCATCTCGCCCTGACCCGCCCGGTCCGGGCCTTCCTCGACGAGGCCGGGCGCGCTCGGTGCCGTTCGGTGATCCGCACCCGTCACGACGCCCATCTCAGCTGGTTCGTCGCCGACGAGATGCGACGGAGGAGGGTGCGGTGGCTGGTGCTCGGTGCCGACGGACTCGATTACGACGCGCGTTCGGGTCTGCCCGTCGAGGCCCCTCCCGGTTCCCGGGCTGCCCGGCTTCCAGTCGAGGATGCGCCCCTGCCGAGGTGTCCGGCGTTGACCTTCGACGTGAAGATCCGGGATTCGGCGAGCCACGGCACCACCTGTGGTCGCGTCGCGGAGTTCATGGTCGCAGCACTCGGGGGTGGCCAGCTCACCGTCATGGACACCGTGGAGCCGCTCGGGCAGCCCTGGTCCACATCGGGGCTCACCTCGCGGCTGCGCTCCGAGATGCCCCTCAGCCGTCGGCACCTCGCCCGTGCCACGGGCGGTGCCGTCGCCAGCATCCAGGTCAAACGCACCCGGCAGGGGATCGCGGAGCACAGTCGGGGTGTCGTGCCCCTCACCGGATTGGAGAGGATCGACCCGGCTCTGGCCCACGTGGCGGAGGAGGCGCTGGTGGGCCTGAACTCACGGTTTCGGGTCACCATGGCCACCGCCACCGTGACCACCGTCGAGATGTCGAAGGGACGGCCCGGGGTCTCGGCCCGCCCCCGGCTGCCGGAACTGCCAATGGCAGTGCTGATCGGACCTGCATTGTTGTCCAGTCTGGGTCTGGATCTCGATGACGCCAGGAAACGGTTCAATGCCACCACTGTCGGCCCGACCAAGGTACCTGCCCTGTATCTCCCCCTGGCCGACGACCCCGGCCGGTACCAGCGCTTCGCAGAGCACGTCGACGGTGAGGTGTTCCGCGACGTCCTGCGGGAGGCCGTCGAGTGGGATGCACCGGAGGAGAAGGGGTGGGGTGCGTGACCGTCGAGAAGATTCTCGTCACAACGGCTGAACCGACCTTCGAGGGGATCGTGACCGCGCTGGCCGCCTTCGTCCCCGACGGCGCGCTGCTAGGAGACTTCTTCCCCATCACCCTGCTCTCGGGAGACGACGAGCTGTGGTTCACGATTCATGCCCCGCGACATCTCGAGGTCGACGCTGAGGCCCGTCTGTTGCTGGAGGACCCGCCCGCCCGCATCACGTGGTGGACCGAGGTCGCTCTGCCAACCTGGAATCCCGAACCGGGCCTGGTGATCCTGAAGCATCTGGCCGAGTACCTCGACGGCACTGTGCACGACCGGGAGGGCGAGCCAACGGCCTGATCCCCCGTCGGCACACCGGGAGGGGATCAGCGAAGGCATCGGAGGCCCTGATTCGAGGTTTGCCCTCTTCCTGCACGATCCTCCACGACGTCGATCCGTGACCCTGGTGGTTTCGCCTGCCTTATCTCGGGTTCGCCTGTCCTGGGTGTGGCTCGCCTGCCTTAACGGCGGCTCGCCTGTCTTGTTTGGCAGGCGTTTTGAAAGAAGGCAGGCGTTACCGATCCAAGGCAGGCGAACCCGCCGTAAGGCAGGCGAATCAGCGCACTGCGGAGGCCGACGGGACGGGGTGATCGGAGGACGGGTGGTCACGAATCGCCGCTTTGCTTCGGCGAGATCGCGATGTCAACGCTGCCATGGAAGCAGGACGGCGGTTCGTGACCCCTGACACACGGTACTGGAACTGGAGTTGGGCCGGAATCCCACCAAGTCTCGACACGGGCCTTCCGCAAGCTCCGGCCCCGGCTCGACCAACGGGGGGAATCACCACCGCTCCTCCGTCCTGTCAGACGTGGTGAAATAACAGGTAATCAAAGTAGGTTTCAGATAAATCTCAGCATAGGCCTGTTCATGCAGCTTCCAGATTAACGTCGACGGATCCGTCATCACACTCCACGGCTCACCCCACACCCCACAAAACGCCTCCACATACCTGGGCCACCAATCCACCACCACCACATTCCCCAGCAGATCCTCACCCCAATTTCTTACCAGACCAAAGCGCACTTTGAAAAGAGCTCCACTTTCACCATCCCCCGAGACCAGGACAAACCGAGACTCACCCCATTCCTCATACCTGTACCGGGATTCGATATTCGTGGGCTCCCACCCGAACTCCGCCGCCAACCCCGGAATGTCCTCCATACTCACCGGAGCAGGCAACCCCGCCAGACGCTCGATCCAGGTCCGGGCTGTCTCAAAGGAAAGGTGTCTCAAGACGTCACCCTCCCCCCACTGGTCGAGCCGGACCGTGATCCCCGGCGAGCAGCTCGACCAACGACGGAAATCACCACCGCTCCTCCGTCCTATCAGACGTGGTGAAAGAACAGGCGACCAAGGTAAATCTCAGCATACCCCTGCTCATGCAGCTTCCAAATCAACGTCGACGGATCCGTCATCACACTCCACGGCTCACCCCACACCCCACAAAAAGCCTCCACAAAACGGGGAAAAAAATCAGCCACCGCCACATTCCCTGCGAAATCCTCCCTCCAGTTCCTTGCCACATTAAAGAAAACGCTATACAACTCGCCGGTCTCATCATTGCCCGGCACCAGAATCATCTGAGGCTCCCCCTCTGCCTCATACTTGTACTCGTCATCCCACTTGGTGGGCTTCCAACCGAACTCCGCCGCCAACCCCGGAATGTCACCCATCCTCACCGGAGCAGGCAACCCCGCCAGACGCTCGATCCAGGTCTGGGCCGTCTCAAAGGAAATATGTCTCAAGGCGCCATCCTCCTC
>NZ_RQYT01000037.1 GCF_003932785.1 Arachnia propionica | reverse complement strand
AGGCTTCCGCAGCATCGTCAACTACGTCGCCAGATGCCTACTCGACGCGGGCGGGTTCAGACCCCTGATCCACTCACTTCTGTGAAGAGCCATTTTGAGATGGCGAACCAGGTCGAAGCGGAAGCGGTGGCCTTGGATGAGTTCAAGATCACGGATGGGAAGAAAGTATGAAGATCGACACCAGTGGCCTTCAGAACTGGCCTGATCCGGTAGCCGTTGTGGATGCAGGCTCTGAGCTCTGCAAGAGCGGGGGAGGGTATGGAGAGGCCGCGTTGGCGGTGGACAACACGTGGCAGAACCTGAGGTCAAGTTACAATAGTCCTCATCAGGATCAGATGTATGGCGCGCTCAGGCCTGCGGTGGATTGTTCTGAAATTGTCTCCAACGGTTGCATCTCTGTGGGTGTGGTGATGACAATTTTCGGAGATGGGGTATCCAAACTTACTTCTTCGAGAGATGATCTCCTGAAGGAGGTGGAGGACCATGAGTCCAAACCTGGAGAAGCGTTGCAGGATCAGGAGTGGGAGCCGGGGCAGGACTATTTTGCGAGACAGGATCATGCTGCTGCGGGCCGGGAGATTCAGGATCGCATCAACAGCCTGGTCAGGGAATACGAGGGACTCGTCGATGACGCCGCAAGTGGGCTGAGGCACATCGGGGATGACGGCCTGGGTGAAGCCGACTCCTCGTACTGGAGTGATGTCTCTCTCGGTACCGCGATCACAGTGGTCACTTTCATGGTTGAGCGCGTCGGCGTCGGTGACACGGAAGTGACTCAGCGCTATTTCATGGAAGCGTATGGTCAGCAGATCGAACTCCGTCCGCTGATACATAGGGAAAAGAGTTACTTCATCGATTGGACCGGCGTTCTCGGTCCTGACGGCAGTGCTGCTGCCGACGGGAGGGGATTCCTTGACCGCTTCAAGGCGGAGCTTGACAAGGCGTACATGGGTGAACCGACCTATGTGAACCGTGGGGCGCCTGGTACTGGAGTTCGTTACAATCCTGACGAAAGATACCCGGAGATCAGCGTGGAGGAGCGTGTGAGAACGCGCAGCGGCGCGTCCAATTGGCGCATGGCGGGGAATGCCGTAGGTTTGTTCGGAACCGGTGCCCTGGTCGTCGGTGAATTGTTGGAGGCGGACCGTAGATTGCGGGAGGAACGCCCCGAACTTTCGCGAGAGGAGCGGCATGGGCAGGCTCTTCAAATTGCAGCTGTTCGCTCTGCCTCTCAGGTGCTCGTGGAGGATACAGTAACAAGGGTGGCCAGCGCAGCCGTTGGTGCAGCAATCGGAACGGCCGTTTGTCCTGGAGTTGGTACGGCAATTGGGCTTGCTATTGGTGTGGCCGTTGGTCTTGCATCCAGTATCCCCACAGGGGATGACAGGTCAGCTGGAGATCGCGTCGCAGATGCCGGTGAGGCAGCCGTCAATGGAATCGTCGACTTCTTCAGCGGATCTGGTGGGTAAGGGTGTTGCTCATGGCGGCGTATTCTTCCTTCCTCCCGCTGGTCGAGCCGGGGCCGGAGCCTGCGAAGGACCCGCGTCGAGACTTGGTGGGGTTCCCGCCCAACCTGAGCCCCGGTACCGTGCGCCAGCGAAAAGAGGCGTGAACAACGTCCTTGGAGTACGCGTGGACAGGCGCCTCCGCTGCGGTCACCATGGTCACGAATCGCCGCTTTGCTTCGGTGAGACTGCGATGTGAACGCTGCCATGGAAGCAGGGCGGCGGTTCCTGCCCAAGTCGGTTTCGCCTGTCTTGTCTGGGGTTCGCCCACCCGCGCCCGGGAGGCTTCATTCAAGCAACAGTGAAGCACCTGTTCAGAGCCACATTGACCGCTTGCCTGAACAAACCTCAAGATGTCGAGGAGTTCGGGTGATCTCGGTTCGTTCATCCTCCGGTTTCAGAACCTGCGAATGACCATCGAGACCGGGGGCTTGGGCTGGAACCATGTCGCCTTCTCCGGGAGCAGACGGCCGCTCGATGCGTGTTCGAGCACTGAGGTGAGGGGAGGTGGCTGGAGGAGGATAGCGACGCCATGGTTGGTCACAGCAGCGCGGAGTGCGTCATCGGGGTCATGGTGGAAGGACCATGAGCGCGAGGTGCTCGCCAAGATCGGGCCCAGAGCGGCTTCGATGGCCGAAGTGGCCAAGCTTGCCTCGTCGCAGGGGGAAGCGACGAGATGGCGGTGGCCGTCACTGATGAGGAAATCGTGTGGACCTCCTTCCGCCAGGAGTTGCTTCGGATCCCTGAGGGGGGCGTGGGTTGACTCCCTGACGGAGATCCCCGCCGCTGCCGCGACCTCAGCTGGCGTGATGTCGTTGATGACGCGGTGGATTGCCCCGAGGTGGAGGGAGTTGCCTCGGGTGTCGATGAGCATCGCGAGAGCATGGCCTATCGCCAGGTGGGAGGCGAGTCTGTGATGACCGTCGGCCACGAGCGCCGGTGCTTTCCTGAATTCGGCATGGAGAGCGGCCGTCGCCCAGCTCTTCTCAACCCGCCAGATCCTCGAGGTGGTGGTTGCGGAGCTGACCTGAGCGGCGATCTTCCTCGCGTCCTTGAGGATCCGGACGAGGATCCGAGCGAACGGGGTCATGCGTTGGATGAGGAGAATCGGTTCGATGTCCACGCGGCCGTCACGGAAATGGTTCAACATGGCTGACGTCTCGGCATGGTCGATGGCCTCGTGGGGCAGGATCGCTGTCCCCAGCCCTTCCGAGAGGTCAAGCTCCACGATTACGCCGTGAACCGTCACCCCGTCCACGGCGTACTCCGTGATGTAGGTCGACTCCGGATCATGCCGGAGGATCCCGGCGCTCTCCCAAGCGTTGAGTCGTTGGGTGAATCCTGCTGGGTTGGCGGGCCATCCCAGCCTTCTCACATTGGTCCGGATGCGGGTTTCCGGTGAGTGGGGTGAACGCTGCCGCTGGAGCGTCGGGCAAGGTGGCGATGGCGTGGGAACCACCCGTTCCGGTGCGCTGCAATCCGGTGCGACTCTCTGGCGGACCCTCTAGCGGAAGGGGTCTTCCAAGCGGGTGGGCATGGTGGCCTCGACCACCCACAGGTCCTCGTCCGGCCCGGCGTGGTAGTGGCCGCCGACGGCGCGAACCCTCTCACGCAGACTCGTGAGGCCGTGGACGCGGTCCGGCTCCCGGGCAGGTGAGGAACCGTGGGTGCTCCCGCTCCGCGCTGCGTAATCGTTTGTGATCCGTATGGTGACGTGGGTGGGTGTGACCCCTAGGACGAATGAACAGGCGGCGCCTGGAGGCGCGTGTTTGATGATGTTGGTCGTCGACTCCTGAATGATTCGTGTGCACGTGGTCTTCAAGGAGAAGGGCAGCTCCTCCGCCCCGGGGTCCACGGACATTTCGGAGACCCGGAACCCCAGCTTGGAAAGCGAGTCCTCCTTCTGCTCCATCTGTTCGATAAGGCTGGGGCTCGGCACCATGTGGGGGGACAGCGGCTGCGGTTCGTCCGGTTGGCCGCTGTTGAGCACCTGCAGCAGTGCTCGGAGGTCGGCCAGGGCGTACCGTGCTGAGTTGTCGATGATCTTCAACGTCTCGCGAAGCTCGTCCACATCGTACGAACGGCTCTGGGCCATGACCTGCATCGTGATCACTGTCATGTGATGAGCGACGACGTCGTGCAATTCCCGCGCGAGGTTGTGGCGTTCCTCCTGGCGTATCCGCTCCTGCTGTGCCTCGACAGCCTTCAGGTGCTTCTGTGTCTGTGCCGTGCGAATGACCAGGAATCTGAGTGCCAATCCCACGAGAACGACGATCATCGTGAGCCACATGCTGATCCACCAGAAAGCTGCGAGGTTGTTCGGTTGCACGATGTCGTGGTGCCAGACGACGAGAGCGACCCATGCCACTGTGGTGAGGCACTGGATGAGAGGCAGTCGAGGTTGGCACAGCGAAGTCAGTGCCAAGAGGATCAGCAAGGAGGCCACCAAGGGAAATCCCGGCCGCTGGGTGGCGAATGTTGTCCCCATGGCGAGCGTGCACAGGATCATCGAAGCCTTTGCAGAAATGAGGGAGATGCCGATTGCGGCGTAAGAAAGAACGGCCTCGAGCGTGATCCAGAGGGTCAAGGAATCCCAAGGATCATGGCGGATGATGTCCAGATCGCTCAGCAGGGTCACGAAGGCCACGCAGGGGAGGCCCAGCCTCAGCCATTGGGGTGGCAGGGTGTAGTACTCAGGCGGTCCCCATGTTCCCCATTTCAGTGTGCGCATGCCGCTTCCATTCTGTTGCCATCGCGCCTTGGGTTTGTCGGTCCTTTATTGCCGACAGAAGAGGTGGAAGAAGGGGGTGCTGCAGAAGCCAGTTGTGTGGATCTCTTGAGAAGGGGGGATGGCGTAGGAGGGGGTAGCATCTGCGGGGAGTGTGCTCAAAGAAAGTGTGGCCAATGTGGCAACAATCGTCGTTGCGACTTTGCTTTTCATGATTTTTCTCCTTTTGTGTTACTGGAACTGGCGCTGTTCCTTCATTTTAGGGTCAATCCTAATGGGTTTTTCGGTGGCTGGTAGTCTACCATTGACCAGTTGCGGGGCGTCTTTTGTCTGTGCGTGGGGCCTCGCGAGGGGGTCCAGCCCGACCGACGGGGCCCGTCTTGGTGACAGACGGACGAATCTGGATCACCATCGTGTGGTCTCCCCGAAGAAGTCGGGAACGAAGGTGCCACGCCCTGTCCGGACGCACTCACGGTGGACCAGTGACCCCACTGCCAGATCGAGCACACCGAGTCCGAAGGGGGAGAACACGGTTGGTCGGCCGGGGTTGAGGGCGACCCGGTTGAGGAGGACGCCTCCAAGCGTACCGGTGACGAAGTCCCGGTGCCCCAGCTGCTGCTCCAGTAGGTGCGGTGTCGTGTCTGCTTTCAGACAGTGATCGATGTCGTCGAGCACATTGTTGCAGTTCAGCAGCGATGCGGGCGACAGATCCCTCAGGGAGATGTTGAGGACCAGCTGTCCTGGCCTCAGGCGGAATGTGTCCGCGACGTATGGGACGGCTGCGGTGGTTGCCAGTACCACGAGGTCGGATGACAGGGCCTTCTCGAGGGAGGTCACCTCAGCCTGCGTCCCCACATGGCAGGCCAGTCGCGAGGCAGATGTCGGATCGAGGTCACAACAACGGACGTCGGATGCCAGCCGACCTGAAGCGGAGAGATGGTCAGCGATGGTCCGTGCGATGACTCCGCCGCCGACGAATCCAACCGACTCCGGAGGTCCACCGAGTACTGAAGCCGCCAGAGCGGCGGAGGCGGCAGTCCGGTGGGCGCTGATCCCGCTCGATTCGAGTACGGCGTAGGGGAAACCCGTCTCGCAGTTGTTGAGAACCAGGACGGCAGATGCCCGTTGGAGGTTGTGGGTGATGTTGCCGGGGAAGCTGGCGATCCACTTGATGCCCGTCACCGATGCTATGGGATCCTCGTCCCCGAGGTACGCTGGGAGCGCGATGATCCGAGCCTCCGGTCGTTCGGGGAAGCGGAGGAAGCAACTGTTCGGGTTGACGTTGCGCCCCTGCTCGTGTTTCACATAGGCCGAGGCGACGGCGTCGACGATGTCCTGGAGGCGGTTGGACAAGCTGCAATCCACGTCGGCGGCGCCGATCACCAGGATACCAACGGGGCCTTCGTGTGATGTGTTGGGCACCCAATGAGTTCAGCCACGCGAGGGTTCCGCAGCCACGGTTGGAGCATGCGAGGGAGTTGGGCTCCCTGCCCGGGCGTCAAGAGGGCGTACATGACGGATCTCACACCCTTCCCGTGCTGCGGGAGAACCGTCGGACCCCCCAGAGGATGAATCCGAGAAGCCAAGCGAGGGCGTTGACGACCGCCCAGCCCAACGAGTTGTGCTCCCCGGAGAAGGTGTGGCCGTCGGTCAACGCGTACCGCGCGATGGTGGAGACCCCGAACATCGGAGTGACGCGTCCAAGCTCCAGCATCGCGCCGCTGAGCGGGATGAAGAGGTTCCCGATGAAGGCGAAGGCGGTGATGGTCAGGCCCGGGATGTGCATGACCACCTCGGGGCGAAGAGTCAGGCCCAGTGCTATCCCCAGGGCGGCGAAGATCCCTGAACCCAGCCAAGCGACGAGTAGGCCGGAGACCCAGATGATCGCGCTGCCCCGGGCCCCGGTGAGCGCTCCCAGGAAGCCAACCACGGACACTGGTACTGCTGCCGCCAGCACAGCAGCGAGTACTTTCGCCACCACGTACTTCGCGCCACCCAGCGGAGTCATGCCGATGGTCCGCATCCAACCGGAGGCGTGCTCGACGGATATCCCGACGGCTGTCGCGGTCGCGGCTGCGGCTCCGCCGTAGATGGCGATGCCAATGGTCATCCACATGGCGAAGTTCCCGTGGGGAAGCTCGACCCCTGTGGGGCCGGTGCGGAACAGGGCCAGGTACAACACCATGGGTAGGGCCAGTGTGAAGACCAAGGAGGAACGGCGGAAAGGACGTTTCAGTTCGTATCGCAGATATCCGACGGGAATCCCTCTCTGTGTTCTCGAGGGCTGGGAGTTCGTGCGGTGTGATGTGTGTGCGGCGATGGCAGTTCTGGAGGTTTGAGTGCTCATGGTCACCTCTCCTCGGAGGTCAGTGTCAGGAATGCGTCCTCCAAGCTGCGTGGTACCACCTCGAGTTCGGTGCCGCCGAGGTCGAGGACTGTCTGCGCCAGTTGATCGGATCGGGGATGATGAAGGCTGATGCGTTCCCCGCGACGTCCGGTGCACTGCACGTCAGGGATGGTCAGTAGGCGGGCCTCGGCCTCCGGGGAGACGAAGGCCGAGACGATTCTTCCGTTGGCCGACGCTCGGATCGCGTCGGAGGTGTCATCGGCGATGACCCTGCCGTGATTCATGAGGATGATGCGGTCTGCGAAGCCATCCGCCTCCTCGAGGTAGTGGGTGGCGAAGAGGATGGTCCGTCCTCTCTCGGCGTCGGCGCGAACCTCCTCCCAGAATGCGTGTCGGGCCTCGACGTCCATGCCGGCAGTGGGTTCATCCAGAATCAGGAGGTCTGGATCGGAGAGCAGCGCCAGACCGAATCGAACTCGTTGCTGTTCGCCTCCTGAACACTTGGAGACCTGCCGGTGTGCGATCGGCAGCAGGCGTGCACGGCGCATGCACTCCTCGACCCTGGAGGGATCGAAGAGCGAACCGATCATCGACAGGGTCTCGACGACGGTCAGTTCCGGGAGCAATCCTCCGGTCTGGAGGACTGCGGCGGCTCGCCCGGACTGCACTTCCCGGAGCGGGGAGTTGCCGAAGAGTTCCACACGTCCCCGGTCCGGGCGTGTCAGGCCGAGGATCATGTCGATGGTGGTGGTCTTTCCTGCCCCGTTCGGGCCGAGAATGGCAACCACCTCCCCGGGGTGAATCGTCAGGCTCACATCGTCGACGGCCAGCACCTGATTGCCCGTCTCGTCGCGGAACTCCTTCGAGACGTCTGTCAGTGTGATGGCCGCATCACGGTCGAGAGCGTGATTCATCGTTGCTGGATCTCTCATTGCGATGGGTGCCCTTCGTGAAATTCGGGCAATGGATCTTCTCTGTTCCGGGCCATCTGGTTTGAAACCCGAATCCGGGAATGTCCAATGCGTGTTCCGATGGCGTGCCAGCGGGCTTCTGCTCGGTGAGGCCATCCTGTCAGTGTGTTGTTGCGTGAGTGGTCTCTCTTTGTTCGGTTGCTTTCACGCTAAACCCGGAGGCGGGGACCCGCAATGGTCCCTAACCAAGCTTTGGGCAGAAGCTCACTCGTTCCTTGGACAAAAGTGGCTCGATCGGGAGGAGCGCCCAACTCGGCTCTGGTCGATGGTGCGCTGTTCCGCTGGACAGGAGTCGAACCCTGTGATGTGACATGGGCGGGGCGGGCGACCCTCATCGGCCTCTGGCAAGGCTCCACGGCGAGAATGCCATCGGGTGGGCCGGGTCAGGAGGTGAACAGGCTGAAGTGGAACGAGTACAGCGACGGGCGGTAGACGTGGGTCCCCACCTCGATGATCCTTCCGGAGTCGGCGTGGCCGGTTCGTTCCATCGTCAGCAGCGGGGCGCCGACGACCTCGCCCAGGGCCTCGGCCTCGTCCTCCGTCGCCCCGCGGGCCCCGATCACCTGGCGGGCCGAGGTCACCTCGACGTTGCGCATCGCGAAGCAGCGGTAGAGGCCGTGCTCACCCAGCTCCTGCCAGGTGGGTGCGATGTCCAGGGGGATGAGGTTCGTCAAGAGCGCGAGGGGATGGCTGTCCGCGTAACGCAGCCGACGCACGGACAGCAGTCCTTCACCCTCCGCGATGCCCAGCTGCTGCGCCTCGGCCGTCGTGGACTCCCGCACCGTGTACTCCAGCACCTTCGTCGTCGGGGTGAACCCGGCGTCCGACAGGTCGTCGTTGAGGGAGGACAGCTTCATGGGGCGGTGGACGTGAGGCGGGGTCACCCGCGTCCCCACGCCCCGACGACGCGTCAACAGCCCGCGCGAGGCCAGCTCCTGGAGCGCCCGACGCGCCGTCGGCCTCGCGACGTCCAGCCGCGCGGCCATCGACACCTCGTCCTCGATCATCGCCCCCGCGGGTAGGGCCCCGGAGAGGATCGCCGCCTCGATCGGTTCGGCGATCTGCTGGTAGAGCGGCACCTGCGAGTCGCGGTCGAGGGAGATCTCGGGTTCGTAGGTGCGGTCCACGTTGACTCCTGAAAAGCGTCGTTCGAAAGGATGACATTCCCAACCGTATGACGGGGATTCCAAGAACATGTTAACGCCACGCGGGACCCTTTTGTCAGGACATTGGTTGACTGGTGGGGTGACCAACGGCAGACTTGGGGGCGTCCCGGCCCCCAAGGAGTCATCGACGTGGATGAGCCACTCACCGATGTGTGCACCATCGGCAGGTGCGGTGTCGACCTGTACCCGCTGGAGATGAACACGCGGCTCGAGGACGTCACCAGGTTCGGCAAGTTCCTCGGCGGCTCCGCGACGAACGTCGCCGTCGCGGCCGCGCGCCTCGGCCACACCGCGTGCACCCTCACCGGCGTCGGCGACGACCCCTTCGGCCGCTTCGTCCGCGCCGAGATGACCAGACTCGGCGTCGACGCCAGCCACGTCGTGGTCAACCCCAGCTTCAACACCCCCGTCACCTTCTGCGAGGTGTTCCCCCCGGATCACTTCCCCCTCTTCTTCTACCGGCAACCCACCACTCCCGACCTCGAGATCAGCATTGACGACCTCCCCGACGAGGTCACCACGGCCCGGATCCTGTGGCTCACCCTCAGTGGCTTCTCGGTCGAGCCCTCCCGCAGCGCCCACCACGAGGCCCTGCGACGCCGCGCCCCCGGCGGCCTGACGGTCCTCGACCTCGACCACCGACCCCGGTTCTGGACCAGCGAGGAGGAGGCCAGCCAGCAGGTCGCGGCGGCACTCGACCACGTCGACGTCGCCATCGGCAACCTCGACGAGTGCCGGATCGCCGTCGGCAAGGACGACCCCGACGAGGCGGCGCGCGCCCTCCTCGACCGTGGGGTGAGGATCGCCATCGTGAAGCAGGGCCTCATGGGAACCCTGGCCCGCACCGTCGACGAACGGGTGTACGTCCCCGCCACCAACGTGCGGATCCGCAACGGGCTCGGCGCGGGCGACGGCTTCGGCGGCGCCGTCTGTCACGGCCTCCTGAGCGGCTGGAGCCTCGCCGACACCATCGCCTTCGCCTCCGCCGCGGGCGCCATCGTCGCATCCCGTCTGGAGTGTTCCACCGCCATGCCCCGCGCGGACGAGGTGGAACGCCTCATGGACAGCAACCCCCACGTGAAACCCGTCGTGAGCCGCCCCAACCACTGACAACCCGGAAGGACCCGTCATGGACAACGAGACCTATGTCATCAAGGCCGGAAGCACCGCCCACGGCCAGTTCGAGACAGACGTGAGCGTGGAGCGCGCCGGTTGGGAGTGGTGCTCGATCCGGGTGCTCGCGCTCCCCGCCGGCGGGGAGCAGGAGGTCACCTCCGGCGAGGCTGAGCTGCTCGTGCTGCCGCTGAGTGGCGGCTGCACCGTCGAGGTGGCGGGGGAGACCTTCACCCTCAACGGGCGCGACGAGGTGTGGAGCGCCATCACCGACTACCTCTACGTCGGACGCAACCAGACCTTCGTCGTCCGCAGCGACGAGGGTGGCCGGTTCGCGCTCCCCGCGTCGAAGGCCACCCGCGACCTCCCCGCCCGGTACTGCCCGGCGACGGAGGTCGTCACGACGCTGCGCGGCGCGGGGAACTGCTCCCGCCAGGTCAACAACTACGCCCTCGGCAACACGTTGGAGACCTCCCACCTGCTGGCCTGCGAGGTCCTGACCCCCGGCGGCAACTGGTCCAGCTACCCGCCCCACAAGCACGACGAGCACAACGACGTCGAACGGGTGCTGGAGGAGATCTACTACTACGAGGTGCGCGGGGTCAACGACACCCCCGGCTTCGCCCTCCAGCGCATCTACCCGTCGGGTCATCCCATCGACGTCTGCGCCGAGGTCCACTCCCGTGACGTCGTCATCATGCCGCACGGCTATCACGGCCCCTCCGTCGCCGCCCCCGGCTACGACCTCTACTACCTCAACGTCATGGCCGGACCGGCTGAGGACGCCACCTGGCTCATGACCGACGACCCCGCCCACACCTGGATCCGCGGCACTTGGGAGACCCAGCAGGTCGATCCCAGGCTCCCCATGACCCCACTCAACAACTGAAGGACCCCCATGAACACCGTGAGACTCACCGTCGGCCAGGCCATCATCCGTTTCCTGGTCAACCAGTACACCGAGCGCGACGGCGTGGAGCAGCGGCTCATCGCCGGGGCCTTCGGGATCTTCGGCCACGGCAACGTCGCCGGGATCGGGCAGGCGCTGCTGCAGAACGATCTCGACCCGACCCCCGACGGCGACAGGATGCGCTACATCATGCCCCGCAACGAGCAGGGCATGGTGAACGCGGCGGCCGCCTACGCGAAGACGACGAACCGGTTGAGCACCTGGATGTGCACGGCGTCGATCGGCCCGGGCTCCCTCAACATGGTGACCGGCGCCGCGCTGGCGACGACGAACCGGCTGCCGGTGCTGCTGTTCCCCTCCGACCAGTTCGCCACCCGCACCCCGGACCCGGTGCTGCAGCAGGTGGAGGACCCGGTCTCGCCGATGACCGCGGCCACCGACTGCTTCCGCCCGGTCTCCCGCTTCTTCGACCGTATCGAGCGGCCGGAGCAGCTCATCCCGTCGCTCATGGCGGGTCTGCGGGTGCTGACCGACCCCGTCGACACGGGAGCCGTCACCATCGCCCTGCCGCAGGACGTCCAGGCCGAGGCCTTCGACTGGCCGGAGGAGCTGTTCGTGCGACGGGTGTGGCACGTGCGTCGCCCACCGGCCGAGCGGGCCGCCATCGAGCGGGCCGCCGAGATCATCCGTCAGGCGAAGCGGCCCCTCATCGTCTCGGGCGGCGGCACGATCTACTCGGGCGCCTCGCAGCAGCTGCGTGACTTCGCCACCGCCACCGGCATCCCGGTCTCGGACACCCAGGCCGGCAAGGGCGCCATCAACCACGACCATCCCGCTGCCGTCGGTGGCGTCGGCTCGACGGGGGCCGCGTCGGCGAATGCCCTGGCCGACGAGGCCGACGTCGTCATCGGCATCGGGACCCGCTACTCGGACTTCACCACCGCATCCCACACCCAGTTCAAGGACCCGGACGTGCGGTTCGTCAACATCAACGTGGCGGCCTTCGACGCGGCGAAGCACTGCGCGGAGATGGTCGTCGCCGACGCCCGCGACGCGCTGGAGCAGCTGGGGGAGGCCCTGGCGGGGTACCGCGTCGAGGAGGGCTACGCGGAGCGGATCGCGCAGCTCAAGGGGGCCTGGCAGGAGGCCACCGAGGAGTGCTACCGGCGCAACCAGACCCCGCTGCCCGCGCAGACGGAGGTCTTCGGGGCCCTCAACGAGCTCATGGGCCCCACGGATGTCGTCATCAACGCCGCCGGATCGATGCCCGGTGACCTCCAGTGCCTGTGGCAGGCATCAACCCCGGAGCAGTATCACGTCGAGTACGCGTTCTCCTGCATGGGCTACGAGATCCCGGCGGCCATGGGGGTCAAGCTCGCCCGTCCGGAGGCCGAGGTGGTGGCGATCGTCGGCGACGGCACCTATCAGATGCTGCCGATGGAGTTGGCCACCGTCGTGCAGGAGAACCTCAAGGTCATCTACGTGCTGCTGCAGAACTACGGCTTCGCCTCGATCGGTGCGCTGTCGGAGAGCCACGGCTCGCAGCGGTTCGGCACCCGCTACCGCACCGGCGACACCCCGCACAATGCGGACGGTCAGCTGCTGCCCGTCGACATCGCGACGAACGCCGAGTCGTGGGGGCTGAAGGTGCTGCGGGTCAAGGGGATCGACGAGTTCCGCGCCGCCTATACCGAGGCGGTGGCGGGGGATGGTCCCGTGATGATCCACATCGAGACCGACCTGTACGGCCCGAACCCGCCCGGTTCGAGCTGGTGGGACGTGCCGGTCTCGGAGGTCTCCCGCATCGAGTCGACGCAGCGGGCCCGCGAGTGGTACGTCGGCAAGAAGGCGGATCAGCGGCACTACCTGGGCTGACGTGATCCGGCATCCTGCCTCCGCCGAGGCCATGGCAGCGGCGGGGGCAGGGTTCGTTGTGGCTAGCCCTCGTTGGTGAGTCGGGGGCTGACGATCCCCAGCTCGAACCCCCGGATGAGGGCCTGGAGGCGATCACGGACCCCGAGCTTCATGCACGCGTTGGCCAAGTAGGCCTTGACGGATCCCTCGGAGATGAACATCTCCTTCGCGATCTCCCGATTGCTGAGGCCCCGGCCCAGGTGCTGGAGGACCGAGATCTCTCGCGGGGCCAGGCCCACCTCGGTTGCGGCGGCACCAGACACAACCTGCGGGTCGTGGGCGCCGCCGGCCACCTGACGCGCCAGCAGACGGACGACGCTGGGGGACAGGGGGAGGTTGTCGTCCATGGCCGTCCGGATCGCCGCGAGGATCTCGTCCGGCTGGGCGTCCTTGACCAGATAGCCGGAGGCACCGGCGCGAAGGGCGGGGACCACGTAGTCGAGGGTGGAGAAGGTTGTCAGGGCGATCACCCGGGTGTCCGGCAACTCGTCGACGATCCGGTGGGTTGCGTCGATCCCGTTCATCCGAGGCATCTTGAGGTCCATCAGCACGATGTCCGGTTTGTGCTCGCGGGCCTGCTCGACGGCGACCTGTCCGTTCTCGGCGGTCCCGACCACGGTCACCCCGTCCTCGTTCGTCAGGAACGTCTTCAGGGCGTGGAGCATGAGGGGTTGATCATCAACGACGAGGACGGTTGTGTCTCCCACGGGCCCAACTCTAGCCGGTCTTGATGTCCGGAGCGGGTCCGGATGCCGGGGCGTCGACGGCCGCATCCTTCTGTCGGCCAACGGGTCGGGTGGGGCCATGGCGGCGGTGCGGACCGGTTTCGCGTGGGACACTTGGGATCCATGAGCACCATCGACGTCCAGGGGTTCCGGGACCGCATGGCCTCGGGTGTGCCCATCCGGGCGGGTGACCCCACCCATGAGCAGCTGCGCGCCCTGGCGCAGGAGGCGTTGTTCCTGTGTGCCGAGATCAACGGGTCCTTCCACGATCCGGAGGAGCTCCGGATGCTGCTCACGATGCTGTTCGGACGGCGGGTACCGGATTCCCTCACCCTGCTGCCTCCCTTCACCACCGACTGCGGGAAGAACACCGAGATCGGGCAGGACGTCGTCATCAACTCCGGGTGTCGGTTCCAGGACCAGGGTGGGCTCCGGATCGGCGACGGGGTGCTCATCAGTCCCAATGTCGTCATCTCGACCCTTGACCACGACCTCAACCCCAATCGCCGCGCGGATCTCATCCCGGCCGCCGTGGAGCTGGAGGAGAAGGTGTGGGTGGGGGCGAACGCCACCATCCTCAAGGGGGTCCGCGTCGGGTACGGCGCGGTGATCGGGGCGGGCGCCGTCGTGACCCGGCACGTGCCGCCGCTGGCGGTCGTCGCGGGGGTTCCGGCGCGGGTCATCCGGCAGCTCTGAGCGCCGACGCGAAGAAAGTTCGACAAATGTAGTGACATTTGGGGGCGGGTGGCCTACGATACGTGATGTTAACGCTAACGTCAGGGCCGGCAGCCCGCCGCCGTGCCCCTTACCCCGACAAGGAAGTCACCATGATCATTCGTCGCATCGCCGCCGTTGCGATCACGGCGGCCGTCGCCCTGGGACTGAGCGCCTGCTCCGGAGGTTCCAACTCCGGCTCAGGCTCCGGCAAGAGTGACCTCGCCACCAAGATGTACACGTGGGTCTCCAACGAGTCCGACCGCGAGCAGTGGGAGACCTTCGTCAAGGGAGCCCAGGAGAAGGACCCCAACTTCAAGCTCGAGTTCGAGGGCCCAGCCTTCGCCGACTACTGGACCAAGGTCAAGACCCGGATGAACTCCGCCGACGCCCCCTGCATCATCACCACGCAGGCGGCTCGCGCCCAGGAACTCGGCAGCCTCCTCTCCCCGCTCGATGAGCTGGCCAAGGAGGCCGGGGTCGACCTCACGAAGTACAACCCCGCCATGATGGAGGGCCTCACCGTCGACGGCACCGTCCGCGCCATCCCCTACGACGCCGAGCCCATGGTGCTCTACTACAACAAGGACATGTTCAAGGCCGCGGGTCTGCAGGAGCCGGGCGTGGACTACACCACCGAGCAGTTCCTCTCCGACGCCAAGGCCCTGACCTCCGGAGACGTCATGGGGCTCGCGGTTGCGCCGCAGTTCAACTACCCGTACCTGGCCTTCGCCTTCGCCAACGGCCACACCCCCACCGCTGACGGCAAGCTGACCCTCAGCGACCCGGGTCTGGTCGAGGACATCCAGTGGGGCTTCGACCTCGTCACGAAGGAGAAGGTCGCCACCGCCCCCAGCTCCGCCGACATCACCGACGTCGCCATGCAGAACTTCATGAACGGCAAGGCCGCCATGGTCATCGAGGGCCCCTGGTTCTACTCCGACATCAAGAAGAACACCAAGGGGGAGGTCGGGGCCGCCGTCATCCCGTCGAAGGATGGCAAGCCGATCGGCATGATCCAGGGCTCCGGCTTCGGCATCGCCGCGAAGTGCCCCGACAAGAAGGCAGCCTTCGAGACCATCATGAAGATCACCACCCCCGAGGTCATCGCCTACGTCGGCAAGCACCGCGGCACCGTGCCCTCGCTGGAGGAGTCGATGAGTGGCTGGGCCGAGGGCAAGCCCGAGGCGGACGTCAAGGCCATCGAGGCCATGGTCAAGGGCGGAAAGCCGCTCGTCACCACCACCGACTGGAACAAGGTGGAGACCCAGTTCGCCCAGTACTCCCCGGAGGGGCTGCGCGGTGAACGCACGGCCCAGGACATCCTGAAGAGCATCGAGCAGGGAATCGGTTGATCCCATGACCCAGCTGGCTGCCAAGCCGGCCGAGGTCACGGTGGAGAGGGTCGGCAAACCCGGTGTCAGACAGGGTTTGCTGGCCTTCCTCCACCTCGCCCCGGGCATGTCCGGCTTCCTCATCTTCATGGTGATCCCGCTGATCGCGTCGATCTGGATCAGCCTCCACAACTGGCCCCTCTACGGCGACCCCGAGTTCGTGGGGGCGGGCAACTACCTCAAGTTGCTGTCCGGGCAGGATCCCGTGTTCTACCGGGTCATGCTCAACACCGCGATCTTCGCCATCGGCTACACGGCGGTGAACCTCATCGTCTCCACCGGCATCGCGGTGTGGCTGCACTCGCTGCCCGACTGGGGGCCGTTCTTCCGCATCCTGTTCTTCATCCCCGTCGTCACCCCGATGGTCGCGAACGCGCTCGTGTGGCGGGTTCTCCTCGTGGACGAGGGCGTCATCAACGGGGCGTTGGGCGCCGTCGGGATCCAGGGGCCGGACTGGCTCGGTGACCCGTTCTGGGCGATGACCTCCCTCATCCTCATGTCCCTGTGGCAGGGGATGGGATACAACATCGTCGTGCTGGCCGCAGGGCTCAACAACATCAATCCGGCCGTGATGGAGGCCGCGAAGATCGACGGCACCACCGCCTGGAGCCGGTTCTGGAAGGTCACCTTCCCGATGCTCTCGCCGTCGCTGTTCTTCGCCTCCGTCATGACGGTCATCGGGGCCTTCAAGGTGTTCACCCAGCCGTTCATGCTCACCAAGGGCGGGCCCGGCGATTCCACGAACACCCTGGTGCTGCACCTCTACCGCTCCGGTTTCTCCTACGACGCCCTCGGTATGGCCTCCTCGCTGGCCTGGGTGCTGTTCGTGCTGGTCATGCTGCTGACGGCCCTGCAGTTCGTCGGCCAGAAGAAGTGGGTGAACTATGACTCCTGAGAAGCGGATCCGTTGGGGCAGGGTCGTCTCCAAGACCCTTCTTGCGCTGTTCGGGCTGCTGTTCGTCTCCCCGTTCGTGTGGATGTTCTTCTCGGCGCTCAAGCCGAGCGACGAGGTGCTCTCCACGGGGGCCGCGTTGCTGGGTTCGGAGATCCGGTGGGACAACTTCGCCGAGGCCTTCAACGCGGTGCCCTTCGCGCAGATCCTCATCAACACCTTCGTCTACGCCAGCCTCGGCTGTCTCATCGTCGTCGTGATCTCGGTGCTCAACGCCTACGCCTTCGCTCGACTCCCGTTCCGGGGGCGGGGGGCGCTGTTCAGCGTCTTCATCGCCACCCTCGTGCTGCCCGCCGAGGTGCTGGTGGTGCCGCTGTTCCTCGGCGCGAACGCGGTCAACGGGGTGGACACCTACCCGATGATCATCCTGCCGTTCGCCTTCGGGGCGTTCGGGACGTTCATGCTGCGCCAGTTCCTGCTGTCCCTCCCCGGGGACTACGAGGAGGCGGCGCGGATCGATGGAGCGGGGCAGCTGAAGATCCTGTGGCACGTCATCGTGCCGCTGCTGCGCGGGCCGATTGCGGTGGTCGCGGCGTTCGCGTTCATCGACTACTGGAACTCGTTCCTGTGGCCGCTCATCATCATCAACAGCCAGGACAAGGCCCCGTTGCAGCTCGGTCTGTCCATGTTCTCCGGTGAGCGCGGCACCGACTGGGGGCCGCTCATGGCCGCCTCCACCATTGCGGTGCTCGCCAGTCTCGTCATCGTCATCGCCATGCAGAAGCAGCTGGCGAAGGGAATCAACCTGGGAGGATTCGGTGGACGCTGATCTCACCGCCCGTTTCGAGGCCGACAAGGAACGCTGGGAGGCGCTGCAGCGTCCCACCCCGGAGTGGTTCCGGCGCGCCAAGCTCGGTTTCTTCATCCACTGGGGGCCTTATTCGGTCCCGGCGTGGGGGGAGCCCGTCGCGGAATTGGGGGCCATCCCCCCGATGGAGTGGTTCAAGCACAACCCGTACGCGGAGTGGTACTACAACACCATTCGGATCGAGGGCTCCCCGGCGCGGGAGCACCACGAGCGGGTCCACGGCGGCTGCGACTACGACGACTTCCTCGACCAGTGGCAGCCGGACGGGTTCGACGCCGTCGCCGCCGCCAAGGAACTGGCCGACGCGGGTGGCGCATACATCATGCTCACCACGAAGCACCACGACGGGGTGTGCCTGTGGGATGCCCCGGAGACCAACGGGCGCAACACCGTCGCCCGGGGACCCAAGCGGGACCTCGTGCAGGAGTGGGCTGATGCCTGCCGGAAGGTGGGAATGCGGTTCGGTGCCTACTACTCGGGTGGGCTGGACTGGCACGTCCGGCCGACGGAACCCATCGGGCTGCGCGACGACTGGCACATCACGGAGCGTCCCAACGACCTGGAGTACGCCACCTACGCCGCGAACCACGTGCGGGACCTCGTCGCCCGGTACTCGCCGGACGTGCTGTGGAACGACATCAACTGGCCGGACGAGGGCAAGGACTTCCGCGAGAACGGGATCGGCACCGTCTTCGAGGAGTACTACGCGGCGGTGCCGGAGGGCTTGGTCAATGACCGGTGGAACGTCCCGCACCAGGACTACGCGACGAGCGAGTACCAGCACCTGAGGAGTTGTGAGGAGGCGGCGGTGTGGGAGCACTGCCGCGGGCTCGGGCTGTCCTTCGGGTACAACTCGGTCGAGGGCCCGGAGCATGCGAAGACGGCCCCGGAGCTGATGCGGGATCTCGTCGACATGGTGTGGCGGGGCGGTCGGCTGCTCGTCGGTGTGACGCCCAAGGCGGACGGGTCGCTGCCCGAGTGGCAGTCGAGGCTCCTCGTCCTGGTGGGTGCCTGGATGCGGGCCTGTGGCGAGGCGTTGGCGGAGTTCGAGGCCGACGGTGTCCTGGAGATCGAGGGGGCCTGGACCCGACTCGGCCGCTCCGGGGAGCGTCGCCTGCTGTTCGTCGACGCGGACGCCCCGGTGCAGGTGCCCGCCGGGACCCTGCTCACCCCGGACTGGGCGACACTGACCGACGGGGTGCTGGAGTTGTCGCCGGACCGCCCGGGCCCGGCCCTCATCGAACTGAGCTGAGGTCGAGGGGGCGAGCCGAACCACCGTCGGCCCGCCCCCTTGGTTTCGCCTGCCTTGACTCGGTTTCGCCTGCCCTTTTCGCGGCTCGCCTGTCTAACCAGGCAGGCGAATTGAAACAAGGCAGGCATTTCCAACTCAAGACAGGCGAACTTGTGGGCCAGGACGCTTCACGTCAGCGCGTTCTCCATTGTCGGTTGTCGAGGAGGGGAGCCTCTGTCAAGATCTCTCCATGAGCGGTGTTGCTGACGCGGCGGTGCGGCTGCGTGATGTCTCCCATTCGTATGGTTCCCGACAGGCATTGCGTGGGATGTCGACGACGTTCCAGGTGGGTGTGACCGGGTTGTTGGGGCCCAACGGGGCCGGGAAGACCACGCTCATGAAACTGGTTGCCACCGCCCATCCCCTGCAGCAGGGCGAGATCACCGTGGGGTCGACGAGGCTCGACCGCAGCACGGTTGACGAGATCCGGTCCCGGATCGGCTACCTGCCGCAACAGTTCACCGTGATGGGATGGGCGTCGTTGCGGCAGAACGTCGAGTACGCCGCCTGGGCCCACGGGATGGCCCGAACGGAGATCCCGGCCGCCGTGGACGCGGCCCTCGCACAGGTGGGGCTCGCCGACCGGGCCTCCAGCCGGGCCCGCTCCCTGTCGGGAGGCATGAGGCAGCGGCTCGGCCTGGCCTGTGCCCTGGTGCACCGGCCGTCGATCCTCATCCTCGACGAGCCGACCGTCGGCCTCGACCCCCGACATAGGCAGGGGCTGCGGCAGATCATCTCCCGGGCCGGGGAGGAGGCGGTGGTGATCGTCTCCACCCATCTCATCGAGGACCTCGCGACCTCCGCGCACACCGTCGTCGTGGTGGATCACGGGAGCATCAGGTTCGACTCCTCGATGGAACAGTTCCGGGCCCGGGGAGCGAACGACCGGAACGAGCCCGAACTGGAGGCGGCCTACTTCTCCATTCTGGAAAGGGCCGAATCGTGACGGGCCTGAGGTCCTGGTGGCTGATGCGGGGCCTGGTCATCGCGGGTCTGTGTGCCGCCCTGGCCTTCGCGCACAGCGTGCCGCTGTTGTGGCCGCAGTCCGGGGCGACGGATCTGGTGGACCTCATCATCTCGGCCCGGCTGTTCTACCCGGTGTGGGCGCTGGTCGCTGCCTGGCTGGCCTGCTGGGTGACCGCCCAGCACACACCGGAGTCCGTGCTGGTGGGCGCTGCCCCGGGGAGGGGCCGAGGCCGGATCCTCGGGCGAGAACTCGGCACCACGATGATTGCGGTCGTGGCCGGCGTGGCCGTCGGGTATCTGCCGGTGCTGATCGCAGGCATCACGCGGTTCCCGTGGCACCTCGCCGACCTGGTGGCCTTCGTGGCGCTGTTGACGGGCATCGCCTCCCTCGTGGCGGTCGGCGCCTGCGGAGCCATCGTCGCGGGCCCGAGGGTGGGGGTCGTCCTGGCCCCCGTCGTCACCGTCGCGACGGTGGTGGTCCCGGCTTTCCTCATCAACGACATCCTGCTGCTCAACCGCTCCAAGTCCGTCCTGAGTGCGGCCTACATGTGGTCGGTGGGCGGGCCGAATCCGGGGGAGCGGCTGGTGCTGACCACCCAGCTGATCCAGATCCTCTTCTTCGCCCTCGTCGGTTTCACCGCCCTCAAGGTGGCGGTGGGGCTGGCCGAGGTGCGGGCGGCCCGGAATCCCCGTGGCTGGACCGCCCTGGCCTGGGTGACGCTGCCGGTGGCGTTGATGGCCTTCCTCGCCGTGCAGCAGCCCCTGCTCACGGAGCAGGATCCCGACGCGCGACTCCACTGCGAGAGCAACGATGTCCTGGAACTCTGCCTGTACCCCAAGAACGAGGCGGAACGAGGGTTCATCACCGACCTGTTGACCCCACTGATGCTCCCATCCGCCGACGCTCAGGCACCGCGCACCATCTCCCAGGGCGGCACTCACGGAGTTGCCGTCGAACAACTGGAACAGGTGGGTGGCCCGCGGGAGTCGTGGGGTGCGATCCAGGCCAGGATGTGGGCCTACAGGTCACTCATGACCCCCACCGCGGAATGTCAGGCGGGGGCTCTGGAGGAAGAGACCAGCGTCGTGGAGGGGGTCACCTTGGCGCGCCTGAGATTCGCCGCCGACAAGGTGGACTCCCCGGAGATCCGGGCGATCTACCAGCAGGTTCTCGACGAATCCGGACACGGCGTCGACGTGAGCGGACGGTTCTCGTCCTTCGACGACGCCGCCTGGGCCGCATGGGTGGAGCAGCATCGTGAGGAACTGGACGGCTGCGTCGTCACGGCGGAGGATCTTCCCTGATGAGCCGGGGTTGGTTCGGGGGTCGGCTGCCGTGGCTGGCGGTGCTGGCCTGGCTGCTCTCGTTCGTGGTGGTGCACACGCACTGGTGGCTGCCTCTGGATGGGCCGTGGTCGCAGCAGTTCGGTGAGCGGTTGGCAGCCATCGGGGAGCTGGCCCCGGCTCTTCTCGGTGCGATGGCCCTGTACGCCATGACCCCGAGGCTCGACTGGATCGACGCGCAGTCCTCCCGTCCGGTCCGGCTCATCGATGCCGCGGGCATGGCCGCCACCATCGTCGCCTTTGCGGCCCTGCCGTTGCTGGCCCGGGCGTTGTTCGAGGTGAGTGATCTGTACACGGCCTTCGTTCCCGAGGGATGGACGTTGGCGGACCCGGCGCTGCTGGCCGAGGCGGCCCCGTGGTCATTGTTCGTGCTGTTCAGCTGCACGATCCTCGTGGTGCTGGGGACGACGCTGGTGGGCATGGCCCTGGTCGGTCCCCTCGTCGGGGCGGCGAGTGTGGTGCTGTGGCTGTTCCTGCTGTTCTTTCTCCAGGCCCGAGGGATGCTCGACCTCATCCATCCCGGGAGGGTGGGCATGGGGCTCGGCTGGCCGGACGGCCTCCTGGTCGCAGCGGCCCTCGCGGCGGGGTCGGCGGCCTACTGGGCATCCCGCTCCAGCCGTCGCCCCCTGGCGGTCGTCGCGATCGAAAGGTTCAGCCGCGGCTGACATGGGTCAGTCCCTCAGGACGATCCTCTCCACCCGGAGGCGACGAAGAGCCGCCACGCACAGCAGGGCGAGGAGGGCCACGGTGACGACGACCAGGAGAACGAGCCCGCTCAAGGGGAAGGACAGGCCAACAGCAGGCAGCGCCAGAGCTCCCCCGTAGAAGGCCATGATGGACAACTGGGCCCACTTGGCCGTGGTCTCCGACATCATCCACATCGCGTATCCGACAAGGACGGCGAACTCTGCCGCCATGAGCACTCCAGCCACGGCTGTGATGGCGACGAAGGCGATCACCCAGCCGGGATCCAGGCCGAGTGTGATGCCTCTGAGCAGACACAATGCGGCAAAGAGTGTGCTGGCAGCGATCCCCAGGACGATGGGGAGGGCGAGCTTCGACAGGAACAGCGATCGAATCCCGTAGGGGAGCGCAAGAAAGGACTCCAGTGTTCCCTGCCCTCTCTCCTCCCAGAAGCGCAGCGTCGACAACACGGCGATGATGGAGGAGAAGAGCAGGGAGGCCATCGCCCACGAGAACGACTCCTCGGGCTGGAACCCCGGGGCGAAACTCCTTCCCCACATGAAACCCGGGAGCACGAAGGCGAACAACAGGCCACCGAGCGGCCCTCGCGCGACGAGTGCGCGCCACTCCTTGTACAAGACGGCTGAGAGCAGCATCCGAAGCCTAGTCACCGAAGACCTCCTCATACCTTTCCAGCAGATTCCTCTGCCCATCCCAGTGATCTGCAGGGAGTTGGTCGAACAGGAGAGTCCTCTTGAGTCCAAGGACACGTGATGCGTAGGAGAACACGATGTGGAGATCATGGGACGAGAACAGAATGCCGACGTGGCTGCGGAGTTCCTGAAGGAGCGAGATCAGCTGGCGTTGCCCGGACGGGTCGAGCCCGGCGAAGGGTTCATCCAGGATCAGGAGATCGGGGGAGGGCAGCAGGGCGCGCGCGATCCCCAGACGTCGTCGCATCCCCTTGGAATACGAAGAGACCTTGACATCTGCGGCGTCGACCATCCCGACGGACTCCAGCACCTCGGAGATGCGGTCTTCCTCCACGCCGTGCGCCTTCTGGAAGAACCTGAGATTCTCTGCACCGGTCAGGGTGGGGTACAGCCCGTCGTTGTCCAGGCAGTAGCAGACCCTGGCCCGTGACTCCGCCGTGGCAACCGGGAGACCGTTGATGAGGACCTGGCCCTCATCCGCCTCCAACAGGCCCAGGATGATTCTGATCAACGTGGTCTTGCCAGCACCATTCGGGCCGACGAGGCCCACGAGCTCCCCAGCGGCCAAGGAGAACGAGACCGAGTCCAGAACCTTCATGCCTCTCAGCGACTTGGACACCGACCGTACCTGGAGAGTCACGTCGTTGCTTGCGGCCTTCTCAGGCATGATCCGCCTCCTTGCGGTCACATCCCGTTCACCTGTCTGCGCACTCTATCAGGACGCAGGAGTGGATCAGGTCAAGAGGGTGTGGGCGCTCGGCCCATGTCCTGTCACTTCCTCGTCACTGCTCCACGTAGGCGCAGGAGAAACCGCGTCGTCCTGCCTGCCATTCGTCCGGGAGGGTGCCCATCACGCGGATCTCGTGCGGTTTTCCGACGTCGAGGCCCGCCAGCTGCGCGTAGTGGTCCGAGCAGATCTCCGGCACCGTCGGGTCGATCCCCAGCGCCTCCGAGCTGCGTTCGCCCGGTATCGACGGGTCCACGGAGCCGCCCGCGAAGATGTGCCAGTTCGCCTGATCGCACGGCACCTCCGTCGCCGAGGAGATCTCCTGGTCGTTGAGGGCGGCGAGCAGGCAGGTGCCGACCGGCCAGGGCATGTCGTCGGTCGCGGGGAGCCCCTGAGGATTGACCGGCCACGACGGCGACGACTCCACCGACGGGGTGGGCTCGGCCGTCGTGACGGGCGGGGGTGGCGCGCTGGTGGTGGGTGGGGCGGAGCGCACCGGGGGAGCCGACTCGGTGACGGTGACCACCACCGGCTGCGGTGCCGCCTGCGGATCCGGCGACCCGCCGAGCAGCGACACCGTGCCCCAGATCATGCCCCCGACCACCAGGGCCGCGGCGACGAAACCGACCCACAGCAACGACCGGCGGTCCTCCTGCCGCGGCGCCTCCGTCCGGTCCGTCATCGGCACCGGCGTGTCCACCTGCCACGTCGGGGGATGCTCGAAGGTGATGGGCCTGGAGATCGTCACCTCGGCTCCCGACGCCGACGACGTGGGAAGGACCGTCGTGAGGGCCGAGGCGAACTCGTTGCCGTCCCGGAACCGGCGACGCGGATCGGGGTCGAGGGCGCGGTCCAGGATCGGCCGGAGCCCCGGCGGAATCCGGGGATCGGAGGTGTCGACGGGGGTCAGCAGCGACTGCATGATGGCCGACAGCTTCAGCGAGCGACCATCGGGCCCGCTGCGCGGGCCGCGCCCCGTGAGGAGTCGTAACAGCACCGCCGCCATCGACCACACGTCCCCGGCCGCCGTCGGCTCCACCTCGCTGAACGCCTCCGGCGGCGCATAGGCGGGCGTCAACGCCCCGAGCGTGGCGGTGGCCCCGCTGTCCGCCCGCTGGATCGCGGCGATCCCGAAATCGCTCAACCTCGGCGCACCGTAGGAGTCCAGCAGGATGTTCCCCGGCTTGATGTCACGATGCAGCACCCCCGCCGCGTGCGCCGCACCCAACGCACGGGACACCGCCTCGACCACCCGCACCGCCTCCAGCGCAGGCATCGGACCGTCCTTCACCACGTCGGCGAGACTGCCGCCGTCGCACCGCTCCATCACCAGATACGGCCGGCCATCGGGCAGCATCCCGGTGTCGATGAGCGTGACGACGTGCGGATGCGCGCTGATCCGGCTCGTCGCCTGCATCTCCCGCTGGAACCGGCGCCGGTTCCGCTCATCGGTCAGCGGCCGGGAATCCACCTTCACCGCGACGGGGCGTCGCAGCGACACCTGCTCGCCCTCGTAGACGATCGCGAAACCGCCGCGACCCAGCACCCCGGTCAGGCGCACGCCAGGTACCTCGGGCACGCCGGGGGGTGGTGCGGACGGGAACTGGGACATGTCCTCATCCTCGTGGACGAGCGGGGCCGGGGCAACCGCCGTCATCTCCTGCCCCCCGGCGGCTCTAAGAGGGTGCGTGGATAGGGGGATCGTGACGAGGATCGACACGGTGGCCTCCGGGCAAGGCGGACGACGAAGGGCGCACTGGACCGTGCGTTCGAGGAGGACAACGACGCCTGGGGGTCACCGGGGCGACCGCAGTAGATGCGCCTATCCGCGCGCCCTCTAAGCTGATCCCATGCGTCCCGAGGTGGTTGAGATCCCCGCCAGCACACCCATGGAGCAGCTGGGGAAACACACCCTCGTGGTCTTCGAGGACCGGTGCGTGGTGCTGCAGCGTGAGGGCGAGGAGTTCCGTGTCCTCTCCACGGAGAGCGACGAGTCGGAACTGCTACCCCCGACCCCCAACGACCGCAGTGTGGGGGACGTGATGGGGGCGGAGGAACTGCGGCAGCCGCTGCGCGTCGCCACCCTGCCCGACGGCGAGGTCGTCGACGTCGCCCTCGGCCCCCGTCACAACCTGCGACGCAACCCGGTCCTGGCGATGATCCTCGGCATCGTCGCAGGACTCTTCCTGATGGTCATCGCGCTGTTCGCCCTCCGTGGGATGCTCGGCGCTTGGGGGACCGTGCTGACAGGCGCCTTCCTCGCGTGGCTCCTGCACGGCATGCTCGTCGACGTGTTCAAGGGAAGGACCATCATGTTCAGGATGGAGGGCCGGGACTGGGCACTGGAGGACCTCCTGCCCCGCGAGAGCCGGGGCGACGCAGCACGGCAGCAGGTTCAGGGCGTGAAGGAGGAGTACGGGCGTTTGTTGACTGACCTGCCGTACCGGGTGGAGAACCCGGCTCTGTTCGATGCGTCGTGTCCGGCGACGGAGGCCTTGACGTTGGCGCTGTTCGAGTGGGATTCGACGTGGGCGCGCCTTGACGATGATGCCCTCGTCGCGCTTGGTTCCCGTGTGGTTTCTGCGTTTCATGCGGCGCGGCACCATGCGGAGCGGGTCGGGATGGATCACCTGCCGCCCGAATCCCGTGACGATGCGCGTCGGGCTCTTGGGGCGTTGCGTATCGCGACCGCCGCGAGCAGTTCGGCCGGGGAGCGGGCCGCGGCCCTGGCGCAGGCGGTCGATCTGCTCGACGAGCTTGCCCTCTACTACCTGCCCAGTGGGGTGGAGGTTCGGGAGGCCTTGAATGGTCGCCGGCTGCGGCAGTTGCCGGGCCGGAGGGTGATGTGAAACTGATGCCGTGGTCCCTCGTGGATCCGGAGACGCGGGTGCGGGATCTCGCCCCGTGCGGCCTCGTCGTCTTCGACGAGCAACGCCACCACCTCGTCGTGGTGAAGCAGGTGCGTGACGGCGGATTCACGATGAGAACGGTCAACATCAGCACCCATGCGAACCTCGACCATCTCGACGGTTCCGAGCGGATCGGTGAACTCGCGCGGCGCTGGGGGATCGTCGACGACGTCAGGTTCCTGCTCGTGCCGGGATTCACCACTCCACCGTTGCCCAAGTTTCTGTGGGGATCGCTTGCGCTGGTGTGTGCGGTCCTCACCGTCACCCTGACCCTCGTGTTCGGCCACTGGTGGATCGTGCCCCTCGGGGTGTTCACCACTCTCGTGGCGCCGTTGCTCGTCGGGGTCCTTCGGTCGCGAACCCGAATCGTCGGTCAGCAGCAGCTGGGGGTGGATTCCTCCAATGTTCACGCTTACGCCTTGGCGGTGGCGCGGGGTGAGTTGTGGCGCGGGGCGTTGCCTGCGGCGTCGGTTGTTGATCCGCGGCTTCAGGTGCAGCGGATCCGGGAGGAGTACGGGCGGTTGCGTTCCGATCTGTTGTTTCGGTTGGAGAGTCCGGCTCTGTTTGATCCGGCGGTGCCGACGACGGCGGCTTTTGAGGCGGCTCTGGTGGAGTTCTCCGAGACTCCGTCGGCGGAGGTGGCGGCTCGTGTGGAGGTGCGGTTCGAGGTTGCTCGGCAGCACGCTGTGCGGGTGGGGTTGCGTCATGTGGAGCCGGGGTTGCGTGATGAGGTGGCGCGGGCTGGGAAGGTGGCTCGGCTGGTGCTCGGTGCCGGGTCGGTGGGGGAGCGGGAGGCGGCTCTGGTGCAGTTGCAGCGGATCCTGGATTCGTTGGCGTTGTACTACCTTCCCGGCCGGGCTCAGCTCCCGGAACTGCTGCCCTGAGGGACCTATTCTGATCCCATGCGTCCGGAGGTGGTCGAGATCCCCGCCAGCACGCCCATGAAGCGGCTGGGGAGGCACACCCTCGTCGTCTTCCAGGACCGATCCGTGGTGCTGCGACGTGAGGGCAGCGACTTCCGGTGCTTCTCCAGCGACGAGGGCGAGCCGGAACTGCTGCCGCCGGTGCGAAAGGGGCGTCGTGTCGGCGACGTCATCTGCCTTGCGGAGCTCCAGCACCCGTTGCGCTTCGCCTCCCTCCCGGACGGAGAGGTCGTCCACGAGGCCCTCGGCCCCCTTCACAACCTGCGACGCCACTCGGTGCCGTCGTTGTTGCGTGGCGCCGCACTCACCCTGCTCGTGGTCGGCCTGGTGGTGTTCGTCACCCACAGCGCCTTCGGCCCGTGGGGGGTCACCCTGGTCAGTCTCCCCATGACGCTGATCCTCGGCGGCATGGTCCTTGAACTGTTCATCGGCAAGACCTTCATGTTCCGCACCGGCGGGCGCAACTGGGCCTTCACCGACCTCCTCGTCGACGAGTCCCGCGGCGAGATCGCGCTGCGTCAGGTCCAGGGCGTCAAGGAGGAGTACGGACGGCTCCTGACCGATCTGCCCTACCGCGTCGAGAACCCTGCCCTGTTCGACGCCTCATGCCCCACCACCGAGGCCCTCACTCTCGCCCTGTTCGAATGGGACTCCACCTGGGCGCGCCTCGACGATGACGCCCTGGTCGCCCTCAGCTCCCGTGTCGTCGGTGCTTTTCATGCGGCGCGGCACCATGCGGAGCGGGTCGGGATGGATCATCTGCCGCCCGGGGCCCGCGAAGACGCCCGTCGGGCAGTCGGTGCGCTCCGCCTCGCCGCAGCCGCCTCGTCCGCCGGGGAACGGACTGCGGCCTTGAAGCAGGCGATCGACCTGCTCGACGATCTCGCGCTCCACTACCTGCCCACCGGGGCGGAGACCCGGGAGGTCCTGAACGGGCGCCAGGTGCTTCAGCTGCCGGGCCGGAGGGCGATGTGAAACTCACCCCTTGGTCCCTGGTGGATCCGGAGACGCGGGTACGGGACCTCGCCCCGTGCGGCCTCGTCGTCTTTGACGAGCGACGCCACCGCCTGGTCGTGGTGCGGCGCGAGCACGGCTCCGGATATGTCATGAAGCTGGGAGGACTCCACTTCTTCAAGGACCTTGACGACCTCGACGGCGCCGAACGGATCGGGGAGCTGGCGGCACGGTGGTCGATGTTCGAGCAACCCCGCTTCCTGCTCGTGCCGAGGGTCACGACCCCGCGGTTCCGCCCCGTGTCCTGCCTCGGGATCATGGCGGCATGTTTCCTCTCCTTCGTGGTGGTCGTGCGGTGGGTGACCGAGGTGAAGCTGGCGGAACTCGGCGTCGTCCTCACCCTGGCGATCCCGATCGCGGCCCTCGTGTGGTGGACCCGTCCCCGACTCGTCGGTGAGCGGCGACTCGGAGTGGATGCCTCGAACATTCATGCCTATGCCTTGGCGGTGGCGCGGGGTGAGTTGTGGCGTGGGGCGTTGCCTGCCGCCTCGGTGGTGGCTCCGGGGCTTCAGGTGCAGCGGATTCGGGAGGAGTACGGGCGGTTGCGTTCCGATCTGTTGTTCCGATTGGAGAGTCCGGCCCTGTTTGATCCGGCGGTGCCGACGACGGCGGCTTTTGAGGCGGCTCTGGTTGAGTTCTCCGAGACCCCGACGGCGGAGGTTGCGGCTCGTGTGGAGGTGCGGTTCGAGGTTGCTCGGCAGCACGCTGTGCGGGTGGGGCTGCGTCATGTGGAGCCGGGGTTGCGTGATGAGGTGGCGCGGGCTGGGAAGGTGGCTCGGCTGGCGCTCGGTGCCGGGTCGGTGGGGGAGCGGGAGGCTGCGTTGGTGCAGTTGCAGCGGATCCTGGATTCGTTGGCGTTGTACTACCTTCCCAGCCGGGCCCAGCTCCGTGAGCTCCTGCCCTGAGGGATCTCGACGGCTCCTATCCTTGTGACATGGACTTCGAGCTGGAGGAGATCCCGCTGGACACAGCCGTCGCCGATCTCGGGGAACACACTCTCGTCGAGTTCGAGGAGGGGCGCGCCATCCTGAGCGTGGACGGCTGGGGCCGCCACGTCGCCGAATCCCGCACCCCGCAGAACCTGCGACTCCAGGGAACCGGCTTGGACAACCGCCTCAAGGGTGTCGATGTCGAACGGAGTGTGGGCGACGTCGCGGCCTTCGCGCGGGTGAGTGAACCTCTCCGGGCGTTCCGGCTGCCGACCGGAACGGTGACCTACGAACACTCCCTACCGGAGGGCGGCAGGGAGGGGATGGTTCCGTTCCTCCTCATCGGCAGCCTCATTGCCGGTGTCGGCATTGCGAGCGTCCTCAACGGCATGTGGCAGGGCCTCGGATTCGCGATCGGTCTGGTGGTTCTCGTCGCCCTGCTCGGCGGCGCCATCCTGGTGAGCATGAAGCTGGCGGTGTCCGGGGAGGTCAGCTACCAGGTCGGCGAGACCCGAAGGAAGCTTGCGGAGCTCACGCTGCCCCTCGACGTCGAGGCGGCCGGTCGCCAGGTCGAGGAGGTGAAGGAGGAGTACGGGCGGCTGCTCACCGACCTCGCCTACCGCATCGAGAACCCGGCCCTGTTCGATGCCGCCTCGCCCGCCACGGAGCGGCTCACCCTGGCCCTGTTCGAATGGGACACCACCGTCACGGGACTCGACGACGCCGCCCGGGTCGCGCTGGCCAGCACCATCGTCTCGAGCTTCCGTGAGGCCCGCGACCATGCGGAACGCATCGGCATGGATCATCTGCCCGCCGAGACCCGGGGCACCGCGGCGAAGGCGTTGAAGGCCGCGCAGCTCGCGCAGGATCCGAACGCCGCCCCGCCGGAACGGGAAGCAGCTCGTAGGGCCGCCATCGACCTGCTGGCCGGCCTGGCCCTGTACTACCTGCCCACCCCGGATGAGGCCCGCGAGGCCCTCGGCGGGCGTCGCCTCAAGCAGTTGCCCGGACGGAGCGCGTCGTGAAACCCCGGGCGTGGTCGCTGCTCGACCCGTCGACACCGGTGGCCGACATCGTGCCCTGCACGGTCCTCGTGTTCACCGACTCGGAGCACCGCTTCGTCTCCCTGGTCAAGGAGGGCCGGGACGGCTTCACCATGCAGGTGCTCCGCGGTGGGGTCTGGGCGCCCCTGCTGCCGCCCCTGACCGCTGACGCCGTCGTCGGAGGCCTTTCCCAGCAGGTGCTACGGCTGCCGACCGGGCGATGCGCCCTCCTGCCGCCGGTGGTGCTGCGCGGCCCCCGTCCCCGCACGCTGGCCCTGTGGGTGGGTGGATCGGTCGTTGCGACGGTGCTGGTGGCGCTGCTCGCCCAGGCCCCCGTCGTCCTGCTGCTGGGGCTGTTCCTGTCGCTCATCGTGCTGCCGCTCGGGGCGACGACCCTCTTCCGTCGCCCCGAGATCATCGGCCAGGAGCGACGCGGCCTGTCGTTCCACTCGGTGCCGGACTGGGTGCGGCGGCTGACCCCGAGCGAGCCGCCGGAGCCGCTCCCCGCCGAACCGCCACCCCCGCCGACGGAGCGCGCGGAGCGCATCCGGGAGGAGTACGGCAGGCTGCGCACGGACATGGTGTACCGGCTGGACCACCCGGCCCTGTTCGACCCGGCGGTGCCGACGACGGCGGCCTTCGAGGCGGCCCTCGTCGAGTTCGCCGACGACCCGAGTGTGCAGGCCGTCAACAAGCTGGAGGTTCGGTTCAACCTGGCCAGGCAACACGCGGAACGGGTGGGCCTGGGGCACGTCGCGCCCGAGAAACGGGGCGAGGTGGAGCGGGCCGGAAAGGTCGCGCGGCTGGCGGCGGAGGCGACGTCGGAGGGCGAGCGGGTGGCCGCCCTGGCGCAGCTGCAGCGGCTGCTCGACGCGTTGGCGCTGTACTACCTGCCGGGAAGGGCGGACCTGGCCGAGATCGAGGGCTGAACGGCCCGGATCGCTCCTTCTCCGTTGGTCGAGCCGAGGCCGGAGGCCTCGTGTCGAGACCTCCGCAACGGTCCAGGCCAATCCGCACCAGGTGCACGATGTGAGAAGAAAACTTCTTCCCAACCCCTTGAACCAGAACACTCATTCGATTATCATGGGGTCATGAACCCTCTCCCCGCCACTCTCGCCGAGGCCTACCAGGCCATTCACGAGGCGGACGCGCATGTCCGGGCGGCGGAGGTGGCCCTCATCGTCGGGATCGCGAAGGCAGCGGAGTTGTATGAGGTCAACGATGCCGCGGTGATGGAGGCTGTGGAAGGGTTCCTCGAGCCGGGTGGGGATGGGACTCCGTCGGTGGGTGAGTTTCTGGCCCATGAGGTGGGTGGGATTCTTCAGATCTCCCCGGATGCGG
>NZ_RQYT01000036.1 GCF_003932785.1 Arachnia propionica | reverse complement strand
CCGGAGTTCTTGAAGGACTCCCGCGTGACGGTCCGGCCCGTGGTTGATCCGTTGCGGCATGCTCCGGAGGATCTTCATGATCCGTCGGTCGGGTTGCGGATGGCCGTCACGGCATTGATGCCGGTCGATGTGTTCCCCTACGCCTCCCGCACCTCCAGGGCCTGTGATCTGGACCACACCATCCCCTACCGCGACGGCGAAACCGGGCAGACCCGCTGGGGCAACCTCGCACCCCTGGCCCGCAGATCACATCGGGCGAAAACCTTCGGCGGCTGGACACTCACCCAACCAGCCCCCGGCTGGTTCCACTGGAAATCCCCAGCAGGATTCGAATACCTCGTCCACGCCACCGGCGGCACCATCCGCCTCCGAACACCCGAACCAGAACCCAGACTGGAAGAACCACCCCCACCCTGGCTCGACCCACCAGAACCCCCAGAGACCGGGCCAGTCGAATCCGAAGCCTGGGAATGGATCCAATACGCCCTCCACTGAACACCCTCTTCCCACCCCGCTGGTCGAACTGAGGGCGCAGCGCGCCCGATAGTCGAGACCCGGCGACGGTTCGCTGGAACTGTCGCGGAGGTCTCGACACGGACGGCTCGCGATGCTCGCGGTCCGGCTCGACCAACGGGGTTCGCCTGCCTTGAGCGGGAAAAACCTGCCCTGTTTCAATTCGCCTGTGATCTGAGACAGGCGAACCGCAAAAATGGCAGGCGAAACCCATCCAAGACAGGCGAACCAGTCGTAAGGCAGGCGAATCAGTGGGGTGGGAGGCCAGCGCAGGTGCCGGTCAGCTGCAGCTGAGCAGGCCCGCCTTCTCCTTCAGCTCCAGCACCCGGCCCGCTGATTCGGCCAGCCGGGCCGTGTTCTCCGGGGACTCCGCCGCCCAGGTCGTGGTGGCCTCGAGCATCTCGTCCATGAGCGCCGGGTCCGCGTTGATGAGCAGGTCCCCGCCCGCCGCGAAGAAACGCACCGCCCGCTGGCCCGGGGTCACCCCGCCAACGGAGGCCGCCGCGCCCAGGTCGTCGCTGATCGCGACCCCGTCGAAACCCAGCCTCTCCCGCAGCAGCGCCGTGACGATGGCCGGGCTGAAGACCGCCTCCTGCTCCGGATCGATGAGGGTGAACACCGCCGAGGAGACCATCACCGAATCCGCCCCGGCCCCGATCCCGGCCCGGAACGGCTCCAACGCAGCGTGGTCCTCCGTGATGACGGAATCCTCCGCCGCCCCGAAGTCCGTGTTCACCGTCACCTCGCCCAGCCCAGGGAAGTGCTTGAGCGAGGTCAACACGCCCGCCTCCTTCATGCCCTCGGTGAACTCCACCACCGAACGCGACACCTGCCCCGGTTCGGTGCCGAAGTTCCGGCTCAGCTTGCCGATGGGCTCATTGCTGAAGGTCTTGTCCTTCGGCACGACATCCGCCACCGGGGCCAGATCGAAATGCACCCCCGCCGCGCGCAGTTCCTTCCCCCAGACACTCGCCTGCGCCCTCAGCTGACCGTCGGGCAGCTTCCCCTGCTTCAACGCCGTCGGGATGTCACTGAACCCCGGACCTCGCAGCCGGGTCACCATCCCGCCCTCCTGGTCCACCGCCACCAGCACCGGCAGCCCCTCCGGGGCCGCCCCCGCGATCTCCGCGGTCAACGACGCGATCTGCGTGCTCCCCGCCTCACTGTTGCCCAGCAGCACCACCGACCCCGCCGCGCCGTCCTCGATGACCCTGCGCGCCGCGCTGGTGAGACCACCGGTGTCCACCCCCACCATGAACAGCTGCCCCGCCTGCTGCTCGGGGCTGAGCCCCTCCGCCAAGGCCCGGCACCCGGCCTCGACCGGAACCGACAACGTCTCAACCGCGGCCGAAACCTCAGAGGAGGGGGCGGCACTCGGCACGGGGCTGGCACTCTGCTCCGCGGTCACCGGGGCCGCGGTGCAACCAGCCGCGACGATCCCCGCGCAGACCACCAGTACTGACAAAGGTCGATTGCCGATGTTGAAGGTGCGCATGCCCTGAGGCTACGTCACCCCGCGCGCCGGAATCATCTCCGCACGAAGACCGGGATGATCCCGTCGAAGGTCAGGTGCGCCCCGAAACCGTGAGCGACGATCGTGCCGATTCCCGCCAGGATGCCCAGCCCCACCACCGCGAAGCAGAGCCCCGCCAACGTCCGGCCGAGCCACGTCGGTTGCGGGTCCTCCGGTGTGCCCGTCGCCCCGACCGACAGGGCCCGCACCCCCAGGGCGAAGATCGCGGGCAGGCCCGCCCCCAACAGCAGCCCCGCCAGGAGGACGTGCCACGCACCCGTCAACGCCAACCACAGATTGTTCATGCCCGTCCCGCCTCGCTGATCGGGGTGCCGGCCTCGCGTGACGCCGCCAGCTCGTCGACCCAGTCGTCATTCACGTTCCGATGATCCACCGCCGACTTGCGGGAGTGCAGATACATCCATCCCGACGCGGCCAGCAGGATGCCGAAGATCACCAGCGGTCCCACGAACCCGCCGAACAGGTTCCCGATGAACCACATCACCGCGCCCACCACGGCCGCCGCGGGCAGCGTCACCACCCACGCCACCGCCATCCGGCCGGCGACCCGCCAGTTCACCTTCGAGTCGCGACGCCCCACACCGCTGCCCAGGATCGACCCCGTCGCCACGTGCGTCGTCGACAGGGCGAAACCGAGGTGGCTCGACGCGAGGATCACCGCAGCCGACGACGACTCCGCCGCCATGCCCTGCGGCGCCGAGATCTCCACCAGCCCCTTCCCGAGGGTCCGGATCACCCGCCAGCCGCCAACGTACGTGCCGAGCGCGATCGCCACCGCGCAGCTCACCTTCACCCACAGCGGCACTCCCCCGAGATCCGTCCAGCTGCCGGTCGCGATGAGGGCGAGCGTGATGACCCCCATCGTCTTCTGGGCGTCATTGGTGCCGTGCGCGAGGGACACCAGCGACGCGGAGCCGATCTGCCCCCAGCGGAAGGCCGTCTCCCGATACCGCTGCGCCACCCCCTTCGTGATCCGGAACACCAGCCAGGTGCCCAGGGCCGCCACCATGATCGCGATGGCCGGGGACAGCAGCGCCGGGAGCACCACCTTGCCGACGACCCCGTCGAGCTTGGTGCCGTCACCGACCCACTTCACACCGCCGAAACCGAGCCCGGCGATGGTCGCCCCCACGAGGCCGCCGAACAGCGCGTGGGAGGAACTCGACGGCAGGCTCCACAGCCACGTCGCGAGATTCCACACGATCGCCCCGACGAGGCCAGCCAGCACGATGAGGAGCAGCCCCTCGCCGCCGTCGCTCAACAACTCGGCCCGGGGAGCGCCGCTGCTGTCCTGCAGCTTCACGACTGCGTTGGTGACCGTGAGGGCCACCTCGACGGACAGGAACGCCCCGATGAGGTTCAGCACCGCGGACAGCGTGACGGCGGGCTTCGGCCTGAGTGCTCCGGTCGCAATGGAAGTGGCCATGGCGTTGCCGGTGTCGTGGAATCCGTTGGTGAAGTCGAAGGCAAGTGCCGTCACGACGACAAGCGACAGGACAACCATCAGTTCGGGGGTCACGAACCAAGTGTCCCCCCTCAGGCCTCAACAGGGAAAACCGGGGTGTCCGAAAAGCCAACGGCCCAAGCCGGTGACCTGCCTCACGCTCTCACTGTCAGCGGCTGAACAACTCGCCCTGAACGGTGTTGACGAACTGCGTCAGGGACGCAGGGAGGTCCTTCAGGTGCCAGTTCTCCGGAGCGTGGTACCAGTCGAGGTCCGTCGGATCGGGCAGATCGTCGTCGTCGGCGGCGGCCAACGCCTCCAACCAACGCTGACGGCCCCCCAGCACCACCGCGTAGGGCAGCAGCCGCGAGATCTCCTCAAGTTCCCGTCCCTTCGGCATGTGATCCGTCGGATGGGTGGTGAGCAGCGACGACAGAGCACCGAGACCGCTCAGCAGGCGCGCCCCCTCAGCCGTACGACGTGGCATCCGGTTGCCGATGAACAGCAGCCCGCCCGCCAGTGCGACGAGCACGAGCCCGAGCAGACCGAACCGCGTGAACGCGGCCAGCAGCACCAGCGAGACGATCGCCGTCCCGAGGGCCGTCCAGCCCCGCATCCGCCAAGAGCTACGCGTCGAATCGGGACGCGACTCGAACCAGCCCCGCGCGACCACCTCGTCGTAGAGGGCGTCCTGGATGCCGGGAAGGGTCGGGGTGAGCGACGCGGGCAGCTCGGAGGCCAGCGACGACCCGTCCTTCGGCGCGACGGCGTCCAGCAGCCGCTCCTCGAACAGGGCCAGTTCGTCGGTGGGGTTCTCCAGCCTTGTGAACTGCCAGTCGGTGAGCCCGTACTCGGCATGCTGCAGCTCGGTGATCCTGAGATGCCCCCGGACCGCCAGGTCGAGCAGGGTCGCGGTGATGTCCACCGGGTCAACCCTCTCATCGGCGACGGTGCCGACGAGACCCGGACGGACCCCGTCGGCGAGCTCGAACACGGACTCCCCGTCCCCGACGGGACGGAACGTCGCGACCGGGGTCACCTCACCCGAGAACTGCGTGTCAACGCCCGTGCGGCGGAACAGCCAGTACAGCAACAGGGACCCCACGGCCAGCGCGGCGAGCGAGGCTCCCACGGTGGCGAGATTCACGGTGAACGCGCGGTCCAGGTTCCACGACTCCTTGAGGGTGGCCGACGGGGTGACCGCGGCCGACGCCAGACCGACCGTCAGCGTCACCTGCTCCCCCGCGCCACGGGCATCGGACTCGAAGACCGGCATCGGGGACCGGTGCGTACCGGCGGCCACCATGACGCACTTGCTGAGGGTGCCGGGCGGGCCGGCCGTGCAGTCGACGAACTCGGGCAGGGTGGCGATCTTCAGTTCCCCCTCCACCTTCTCGACCCCGACGGAGAGCCCCTGCAGTGCCCGCCAGGAGAACACCGTCACGCCGCCCTCGGAGGTGTCGTCCGAGTAGGTGGCCCCGGTGACGGAGTAGGTGATGGTGACCTCGTTCGACGGCTTCATCGTGAGGACCTGGTAGTCACCCTCCTGCTGGACCCGCAGCCCCTCCGCACCCGTGACCTCCACGTCGGAAACCCGGTACTGGTAGTAGCGGTGCCGGTCGATGGGTGCCTGGAGGGCGATGCGCTGCGTCAGCTCCGCCGGCGCGGAGTCGAAGGTGATCGTCTCCGTGACGCGCAGGGTCCCGTCGGCCTCCAACCTCCCGTCGAACCTGTAGAGGGTGGCGGTGCTCTCGTCGGCACGTGCCAGCGGCGCGCCGAGCATGACGGCGACAAGCACCATGGGGATCAAGAGAAAACGGATCAGCCGCACCGTGGGAGCTCCTTGTCCTGCGAACGTTCAGGGCCGACGCTACCGCACCGGGTGTCCAACCGAGAGGTTTCCCACAGTTGGCGTCGCCCACTGGACACTGCGACCCCCACCTTGGCTAACCTGAATCCGTGCCCTATCAGCCGCCGTACCCCGGTCAACCTCGCCCTCCGCAGTGGAGCGGGGGCCAGACGCCGCCCTGGCGTCCCCCAGTGCAACCGCCCCAGGCGATGCCGGTGTACGCCCGCCCCACCCTGACCCCGGTCGCCTGGCAGTCGTCGACGCCGACGCTGACCCCGCAACGGCCGCCGGTGTTCCAGCCCACCCCGTACGGGGCCCGGCCCCCGGGGCAGTGGGCGCCGGTGCCTGGCCAGCAGGCACCCTTCCGGGCCCCCGGCCCGTACGGGGCGCCGCCGCAGTGGCAGCGCCCGCAGCGTTCCTCGTCGGGGCTCCTCGTGGCCCTCGTCCTCGCGGGGGGCGCCCTCGCCGCCCTGCTCCTGTTCATCGTCATCGACTCGATGGGCAGGTCGAACGACATCGCCGCCGACTACCAGAACGAGGACTACGAGCTGCCCCCCGTCACCAGTTCTCCCCCGGATCTGGTGTACCCGGAGGACTCGAACGAGGCCGAGACCTATCTTCGGGACAACGCCCTCTACAACGTCTCAATGGCTTCCCCGGTCCGGTGCGAGGTCCAGCTGGACGGGACGGCGAAGTCCGACGACCAGCTCGAGGAGCACCTGCAGACCTTCTTCGGCTGCCTCACCCGCGCGTGGGGGCCGTCCCTGGAGGCCGCGGGGTTCACCGCCTACACCCCACGGATCACGATCTTCCCCAGCAACTCCGAGGTCCAGACCCCCTGCGGCGCATCCCCGGCACCCAACGCGTTCTACTGCCCGAAGGATCAGCGGATCTACCTCTCGCAGGACATCGTCTCCGCCCTCCCCGAGGAGTCCGCGGCCGCCCGGAGCAACTTCTACCTCATCACCGCCCACGAATACGGTCACGCGATGCAGGGCCGGACGGGGCTCATCACCAGCAGCGTCATGCAGCAGTACGACGCGGAGACCGACGAGGAGGCGCTCGAGGTGAGCCGCCGGGTGGAGACCCAGGCCGACTGCTTCGCCGGCACCGCCCTCAACTCGCTGGGCCAGAGCCTCGGTGTCACCGACGAGGACCGCGCTGACATGCTCCAGTCGCTCTACGACATCGGCGATGACCAGCTGAGGGCCAGGGCCGGCGTCGACCCGAACGAAGCGGGCGACCACGGGCGTGGCGAGAACCGTCAGCTGTGGGGGTCGCGCGGTTTCGATTCCTTGTCGCTCGGCACCTGCAACACCTTCGTCGCACCGTCCAGCGAGGTCAAGTAGCCAAGAGGGCGACGGCGACGGCGGCGACACCCTCGCCACGTCCCGTCAGGCCCAGGCCGTCGGTGGTGGTGGCGGAGACGCTCACCGGGGCACCGACGGCGGCGCTCAGCACCTGCTCCGCCTCCGCCCGGCGGGCGGCCATCCGCGGCCGGTTCCCGATCACCTGGACCGAGACGTTGCCGATGGTGAAACCGGCCTCACGCACGAGTCGGGCGGTCTCGGTCAGGAAGGCCACCCCGCTGGCACCGGCCCATTCGGGACGATCCGTGCCGAACCGGGAGCCGATGTCCCCCAGCCCCGCGGCCGACAGGAGGGCGTCGACGGCGGCATGGGCGGCGACGTCCCCATCCGAGTGACCGGCGAGCCCCTGGGCCTCGTCGGGGAAGTGCAGGCCGGCCACCCACATGGGGGTTCCGGACTCGAGTCGGTGCACGTCGGTGCCGATCCCAACCCTCATGACGAACTCCTCGCTGCGAGAACGACCTCCGCCAGCAGGAGGTCGACGGGTTCCGTGATCTTGGCCGCATCGCGATGACCGGGCACCTGGGCGACGCCGTGCCCGAGCGTCTCGACGGCGGAGGCGTCGTCGGTGACCTGGATGCCCTGTTCGTGGACGTGCCGATGGGCTGCCACGAGTGTCCCCAGGGTGGCCCCCTGCGGGGTCTGGACGGCCCGCAACGTGGCCCGGTCCACGACGACGGAGCCGTGCTCAGGGGAGGTGCGAACGGAGTCGTGGAGGGCAACCACCGGTATCACGACGGCGGCACCGTCGCGCACCCCGTCGATGACGGCCGCCACCACCTGCTGCGGGACGAGCGGGCGCGCCGCGTCGTGGACGAGCACGACGGTCTCGGGGCCGAACTCGTCGGTCAGGGCCCGCAGGCCCAGCCGCACGGAGTCCTGCCGCTCCGCACCGCCGACCACCCAGCGGGCCTCGGGGAAACCGGCCAGGGCCTCCTCGAACGGCCGGACGTGGTCGGCCGGGACGGTCACCACCACCCTGGCGGCACCACCGGCGATCATCGCGGCGACGGCGTGCTCGACGAGGGTGCGCTCCCCCAGCCTCACCAGCGCCTTCGGGACACTCGCCCCGAGGCGGGAACCAGAACCGGCCGCCACCACGATGGCGGCGACCGGTTGATCGTGTCTGCTGGTCAACGGATCACGAGGCGAGGACCTCGTCGAGCATCGCCTCGGCACGGTCCTCAGCGACGTCCTCGGCGAGGGCGAGCTCCGCGACGAGGATGGCCCTCGCCTTGGCGAGCATGCGCTTCTCACCGGCGGAAAGTCCCTTGTCGCGGTCACGACGCCACAGGTCACGGACGATCTCCGACACCTTGATGACGTTGCCCGAGTGGAGCTTCTCCAAGTTGGCCTTGTAGCGACGGGACCAGTTCGTCGGTTCCTCGGTGTGCTCCGCACGCAGCACCTCGAACACCCGCTCAAGGCCGTCCGCGTCAACGACGTCGCGCACACCCACGAGGTCCAGGTTGCAGGCGGGAACCCGCACCACCAGGTCGTTCTGTCCGATGATCCTGAGGACCAGGTAGAGCCTGTCCTCTCCCTTGATCTGCCGCGTCTCGATGTCTTCGATGACAGCCGCCCCGTGATTGGGGTAGACCACCGTCTCTCCGACCGAATAAGTCATATTTTCAGGCCCCTTTCTGCAGACAATCGTACCACGGGGCGGCGTGTCGAATGGCGACACCCATCCACCACCCGATAGTGGGACAGGGCCCGCCGGGCTCAACCCTGGTACCTGTAGCCGAGCCCGCGAACGGTCACGAGACGCACCGGATTCGACGGGTCCGGTTCGATCTTGCTGCGCAACCTCTTGACGTGGACGTCGAGGGTCTTGGTGTCCCCGACGTAGTCACTCCCCCAGACCCGGTCGATGAGTTGGCCGCGCGTCATGACCCGTCCGGCGTTGCGGAGCAGCAGCTCCAGCAGCTCGAACTCACGGAGCGCGAACCTCACCTCCTCCCCGTCCACGCTCACCTGGTGCCGCTCCACGTCGATCCGCACCCCACCCACCTCCACGACATCGGGGAGCGCCACCTGGTCCTGCCCCCGCCTCAGGATGGCCCGGATCCGGGCCACGAGTTCGCGATGGGAGAAGGGTTTGGTGACGTAGTCGTCGGCACCGAGTTCCAGCCCCACCACCTTGTCGACCTCCGAGTCGCGGGCGGTGAGCATGATGATGCCGACGTTGCCACGCTCCCTGAGTCGTCGGCACACCTCCGTGCCGGACAGCCCCGGCATCATGAGGTCGAGCAGCACGAGGTCCGCGCCCGACCGGTCGTACTCGGCCAGCCCGGAGATCCCGTCGGGTTCGGCAGCCACCTCGAACCCCTCCCGACGCAGCATGAAGCTGAGCGCCTCCCGGTACGACTCCTCGTCCTCGATGATCAGGATGCGGGCCACGTCACTCCCCCTCCTCGACGCCCACGGTTCCGGCGACGTGGGCCGGGAGCCGCAGGGTGAACGTCGACCCCTGTCGGGGCCGCGACCACACTGTAACGCTGCCCCCGTGGGCCAACGCGATGTGCCTCACGATGGACAGTCCGAGCCCAGTGCCCCCGGACTCCCGGGATCGCCCGTGGTCAACCCGGTAGAACCGTTCGAAGATGCGCTCCTGGTCCTCCAGGCTGATGCCGATGCCGTTGTCCGTCACCTTGATGTCGATGACGTCCACGTCGTCCTGCCTGGCCCGCAGCACCGTCACCGCGACCCTCGCCCCGGGATCCGAGTAGTTGACGGCGTTCTGGACGAGATTGGCCAACGCATCGGACAGCTGCCACCGATCGCCGAGGATCCGCGCCGGCACCGCGGGGCCCCTGATCAGGCTCACCCCCCTCGCCTCCGCCGAGGCCCGGGTGCGTGCGAGGGCGTCGTCGACGACATCGCGGACCTCCACGACCTCTGTCGCCAGCATCGGGTTCGACGACTGGAGCCTGGACAGCTCGATGATCTGCCCCACCAACTCCCCCAGCCGCCGCGACTCGGCCTGGAGCCGTTGTGCGAACCGGGTGACGTCGGCGGGTTCGTCGGCGGCAGCCTCGATGGTCTCGGCGAGGATCGTGATGGCCCCGATGGGGGTCTTGAGCTCATGGGAGATGTTCGCGACGAAGTCACGACGGACGGCCTCCACCCGCCTCGCCTCGGAGTCGTCCTGCGCCACGACGAGGACCTGCTCGTCGCCCAGGGGGATGACGTTGACCTGCAGCTCAAGGGCTTCCTCGGCCGCCTCCCGCTGCCTCGCGAGCACTCCGGCGAAGACCCGTTGGCCACTCCGGGAGCGACGGACCTCGTCGAGGAGGTCGGCGAACCCGACACGGGTGCCGCGCCCCAACCCCATCGCCTCGGCCTGCGCGTTCATCCGCATCACCTCGTCGTGTCGCCCGACGAGCATGGCGGCGAAGGGCAGGACGTCGACGATCCTGACGAGCTCGGCCAGCACCTCGGCCCGTCGCTGCGTGCTGGAGTCACGCCGACCTCCCCCGAGGTGCGCGACGATCCCCCACAGCAGGAGGACGGCGAGCGCTCCGACGCCAGCCCACAGCACAGGACCCATGGCAGCATCCTAGGAAACGACCGGGACTTCATGGACCGTTCACCCGATCGTCATCTCACGGTCACGGGTTGCTGGGAAAGCTCGGGTAGCGTCCGGCGAGCGGGGGCCGTCCCGGTTACAATCCCCCCAATCCCGATCAACGACAGACTGCGGAGGGCATGTAGACATGCGCGCCACCTATCACGAGGAACTGGAGGGCGTGCTCGACGCGCTCCACTCCATGGGACTCATCGTCGAGACCGCCATCACCGAGGCCTCCTCGGCCCTCATGAATCCGGATCTGGCCAAGGCTGAGGCGGTGGTCACCGACGACGCCCAACTGGACGCCATGCACGAGGACCTCGAGTTCCGGTGCCTCTCGCTGCTGGCCCTCCAGGCCCCCGTCGCCGGGGAGCTCCGGACCATCGTCTCCGCCATCCGCGTCGTCTTCGAGCTGGCGCGAATGGGTGACCTCGCGGCCCACGTGGCGAAGATCGCGCGGTTGCGCTTCCCGGAGTCGGCGATCCCCGATTCCCTGCGGGGCAACTTCGAGCGGATGGCGAAGGTCTGCATCGACATGACCCGGCTGGCCAACGCGTCGTTGAAGAACCGCGACGCCGAAGCGGCACGGCAGATGGCCGAGATCGACCACGAGATGGACAGCCTGCGTCGCGACCACTTCGGGGTGCTGCTCGGGGACCACTGGAGCGGGACCGTGGAGCAGGCCATCGACGTGGCCCTCGTCGGGCGCTACTACGAGCGGTTCGCCGACCACGCGGTGGCGGTGGCCCGTCGGGTGATCTACATCATCACGGGCGAGGTGCCCGAGGGCGAGGAGTGGCCGAACGCCTGACAAGTGGCTTCCCCGGAACCCGGGGAACCGATTTGGTCGGACCTATTCTCCGGGAGCACACTGTCCCCCCTGAAGACAGCAACTCCCGGAAGGACATCCCTTGGCCATCAAGCTCTCCCGCCGCACCTGGATCATCTCCGCCGCCATCGCCCTCGTCGTGGTGACCATCGGGGCCCTCGTGTTCAAACCCTGGCTCCTGTTCGTCAACGTCGAGGTCAACGACGCGATCCCGCAGGTCGCGCCGACCACGGCCGCCTCCCCCGGGGCCACGGAGAGCTCGGCCTCGACCGCGGAGAGCAGCGCCCAACAGCCGGAGGGACCGGTGCTGATCTCCAGCGGCGAGTTCGTCTCGCACGAGCACTCCACCAGCGGCAAGGCCTCCATCTACCGGCTGCCCGATGGCACCCACCAGCTCGCCCTGGAGAACCTGGAGACGACGACGGGGCCGGACGTGCGCGTGTGGCTGTCGGCCGGTCCCGTCGTCGAGGGCCGCGACGGCTGGTTCACCGCAGGTCAGCACCCCCACCTCGAGCTGGCTCCGCTGAAGGGGAACCGTGGGAATCAGGTCTACGCCCTGCCCGCGGACGTCGATCCGTCCGCATGGCCCACGGTGGATCTGTGGTGTGTCGCTTTCGGGGTCTCCTTCGGGGCTGCAGCACTCACTCCTCTGGTCTGACCAATTCAGGACCTGGGTCGTAGCCCGAACGACCGACCCCGCTCCTTCCCGGCGTTAGAATCACCTGGGATCCACAGGAAAGAAGGATTGTTCATGTCCCCACTCAGCCGCCGCCACATCCTCACCATTGGCCTGACCTCAACGCTCGGCCTGGCGGCATGCTCCCCCGCAGGGCTGTCCTCGTCCACCACGCAGAGCACGACCGCCCCGGAGACGGCCGAGACCCCCGCGGCCCCGGAGACCTCCACGCCCCAGCCGGAGAACTCCCCCGCCGCGCCCGAGACGTCGTCGGCCGCCCCGGAGCCCACCCCGACTCCGACACCCACTCCCACCGCCGACCCGGGCAGCGTCATGAAGGGCAGGAGCCACAACGCGGCGGCCGAGGAGTACGCCTACCCGGCGGCCGATGTGCAGGCTTGGCTCAACAAGGATTCCACGCCGCCCGAGAAGCTCGTCTTCCTGACCTTCGACGACGGCCCGAACACATCCACGACCGTCCAGATCCTCGACATCCTCAAGGAGCACGAGGTCCCCGCGACGTTCTTCGTCATCGGACGCATCGTCGACGACGCCCCCGAGGTGCTCAAGCGCGAAGTGGCGGAGGGTCACTCGGTCGCCCTGCACAGCTTCACCCACGACTACAAGAAGCTGTACCCGGGGCGCAAGGCCAACGTGGAGAGCATCGTGAACGAGTTCCACAAGTCCAAGGAGGCCATCCGCGCCATCCTGGGTGAGGACTTCGATTCGAACTGCTGGCGTTACCCCGGTGGCCACATGAGCTGGAAGAACATGGCGCCCGCCGACGAGGCGCTGGCGGCCGAGGGCACCCACTGGATCGACTGGAACTGCATGACCGGCGACGCCGAACCCGAGAATCGAGCACCGAAAACGGTCCGGGAGATGGTCAACATGGCCATCGGCCCCGCCATCAACGGCGGGGACATCAGCGTCATGCTGGCCCACGACACCCAGGGCAAGGACCTCACCGTGAAGGCCCTCCCGGAGATCATCGAGGAGTACAAGAAGGCAGGGTTCAAGTTCGGTGTGATCGCCTGACGCACCGGAGACGACCAAGCCCTTGTAGGCTTCGGCCATGACCGGAAAGTTGATCCTGCTCCGCCACGGCGAGAGCGAGTGGAACGCGAAGAACCTGTTCACCGGCTGGGTGGACGTCGACATCAACGAGAAGGGCCAGGCCGAGGCCCGTAGGGCCGCTGAACTGCTGAAGTCGGAGGACCTGCTGCCGACGGTGCTGCACACCTCGCTGTTGCGTCGCGCCATCCACACCGCCTACCTGGCGCTGGACGGCTGCGATCGGCACTGGATCCCGGTGCGCCGCCACTGGAGGCTCAACGAGCGTCACTACGGGGCGCTGCAGGGGCTGGACAAGACGGCGACCCGCGAGAAGTACGGCGACGAGCAGTTCATGCTGTGGCGTCGCAGCTACGACGTGCCGCCGCCGGTCCAGGACACCGATGCCGAGTACTCGCAGTTCAACGACCCGCGCTACGCCGACATCCCCGAGGCCGAGCGCCCCCGCACCGAGTGCCTCAAGGACGTCGTGGCGCGGATGCTGCCCTACTGGGAATCCGACATCGTGCCCGACATCAAGGCCGGACACACCGTGCTGGTGACCGCGCACGGCAACTCGCTGCGGGCGCTGGTCAAGCACCTGGATGAGATCTCCGACGAGGACATCGCCGGGCTGAACATCCCCACCGGCATCCCGCTCTACTACGAGCTCGACGAGAACCTGAAGCCGGTCACGAAGGGCGGCCGCTACCTCGACCCGGAGGCGGCCGCCGCCTCCATCGAGGCCGTCAAGAACCAGGGCAAGAAGTAAGAGGGTGCGCGGATAGGCGAATCTGCTGTGGGGTTTGTCCAGCAGGCTGCTTTGGGGTGGCCAGTTGGCTGACGATCCCTTTTCCCGCTGGTCGAGCCGGGTCCGGAGCCTGCGGAGGACCCGTGTCGAGACCCGGTGGGCTTCCCGTCCACCTCGGGTTCCTGCACCGTGTGCCAGGGGTCTCGACTCGGGGTGCTGGCTGGCGCTGGCACCCCGGCTCGACCAACGGAGAAGAGGGGCGTGAGCAACGCCTGCCTTTTTTCAATTCGCCTGCCTCACAAGACAGGCGAGCCGCCACCTTCGTTCCTCGTCCAAGTCGCCAGCAGTTGCTGACCCAACGGTCGGGCACACTGAGTGGCATGACCACCCTCCCGTTGACCCGACGTTCACTGCTCGTGGGCCTCACCACCCTCGGACTGAGCGCCCTGGTCGGCTGTGACTCCCGGCCGACGCAGCCCAGCGGCTGGGCCGACGGGATACCGGAGGCGCCGACGCGGCGCTCGAAGGTGACCGCTGTCTGCGACATGGCCCAGATGATGCCGCGCCCCGTGCCCTCCCGGGACGGCTCCTTGGTGTTGACCTACGCCAGGTGGATGGAGGTGGCGGGACGTTCCGGCGCTCTCCTGTGGGACACCGCAACGGGCAGGCTGCTGCCGGACTCCCTGTCCGGAGCCCGGTCGGAGGTCACCCGATTCCGACACGACAACTCCCTCGTCGGCGCCGTCGGGGCCGCCGTCGTCCACAGTGACCCTGCCAGTGGCACCGCACGACACTTCGGTACCGGTCACGCGCTGTTCGAGCCGCCCTGCGGCGGGGTGTCGGCCATCACCTCCGTGGTCTGCTCCCCCATCGGCAAGTACGTCGCAACAGGAGGCGACGACGGATACGTCGGCATCTTCGACTGGCAGACCGCCCACCGGCTGACCTGGGTGAGGATCGCCGAGGGGTACGCCATGGTCCACGGCTTCAGCCTCGACAAGCTCGTCGTCAGCCTCGACGATGCCACGCTGCTGTTGAAGATGGATGGCACCGAGGCGTTCCGGTTCGACGGCACCCCTCATCGGCCACTCGTCGCAGAGGACACGCTCCTGGTCGCCAACCCCGACGGCGGCTGGGACCGGATCGATCCGGCCACCGGGCGACAGACCGCTCATCTGCCCAGCGAGGTGCGGAGCTGGGACACCCTCACCCCCGACGGTGCCACCCTGTTCACCTCCCCCAACGACCACGTGGGGGCGTCGCTGGAGCCGCGCCCCTTCCAGATCACCGACGTGGCCACCGGAACAACCAGGGAGGTGAGCCTGACCATCCTCACCGGCGGCACGGTCCTGCTCCCCGATGGCCGTCTGCTGGCCGCCACCGACGAGGGAATCAGCGTCTTCGATTCGACAACCGGAGAACCCCAGGGCACCTTCGCCACGTCGTGAGGGCTCTCGGAGTCGGGGATACTCGTCCCCATGACCCACCCTGCCGACTCCCACGATCTGATCCGGGTGCGTGGCGCCCGGGAGAACAACCTCGCCGATGTCTCCCTCGACCTGCCCAAGCGACGCCTCACCGTGTTCACCGGCGTCTCCGGCTCCGGCAAGTCGTCGCTGGTCTTCGACACGATCGCCGCTGAGAGCCAGCGGCTCATCAACGAGACCTACTCGGCCTTCGTGCAGGGCTTCATGCCCACGCTCGACCGCCCCGACGTCGATCTCCTCGACGGCCTCACCACCGCCATCATCCTCAGCCAGGAAAGGCTCGGCAGCAACGCCCGCTCGACGCTGGGCACCACCACCGACGTCGGCGCCCAGCTGCGCATCCTCTTCTCCCGCCTTGGCGAGCCCCACATCGGCCCCGCCAAGGCCTTCTCCTTCAACGTCGCCTCCGCCAGCGGCGCCGGGGCGATCACCGTCACCAAGGGCGGGCGGCAGGTCAAGGAGAGGCGGGAGTTCGAGATCGTCGGCGGGATGTGCCCCAGCTGCGAGGGACTCGGCCAGGTCTCCGACTTCGACCTCACCGCCCTGTTCGACGCAGACAGATCGCTGCGCGAGGGGGCGCTGCTCATCCCCGGCTACACCGCCGACGGCTGGTACGGCCGGATCTACCAGGGCTCAGGCTGGCTCGACCCAGACAAGAAGCTCCGCGACTGGACGCAGCGGGAACTCGACATCCTGCTCCACTCGGAGCCGAAACGGATCAAGGTCGACGGCATCAACGTCACCTTCGAGGGACTCATACCGAGGATCCGCAAGTCCTTCCTCAGCAAGGACGTGGAGGCCATGCAGCCCCACATCCGCGCCTTCGTCGAGCGCGCCATCGCCTTCAGCACCTGCCCCGAGTGCGACGGCACGCGCCTCAACGAGGCGGCCCGCAGCTCCCGGATCAGGGGCATCTCCATCGCCGACGCCTGCCGCATGCAGATCAGCGACCTCGCGGCCTGGCTCCGGGACCTCGACGAGCCGAGCGTCGCACCGCTTCTCGCCTCCCTGCGCACCACCCTTGACGCCTTCGTGGGCATCGGGCTCGGCTACCTGTCCCTGGACCGCCCCTCCGGCACCCTGTCCGGTGGCGAGGCGCAGCGCACGAAGATGGTCCGCCACCTCGGTTCCTCGCTCACCGACATCACCTACGTCTTCGACGAGCCGTCCATCGGGCTGCACCCGCACGACATCGAACGGATGAACGCGCTGCTGCTGGAGCTTCGCGACAAGGGCAACACCGTGCTGGTGGTGGAGCACAAGCCGGAGCTGATCGCCATCGCTGATCACGTCGTCGACCTCGGGCCCGGGGCCGGACGCGACGGGGGTCGGGTCTGCTTCGAGGGCACCGTCGAGGGGCTGCGGGAGTCGGGGACCCTCACGGGTCGGCACCTCGACCACCGGGCCCGGCTGAAGGACGAGGTCCGACGACCCACGGGCCACCTCGCCGTCCGTGGCGCCTCGTTGAACAACCTGCGCGACGTGGACGTCGACATCCCGCTGGGCTGTCTCGTCGCGGTGACGGGGGTGGCGGGCTCCGGGAAGAGTTCCCTCATCCACGGTGCCGTCGCCCCACGCGACGAGGTCGCGGTCATCGACCAGTCCGCGATCAAGGGGTCCCGGCGTTCCAACCCGGCCACCTGGACGGGGCTGCTGGACCCCATCCGCAAGGCCTTCGCGAAGGCGAACGGGGTGAAACCGACCCTGTTCTCGCCCAACTCGGAGGGTGCCTGCCCGACGTGCAACGGAGCCGGGGTGATCTACACGGATCTCGGCATGATGGCGGGGGTGGCCACCACCTGCGACGAGTGCGAGGGCCGCCGCTTCCAGGCCGACGTGCTGGAGCACCGGCTGGGTGGACACAGCATCGCCGATGTCCTCGAGATGCCGGTCGCCGAGGCGGCCGTGTTCTTCTCCTCCGCCGAGGCGAAGGTCCCCGCGGCCGCGCGCATCCTGCGGCGCCTGGAGGACGTCGGCCTCGGCTACATCAGCCTCGGTCAGCCGCTGACGACCCTGTCGGGCGGGGAACGGCAACGCCTCAGGCTGGCCTCGGAGCTCGGGACCACCGCGGCGGTCCTGGTCCTCGATGAACCCACCACCGGTCTTCACCTCGCCGATGTCGACCAGCTGCTGGCTCTCCTCGACCGGATCGTCGACGACGGCCGCTCCGTCATCGTCGTCGAGCACCACCAGGCGGTGATGGCCCACGCGGACTGGATCATCGACCTCGGCCCGGGGGCGGGACACGACGGCGGCCGCGTGGTCTTCGAGGGCACCCCCCACGACCTGGTCACCACGGCCACCACCCTGACCGGTCAGCACCTGGCGGCCCACGTCACCGGCTGAGTTGTTCTCCTGAAGGTCGTCATGGCCTCACCGTCACCACGACGACCAACGACGATCCTCGAAGCTCTGCGGAGATCCCACGAGGGAAGGAAGACCCTGGTGTGAACGGCGGAGATGGGGTCCGGGGTCTGGAAGGACTGGGCCAAGGGGTGCACAATGACCCCCGTGTTCATCAAAGGTCTGCTTCCGCTGCTTCCCGGGGCGGGGCTGTGCCTTGTCACAGCCCTGATCTCCTACGGTCTCAGTCTGTTCCTGCCCACTGCCAGCCCACTCATCATCGCGATCGTCCTGGGGATCACCCTGACCAATGTGCTGCCGTTGCAGGCGAACCTCAGCCCCGGGATCGACTTCTCGGCCAAGAAACTGTTGCGTGCCGGGATCATCCTGCTCGGGCTCCGGCTGGTGCTGGGTGACATCCTCGCCCTGGGGGCACCGATGCTGCTGGTGGTGGTGTGCATCGTCACCGGTGGGCTGGTCGGAACCCTGCTGCTGGGACGCTGGCTGCGGATACCGACCGGACTGAGTCTGCTGGTGGCGTGCGGGTTCTCGATCTGCGGTGCTGCCGCCGTCGCCGGGGCCTGCGGGGTCATCGACCCCGACGACGAGCACGAACAGGACACCATCACCGCGATCGCCCTGGTGGTGATCTTCGGCACCCTCATGATCCCGCTGGTGCCACTCGTCGCCGCCCTGCTGGGCATGGAGCCACACGTCGCCGGGATGTGGGCCGGGGGCTCCATCCACGAGATCGCCCAGGTGGTGGCGGTCGGCGGCATCATCGGTGGCGGCGCACTGACCATCGCAGTGGTGGTGAAACTGGCCCGTGTGCTGCTGCTGGCCCCGGTCATCGCCATCCTCAGTCTCCGGCAACGCCGGATCGCCCAACGCAACTCCTCCCGGACGAAGCTGCCCCCCATCGTGCCACCCTTCGTCCTGGGTTTCCTGGCGATGGTGTGTCTGCGTTCCTTCGTCGCGCTGCCACAGCCGGTTCTCGACCTCGGTGCCATCCTGCAGACGACGCTGCTCGCCGCAGCCATGTTCGCACTGGGTTGCGGCGTGAAGATCCGCGCCCTGTGCAGGGTGGGACCACGTCCCTTCGCCCTGGCCGCCCTGTCCACTGTGCTCGTGGCCGGGATCGCCTGCACCGGGATTGCGCTGACCTAGCCCGCCACCCCTTCCATACCCAACGGGGTATGGACTTCCACGACGAAACGCAGCAGACTGTATCGCAATTCCACTCAGCAGGAGTGCACAATGGTTGCAAATGTCATGTTGATCGTCGAAAGGCAGTTCTCCTATCCTCAGCAGCGGGTGTTCCGGGCCTGGACCCTCCCCGAGGAGATGATGCTGTGGCGAGGCAGTCCCGGATGGCACGTCGAGCAGGAGAGTGTGAGCTCCGAGCCAAGACTCGGCGGCCGACATCACCACGTCAAGGTATGCGACAACGACCCCAGCGTCCGGGTCACCACGGACGCCACCTTCACCGAGTTCTTCGAACCGGACGTCTTCGTCGCCAAGCAGCGGATCACCGGTGATCCCGGCATCGACCCCGACGTCCCCATGGAGCTGCGCGTTGAGTTCGTCAAGAACGGACGCAACAGCTCCAGTTGCTTCGTGCGCATCGTGCAGGGCCCCTACGACCCATCCCGCGCCGAGTTCCACGCCAAGGGATGGGAACTCGAACTCGACCGCCTCCAGGAGTTCCTGGCGGCCAATCCTGAAGGGGTCACCCGATGAGCGCCACCGTGGTGCGGCAGAAGCCGCTCATGACGATGCGGCAGATCCTGCTGATGAACCTGGGATTCTTCGGAATCCAGTACTCCTTCGGGATGCAGCAGACCGCCGTCAACCCGATCTACACGATGCTGGGGGCCAACCCTGAGGAGATGCCACTGCTGAACCTGGCCGGACCCATCACAGGTCTGCTGGTCCAACCGATGATCGGTGCGATCTCCGACAAGACCTGGGTCCCGAAGTGGGGACGACGACGTCCCTTCCTGCTCATCGGGGCCATCGGCTGCTCCATCGGCCTGTTTCTGTTCCCCTTCGCCTCCGCGGTGTGGATCGCGGTGCTGCTGCTGTGGCTGCTGGACGTCTCGAACAACACCGCGATGGAACCGTACCGGGCCTTCATCTCCGACAAGCTGCCTCCCTCGCAGCTGGCCAAGGGATTCCTGGCACAGTCCTTCTTCACCGGTCTGGGCATCACCCTGGCCAATGTCTCCCTGTTCATCTTCAAGGCCCTGCTCGGTGAGAGCGCGATGGGCAACGGCATCTACTACTGGGTGATGTCGGCCTTCATGCTGGGCACCGTCGCCTCCCTGGCCACCGTGCTGATCTCGGTGCTGTCCACCAAGGAGATCGAGCCGAGCCCCGAGGAGTTGGCGGAGATCCGCAGGAACAAGCTGTCCTTCGGCGGTGCGGTCAAGGAGATCTGGGACGCCCTCCTCGACATGCCCGTCCAACTGCGCAAACTGGCCTTGGTCTACCTGTTCCAGTGGTATGCCATGAACTGCTACTGGCAGTACGTCTCCTTGTCGGTGGCGAAATCCGCCTTCAACACCACCGACACCAAGAGCTCAGCCTATGCCGACGCCGTCGCCTGGACCGGTCTGGTCAACGGCGGCTACAACGTCGTCACCTTCTGTGTCGCCTTCGCCCTGGTGGCGATGGCGAAACGTTACGGGGCGAAGTACGTCCACACCGGCTGCCTGTTCCTGGCCGCCCTCGGACTGGCCTTCTTCCCCCACATCACCGACAAGTACCTGCTGTTCGTGCCGATCATCGGGCTCGGCATCGCATGGGCCTCGATCATGGGGGTGCCGTACATCATGGCGGTGCGCATGGTCCCGTCCACCCGTTACGGCGTCTACATGGGCATCATCAACATGATGATCGTCATCCCGATGCTGATCCAGACCATCACCTTCGGCACCGTCTACAGGTGGATCGGTGACGACCCCGGCCATGCCATCACCTTCGCCGCGGTGTTCCTCGCCCTGGCAGGTGTCGCGATGCTGTGGATCAAGGAACCGCCCATCGTCAAGGACGTCGACGACCTCTCCGTCCCAGCACCTGCTGGGCATTGACCAGTGAAGGAGGAGACATGCTCAAGGACTACACCACCATCGTGGTCGGAACCGACGGTTCCGAGTTGGCAGGCCCAACGGTCACCCGTGCCGCATGGATCGCGGTCAAGGAGGAGGCCGAGCTGGTCATCGTCTGCGCCTACGGCGGTGGTTCCCGCCGCGGCGACGCAAAGATCAACCTCGGTGACACCACCGCCAGCCGTCTCGGCCAGGTACCGGGAAAGGAGGCGGCCACCCGGGCCGTCCAGCACGCCCAGGACATCGCCCGTGCAGCCGGTGCGACGGTCAGGGCGGCACTGCTGGTGGAGGCCGACCCGGCAGACGCCCTGTTGGAGACCTCGAAGGAACGGCTCGGTGACCTCATCGTCATCGGTGCCATCCGGGACCGCTCCATCACCGGCCGTCTGCTCGGCGACGTCGCCCGCGAAGTGGTCAGCCGTGCCCACTGTGACGTGCTGATGGTGCGACCCTTCGGGGACGTGCCCCAGGGCGATCAGCACCGCCCGGAGAGCGACGGCTGAGCACCCCCGGTCAGGTCATGGGTCGAGCACCCATGACCTGACATGACGAACGGGGCCGCACCAACAGGTGCGGCCCCGCCGTGATTGCGGTTCAGAGTTCGATGAGCGCCTGGCCGCCCTGAACGGGCTCACCCTGGCTCACCAGGATCGCGGCCACCTTGCCAGCAGCCGGAGCGGTGATCTCGGTCTCCATCTTCATGGCCTCGAGGACCAGCAGGACCTGGCCTGCCTCGATCTCGTCACCCTCGTTGACGAGGATGCGGGCCACGGAACCGGCCAGCGGCGCCACGACGGCGTTGGAACTGACCGCGCTCACCGACGCGGTGGTGGGGGCGACAGGGGTGGGGCCGCCGCCACCGATCACGATGGGGCCGAGTCCGTGGCGCTCCTCCTCCTCGACCTCGACATCGATCTCGTACTCCGTCTGATTGACGGTCACCTTGAGCTTCATGGGTTATCTCCTTCAATCAGCGGGTGTGTGGGACAACACGGTTGTGGACCTGACCGCGGGAGGCCGCGGCCCAGCGGGACTGGGATCCGAAGCGCACGGCCCGGATCTTCGCCTTGTGCCCGAAGTACGCGGCGACGGCGGCGCCGATCGCCACGAGATCGGACTCGGGAATCTGCTGGCGGGACTCGAGCTTGGCGATGCGTTCCTCGAGGACCTTGAGCTGAGCGGTGAGCTTCTCGACCGCTGCGAGCAGCTCGGTGTTCGTGTCAGACATGGGCGTTCCGATCAGGCCGGGCCGAGGCCGTGCTTCTTCGGGGGCCGCACCTCGCGCTTGCCGACGAGCAGCTCGAGCGCCAGGGCGATCTCACGACGGGTGTCAGCCGGGTCGATGATGTCGTCGACGAGGCCCCGCGAGGCGGCCATGTACGGCGTGGAGAAGGTCTCGCGGTACTCCTCGACCAGTTCCTCACGCTTGGCGGCCTGGTCCTCGGCGGCCTCGATCTCACGACGGAACACGACGTTGGCCGCACCTTCGGCACCCATGACGGCGATCTCCGCCGTGGGCCAGGCGAACACCTTGTCGGCGCCGAGGTCCTTCGAGCACATCGCCAGGTAGGCGCCGCCGTAGGCCTTGCGCAGCACCACGGTGATCTTCGGCACCGTCGCCGCCGAGTAGGCGTAGAGCATCTTCGCGCCGTGACGGATGATGCCGCCGTGCTCCTGGGCCACGCCGGGCAGGAACCCGGGGACGTCGACGAGGTTGACCACGGGGATGTTGAAGGCGTTGCAGAAGCGGATGAACTTCGAGCCCTTGTCGGAGGAGTCGATGTCCAGCACGCCCGACATCACCGACGGCTGGTTCGCGATGATGCCGATGGTGCGGCCGTTGATGCGGCCGAACCCGACCACGATGTTCATCGCCCATCCGGCCTGGACCTCGAGGAAATCGCGGTGGTCGACGATCTCCGCGATCACCTCACGGATGTCGTAACCCTTGTTGGAGGCCGTCGGGATGATGCCGCGCAGCTTCTCGTTCGGCTCGATGGAGTCATCCGGATCGACGATCGGCGGCTCCTCGGTGTTGTTCTGCGGCAGGAAGCTCAGCAGCTTCTTCGCGATGAGGATGGCCTGCTCGTCATCGTCGGCCACGAAGTGCACCACACCGGAGCGGGCCATGTGCGCGTCGGCCCCACCCAGGGCGTCCTGGGTCACCTCCTCGCCCGTGACCTGCTTGATGACGCCAGGACCCGTGATGAACATGTGTGCCTTGCGGGTCTGGATGATGAAGTCCGTCAGCGCCGGGGAGTAGGCGGCACCACCGGCGCAGGGACCGGCGATGATCGAGATCTGCGGCACCGCACCCGAGAGCAGGACGTTGGCGTAGAAGACCTTGCCGTAGCCGGACAGCGAGTCGATGCCCTCCTGGACCCGGGCGCCGCCCGAATCGTTGATGAAGATGAAGGGCGTTCCGGTCTGCAACGATGCCTTGAGCATCTCGGTGACCTTGATGGAGTGGGCCTCACCGGCGGAGCCACCCATGACGGTGAAGTCCTGGGAGGCGAGGTGCACGGGACGGCCCATCACCGTCGCGGAGCCGGTGACCACGCCGTCGGCGGCCATGTCGGCCTTGTCCATGCCGAAGGTGGTGGTGCGGTTGCGACGGAAGGCGCCGGTCTCCTGGAAGGTGCCCTCGTCGATGAGCTCGGCGATGCGGTCACGGGCGGTCAGCTTGCCCTTGGCACGCTGCTTGTCCAGCTTGTCGAGGCCACCTCCGGCCTCGACCTTGGCGCGGGCCTCCTCGAGCTGCTGGAGGCGCTCGGCCATCGTGTGTTCCTTGGTCATGATGCTCCTCAGGCGGGCTCGACGGAAACGCTGTGCGAACGGCCAGCGATGGTGACGTTGTACTTGACGGGGCCGGAGATGCCCTGCGCCTTGCGCTTGGCGGCCTCCTCCTCGGCCTTGAGCTGCTCCGGGGTCTTGCCGACGTTCTTCGGCCCCTCAGCGCGGGTCTTGAAGAACCCGGGCGCGACCCCCGGGAACATGGCGTTGGTGAGGACGTCCTCCTCGGACCCGTCGGCCCCTTCGAGGGCGTTGGCCTGGGCGACCAGCTCGTCCCACTCGGGGGTGAGGGTGTCGGCGGGGCGGACGGTGATGGGATCCTTCTTCGCCTGGGCGCGGGCCAGTTCGATGACCTCCGCGTTGCGCTCGCCGAGGCACTCGCCGTAGTAGCCGAGCATCAGGTCGGCGAACTCACCGGTGAGCACCTTGTAGCGGCCCATGAGGACGTTGAACACGGCCTGCGTGCCGACGATCTGGGAGGACGGGGTGACCAGCGGCGGGTGCCCGGCGTCGGCCTTGACCCTCGGCACCTCCTCCATGACCTCACGGATCCGGTCGCCCGCCCCCTGGGCCTTGAGCTGCGACTCCATGTTGGACAGCATGCCGCCGGGGATCTGGGAGGAGAAGATGTCGGTGTCGACGAGTGTGGCCGACTCGAACTCGGCGTACTTCGGCCGAACACGGGCGAAGTGGTCGCGGATGCGGATGAGACGCTCCATGTCGAGGTCGGTGGTGTAGCCGGTGCCCTCGAGCATGGCGACGAGGGACTCCGTGGGGTTGTGGCCCGGGCCGAGGCTCATCGACGAGATGGCGGAGTCGACGACGTCGGCCCCGGCCTCGATGGCCTTCATGAGCGACACCAGGGTCACGCCGGTGGTGGAGTGGCAGTGGACGTTGATCTGGATGTCGCCGTAGGTCTCCTTGATGCCCCGGATGATGTCGTAGGCGGGCTGCGGCTGGAGGAGGGCGGCCATGTCCTTCAGGGCGATGGACTCGGCCCCCATGTCGATGAGCTGCCCGGCGAGCTTCACATAGCCCTCGACGGTGTGGACCGGGGAGATGGTGTAGCAGATGGTGCCCTGGGCGTGCTTGCCGACCTTCTTGACCGCCTGCATGGCGCGGGCCATGTTGCGGGGGTCATTGAGGGCGTCGAAGACGCGGAAGACGTCCATGCCGTTCTCGGCGGACTTCTCCACGAACTTCTCCACCACCATGTCCTCGTAGTGGCGGTACCCGAGGAGGTTCTGGCCACGCAACAGCATCTGCAGCCGGGAGTTGGGCATCAGTTCCCGGAAGGTGCGCAGCCGCTGCCACGGATCCTCGTTGAGGAATCGGATGCAGGCGTCAAAGGTGGCACCACCCCAACACTCCACGGACCAGTAACCGGCCGCGTCGATGTCGGCGCAGGCGTCGACCATGTCTTCCATGGCCATGCGGGTTGCCATCAAACTCTGGTGGGCGTCCCGGAGGGCTACTTCGGTGACGCCGATCTTTCGAGGACTCATGGTCCCTATCCAACCATGGAGGTGTTCTGACGGGGCACCCGCCCCCCTTGTTCGCGTGGCGCCGGCATTTCTGGTCCGACCAGGCCGCGACGAGGACAAACGCTTGAACGGTGTTCAAACTCACCCGGCCCCGTCACGGCACGCCCCAACCACCACCCTGGGCCGACGTGGATCAGCCCCGGGTCGCTGCCTCGACACCAGAACCTCATCCCACAAGCTCTTCTCCTCAGGTGTCGTCGTGACCTAACCTGACCCTCGTGTCTGATACCGCCGTCGATCCCACCCCCACCGTGACGCTGCGCCCCGCGAGGCCCTGGTGGCCTCGATTGAGGGACGCCCGCCGCCCCCTGCCGCGAGTCCTCGGGGTCGACGCCGCGCGTGGCCTCGCCGTGGTGGGAATGATCGTCGCCCACTCAGTGACCGATCGGGCCTTCGGGGAGGATCCTGCCGGGTTGCTCGGGTTCAGCCATGGCCGCTCCTCCATCCTCTTCGCGACGGTGGCGGGCGTGGCCCTGGCCATCATGAGCGGCGGGTCGAGGCCGCCGGAGGGAGAGGAACTGCTGCGGGTGAGGCTGCGCCTCCTCGGTCGAGCCATCGCCCTCATGGGCTTCGCCGCGATCCTGTCACTGATCCCCACCCCCATCTCCGTCATCCTGGCCTCGTATGCATTCTGGTTCGTCCTCGCCCTGCCAGCCCTGACATGGCGGCCGCGGACGCTGCTCATCGTGGCGGCATGTCACGCCCTGTTCGGCCAGTTGCTCACCGTCATGACCAGCACGTGGTTCGTGGAATGGGGGCGGCCGTATGCAAACGGCACCAGTTTCGTCCCGGAGATGCTGGCGAGCTCCGTCTTCCCCGCCTTCGTCTGGATGTCCTTCGTCCTGGCCGGCATGGCTCTGGGCCGATACGGCCTGGACAACATCGCGAGCCTCAGGGTCTTCCTCGCCACGGGCCTGGTGATGTTCATCGCCTTCGCCGCCCCCTTCCTCATCGAGGCCCGCTCCCTCGCGCCGCTGTTCGGCCAAGGCGAGAAGGGCTTCCCCACACCCAGCGTCTCCAGCAACGTGTTGCCCAGCGACTTCCCCACCGACCCCCTCTGCCTCACGGAGGACAACACCCAACTCGTCCCGTGCACCCAGGAGGAGTCGGAGCAGCAGCTGAAGACGATGACGCCGGAGCAGTGGGAGGCGCTGGACACGCTCATCAACCAGAAGCTCGGCATCGACCCGTCGGAGGGTTCAGGATCCTGGGATCCCGGCTCGATGCCGGGGGGATCCGGGTCGAGCGATGGGAAGATCATCGACCTGAGTCAACCCATCAACTGGAAGGCCGTGCTGTGGACTCTCACCCCCCACTCCGGCTCACCCTTCGAGGTACTGTCCTCCGGGGGCCTGGCGCTGGCCACCATCGCCGGCCTGGTCCTGCTGGGCCGGGTGAGGTGGAGCCGATTCGTTCTCTTCCCACTGATCGGAATCGGCTCCATGGCACTGACCGCCTACATGGCACACGTCCTCGTCATCCAGAGCCTCAGGGACCACGTCCTGGACCTCCATCTGGCGCTGGGACTCTCCCTCGGGCTGATCATCCTGTGCGCACTGTGGAAGCAGGTCTTCACCTCGGGGCCACTGGAACAGATGACCGGCGCGCTCGCCGACCGACTGGCCGGACATCCAAAGCGCTGATCCGCGCGCCATTTGGCCCCTTGTCACCCGGCCAGGATGCCCTCGAGTTCCCTGAAGGGGGCGACCTCGTCGGAGAAGCACTCGGAGATGGTCACCTCGCGGGACTTCTGTGATGGATCGTCGACGGTGAGCCGGTACTCGGGTGAGTCAGTGCACACCTGGCCGGTTCCCGCCCGAAGGGCCCGAGAGATCTCCGCAGCCGCTGCCTCACGTTCGGCCCCCGACAGGACACGGGTTCGCTCCTGAACCACCTGCTGTTGGGCGTCCCGCACCACGATGGTCACCGTGTCCCCGTCGACCCGGTAGCTGCGCTCCCCCTGCGGACCTGCGACATTGCCCTCGATGTGGCGCAGTTCATAGGACTCAGGGATCGCTTCACCGCCGCCCGCGGAACAGCCCAGGGTCATCACCACGGGGAGCAGCAGGACCAGCAACCGTCTCATGCCCCAAGGGTAGGGCTGGCCGGGATCAGTGGTTGGGTCGGCTGACCAGGGATTCGCCGCGGAGGATCCGTTCCAGACGCACCAGCGAGGAGTCGACGGTGTCACCGCTGCTGAGGTAGTTGCCCTGCTCCGGGGTGCTGAAATCGCGGATGATGGCCAGCTCACAGGCCGAGGGATCCTCCTCGCCGCGTTCCCGGATGTCCCGCAGGGTCTCCCCCGCGAGCTCGCAGGCCCGGGCATGCTCAGCCGTGCGGAGGGTCCGCACCTGGTCCCGCACCACCCGATCCGAGGAGTCCACCTCGACCAGCCTCACCCGCCGACCGATGACGGTGTAGCTCCGCGACCCGAGTGACCCCGTCGAGGTCCAACGCTTGAGGACCAGCTGGTAGGAGTCATCCTCCGCCACAGGGCTGCGGAGGTCGGGCGACACCGGGACGAGCGTCGCGAGAGCGGCGTGGAATCCAGTCATGCGAGCGAGGGTAGGGGGCACGGTTCACTGCAGGACACGTCGACTCGGCTGGCCTTTTGGTCATCTCAAGCTTGATCCCGACTCCTTGGCCAAAGGGGGGACTCACCCCGCGACCCCTGCCACGACTCCAACAACCCCCGGGCCCGCCTCGCGGTGGGGGCGTGGGCGTGGTCCACCAGCACGGCGACGGTCTCACGCAGCTCCTGCGGTGCCTCGTCGAGCCGCTCGAGCGCCTGCAGCACTTTCCGTCCGAGTGTGCGCGGCCCGCGTGGTAGGACGATGACGGCGAGTCCCACGAGTTCGGCATCGCTGAGCTGACCGGCGAGCACCAACTCGACGACGAAGGTCCAGGCGGCGCCGTCCAGCATGGGGAGGACCGCCATCAGTCGGGGTCGTTGCGCCTGCAGTCGATCCGCCAACCCAAGGGCCCGAAGCCAGTGGACGACGGACCGCTGGGAGGAGGGCCGGTCTCCGCGTTCCCACACGGTGAGGAGAGCATCCGTCAGGGCCGCGTCGTCGACCTTCTCGGCGGTGCGCAGCTCGGCAATCCCCGTCGCGACCTGTTCCATGTGCGCCTCGGGGTCGGCGAAGGGCACCAGGATGTCCCGCACCGCACAGGCGGCGAGGAAATGCTCCTGCCACCGCTGACCCGGCGCCGGGATGGCGCACTCCCCCGACCAGCACTTCCAGAAAGCGCGGCTCCCTGGCAGGGGTAGATCATGGTGGACGATGAGCAGTTCCACCAGGTCGACACCACCCCGCAGAACCAGCGGATCCGATGCCGCCAGGGCGACGACCTCTGCGGCGAAGCCCTGCCCCCGCTCCGCGACAGCCGCGAGGAACTCGCCCCGGAACGTCGGATTAGAACCGGTCCCGTCGATGACCGGCCACTCGCGGAGCGACCACAGGACCTGCTCCGCAGTGGCGCCGAGCCGGACGAGCAGGACCACCGCCCACCTGCCGAGGTCCCAAGGGCGCCATCCGTCATGGCTGGCGAGAGACGCGATGAGGGCCTCGGTGCTCTCGGTACGCGCCTGCGACCCGAACCCCTGCAACGCTCCAAGGAGGTGGCGGTACCAGGGTTCCTGATCCTCGGGGCCCCCCACCACACCGACACCCTCAGGACGGCCGAGCCGGGCGATCCGGAACCACTCGGGCTGGTCGAGTCCGTGGTCGGCGACCAGACGTGCCAGCAGCGGATAGGCCTCAAGGTCGCCACGCCCCGCGGCGGCGATCAGGCGACTCACCCACGGGGTCCCCTGATCCGAACAGAGCCGGACGAACTGCTCCCACGCTGCCGGTTCCGCCTCCAGCTGCTCCAGGCCCGAGGCCCTCATACCTGCCAGGACATGTCGGACCTCCCCGCCGCAACGGAGTGCGAGCACAGCACTCCTGGCAGGCACACCCATCACATGCAGCCGGGGGTGGAGCCGACGCGCCTGCGCGGGATAAGCCCGCATCACCTCATCATCCATGGGGCAATGCATGAGGTCGGACAGGCTCCGTGGCTGCATCACCCAGTCGATGAGCGCCTCATTGGGCATCCTCGGTCTCCTCTCCGCGGCAAGTGTGACAGCCATCCGCCGGGGACCGCCGCCACCCATGTCATCCTTATGGTCAGCTTTCTGCGAGCTCACATCAGGCCTTCGGAACATGCTGCCTAGTCAGCTGCATTCAGGTGACATCCCTCGTGCAACAGGAACGTCCCGATGTCCGAAAGCACACTGTCCAGGACCAATGGCGCTGACTAGGCTCGCCGCGTTTCCCAACCCCATCCGGCCTAGTACCCGCGTGAGGACATCCATGAAGAGAACCACGGTGGCGGTCGCCGCCCTGTCCCTGCTGCTCGCACCACTGGCACCACCGGCCACGGCCGATCCCGCTCCGGCGCCGCCGCCGTTCCAGAGCGAGAGATCCCCCGCGGAACGAGCGGTTCACAGCGACCCCAACGCCCCTCGTGAGGTCATGGTGCTGCTGAAGGACCAGCCCGCCGCACCGTCGCCCGGGCGAGAGGGCCTCGATGCGGTTCAGCGGGTGCTCAGCCGTTGGGAGGGCACCGAGGGCTTCACACTCCGTCGCCAGTTCGGGACACTCATCCACGGGTTCTCTGCGACCCTGCCGAAGAGCAGGATCCGGGAGCTGGCGGCCGACCCCGACGTCGAGAGTGTGGAGACCCTGAAGATCTACACCACCTCGATGCAGACGGCAGGCGACCTGACCCAGAGCGTCGCCGTCCGCAATGACATGGGAGTGGACGGCAGTGGCATCGTGGTCTCGGTCATCGACACGGGGATCGATCCCACCCACCAGGACATGCGCCTCGACGACGGCGTGACGAAGAAGCTCACCCCTCAGGGTGAGCTCGCCACCGACAAGATCCCCTACGGCTGGAACTACGCCGACGGCAACTCCAACTTCGTCGACACCGCCGGATCCATGCACGGCATGCACGTCGCCGGGATCGTCGCCGCCAACGGCGGGCCCGAGGCCGACGCCATCACCAACGGCCGCATCAACGGCATCGCCCCCAACGCCCAGCTCCTGGCGATGAAGGTCTTCTCCAACGACCCCGCCCAGCGAGGGGCGAAGGAGGATGACATCATCGCCGCGATCGAGGACTCCGTGAAGCTCGGCGCCGATGTCATCAACATGTCGCTGGGTTCCGCGAACGGCACGAACGAGTCCTCGGTCGGTCAGGGACGTGCGATCGCCGCTGCCCAGGCCGCCGGGGTCCAGGTGATCGTGGCTGCCGGGAACGAAGGGCTCAACGGCTCTCCCGGCGGGAACGAGATCGACTACTCGGAGATGCTGGACGACGGAACCATGGGTTCTCCAGCCTCGACCACCGAGGCGCTGGCCATCGCCTCGGTGGACAACACCCACGTGCTGGCCTCGCTCGCCCGGTTGACGGGAGCGGGAGGAACGGTGGAGCTGCCGTACAAGCTGCAGCGAGGCGACCTCGACCTCCAGGAGCATGACATCGTCTTCGCGGGGCTGGGACGCCCCGAGGAGTTCCCGGCCAACACCCGGGGCAGCTACGCCCTCATCGAACGCGGTGACCTGTCCTTCGCCGAGAAGTTCACCAACGCCGTCGAGGCCGGTGCGATCGGTGTCATCGTGTTCAACCATGAGACCGGGGGCGAGGCCTTCGCAGGCATGTCGGGGCTGGAGGAGTTCACCATCCCGGCAGCCTTGATGTTCCGATCCGTCGGACTGCAGCTCCGCGACGCCATCCAGGCCGCCGGAGGCACCGCACGCATCACCTTGACCAAGGACTCCACGGCCCTCCACGTCAGTGACTCACCCCGGGTATCCAGCTTCACCTCATGGGGAGCAACTCCGGAGCTGGACTTCAAGCCGCAGCTCGCAGGTGTCGGTGGAGATGTGTACTCCACACTCAACGACAACCGGTACAGCACCGACTCCGGCACCTCCATGGCAGCACCCCACGTCGCTGGCGCCTTCGCGTTGGCACTGACGAAGTACCGCGAACGCTACCCGGACCTCACCGCGGTGGAGCGGAACTCCCTGCTGCGCACCGCGATGGCCAACACCGCCAAGATCCTCGAACACACCCCCGGCCAGCCCTACGCACCCCGCCAGATCGGAGCCGGACTCGTCCAGACCCAGGATGCGATCACCACCCAGGTCTTCGCCACGGTCGAGGGTGAACCCCACATTGCCCTGCGCCAAATCGACGGACCCCGCACCTTCACCATCACCCTCACCAACCGAGGCGACCGCGACCACACCTTCACCACCGGCAGCACCTGCGTCA
>NZ_RQYT01000035.1 GCF_003932785.1 Arachnia propionica | reverse complement strand
TCGCCGTCTGCACCAATTCATCAGCAGCATCGGCGCCACCCGTCAATGACCGGGCGATCTTCACCAGATGCGACAGATTCGCACTGACGAAATCGTCGAAGTTCTCCTGAACCTCCACGCTGGTTGGCATGTCACCCTCCTTTCACCCATCCAGACGACCCACATCCCCGCCGAGGTTCACATCCGCGGCACAATGGAACCCCGGCCCCCGGCCAGGGGTCGTGGTGGCGGGCCGGGGGCCGGGGCGGTCTCAACCCACCACCGGTTGGGATGGTTCAGCTGCACTGCGCCGCGGGCAGATCCCGCAGAGCGATCGTCCGGGACCGCGCCCCGTCGCCGAAGCCCTCCTCGACGTCGAGCCGGGCGGCACCGCCCTCACCCGAGAGCCTGACCATCTCGTCGTCGCCGAACCGGACGGAGACCCCGGTGCGGATGTTGATGAGGAGGTTGGGGGACTCGGCGACCAGGTCCCCTGCCATGCCGCTGACCCCGCTGATCGGGAAGGTGCTGTCCCAGTGGGGGCTCCACAGCCATCCGGGCGCGAAACCCTCCCGGGTGGAGCCGAGGAGCCGGACGTCGCCGGTGCGGGCGATGACCCCGGCCTCCTGCGTCGCGGTCTCGATCGGGGTGATCGTGCCGTCCGGTGAGAGGAACCGGGCGGCCTCGCTCCGGGAGGTGAGCTGCGCCATCCCGCCGATGACGGGTCCCGGCAGGGTGTTCTCGAACCGGCCGACGCGGGTGAGGGCTCCCCCCGCGGTGAGGTCGGCGTGGTGGAAGGTGGTGTGCCCGTTGAGCGGGTCGTGGTCCTCCGGCTCCTCGATGGCCGCGAACCAGAGCTGGCCCTCGGAGATGTCGAGGGAGGCGACGTCCCAGGTCACTTCGCCGCCGATGTCACGGGCCGCCTGCTCCGGGGATGCCGCGTCCCACACCAGGATGCCCCCGCCGCCCACCCCGAAGGCCACGAACCGCCCGTCGCCGGCGAGCGAGGGATACCTGATCGCGCCCTCGTGGATCGTCAGCGGCTCCTCGCCGGGGCGCTCCCACACGACCTGCGACGTCGTCAGTCGCACGAATCCTCCCCGCTCGAGGGGCAGGAGTTCCTGGTTGCGCTTGGATTCGGGGGCCGCCTCCAGCAGCTGTCGCCAGGACTCGGGGACGCCGATCTCGCACCGCACCTGTGGGTACGCCACCGGCGGCTCGGGCTCGACGACGCCCGGGGCCGGCGCGCTCGTGGACTCCGCGGTGGGTGTGACCGGGGGTGCCTCCGTCGGCTCCGGGGTGGGTTCGGCGCTCACCGTCGGCACGGGTGTGGCGAGCACATCCGGTCCGGGGCGGCTGACCCGGTCCACGACGACGAGGGCACCCACCCCCACGACCATCGTCGTGACGGCGGCGATGCCGAGTGCGGTGACGCGGACCCGCCGCCGACGACTGCGTTCCGCATGCTGCAGGACCGTCGTCGCGTCGAGTGCCGTCCCGGAGGGGCTGTCGAAAAGGTTCTTGAGATCGTGGGTGTCCATGTCAGACTCCGCTTCGCTGGTGTTCGGCCACGCGCATCCGGTTGAGGGCGCGGGCGGCGGTTGATTTGACGGTGCCGAGGGCGATGCCCAGCTCCCAGGCGGTCTCGGCCTCGGTGAGGCCGACGAGGAAACGGAGCGTCACCACGGCGCGTTCCTTCGCGGTGAGGGGCCGCATGAGCGCGTCGATCCGGGACAGCGAGTCGACGGTGTCCTCGCTGTTGCCCCAACGGCTCGTCGCGGGCGGGTCCTCGACGTCGGCGCGCACGCCGAGGATGTGTCTCAGGCGCGTCCTGCGGCGCCACGCGTCGTAGGCGGAGTTCACGAGGATCCGCCGCACGTAGGCGAGCGGCTCCGCCATGGTCATCACCTTCGGCCACGACCGATACGCCTTCTCGAGCGCGGTCTGGGCCAGGTCGTCGGCGGACTCGGCGCTGCCGGTCAGGGAACGGGCGATCCTGACCAGCAGGTCGAGATGGGCGGCGACGAATTCGGAGAAGTGTTCCTGTACTTCAGTTCTTGTCGGCATCCCGACCCCCTTTCACCCCGCAAACGCGCTCGGGGTCGAAAAGGTTCTGTCCGTTCAGAGGGTGTCGAGAATGCCAGGCATCGCCGCCTCGATGTCGGCGAGGGTCTCGTGGAAACCGCTCGCGGGCCCGTACCAGGGGTCCCGGAGATCGGTTCCCTTGAGGTCGGGGTTGAAGTCGTTGAGGAGCGCGTAGGTGCCCTCGGGGTGGATTCCGCGCAGTCTGTCGATGTGCATGCCCTCCGCGGCGACGACGAGGTCGGCGTCGACGAGGTCGTCGCGGCTGACCCGCCTGGCGCGGTGCCCGGACGCGTCGTATCCCGCCCCGGTGAGGACGGCGACGGCGCGTCGGTCGATCGGGTTCCCGGACTCCTCGGAGGAGATGCCGACGCTGGTGATCTCCACGTCGAGCCCCCGTTCGGCCGCCATCCGTCTGGCGACCCGCTCCGCCATCGGGGAGCGGCAGATGTTGCCCCAGCACACGAACACCAGTTTGCTCATGGCCAGAGTGTAGAGGGCACCCCTCCCCGATGGTCGAACCGGACCACGACCGTCCAGCCACGCCGGTTCTTCTGCTGAGAGGGTGCGCGGATAGGGGGATCGTCACGAGGATCGTCACGGTGGCCTCTTGGCAAGGCGGACGACGAGGAGCGCACTGGATCGTGCGTTCGAGGAGGACAACGCCGCCAGGGGGTCACCGGGGCGACCGCAGTAGATGCGCCTATTCGCGCACTCTCTGAGAATGCCCCACAACCGCTCGGCACCTCCGGCACGATGGGGCCTGTGAAGCTGGATCGAACCGCCACCGTTGCCGAGGTCTACGCGCACCCACTCGGGCGCGACATCATCGACAAGGTCCTGCTGCAGGCCGGCCGCAGCCGGGCATGGGCCACCAACCCGCTCGTCTCCCGGCTGAGGCTGTCCAGTCTGGAGCCCCTCGTGGAGCGCTTCCTCGGCTCCAATTTCATGGAGACCCTCCTCGACCTCCTCGCCACCTGCCCCGAGCCCCTCCCCCGCAGCGACGGGCCGATCCGGGCGACGTGGTGGAAACAGGCGGTGTTCTACCAGATCTACCCGCGTTCCTTCGCCGACAGCGACGGCGACGGCATCGGCGACCTCCGCGGCATCATCGAGCACCTGCCCCACCTGGAGCGGCTCGGCGTCGACTGCCTCTGGCTGTCCCCCATCTTCGCCTCGCCGAACAAGGACATGGGCTACGACATCTCCGACTACCGGCAGATCATGACGGAGATGGGCACGATGGCCGACCTCGACGAGCTCGTCGCCTCCTGCCACCGACGCGACATGCGCATCATCCTGGACCTCGTCGTCAACCACACCTCCGATGAGCACCCCTGGTTCCGCGACGCCCTCGCGGGGGGCGACCACCGTGACTTCTACTTCCTCCGCAACGGGGAGGAGCCACCGAACAACTGGACCTCCTTCTTCTCCGGCCCGGCCTGGCGACGCATCGACGACACGTGGGTGCTGCACCTGTTCACCCCCGAGCAACCGGACCTCAACTGGGAGAACCCCGCGGTGCGCCGCGAGGTCGCCGACATCGTCCGGTTCTGGCTCGACAGGGGCATCGACGGCTTCCGCCTCGATGTCATCAACTACATCTCGAAACGCGACGGCCTGCCCGACGGCAATCCCGTCGTGGGGCAGCTCATGGGGTTCACCGGCGTGGAGCACTACTTCCACGGCCCCCGTCTCCACGACCATCTGGCCGAACTGCGTCGGGAGGGATTCACCCGCAGGGATGTCGCACCCGGCACGGAGACCCCTGGCGGTGACGCCCTCCCCGTCATGATCGGCGAGGGGCCGGGGGTCGGGGTGGAGACGGGGCGGCTGTTGACGAATGCGGGACGCGGCGAACTGGATCTCGTGTTCAGCTTCGACCATCTCGAGTCGCCGGGCCACGTCCGGTGGGACGACTACGCCTACGACCTGAACTTCCTCAAGCAGTACTGGATCGACTACCAGAGTCGGCTCGGTTCCGAGGACTGGCAGACCCTGTTCTTCGAGAACCACGACAACCCGCGCATGATCTCGAAGGTCAACCCGGACCCGCGTTTCCGCACGGCCCTCGGCAAGGCCCTCGCGACGATGCTGCTCACGATGCGCGGCACCCCGTTCATCTTCCAGGGCCAGGAAATCGGCGCGGTGAACCAGGATTTCCCGGATCCGTCGGCGCTGCGCGACGTCGAATCGCTCAATCTTCTTGCAACAGAAGGACCAACCGCCTGGCCGAAGGTGATGGCCGGTTCCCGAGATCACGCCCGGGTTCCGATGCGGTGGTCACGACGCCCGGGGCTGGGATTCACCGACGGCGTTCCATGGCTGGCCGGGTTCGAGGACTCGGTGGGGCACACCGTCGAGGAGCAGGAGCGGGATCCGGGTTCGGTGCTGCGCTTCCACCAGGACCTGATCCGGCTCCGTCGCCGGGAACCGACGCTGCGGCTCGGCGCCATCCGATTCATCGATCACAAGGTGCGGGACTACTTCGCATGGTTCCGGGAGCACGACGGGGACCGGTGGTTCATCGAGGTGAACCTCTCCCCGCGGGAGTTGAAGCGACGGCATCGGGACCGGCCGCTGGAGGTGGTGGTGGGCACCGCCCCGGATCGCACGCAGCCGATGCGCCCGTACGAGGCCCTCGTGTGCCGGGTGGTCGAACGTGAAGGCCGGAAGGACGACACGCCAAAGTAAACTCCGATTTCCCTTGGGCCTCCCGAAAGGGTATGTTGGCCCTGGCCGAAAGTTCAGTAGGCCGCCTTGAACCCATCTGACTTTCGGAGGAAGAGTCATGCGCAACCCCAACCGCGCGATTCTTCGGCCGGCCTTCGCCGTGATGATGGCGGTTGCGCTCGCGTTCAGCGCCCTCATCTCCCCGCAGGCACGCGCCGAACAGTACGAAGCTGGCTACCCGAAGCTGGGCAGCTCCCAGGAGTTGTTCTACGGCCACTACGTGGACCGCGACGGCAAGCCGATGTCCACCCAGCTCCTCGCGGTCCACAGCAACGCTGCGGGCGAGAAGTTCTACGCCTACTGCATCGAGCTCGACGTGCACGCCGCCTGGGGCACCGACCTGCAGCAGGTGGGCTGGGACCAGTTCCCCGGCACGAACCGCTTCAAGACCGACGCAGGCGTCCGCGCGAAGGTCGGCTGGATCGTGCAGCGCAGCTACCCGCAGGTCTCCGTCGAGGAGATCGCGAAGGCTGCTGGCGTTGAGGGCCTCACCGACAAGGAGGCCGTGACCGCCACCCAGGCCGCCATCTGGCACCTCACCAACGGCTACGACTTCCGCGGCGTGCTGTGGTCGCACTACGCCGAGCACGTCGACACCGACCAGGCGCGCCAGCAGCGCGTCAAGAAGCTGTACGACTACCTCCTGGGCGAGAACAACACCGGCATGCAGGAGACCTCCGGCCCGGCCCTGAGGTTCGTGGTTCCCGAGGGTGTTGGCGAGGCGGGCACCAAGCTCGGTCCGATCGTCGTCGAGTCCACCGCCGGCACCGTCAAGCTCCTGGAGAAGCTGCCCTACGACCTGGTGACCGAGGACGGCACCCCGGTTGACCCCCAGGCCGTCCCGACGGGTGTGAAGCTCTTCCTCGACGTCCCCGCTGATGCCCCCGCGGGCGAGGCAGTGCTCAAGTCGTCGCTGTTCGGGCACGCCAACGCGGGCCAGCTGCTGGTGGGCAAGAACCAGCGCACCCAGACCATCATCCTCGTGCACTCCACCCCGAAGCAGGTCGACGCCGAGGCCAAGGTGACCTGGGACGCCAAGCCTGCCCCGGCTCCGACGCCCACCCCGAGCCCGACCCCGTCGCCGAGTGTTCCTGCCCCGAGCACCCCCGCTCCCAGCACGCCTGCCCCGAGCACCCCCGCTCCGAGCACGCCTGCCCCGAGCACCCCGGCTCCCAGCACGCCTGCCCCGAGCACCCCGGCTCCCAGCACGCCCGCTCCGAGCACCCCGGCTCCCAGCACGCCTGCCCCGAGCACCCCCGCTCCGAACGTGCCGACGCCGAGCAACCCGGTCCCCAAGAAGCCCGGCCTCCCCAAGACCGGCTTCTGATCCCCTCTCCCCCTTCGGTTGGGGCCCGCGCGGATGATCCCGCGCGGGCCCCAACTTTTGCGTACGCTTCTGGTTCCATGAGGATCGGTTGTCACGTGGACCTCCAGAACGCGATCTCCCAGGCTGTCGCCGTCAAGGCGGAGGTCGCCCAGATCACACTCGGGGACCCGCAGTCCTGGAAGAAACCCGTCGTTCCCGAGGGGCTCGCCGAGACGGCCGGCGCGGCCGGGATCGGCCTGTTCGTGCACGCCGCCTACGTCATCAACGTCGCCTCGACGAACAACCGCATCCGCATCCCGTCCCGGAAACTGCTCCAGCAGACCATCGACGCCGCCGCCGAGCTGGGCGCCGAGGGCGTGATCGTCCACGGCGGCCACGTCACCGCCGACGAGGACCCGCAGCTCGGCCGCGACAACTGGCGCAAGTGCATCGACGGCCTCGACCCCAAGGTCCCGGTTCTCATCGAGAACACCGCCGGCGGCAAAAAGGCGATGATGCGCCATCTCGACGCCATGGCGACGCTCTGGGAGACCCTCGACGGTTCCGAGAACCTGCCCCGGGTGGGGCTGTGCCTCGACACCTGCCACGCCCACGCCGCCGGGCTGGACCTCACCACCGTCGTCGACGACGTGCGGGCGATCACCGGACGCATCGACCTCGTCCACTGCAACGACTCCGCCGACGCCCCCGGCTCCGGGCGCGACCGCCACGCCCCGTGGGGCGACGGGATGATCGACGCGGAGGTGCTGTTGGCGATCCTCCGCGACGCGGACGCCCCCGTCGTGCTGGAGACCCCGGCGGCGAACCACCGTGACGAGATCGCGTGGCTGCGCGGGGCGGTGGCGTCATGACCCTGGCGCAGAACAGCTGCCGCTCCCGCTGCGACTGGCGCCCGACTTCCCGGGAACTGGAGGGCGAGCCGGTCTTCGAGTGCTCCGGCTGCACCTCCGAATGGGTGCCCTCCGAGCCCTGGACCCCCATGAACGCCGACGGTACGATCCGACCCGAGGTCGAGGCCGCCCGGCAGCGTCGCCCCTGACCCCACCGACCCACACCACGAGGAGCAGCCATGCAGCCATCCCATCCCGCCCTGACCGATCACGTGTTCCTCGCCGACATGGTCGGCGACGCCTACTACCCGCCCCACCTGGTGACCAAAGGCCAGGAGATCCTCAGGGAGCTGTGTGTTGAGATCGAGACCACACCTCCTGCCGACCTGGCCGGCCTGTACGCCCTCACCCATGCCGCCACAGAGCGGTTCAACGATCTGGCGGAGGAGTTCGACGAGGCGGACAGCGAGATCGAGACCGTCGCCCGGGAGAGCATCGGCGCGGACATGCGTTTCATCGCGGAGACCTACGGGTTCGACGATGCCGACGGGGAGGAGCTGATCTCGCCGCGGGACTGGTGACCCGCGCCGCCTCGTCGTTACCCTGGGCCCATGGCCCTCCCGGAGATCGAGCTTCGCGAAGCCGCGATGAGGTGGCTGGACGCCAGCCCGTCACCGCTGGTGGACTTCGCATGGCTGTCGACGTTCGAGTACGACGGGGAACGCGTCCCGCTGCTCGATCGGGTGCGGGGCATCCGGGTCCCGAAGGGGGTCGGGGCCGCGCTGTCGATCAGGACCGTCCACACCCCCGACGGCCAGAGCCCGCCCTACGAGGATGCGATCGGGCCAGATGGCCTCCAGCGTTACAAGTACCAGGGGACCGACCCGGAGGCCCGGAACAACGTGGCGCTGCGACGGGCGATGCTGGATCGGCTGCCGCTCATCTGGTTCGTCGGGGTCGCGAAGGGGCGGTACCAGGCGATCTACCCGGTGTACGTCATCGGGGACGACCCGAGGAACCACGAGTTCACCCTCGCCCTCGACGCAAGCCAACGCGACCTCAACCCCGGCGCCCTCGAACCGGATCGCCGGGCCTGGACGGAGCGGGTCACCAAACAGCGGCTCCACCAGCGCATCTTCCGCACCCAGGTGCTACTCGCCTACGACGGCAAGTGCAGCATCTGCCGTCTCAAGCACTCGGAGCTGCTCGATGCCGCCCACATCATCGAGGACGGCCTGCCGCGCGGCAACGCCGTCGTCCCCAACGGCATCTCGCTGTGCAAGATCCACCACGCGGCCTACGACACGAACATCCTCGGCATCCGCCCGGACCTGACGCTGCACGTCCGCGACGACGTCCTGGCCGAGCGCGACGGCTGGATGCTCGCCGGAGGCATCCAGGGCGTGCACAACCGCAGCCTGGAGATCCTGCCCCGCTCAGCAGCACAACGGCCGGACCCGACCCGCCTCGAGGAACGCTACGCCCGGTTCCTCATGGCCTGAGAGGGTGCTCACTGGCAGGGGCCCCGTCCCCGGCCGCTGCACAGGTTCTCCATCGACAACAGGTGATCGACGGTGGTCGCATCCATGAGGCCCCGCTCGACGACGATGTCCCGCACCGAGCGCCCCGTCGCCGCCGCTTCCCGCCCCACCTCGTCACCGGCCCGGTGTCCGATGTGGTCGTTGAGCAGCGTCACCATCGAGATCGACTCGCGGACGTAACGTTCGCACACCTCCCGGTTCGCGGTGATGCCCTCGACGCACCGCTCCCGCAGCACGTCACACCCGGAGATGAGCAGCGCCACCGACTCGAAGATCGCCTGCGCGATGACCGGCTCCATCGCGTTGAGCTGGAGTTGCCCGGCCTCGGCACCGAGTCCGACGGTGACGTCGTTGCCCCGCACCTTGAAGGTCACCTGGTTGACCACCTCGGGGATGACCGGGTTGACCTTGGCGGGCATGATCGAGCTGCCCGCCTGCATCTCCGGCAGCTTGATCTCGCCCAGTCCCGCCCTGGGACCCGACGACAGCAGCCTGAGGTCGTTGCAGACCTTCGACAGCTTGCAGGCCAGCCGCTTGCAGGTGGCATGGACCATGACGTAGGCCCCCGTGTCGGAGGTCGCCTCGATGAGATCCGGGGCGGGCACGACGGGGCGTCCCGTCATCCTCGCCAGGTGAGCCACCGCCAGTTCCTGGTAGCCGGAGGGTGTGTTGAGGCCGGTGCCGATGGCGGTGGCGCCGAGGTTCACCTCGAGCAGCAGCCCCCTGGCGTAGTCGAGGTGCCGGACCTCCTCGGCCAGGGTCACACCGAAGGCCGTGAACTCCTGCCCGAGCGTCATCGGAACCGCGTCCTGCAGCTGGGTGCGCCCCAGCTTCACCACGTCCGCGAACTCCCTCCCCTTGGCCTTGAACGCGTCCGCCAGCTGCCGCACCGCCTCGACAAGACGCCCGAACCGGTCGTCGACGGCCACCCGGAACCCCGTCGGGTAGGCGTCGTTGGTGGACTGGCTGCGGTTGACGTGGTCGTTGGGGTCGATGATGTCGTAACGCCCCTTCTCCAGGCCCAGCCGTGCCAGGGCCAGGTTGGCCAGCACCTCGTTGGTGTTCATGTTGAGCGACGTCCCCGCCCCACCCTGGAAGACGTCGATGGGGAACTGGTCGAGGCAGCGCCCCTCGACCAGGACGTCGTCGCAGGCGCCGAGGATCGCGTTGCCGATGTCCCCCGGCAACGCCCCCAGCTGCAGGTTCGCCAGCGTGGCCGCCTTCTTCACCAACACCATTCCCCGGATGAGTTCCGGGATCGAACTGACCGGCGTCCCCGACACCGGGAAGTTCTCCACCGCTCGCAGCGTGTGGATGCCGTACCAGGCGTCGTCGGGGATCTCGCGGGACCCGAGCAGGTCCGTCTCGATGCGCGTCATTGCATTCCTTCGAGCAGCACCCCGACGCCCCTCGTCGGGGAGAAGGCCACGTTAACCCACGCAGGCGGCATCCGCCGCATCAGCACCCAGGGCGGAGAGGATATAGTCTGGCTCTCGTGACCAAGAGTGTTTTCATCGCCGCATCGGAGCGTCAGGTCAACAAGAGCGCCATCGCGCTGGGAGTTGTGGAGCTGTTCGCGCGTCAAGTGAAGTCGGTGGGCTTCTTCCGTCCACTCGTCCCGTCACTGGACGCCGACCCCATCGCCACGGCCCTGCTCAACGCGAAGGCCGTCCCGCCGCAGGGGGTGGAGGAATGCGTCGGCGTCACCTACGAGACCTGGGCCGACGACCCCGCCGCGAGCCTTGACCACATCGTCGCCAAGTACTCGGCCCTGGCGGAGCGCCACGACGTGGTCGTGGTCATCGGCTCCGACTTCGCCGACCTCACGGTCGGGACCGAGCTCGACACGAACGCGCAGATCGCCGCGAACCTCAACACACCCATCATCTACGTGTGCCGCACCGCGGACCGCACCATCGAGGAGGTTCGGCGCCTCGCCGAGGAGGCCATCGAGGTCTTCGAGGCCCGGGACAACACCGTCGTCGGGATCATGGGCACCCGGGCCGCCGAGGACCAGGTCGACGCCATCGCGACCGCCCTGCGCGAGGTGCGCGACGTCGCGGTGTCGGTGTTCCCGGGCGAGCCGGTCCTGCCCGCACCCTCCGTCGCCGCCCAGTTCGAGGCGGTCGAGGCGGAGCTGTGGCGCGGCAACCCCGACTTCCTCGCGAAGGAGTCCCTCCACACCATCGTCGCGGGCATGACCCTGCCGAACGTGCTCGACCACCTGCGCCGGGAGGCGACGGTGATCGTCCCGGCTGACCGACTGGACCTGCTGCCGCCGCTCATCATGGCGCACCGTTCCTCCACCTACGGGCCGCTCGCGTCGATCGTCATGACCGGCGGCTTCGACGTGCCCGACAGTGTCGCGAACCTCCTCGGCTCGACGGAGGTCGACCTGCCGATCGGCCGCACCCGCCTCGACACCTTCAGCACCGCCGTCGTGCTGCAGGGGGTCTCCGGCATCTCCACCGCATCCCCCCGCAAGATCGAGGTGGCCCGCGACCTGTTCGACCGTCATGTCGACGAGGAGGCGCTGCTGAAGGCCATCGACCTGCCGCGCTCCGAGATCCGCACCCCCACGATGTTCGAGCACCAGCTCATGCAGATGGCCCGCAGGCACCTCAAGCGGATCGTGCTGCCCGAATCCACCGACGACCGGATCCTGCGCGCCGCCGACATCGTGCTGCAGCGGGGCGTGGCCGAGATCATCCTGCTCGGCGATCCCGCGGTCATCGCACGTCGTGCCGCCGAGCTGGGCCTCAACCTGTCGAAGGCCGCGATCGTCAACCCGACGGACGCGGAGCTGGTCGAGCGTTTCGCCAACGAATACGCGACGCTTCGCGCCCACAAGGGCGTCACCATCGAGCAGGCCCGGGAGAAGCTCACGGACCTGTCCTACTTCGGCACCATGATGGTCCACCTCGGGATGGCCGACGGCATGGTCTCGGGTGCGGTGAACACCACCGCCAACACGATCCGTCCATCCCTGGAGTTCGTCAAGACCAAGCCGGGCGTGTCCGTCGTCTCGGGATCGTTCCTGATGTCGATGTCGAGCCGGGTCGTCGTCTACGCCGACTGCGCCGTCAATCCGAACCCGACGGCCGAGCAGCTCGCCGACATCGCCATCTCCTCCGCCGAGACCGCCGTCAGCTTCGGGGTCGAGCCGCGCGTGGCGATGCTGTCCTACTCGACGGGCGACTCCGGCTCCGGCGAGGACGTCGACCTGGTGCGTGAGGCCACCCGGATCGCGAAGGAGAAGCAGCCGGACCTGAAGGTCGAGGGGCCGATCCAGTTCGACGCCGCCGTCGACTCCGTTGTGGCCGCGAAGAAGATGCCGGACTCGGAGGTCGCGGGTCGGGCGACGGTGTTCATCTTCCCGGACCTCAACACGGGCAACAACACCTACAAGGCCGTGCAGCGCACCTCCGGTGCCGTCGCGATCGGCCCGGTCCTGCAGGGGCTGCGCAAGCCCGTCAACGACCTCTCCCGCGGGGCGCTGGTCGACGACATCGTCTCCACCATCACCATCACGGCCATCCAGGCCCAGACCAACTGAAGAAGGAATCACCTCGTGTCGAAGCACATCCTGCTGCTGAACTGCGGCTCGTCATCCATGAAGTACCAGCTGTTCGACGCCGAGGTCGGCGGGCCGCTGGCCGTCGGGCTTGTCGAGCGCATCGGTCAGGAGCAGGGCAACCTGGTCCACGAGGTGGACGGGGAGGAGTTCCGGACCGAGCAGCCGTTCGCCGACCACACGGCCGCCTTCGCGGGGGTCGTCGCGGCGTTCAAGGAGCACGGGCCGTTCCTCGACGGGGTCATGGCCGTCGGGCACCGCACCGTCCACGGCGGCTCGACGTTCCGTGAGTCGACGATCATCACCGACGAGGTGATCGCCAAGCTCGAGGAGCTGTCCGACCTCGCCCCCCTCCACAACCCACCCGGCATCGCGGGCATCAACGCGGCGATGGCCCTCCTGCCCGACGTCCCACACGTCGCGATCTTCGACACGGCGTTCTTCTCCACCCTGCCCGCCGAGTCCTACACCTACGCCATCCCGAAGGAACTGACCGAGACCCACGGGCTGCGTCGCTACGGCTTCCACGGCACCTCCCACGGATACGTGTCGAAGCGGACCGCTGAGTTCCTGGGCCGCCCCATCGAGGAACTGAAGCTCATCGTCTGCCACCTCGGCAACGGGGCCTCCATCTCCGCGATCGACGGCGGCGTCGCGGTGGACACGTCGATGGGGCTGACCCCCCTGCAGGGTCTGGTCATGGGCACCCGCTCCGGCGACATCGACCCGGGCGTGTTCAAGTTCCTCGCCGGCCACGGCATGAGCATCGACGAGATCGACACCCTGCTCAACAAGCAGTCCGGCATGGCAGGGCTGTGCGGTTTCACCGACATGCGTGACGTCGAGGCGGAGATCGGGAAGGGCAACGCCGACGCGAAGCTCGCCCTCGACGTCTACATTCACCGTCTCATCTCCTACATCGGCGCCTACATGGCGGTGCTGGGCGGGGCGGATGCGCTGGTGTTCACCGCCGGCATCGGCGAGAACGCCGCCCACGTGCGTGGCCCGGCGGTGCGCCGCCTCCACGCGCTCGGCTTCCATCTCGATGATGCCGCCAACGAGACCCGCAGCAAGGAGCCCCGTCTCATCTCGACGGCGGACTCGCCCGTGAAGGTCGTCGTCGTGCCGACGAACGAGGAGCTCGCGATGGCCGAGGACACCCTGCGGGTGATCGGGGCCTGACCCGGTGGAGCCCCGCCCCCTGCTGACGCTCGGTGTCGCCAGCAGCGCCCTGTTCGACCTGTCGGAGTCCGACAGGGTCCATCGCGAGCAGGGGGTGGAGGCGTACCGCAGGTACCAGGAGGAACACCTCGACGACCCCCTCGCCGCTGGACCTGCGCAGCCCTTCCTGCGGCGGCTGCTGGGGCTGAACGAGGTCGTGCCCGGCGCCGTCGACGTCATCGTGATGTCGCGCAACAGCGCCGAGACGGGGCTCAGGGTGATGCGCTCGATCACCTCGGCGGGGCTGCCCATCAGCCGGGCCGTGTTCCGGGAGGGGCTCAGTTCCTTCGAGTTCATGCGGGCCCTGGACATGTCGTTGTTCCTCACCTCCCACGAGGGAGACGTCGCGCAGGCCATCAGCAGCGGCCTCCCGGCGGGTCGGGTGCTGAAGGGTCCGGTCCCCGACGACGACGGGGAGAGCCTCCGCGTCGCCTTCGACTTCGACGGGGTGCTGGCCGACGACTCGTCGGAGCGGCTGTTCCGCGAGAAGGGACTCACCGGTTTCGCCCACCATGAGGCGACCCACGCCGACCTTCCCCTGCCGCAGGGGCCGCTGGCCGGCTTCCTCCAGGGGCTGAACCGCATCCAGGCCGCCGAGGCCGAGCGGGGGCGCGGTCCGGGTCGGCTGCGCATCGCGCTGGTCACGGCACGCTCCGCCCCAGCCCATGAGCGGGCCGTCCGGAGCCTGCTGGCCTGGGGGCTCCGGGTGGATGAGGCGTTCTTCCTGGGCGGTCTCGACAAGGCGTCGGTCCTGGAGGTCCTGCGCCCGCACATCTTCTTCGACGACCAGATGGGCAACCTCGAGAACCTCCAGCACGCCCCGGCCGTCCACGTCCCGTTCGGGGTGGCCAACGTCGATGCCGGATCCGACAAGCAACCGGCCACCGGCTTGTCACTTCCCCACCAGCCGCGGAGAGGTATTTCTTCCCTGCCCTGAGGGGGACTACCGTTGACCCCATGGCACGAGCACTGATCACCGGAGCGACCGCCGGAATCGGCAACGCCTTTGCCCGAGAACTGGCCGCCCGGGGCCACGACCTCGTGTTGGTCGCCCGGGATCTGCCGCGCCTCGACGCCGTCGCAGAGGAGCTGCAGCAGGTCCACGGGGTGGATGTCGAGGTGATGCAGGCCGACCTCTCCGTCCGGGAGCAGGTGCTCGCCGTCGCCGAGCGGCTGGAGGACACGGCCGCGCCCGTGGACATGCTCGTCAACAACGCCGGGTTCGGGCTGCACGCCTCCCTGCTCGACGAGACGAAGCTGGACCTCCACGAGCGGGCCCTCGACGTGATGTGTCTGGCGATGCTGATCCTCGGCGGGGCCGCGGCACGGGCGATGAAGGCGCGGGGCCACGGCCGGATCATCAACGTCGCCTCCACCTCGGGCGCGATCTTCACCGGCAACTACTCGGCCATCAAGGCGTGGGCGCGGACCTGGTCGACGGGGCTGGCCCTGGAGCTGCGCGGCACGGGGGTCACCGTCACGGCGCTGCTGCCCGGCTGGGTCCGCACCGAGTTCCACGAGCGGGCCGGGATCAAGGCCCACAGCCTGCCGGACGTGGTGTGGATCGACGCGGACGTCCTCGTCAAGCAGTGCCTGGCGGATGTCGCGAGGGGCCGCATCGAGTCGGTGCCGACGCTGAAGTGGAAGATCGCGCTGTTCATCGCCGACCACGGGCCGCGCGGCTTCATCCGCTGGTTCTCGCGCAAGCTGTCGGCCAGCCGGAGGAAGCAGTGAGCATGGCCTCGCCCAAGCGGCACCGCAAGTACTCGTCGAACTTCAACGCCACCGCCCGCCAGGCAGCCCAGATGCTGCTGCTCAAGCCCACGATGTGGCGGCTGTTGAAGGTCCACGTCCACGGCCAGTCGAACCTCGACGGGCTGGAGGGTGCCTGCGTCGTCTTCGCCAACCACGCCTCCCACCTGGACACACCGCTGATCTACGGGGCACTGCCCCGTCGCATCTCGAAGTTCCTCGCGGCCGGGGCCGCCCAGGACTACTGGTACGACAAGTGGTGGAAGAGCGGCCCCATGACGCTGTTCTTCAACGGCTACCCCATCGACAGGGGTCGCGACGACGGCTCCCGCAAGCAGAACGTGCGCGGTCTGTCGGGGGCGCTCCTGGACGAGGGGATCCCGCTGCTCATCTTCCCGGAGGGCAGCCGGTCCCGGACGGGAGCGATGGGGCCGTTCAAGCACGGAGTGGCGTCGCTGTGCATCTCCCGGAAGGTACCTGCCGTGCCGGTGGCGCTGATCGGGGCGCATGCGGCGTGGCCGAGTTCGCAGAGCGGGCTGCCGAAGGGGCGCCCGACGGTGCACGTCGTGATCGGCCGACCCATGACGCCGCGCCCGGGGGAGATCGCTCACGAGTTCAGTGAACGGATGCGGCGCCAGGTGCTGGAACTGCATGACACGACGGCCCGGGCATACGGGGCGAGGACGCTCGACGAGTACGCGCGCGCCGTCGCCCTCGAGGCCGCGAGGAGGACAGAGTTGTCCGGAGCGGACCGGACGGACTCCCACACACAGGAGGATCGATGATCGACGGCGTGAAGCAGCAGAAGTGGTGGGGCTGGGGTGAGGAGGGCCTGTCCTACCACCACGCCGACAAGCCCAAGTTCGCCCCGTTCGTGATGAAGCTGACGGGGGTGGACGTCAACGCCCCCGTCAAGCCGCTGCCGCGGCTGGAGGACCTCGATGTCCCGCCGTCACAGCTCACGGGAGCGCTGCGGGAGCGGTTGGAGGCGATCTGCGGGGCCGGTTTCGTCCAGACCGACGACGAGACCCGCGTCGTCCACGGCTACGGCAAGGGCGTGCGTGACCTGATGCGGGTACGCTCCGGTGATTTCGGTCGGCTGCCCGACGTGGTGGTCTACCCGGGCTCCCAGGCGGAGGTCGAGGGGATCGTCGACGCGGTGGTCGATGCGGATGCCGTGGTGATCCCGTTCGGAGGCGGCTCGAACATCGTCGCGGCCCTGGAGGCGCTGCCGGACGAAAAGCGGCAGGTCGTCTCGGTGAACCTGGGGCGGCTCAACAAGGTGCTGGAGATCGACGAGCAGTCGGGGCTGGCACACATCCAGGCGGGGGTGTTCGGCCCCGACATGGAGGAGCAGCTCCAGGCGCGTGGCTGGACGATGGGGCATCACCCGGACTCGTTCGTGTGGTCGACGCTGGGCGGCTGGATCGCGACGCGGTCGTCGGGGATGCAGTCGGACAAGTACGGCGACATCGCGGACATCTGCCGGGGGCTGACGATGGTGATGCCGGGCCAGGTGCTGACGCTTCGTCCGCTGCCGTCGACGTCGTCGGGGCCGTCGGTGCGGGAGATGGTCATCGGCTCCGAGGGCCGGTTGGGCATCATCACCTCGGCCTGGGTGAACGTGCACCGCATCCCGGAGGTCCGGGAGATCCAGGCGTACTTCTTCCCCACCTACGAGGACGGGCTGAAGGCGTGCGAGCAGATCGTCGCCTCGGATGCGAGCGTCATGATGGCGCGGGTGTCCGACGCGGTGGAGACGCAGTACATCATGGCCAACGGCAAGAAGTCCTCGACGTTGTCGTCCTGGCTGAGCAAGGGCATCTCGAAGCTGATGGAGGCGAAGGGCTGGGACCTGGAGCGGATCGCGATGAGCTTCATCGGGTTCGAGGGGTCGGCCAACCACGTCACGTACGAGAAGGGCCTGGTGGGCAAGATCGTGCGGGCGAACGGCGGGATGGGCGTCGGGAAGGGGCCCGGCACCCTGTACGACCAGAAGAAGTACGACACCCCCTATCTGCGTGACTTCATGCTGGATCACGGCATGGTCTGCGACGTGTCGGAGACGACGACGCCGTGGCGCCACGCGGCGGAGATCCACGACCGCACCGTCGCCCGGGTGCACGAGGCCCTCGCCGAGATCGGCAAGCGTGGCACGGTGTTCTGCCATCTGTCGCACTCGTACCACTCGGGGGCGTGCCAGTACTTCACGTTCGCGATCGCGGACGACTCGGAGACGGCGATGGCGAGCTACGACCACGTCAAACGTGTGATCCAGCAGTCGTTCATGGACTTCCACGGCACGGTCAGCCACCACCACGGTGTCGGCGAGGAGCACTCGCCGTGGATGGAGCAGGACATCTCACCGGCGGGTGTGTTCATCCAGCGGACGCTGTTCGAGGGGGTCGACCCCGGCCGCAACCTGAACCCGGGCAAGATCGTCCACGAGGGCCGCCCGGGCATCTCGACCAACTCCGCCACCCCCTGACGCCCCTCCCCCCACCGACTCCCCCCGCCTTATGTCATTTTAGGTGTTTATCGGTCCGTTTCGCCCAACAATCCATAACTGCGGGCACGTCTGCGGGACTTTTCCACAGCCTGGCGACGGGGTGACTCACCGTGGGCTCCTTCCGCCCACAGTGTGGGCATGAGACTCCCCTTCCTGCCCACGCCGCTGCTCGACCTCGCCGCCGACCAGGGCGGCGTCATCACCGTCACCCAGGCCCTCGCCGCCGGCCTCACCTACGAGCGGATCCGTGGACTGTGCCTGGGAGAGTGGCGCCGACTCAGTCAGGGCATCTTCTGCACCACCACCCCGACCTGGGAGTCCGCGGTCTGGGCCGGACTCCTCCGGGGAGGCGACGGTGCCGTCGTGGGTGGAGAGGCCGCGGCCCGACTCCACGGGCTCACCCGACGCGACCCCCACCTCGTGCCGATCTGGGTACCCCGCGGCCGGGTCCGGCGGCACTTCTGGGTCGGTGAGCAGCGGATCCAGTTCCGCCAGGGATCGAGGCCCTCCCTGGGCCATCCCCGTCGCCTCCCGGTCCCCGAAACGCTGGTCGACTACTCTCTCGACGCCACCGAGGACGAGCTCATGGCCGCAGTCACCCATGCCCTCGGCACGCGTCGCACGACGGCGCAGGCCCTGGGTGCCGCTTTCAGGGCAGCCACGCGCGCCCACCACAGACTCCCGGTGGAGGATCTCCTGTCCCACGCGGACAACGGGGTCCACAGCCTGCTGGAGTGGCGCTACTGGATGTTCGTCGAACGCGCGCACCGGCTGCCCACCCTCACCCGCCAGGACTCGCGGCTGCCCGGCGCGGTCTTCGACGGCACCTACGAGGACCACCAGCTCGTGATCGAGGTCGACGGCCGCGAGTTCCACGACGAGGCGCGCGATCGGCGTCGCGACAACCGGACCGTTCTCACCCTCGGCTGGGCGACGCTGCGCTACGGATGGCGCGACGTCGTCGGGGACCCCTGTCGCGTGGCCGAGGAGGTGGCCCTGGCCCTCAGCCAACGCGGGTGGGACGGCGCTCTTCGACGCTGTTACCGCTGCGCCGGACCGAGAAGTTATGCATTGTTGGGGAAAACGGACCGATAACCACCTAAAATGACATAATGCGCCGGTTCCGGGGCGGGGGCGGGGCGCTGGGTGGGTGCGCCCGACGGGTGGAGACATGTCGTCCGAATCTTGCGTGAAAGGCCTTCCCGTAGTAGCTTTCGCGCATGGATCCGGTGACTATCGCCCGGTGGCAGTTCGGTGTCACAACCGTCTACCACTTTCTCTTCGTGCCCATCACCATCGCCATGTCCATGCTCGTGGCGGTCATGCAGACGATCTGGGTTCGGACCGGGCAGGAACGCTTCCTGCGGTTGACCAAGTTCTTTGGCAAGCTGTTCCTCATCAACTTCGCCCTCGGTGTCGTCACCGGCATCGTGCAGGAGTTCCAGTTCGGCATGAACTGGTCCGAGTACTCCCGCTTCGTCGGTGACATCTTCGGTGCCCCGCTGGCCCTGGAGGCGTTGATCGCCTTCTTCCTGGAGTCAACCTTCATCGGACTGTGGATCTTCGGCTGGGACAAGCTGCCGAAGAAGATCCACCTGCTGTGCATCTACGCCGCCAGCATCGGCACCGTGATCTCCTCGGTGTTCATCCTCGCCGCGAACTCGTGGATGCAGAACCCGGTTGGCGCGAAGTTCAACGAGGAGCTGGGTCGCGCTGAGCTCGACGGCGTCAGCGGCTTCGTCGAGGTGCTGCTGAACCCGCTGCTGCTGTCAGCGCTCCCGCACGTCATCACCGCCTCCTACATGGTCGCGGGTGGCCTCGTCGCGGGCATCGCTGGCTGGCACCTGGCCAGGGCGAACGGCAACGACGAGGTCTCCGCCGACGACGTGCTCGCCTACCGCTGGGCCGCAAAGTTCGGCGCCTGGGTGCTCATCGTCTCCTCCGCCCTGACCTTCCTCTCCGGCGACGCCCAGGCGAAGGCCATCACCGTCATGCAGCCCTACAAGCTGGCCGCGGCCGAGGGCGCCTTCCAGGACACCGCTGACTTCTCGCTGCTCACCATCCCCAACGCCGACCAGACAGAGGCTGTCGTCGAGATCAAGGCCCCGATCCCTGGAGTGCTCTCCTTCATCGCCGGCGTGCCCCACATCAAGGGCATCGACACCATCCGCACCGAGTTCGCGGAGAAGGGCTTCGTCAACTACAACGGCGAGCGCACGAAGCTGCAGGAGCAGTACGCCGAGAACGTCAAGGCCTATGTCCAGTCGCTGGAGAGCCAGGGCAAGAACTTCGACCCGATCCCCGACGTCAACGTCGCCTACTGGAGCTTCCGCGCCATGATGGGGCTCGGCGGCGCCGGGCTGCTCATCGGCATCTACCTGCTGTTCACCCTGCGCGGGGGCCGTACCCCGAAGGCGTCTAAGCTGTGGACGACGCTCATGACGGCGATGCCGCTGATGCCCCTGTTCGCGATCTCCTTCGGCTGGATCTTCACCGAGATGGGCCGCCAGCCCTGGCTGGTGGCGGGCGTGCTGCCCACCGCATCCGGCGTCTCCCCCACGGCCAGTGCCGCAGAGGTGCTGTTCTCGTTGATCGTCTACACCGTGCTCTACGGGGTGCTCGCGGTGATCGAGGTCAAGCTGTTCCTCCACTACACGGTCAAGGGTCTGCCCGACGTCAAGGAACCGAAGGTGACCTCCGATCCCGACGCCCCGATGTCGTTCGCTTACTGAGGTGGTTGCTCACATGTTTCTTCTCGAGACCCTGACGAGTGTTCCGCTTCTGAACACCATCTGGTTCGTGCTCATCGCCGTGCTGTGGATCGGCTTCTTCTTCCTGGAGGGCTTCGACTTCGGTGTGGCCATGCTGCTTCCCATCCTGGGGCGCGACGACAAGGAGCGTCGCGTCATGGTCAACACGATCGGCCCGACGTGGGACGGCAACGAGGTGTGGTTGCTGACGGCGGGCGGGGCGACCTTCGCTGCCTTCCCGGGGTGGTACGCCTCCCTGTTCTCGGGCCTGTACCTGCCGCTGCTGCTGATCCTCGTGGGTCTGATCCTGCGTGGCGTGGCCTTCGAGTACCGCTCGAAGAGCCCCGACCTGAAGTGGCGCAACATGTTCGACTGGTTCGCCATCATCGGCTCCTTCCTGCCGTCGCTCGTGCTGGGGGTGGGTTTCGCGAACTTCGTCATCGGGCTGGCCAACGACAACAAGCTCTGGAACGGCAACTTCTTCGGCCTGTTCGGCCCGTTCGCCCTGCTGGGCGGGGTCCTGTTCATCGTCCTGTTCATCGTCCACGGCGCCACCTTCGTCGGGTTGAAGACCCGTGGCGAGATCCAGGAGCGCGCCGAGCAGCTGGTGCGCCGGGTCGGGTGGACGGCTGTGGCTCTCATGGCCCTGTTCGTCGGCGCACAGCAGATCTTCCACCCTGCCCGGAGCGAGTTCGGCGACTTCACGGTCGTCGGCGTGCTGCTTGCGGTCATCGCCGTCGTGTCCCTCGGCGCGTCGGTGTACATGACGGGGCACAGGTCACGGGAGGGCTGGGGCTTCATCCTCGGCGGGATCTCCGTTGTCACGCTCATCGCGGGCATCTTCCTACGGATGTACGGCAACCTCGGCTTCGTCCAGGACACCAAGGTGGCCCCGGACGCCCGGCTCAACATCCTCACGGCGGCGGCCTCGGAGACCACCTTGACCCTCATGACGTGGTTCACCGTGATCTTCCTGCCGATCGTCCTGGCCTACCAGGCCTGGAGCTACTGGGTGTTCAGCCGCCGCGTGAGCCGCAAGAACATCCCGGATGGGATCGTGTACTGAGTTTTCACCAGCCGGTAGCCTGACACCATGGCAGGACCGGTGGAGCCGAGACTTCTGAAACGTGCCGGGGCGACCAGGAACCACCTGGTCGCCTCGGTTGTTGTTGGCGTCGTGACGGCGGTGTTGGTGATCGGCCAGGCATGGCTGCTGGCGAACCTCATCGCGATCGTCTTCCGTCTCCTGGCTCTTCCCCCGGACTGGGGCCTGACGTTGGGGCTGCTGGCGGCGGTCTTCGTGGCGCGGGGGCTGTTGGCTTGGGTGAGTTCCGTGCTGGCCCATCGGTCAGCCGCGGCGGTGAAGTCGCAGCTGCGTCGTGACGTCCTCACCGCGCACCTGCGACGCCCGACGGCTTCCTCGGCGAGCCTGGTGCGAATCGTCACGACGGGGCTCGACGCGTTGGACGGCTACTTCTCGAAGTACCTGCCGCAGCTGGGGCTCGCGATGACGGTGCCGTTCCTTGTCGGCGGGGTGATCCTGCTGGCGGACTGGCCGAGCGCGTTGATCGTCGCGTTCACGCTGCCGTTGATCCCGGTGTTCATGGCCCTCATCGGCTGGACGACGCAGGCGGCCACCCGTCGCAGCTTCGCCCGCGCCGACAAGCTGGCGAATCACTTCGCGGATCTCATCCAGGGCCTGCCGACGTTGCAGGCCTTCGCGCGGGCGCGGGCGCAGCGCAAGGGGGTGGAGCTGACGGAGGGGCAGTACCGCTCCGAGACGATGAAGGTGCTCTACGTCTCGTTCCTGTCCTCGTTCGCGTTGGAGCTGCTGGCGTCCTTGTCGGTGGCGGTCGTTGCGGTGACGGTGGGGTTCCGGCTGGCCTTCGGGGAGATGCCCTTCGTCATGGCGTTGTTCATCCTCATCCTCGCGCCGGAGGCCTTCCTGCCGGTGCGGCAGGTCGGGGTGCACTTCCACGACTCCGCCGACGGGGTGGCCGCCGCGAAGGCGGCCCTCGACCTCATCGGCGACGACGCCCCCGCCCCGTCGCGGGAGCTGCCGCCGGGGAGTTCGCTGCGGCTGGAGGGGGTCGGGTTCACCTGGCCGGGGGCGGCGGCCCCCACCGTCACCGGCCTGGACCTCGACGTCCCGGAGGGGCGGGTCGTCGCGTTGACGGGGCCGTCGGGGTGCGGGAAGTCGACGGCGTTGACCCTGGTGCTGGGGTTCCAGACCCCCGCCTCGGGCCGGGTGCTGGTCGACGGTGTGGATCTGGCGGAGTTGGATCCGGCGGCGTGGCGTCGTCGGTTGGCGTGGGTGGCGCAGACCCCCGGCATGGTGGCAGGTACCGTCGGCGACAACGTTCGATTGGGGTCCCCCGGGGCGAGCGACCAACAGGTGGCGCAGGCCCTGCGGGAGGCGGGGGCGGACTTCCCCGCGTCGAAGGGGGTCGGCGACGACGGCGAGGGCCTGTCGGCCGGGGAGCGGCGACGGGTGGCGCTGGCCCGGGCGCTGCTGCGGATCCGTCACGAGGGGGCCCGGCTGCTGGTGCTCGACGAGCCGACGGCGGGGCTGGACGCGGAGACGGAGGCCGCGGTGGTGCGTGCGGTGCGGGCCTCGGGTGCGGGCGCACTCGTGGTGACGCACCGTCCCGCGGTGATGGCAGCTGCGGATGAGGTGGTGACGCTGTGAAGGGCTTGTTGACGACGCTGCTGGCGGAGGTGCCGAAGGGGCGAGGCCGGCTGGCCCTGGCCATCCTGTTGGCGTTCCTCGCCTCGTTCTCCTCGGTGGCGCTCATGGGGTTGTCGGCGTGGCTCATCAGTTTCGCGGCGCTGATGCCCCCGGTGCTGTATCTGCAGGCCCCCGCTGTCGGGGTGCGGACGTTCGCGATCTCACGTGGTGTGTTCCGTTACGTGGAGCGGCTGGTGGGGCACGACGTGGCGCTGAGGATGCAGTCGGCGCTCCGGGTCCGCACCTACGACGCGCTGTCCCGGACGACCCTCATCGGGGCTCGGCGCGGCGATCTGCTGACCCGGGTGATGGCGGACACGGAGGCGGTGACGGACGTCCTGGTGCGGGTGCTGATCCCGTTCTCCTCGGCGCTGCTGGTGGTGACGGCCGCGTCGGTGGGGGTCGCGGTGATCTCCCCCGGGGCCGGGGCGGTGCTGTTGGCGACGGCGTTGGTGGCCGGATTGCTGGTGCCATGGTTGGCGCAGCGTGCGTCGTTGCGGGTTGATGAGGCGGCGGTTCCGACACGAGGGCGGCTGTCGGATGCGGTCCGGGAGCTGGCCCGCACAGCCCCTGATCTCGCGGCCTATGGCGCGGAGGCACCAGCGTTGGAGCGACTGCTGACCATCGACACCGAACTGCGGGAGCAGGAGGCGCGGGGGGCATGGGTGCGTGGCGTCGCGGCGGCGGTGCAGGTCGTCGCGGCGGGTGTGGCGGTGGTCGCCGGGTTGGCGATCGGCGGTCCGGCCGTGGCGGCGGGGCAGCTGCACCCGACCTTCCTCGCGGTGCTGGCGTTGACCCCGTTGGCGTTGCACGAGGTGCTGGCGACCTTCACGCAGGCGGCGCAGACGTGGACGCGGGCGCGGTCGGCTCTGGGGCGGGTGGCCGAGGTGCTGGAGGCGGATCCCGTCGGCACGGGCGACGTGGTGCCCGACGGCGGGGCCGCCCCGGGGCTGCGGCTCGATCGCGTGAGCGTGGGCTGGCCGGGCGGCGAGCCGGTACAGCGTGACCTGACCCTCGAGGTCCGCCCGGGCGACCGCGTCGCCCTGACGGGGGCCTCGGGGATCGGCAAGACGACGGTGGCGGCGACGGCGATGGGCCTGATCCCGCCGCTGGCTGGGTCGCTGGAGCGTGGCGGCCGCGTCGGGTATCTCGCCCAGGATGCGCACATCTTTGCGACGTCGGTGGCGGAGAACGTGCGGATCGGCAACAAGGACGCCTCTGACGAGGAGGTGGCGGCGGCGTTGGCGAGCGCTGGCCTGCCGCTGGATCCGGATCGTGTGGTCGGGGAGGACGGGGCGACCCTGTCCGGGGGCGAGCGGCGTCGGCTGGCGCTGGCGAGGCTGCTCGTCGCGGACCGTGACCTGTGGATCCTCGACGAGCCGACGGAGCACCTGGACCAGGCGACGGCCGAGGCCCTCATGGCGGACGTGTGGCGGGCGTCGAGGGGCCGCGCGGTCCTCGTCATCACCCACGACCCGGCGGTGGTCGCGGCCTGCGACCGGGAGCTCCGGCTCGGCTGACCGCCACCGATCGCGACCCCTGCCCCGGGTGTTGTCGCCAGACCGCGACATGGGTCTCGTTCGGCCCGGGGGTCGGCTAGAGTGGCGCCGTGATCGATGAACCGCCGTGTGGGTCGCGGCGCCTGAAGGTGGCCCAGTTCACCGACAACTACGGACCCGGTAGCAACGGCCTCATGTTCGCCGTCCAGCAGCTCGAGGGGAATCTCCTCGACGCCGGCCACGAGGTCGTGGTCGTCGCCCCCAAGGCGAAGGGACCCAACCCCCACCTGGGCCGGGAGGGCCGCGTCGAGATCCGGCTCCCCTCCGTGCGGGTGCCGAACATGCCCACCCGGGTAGCGAGCGGCGCCCGGTTCGAGCGGACCATCGAGAAGATCCGCGACCTCGACCCCGACGTCCTCCACGTCCACGGGCTCGGCACCGTCGGCGCCCTCGGCGTGTGGGCAGCGCGTCGTCTCCGCAAGCCGCTGCTGATGACCTGGCACACCGACTTCGACGCCTACGCCGACCACTACTCGGCCGTGCTGCCGCTCCTGCGCGGCGTCGTGCAGGCCTTCGCCCGCATCACCCACGGCGAGGTCGTCGACGTCGAGGATCTCCGGGAGGCAGCCGTCCGCTTCGAGGACCGGGGCCGCTCCACCGCCACCCTGCTCGGGCTGTGCAAGAAGATGCTGGACAGCTCCTACCTCGTGACCACCCCCTCACCCAAGACCGCATCCCGCTGCCGCGAACTCGCCCCCGACGCGAACATCATGGTGGTCCCGAACGGCGTCGACCCGCTTCCCGAGGGGCCGCCGCCGATGGAGCGCCCTCCCGGCCCGCTCGTCCTCTACGCGGGCCGGATCGCCCCCGAGAAGGGGCTGCCGCTGCTCGTCGAGGCCTTCGAGATGGTCGTGGCGCAGCGTCCCGACGCGCGGCTCATGGTGGTCGGCGACTGGCAGCGTTACCCCCGGATCAAGAAGGTGCTCGCCGCCGGTCGCGACCGCGGCCACATCATCCTCCCCGGCGAGCAGAAACGCGACGCCCTCGGCGCCTTCTACCAACTGGCCGACGTGTTCGCCTTCCCCAGCCAGACCGACACCCAGGCCCTGGTCCTCCACGAGGCGGCGCTGGCCGGGCTGCCGATCGTCTCCGTCGACCCGGGGCTGCAGCTCGTGCTGGAGCCGGGGGTGAACGGTGAACTGGCCCGACCGACCCCGGCCTCCCTCGCCGCCGCGCTCATGCGGGTCATCAATCGGCTGCCCGACGCCCGCTGGCGTGCCCGCGCCTCGGCGACGTCGAAGCGGCTGGCCGGTCAGTGGAGCATCGACTCGCAGGCGCAGGAGATGCTGCGGCTGTACGGGCTGGTCGCGGAGCGGGCTCCCGTCCTCACCCGCTGACATCTCACCCGGGCAGGCCGCGTCGCCAGGCCTCGATGGTCATCTTGGCGGTGTACAGGTCCGCTCCGGAGTACTGCCGGTAGAGCTTGATGGCCTGCATGGTTCTCCCGGCGGTCAGGGCCCGCATCACCTCGTCGCGCTCCTGGAGGGTGATCTGCCGGGGGCCGACGGTGGGAGTGGCGGCTTGGGGACGCAGGGCGCGCACCACCCGCGGAACCAGCGCCATCAGCAGCAGGATGGCGGGAATGATGATGAAGGCCCGCCCTCGCAACGGACTGAACATGACGAACAGCACGAACGCCGTGGGCAGCACCCATTCGAGGCCACTGCCCCTCCTCCGTGCGGGCCGGGGGGCGTGGTGCCTCAGCGCCGGATCGTGACGGTCGTGGCGGTGGGGGGAGTCCGGGGAGCCGGGCGAATCCGGCGATCCGTGCCACCGGGTCTCCGGCAGCACCACCTCCGGCAACGGCTGCCGCCACGACGTACCGCCCGGCAGGTCGTCGAAGAGCCGCTCAAGGTCATTGCCGGTCCTCGCCTCCAGGACCGCCTGGACGCGCTGCTCGAGTTCCTCGACGGTGAGCCGCCCCTCGACGTGGAACTCCTGGAGTCGCCGGACGGCCTCATCCCGCTCGTTGTCCCCGATCCGGATGTGCCCGTCCTCCATGGGTACCCAGCGTAGCGCTCGGCCCACGCGTCCACTGCGCGCCCCTTCGCTGGCGGCTGAACGGCGAACGGGCCGACCCCCGTCGAGGGGCCGGCCCGTCGTGTGGCTTCGGGCGAGGATCAGACGGTTTCCCAGTTCACCGTGATGACCCCGGCAGCCGTACCGCCGATGGTCTCCATGGCCGCCTTGGACAGATCCAGGCAGCGTCCGGCGATGTAGGGGCCGCGGTCGTTGATCCGCACGATGACGGACTTGCCGTTGGACGGGTTCGTCACCTTGACGCGGGTACCGAGCTTGAGGGTCTTGTGGGCGGCGGTGAGGTCGTTGGGATTGAACTGCTCGCCGCTCGCGGTCATCTGCGGCTGCCAGTAGTAGGAGGCCTTGCAGGTGTTGCCGCTGGCGGGGGTGAGATCCGACGACTCGTCGCCCGGGTTCGACGGCGCCGGCTCCTCAGCCTTCTTCTCCTGCTTCTCCTCCTTGGTGCCGATGAGGGTGACCTCCTTGACCGGCTCCTTGGTGATCTCCTCGCCCTGGAGGGTGGAGTTCTGCAGCACGCCGTCGTGGTAGACCTCGAGGTAGGTCTCCACCTTGACGCCATTGGCACCCTTGGTCTTGACCTTCTTCTTGCCCTTTGCGAGGTCGGCGCTCTCCTCCTCGGCCTTCTCGAAGGGGATCTCAACCTCCTTGGTGGAGGTGGACTGCGTCACCACGACGACGCTGATCTCCAGGCCCTCAGTGAGGACGGTGTCGGCGGCAGGGGTCACGATGTCGTCCTCGTCGGGGGTGACTCCGGCCTCGCCGAGGACGTCAGCGACGGTTCCGGCGAGCTTGTGCTGGCTGGCCTGCCCCTGGTGGGTGAGGGTGACGTTCTTGGCGGTGGTGATCTCGAGGTCGAGCCCCTCGCGACCGATCGCGTCGGAGCGGGATGCGGACAGCTTCGAATCGGGCTGGTTCATGCCGAGGAAGGCGAGCGCCTCCTCGACGGTGCGGGCAGTGGTCCAGACGGTGCGCTGCTCGCCATCGACGGTGAGATTGAGTTCCCGACCGTAGAGGACGCTGATCTCCATCCCGTCGGTGACCTCGGAGTCGACGGCAGGCAGGACGACGTCGTGTTCGCCGACGGTGATTCCCTGCAGGTCCAGCACCTCGCCGACGCTGTCCTCACGCACCGACAGTTCCGTGACCACCCCGTCGACGACGAGGGACACGTCATTCTTGTGCATGGCGCTCGCCAAGGACGCGCCTCCCACGAGGGTCAGCGCGAGTCCTCCTGCGGCGGCGGGGATCCAGATGTGTTTCTTGGCCATCAACGACTCCTGGTCGAACTCTCGCCGGGTGTGCCCGACTGAAGCATCTTAAAGGAAGCCTGAGCCAAAGCCAAACAAAGTCTGAGAATCTCTCAGCCGTTGAAGGTCCGTAGCCGCAGCGAGTTGAGCACGACGAAGACGCTGGAGCAGGCCATCGCCGCACCCGCGATCATGGGGGTGAGCCAGCCGAGGGCCGCGATCGGCAGCGCGGCCACGTTGTAGGCGAAGGCCCACATGAGGTTGCCGCGGATGGTCCGGTCCGTGGCCCGCGACAACCGCACCGCAGCGACGACGCCGTGGAGATCGTCGCGCATGAGGGTGAGGTCGCTGGCAGCAGCGGCCGCATCGGCCCCGGCCCCCATGGCGATGCCGAGGTCGGAGACCGCCAGTGCAGCGGCGTCGTTGACACCGTCGCCGACCATCGCCACCCGGGACCCACGCCCCTGCAGGTCGCGGATGACCGAGACCTTGCCCTCGGGCAGCACCTCGGCGTGAACCGTTCGGATACCGACGGATGCCGCAACCTCCTCGGCCACCTCGGTGGCATCGCCGGTGAGGAGGACCGGCTCCAGGCCGAGGGCCCTGAGATCGGCCACTGCCTCCCGGGCGCCCGGCTTGAGGCTGTCGCCGACGACGATGCGGCCGAGCAGTTCCTGGTCGGCGACGACGAACACCTCGCTGCCCAGCGGGCCGGATCGTTCCGGCGCCGGGATGCCCAGCTCGGCGAGGAGGCGACGGGATCCGGCGTGGACCGTCACCCCGTCGACGGTGGCGACAACGCCGCGCCCCGGCAGGGCCTCGAAACCGGCGGCTGGCCGCGGAGTCGGGGCGGCGGCGACGATGGCGCGGGCGATCGGGTGCTCCGATCCCGCCTCGACGGCCGCGGCGAGCCCGAGCAGGTCGTCGCGGCTGCCTCCGGGACTCGGTTCGACCGCCAGCACGGACATCACTCCCGTGGTGAGGGTGCCGGTCTTGTCGAGGACCACGACGTTGACGGCGCGGGCCTTCTCGAGGGCCTGGGCCCCCCGGATGACGATGCCGAGCTCGGCACCGCGCCCGGTGCCGACGAGGAGGGCGGAGGGGGTGGCGAGACCGAGCGCGCAGGGGCAGGCGATGATGAGGACCGAGATGGCAGCGGTGAGGGCGAAGGTGAACCCTGCGCCGAGCAGCAGGTGGACGATGCAGGTGAGCGCGGCGAGGGCCAGCACCCCGGGGACGAAGAACTCGGTGATCCGGTCGGCGAGGCGCTGCGCCTCCGCCTTGCCGGTCTGCGCCTCCTCGACGAGTCGCGCGATCTGGGCGATCTGCGTCGCCGAACCGACCGCCGTCGCGCGGACGAGCAGCCGCCCGGTGGTGTTGACGGAGCCACCGACGACCAGGGATCCGACTCCCACCTCGACGGGCAGCGACTCGCCGGTGATGATGGAGGCGTCGACGGCGGACTGCCCGTCGATGACCTCGCCGTCCGCGGAGACCTTCTCGCCGGGGCGGACGACGACGACGTCGCCGACCCGGAGCCGGTCGGCCGCAACGGTGGTCTCGACGTCGTCGCGCAGCACCACCGCCTCCTTGGCGGCGACCTCCATGAGTGCCCGGACGGCCGAGCCGGCCTCCCGCTTGGACCGGGCCTCGATCCAGCGGCCGAGGAGCAGGAAGGCGATGATCCCTGCGGCGGCTTCGAGGTAGATGTTGCCGAGCGGGTCGGAGTGGCCGAGGGTGATGCTGAACTCGTGCCGCATCCCGATGACGCCGGCATGCCCGAACAGCATCGCAATGATCGACCAGCCGAGGGCGACGAGGGTGCCGAGGCTGACCAGGGTGTCCATCGTCGTGGTGCCGTGGCGAAGGTTGCGCCAGGTGGCGGCATGGAAGCTGCGCCCACACCAGAGCACGACGACGGCTGTGAGGACCAGGGCCACCCACTGCCAGCCCGGGAACTGCCAGGCGGGGATCATCGACACGGCGATGACGGGGACCGCGAGACCGAAGGCGAGCCGGACCCGCGGCAGGAGGGTCTCGGCGCGTTCCTCCCTGGGCTCGACGGCGGCGGGGCTGGCCCCGTACCCGGCGGCCTCGACCACCTTGACGAGGTCGTCGGCGGTGGTGCCGCGTGGGGCGAGGATCTGCGCGCGCTCCGTCGCGTAGTTGACGGTGGCGCTGACTCCCTCGACCTTGTTGAGTTTCTTCTCGATCCGGTTGGCGCAGGCGGCGCAGGTCATGCCCTGGAGGTCGAGGCTGATCTCGGTCAGGCGCTCACCGGGTCGGCGGGTGTCCTCGGGCAAGGGCTCAGGCCTCGACGACGGTGTACCCGCCCGCCTCGGCGACCGCAGCGATGACGGCGTCGAAGGGGATGCGGTCGTGGGACTCGACGAGGGTGCGTCCGCTCTCCCAGTCGACCTGGACGCCGGTGACGCCGTCGATCTCCTGGAGTTCCTCGGTGACGTGCTTGGCGCAGTTGCCGCAGGTCATTCCGCTGACGATGTAGGTGGTCTGCATGTGTCCTCCTGGGGTTGGTGTTTCAACGGGTGAGCCGGGAGATGGCGGTCATGGCCTCATCGAACTTCTGCTGTGCCGCGTCCCCGCCCTCACGGGCGGCGGCGGCCACGCAGTGCTCGAGGTGGTCCTTGAGCAGGGCCATGGCCACCGATTTCAGGGCGCTGTTGACTGCTGAGACCTGGGTGAGGATGTCGATGCAGTACTCGTCCTGCTCGATCATCCGGGCAATACCACGCGCCTGCCCCTCGATGAGTTTCATCCGGCGCAGGTAGGCCTCCTTGGCGGCCGTGTACCCGTGCTCGACCCCGCAGCACTCCTCAGCTGTCTCCACGAGGAGCACTATACCCCCCAGGGGTAGGGGCGGCCACCCCGGCCACCCTACGAAGAGGCCGTCGCGGCCACGAGCAGAGTGAGGACGTCCCAGATCTTGAGGAGCCCGATGATGATGCTCAGTACCGCAATGCCCATGCCGCCGAGTTCGAACTTCGCCACACTCCTCACCGCTCTGACGCCGACGACCACCGCCACGACCGGGGTCAGCCCGAACAGGGGAGCCCACAGCGACAGGAGGGCCAGGAAGCCGGCCAGAGCAGCCGTGGAGTCCAGCGGAAGAGCACTCTGTTCAACCCCGTTTCTGTGCAACGCTCGTGGCCCACTTCGCACCACGGGAGGCAGGTCGACCACCCTCCCGGGAACCTCGGGTAGCGCAGCCCGACATTTCGCACAGGTCAAATCCGAGGACAGCGCCCGCGTCCCGCACTCCCGACACCGCAACACGTTACCGCTCATTCCAGAATCCCTTTCGTTTTCAAAGTGTTACCCTCCTTCTCCGCCGCTCACACCGGACAGGGTGCGCCAGTGCGTGGTCCGTGTCGAGAACTCCCCCATGTGGGTTTCAAACCTCTTCCCAACTCAAGGCATTGACTCAAAGCGGGCGGTCCACGAACTCCCCGACCCAGTCACCGCCCCAGTTCTCCATGCTCAAGGCGTTGTTCACGACCTTCTTCACCGCTGGTCGAGCCGGACTGGGCGCGCCAGCGCTCCGTCCGTGTCGAGACCCTTGGCACACGATGCTGGAACTCGAGCCGAGCGGGACCCCCCTGGGTCTCGACACGGGCCCTCCGCAGGCTCCGGACCCGGCTCGACCAACGGCGGAAACAACCACCTCAGCCCTCACCTCTGACGGGGCGTCGGCACTGGCAGCGGGTCAGGTATCGGCGAAGGCGCCGGACCAGTCCAACGGAACGAATCCAGAATTCCATAGGCATCATCACTCACCATGTCCCGATCCCCACCCGAGGACAGATCAAACAACCACACCCCATCATGACGCAACACATGCCACTGCTCCCAGACAATCTCCTTCCCCACCTTCTCCATCACTTCACGCACCCTCATCCCGACAGCTCGCTCCCCACCGATCGTCCGCTCAGGCAAAACCTCAAAACCGAAGAACTCTGAACTCGAGAAGTAATCCACCTGGGTTTCAAACACCTCTTCCCAACTCAACGCATTCACCCGAAGCGGCCGATCCGTGAACTCGTCCGCCCACTCACCACTCCAGTTCTCTATAACCACGCCGACCGGGGGCTTCACATCCTCAACCCTCCGCCCATAGAAATACGCCTTCTCGTACTGAATCCACCGAACTACCTCCCAGCCCTCCGGCACCACGAGATCATAATGATCCGCATTCTCCGTCGGCATCAATACCCGAGACGGCTTCGGCGAAGGCGGCCCCTCACCGCCAGGGGCTCCCTCAGGAGAACATCCCACTGACAAGGCCATCACTCCACCAACAATGCCACCCATCAACACACGACGACGCATCACATCACCTCCC
>NZ_RQYT01000034.1 GCF_003932785.1 Arachnia propionica | reverse complement strand
GGCGCTGTTCGCTGATCGGGAGGGCCTTGAAGGCGCCCATGGCGAGGGGGTCGTGGCGTGGGACACCGGCCTTCACGGCTCGTCGGTACCACCGGGGAAGCAGAAGCCTGGGGAACCAGATGAGGTAACCGAGGAAGAAGATGACGAGCGAGGGTAAGTGGATCAAACTGATGATCCCACCGACCCAATCGGGGAGTATCAGATGTACAGGAAAGATGACCAGGCACAAAATACTCAATCCGCCGTAGAAGAGTGACAGCAGGGGGCAGGAGAAGCCGCGGTACTGTGCCACGAAGTGAGGGATTGGCTCCGTGTGAGCTTTCCATCCGAGACGGGCCGCAGCGATTCCTCCAAGAAGGAGCACGAGGGCGGCGACGGTCAGGGTCACGGGGGCGAAAGCTGTGGCAAGGTCAAGAGTGGTCATCCAGTGTGCTCCTGCCGCTGCCGTCAGTCCGTCCCCCCGTTGTCATCTCAAGTTGAGTTCCAGCGCCGTGTGCCAGAGGTCTTGACACGGACTGCGCGCTGGCGCGCGTGGTCCGGCTCGACCAGCGGGAAAAGGGCGTCAATGACGCCTTGACTGCGGTTGTGCTGTCCAAGGCCTTGTGGAGGTTCATGGTTGTTCCTTGTCCAGACCTGCGGTGATTCCGGCCGAGAGGCCAGGCAGGGTGGGCAGGGAGGTCGTGGCCGTGGTGGCGTCGGTGAAGGGTATCTGTGTGGTGGGTGGGGTCGTGGGGATGGGTGGGGGTTGATGTTCGGCTCGGGTGGTGAGGTTCACCAACTGGCGCTGTTCGCTGATCGGGAGGGCCTTGAAGGCGCCCATGGCCATCGGATCGTGGCGTGGGACTCCGGCCTTCACGGCTCGTCGGTACCAGCGGGGAAGCAGGAGTCTGGGGAACCAGATGAAGACGCTCAGCATACTAATGAGCCAGCACAGTAGGAAAGCAGCGCTTTCCAGGATCAAGATAGGCTTGGGTAGTGGGGGCTGAAGGCTGATGATTGCAGCAAGGAGGAGGAAAGCTCCTGCGTATGGCAGAGACAAGAGAACGCTGCTCCAGCCTCGGTATCTTATGACGAAGCGTGGGGCGGGCTCTCTGAGGATCATCCTTCCTGTTCGAATGCAGAAGATTCCCAAGGCGGCAATCAGGATCATTACGATCGCTGACCCGGTGGTTCTGGGGATGGCTGATATGGTTTCCAAGGGGGTCATCCGAAGAGTCCTCTCGCGAAATTGAAAACCCCTTCGACGACATCTGCCACTAGTTCTGCAGCGCTTTTTCCGTTGGCTACCGGGACGTTCAATGCCACCCCGACACCAATGCTTGCGATAAAGCCGATTGGTCCACCGATGGCGGCTCCTGCGGCTGCTCCGGCAGCGATGGAGGAGAGGACTTGAGTTCCGGCTCTGAGGGTTCCGACTTGGGCGACCTCGGCTTTTCGCTCGCTCTCGGTGAGTTCTGGCCTCTGCTCGCGGAGTCTCTTGTCGGTCTTGCCGTACTCCTCGACGGCGGTGAAGATGGTCCCGGCGACGAAGAGCCCCTTGCCCGCGACGTGGCCCACGATGGATGCGGTGTGTCGTAGCTGCGTACTTCTCTCCAGTCCGAAGCGAATTCCCTCGCCCGTGGGCCCTGGTTTGACGACGGTCGGCGGGCCGAAATGCCCGATTTCCGGGCCGCGGAAGGGCTGCTTGACCAGTTCGGCGAACCGGGAGAGGAAGCTGCCCTCGTTGCGGCCAGGGCCCCAGTCGAAGGAGAACTCGTATTTGTGGCTGACCCACACCGGAAGCCTCACGCGGTCCTTCCCGAACGCATGGATCACGAACCGAGTGGTGGTGCGGGCGATGTCCCATCGTGCGGCGTCCCCCGCCGCGCTGAGAGCGGCCATGGCGGTGAGCAGGGTGTCCTCCCCGACGGAGACCCAAGCGGGGTGTCCCATGTCAGGCAGGCCGTCGTTGCCGATGGCCCGCAATTGGTCCCGACAGTTCTCGATGGCCTCGCGGTATTGATCTCCCGAGTTTTTCACCCGTCCCTGCAGCATCACGGCTTCCTTGTTGTGAGCCGCGAGTTCGTCGGGATCCGTGGGCTCTGCCTTCTGCTGGTGGGCGTCGACCTCCCGCAGCAGGGAGTCACGTTCGACCTTGAGGGTGGCGAGCGTGTCGCTGAACAGGGTCATCGCGGTGCCCGCGCTCAAACACCCATCCGAGACCTGGTTGCCAGCTGTCTGCGCAGAGTCCAGTGCGGAGTACAGCAGGTCCTGGTGGGGGCTCTGGTAACACGTTGTCAGGCCCTGCCAGCGAAGGTGGGCAGTGTCGATCCGTTCCGCGAACTCCGCGCCGTGGTCAGTGAGTGATGCAGCGGCATCGAAGAGGGAGGCGACATCCGGCCAATTCTTCAGGACATCGGTGTTGATGATCATACGATTTTCCCATCCGTGACCCGGAACTCATCGACTGCATGGGCTTCCCGTTCGGTCCGGTCCGCCATCTCGTAGTCGGCGGCCTGGATGGCTGCAACGGCTGCCCGCCCCCCCGGCCGTGGCGTTGGTGACCTGCAGCTCCGCCCCGGTCATCCCCGGCGACAGAACCCGGTTGTACACGGCGTTGAGAGCCGAGGCAAGAATCGAGGCCTCACCGAGGCACAGCGCCCCCAACGTGTCAATAATGTCCGTGGAGATGGAAGAGTGTGTGGCAGCTGCCTCAGCTTTCTCCCCTTCCGTCTTCACGAAGACCGACTCGCAGGCCGGTGCGTCGACGTTGTAGTGGGTCATCGGGGATGGCCTCCTTCGGCGATCGTTGCTGTGAGACGGAGCCAGAACGGCTGATCCGGGTCCTGTCGGATGGGCAGGGGGGCGCCCGGGGTCGGGGTGGCCCAGTTCAGGGCCTGGCCTCGCATGGGGGTGTGAATCCAGTTGAGGTGTGCCTCCCCGTCGGAGGCGGTGAGGGACAGATACCGCCAGGGCTGGCGGAGGAACTCGGTTGTGTCGGGGTCGTGGTGGCCGGGGGGAGTGACATCACGCTCCACCTTCGTCTCCAGTTCGGCCCGTGTCAGCGTCATGGTGACGTTCATGGGCCAGGCCGGGGTGGCGTGCACCCAACCCAGCAGGATACGGAACAGGTCGTTGGAGTGGCAGTACCCGAGGAGCCGCTGCTCGGGTTGCTCCGGATGAGGGGCGACGAACAGGGTCGAGGAATCCGTCACCCAGAACTGGAACTTCCGTGAGGTGGAACCGACCACGGTGATGGTCCAGCCCTCACCACTGAGGACATGGTCGGCGTACCAGAAACCGGCCGAGGTGAGCAGGCCGTCCTCGGCGACCAGGCCCGTGGCGAGCAGATCCTGCCGCGCCTGCCCCGTGAACGGGGCGAATGAACGTCGCTGTGCACTCGTGACGAAGGCGTCGGCTGCCTCCCCGCCGAGCGTGAAGGGCGCGGCCGAGAGGACGAGGGGAGGGGGCTGGACCACCGACAGGTCCTCGCGGGGAGCCCCGTCACGGGCCGTGGCCCACTGGTCCAGAACCGCAGGCGGAACGTCCGCCGTGGTGGGCGGGGTGACGTGCTCGGCCACCGGCATGGGGTGGAGGGTGTCGAGGATGGCCTGGTACGGATGATGAAGCCGCCACTCGGCGAAGAGCATGGTCAGGGTCAACTCGGCCACGAATCCCTGAACGACCACCAGGTCCTGGATCGTGAGCAGGGAGAGCGTGTGCCCCTGCGCGGCCTCCGGTGCCACCGGGGTCAGCATCCACAAGCGCCGATGCTCCGCCCCGAGGTGGGTGAGCGCCTCGACGTGGAAGACCGTGGTCCCCGCCTCGGTCCCCCTCACACCGCGCAGGGTGGCCTGGCTCACCGAGGCCAACGCGTCGGGACGCTGCTGGATGCAGGACTCCCGCAGCACCACGTTCGCCGTGAACCCCGCCTCGGCCCGAGGAGCCGCAGCGATCACGCATCCCGGCTGCCTGACCTCCCGCCAGTCGTCCGGGACCTCACACGTGAACACCGACCCCACCAGCTGCATGACCGCTCCTCTCCGAACCAGGACCCCATTCAAACAGGCAGGGCCGGCAGGGACGTGGCTCCGAAGGTTCCCGGGCCGGAACGTCGCGTCCACCTTTTGGTTAGGCGGGCCGTGGAGGCTGAGCCCGTTGCCGGGCGACGGAACAGCGTCGAGCCCCGTGAGTCATGCCTGGACCGCCTGCACTCGACCCGTCGCCCACAGCGAACACGAACCGCCGTTCTGCCTCCGTGAGAGCCCGATTGAAACGTTTTAAGCAAAGCAGGGCGGCGGTTCGTGCCCACCCTGCGAGCGGGGTCGAGAGGTCTCGGCGCGGTGTCCTTGCAGGCTGGTCGGCCGGGCCTCTCCGGCAGGCTCGTTCGCCTGCCCCCGGAGCGGGGGAGGGGCCCGAACGGGTGGTCCTGGACCTCGCCGTCAGCCGAAGCGGCCCGTGATGTAGTCCTCCGTCGCCTTCTGCTGCGGGTTGTGGAAGATCTTCTCCGTGGGGCCGACCTCGACGAGCTGGCCCGGCTCGCCCTGGGCCCGCAGGTTGAAGAAGGCCGTCTCATCGGAGACCCGGGCCGCCTGCTGCATGTTGTGGGTGACGATCACCACCGTGTAGTGCTCCTTCAGCTCGTGGATGAGGTCCTCGACCGCGAGCGTCGAGATCGGGTCCAGCGCCGAGCACGGCTCATCCATGAGCAACACCTCCGGCTTCACCGCGATCGCCCTGGCGATGCACAGCCGCTGCTGCTGTCCGCCGGAGAGCCCCACCCCGGCCTTGTCGAGACGGTCCTTCACCTCCTTCCACAGGTTCGCCCCCCTGAGGGCGGTCTCCACGGCCTCGTCGAGCACCTTCTTGTTCTTCTCGCCGTTCAGACGCAGCCCGGCGGCGACGTTGTCGTAGATCGACATCGACGGGAACGGGTTCGGACGCTGGAACACCATCCCGACGATCCGGCGCACCGCCACCGGGTCTACCCCCGGCGCGTACAGATCGGTGCCGTCGAGCAGCACCTGCCCGGTGCAGTAGGCCCCGGGGATGACCTCGTGCATGCGGTTCAGCGTCCGCAGCACCGTCGACTTCCCGCAGCCGGAGGGGCCGATGAACGCCGTCACGGTGCGTGGTTGGACCACGAGATTGACCTTGTCCACGGCGTGGAACTTCCCGTAGTAGATGTCGAGGTCCTTCACCTCGATGCGCTTCGACACTGTCGTTCCTTGTCTCTTCGGGGTCTACTTCAGCCGGTTCCGGCTGGCGATACGTTTCGCGATGAGGTTCAGCACCATGACGATGAGCACCAGGGTCAGCGCGGCGGCCCACACCCGGGCGCCCCCCGGATCGCCCTCTGGCGCGGAGATCCCGTCGTTGATCATGGTGGGCAGAGCCCCCATGGAGTCGCCGAAGGGATTGAGGTACAGGTACTTGGCATAGCCGATGAGGATGAGCAACGGCGCCGTCTCGCCCATGACCCGGGCGATGCCCAACACCACCCCGGTGAGGATCCCGTTGAACGACGTCGGCACCACGACCCGCACGATCGTCTTCCACTTCGGCACCCCCAGCGCGTACGACGCCTCCCGCAGCGAATCCGGCACCAGCTTCAGCATCTCCTCCGTCGACCGCAGCACCATCGGCAGCATGAGCAGCGCCAGGGCCAGCACCGTCGCCATCGCGGAGCGCTTCATCCCGAAGGTGGTGATGAACATGGCGTAGATGAACAGGGCCGCGACGATCGACGGGACGCCCGTGAGGATGTCCACCATGAACGACACCACCCGCGCCGCCCTCGTCCCACGCCCGTACTCGACGAGGAAGATCGCGCCGAGCATGCCGATCGGCACCGCGATCGCGGCCGTCAACACCCCCAGCAGCACGGTGCCGTAGATGGCCTGGAGCGCCCCGCCCCGTGGCTCCTTCGAGGTGGCGTTGTCCAGCGACGACGTCCACCACTGCAACGAGAACGACCGCACGTCCCCGCGCTCCGGCGACTCGATGAACACGACGTTGAGCGGCCCATCGGAGGAGACCGGGTACGACCTCGGCACCCGGTAGGTGTTCACCTTCTCCCCGACTGCGACGTGCCGACCACCGTGCGGGTACAGCCACCGGAGTTCCCCGTCGGCGGGGGCGACGTCGTTCCTGGCGTCCTCCTCCGTGCCGCACCGCTGCGTCGGAACCCGGACCTTGTCCTGATCCACACACACGATGTGGTGGTCCGCGCCGACGGTGAACAGCAGCGGTGCACCCTTGACGGTGACGGAGATGAGGATCCACAGCAGCGGGACGGTGGCGATGACCACCGCCGACCACACCCCGACGGTGAGGAGCTTGTCCTTGAAGGTCCGCATCCCCGACGGGGACTGCAACTCCACCCCGCGCCCCCGACGATTCCTGAGACGACTCATGACATCCTGGCCTTTCCACGGTCGGCGATCACCCGGGCGATGGCGTTGACCGCGAAGGTGAGCAGGAACAGCACCAGCCCCGCCGAGATGTAGACGCCGGCCTTGTAGGGGGTGTCGAACTCGGGGGCGTTGCGGGCGATGATCGAGGCGAAGGTCTCGCCGCCGTTGAAGACCGACACCTTGAACTCAGCCACCTTCGACAGGATCAGCATGACGGCGATCGTCTCGCCGAGCGCCCGTCCGAGTCCCAGCATCGCGGCGGCGATCGCGCCGGAACGGCCGTACGGGAGGACGGCCAACCGGATGACCTCCCACCTCGTCGCGCCCAGCGCCAGGGCCGCCTCGATGTGGTCGCGGGGGGTCTGGGCGAGGACATCACGGGTGATGGCGGTGATGATCGGCAGGATCATGATCGCCAGCACCAGCGACGCGGTGAAGATGGTGCCGGGGGAGGCGACCTGCGTGGGACCGAACAGCGGGATCCAGCCGAGCGTGTTCTCCAGCCACTGGGCGACGGGCTTCACGGCGGGCCCGAACACCTTGATGCCCCACAGGCCGAAGATCACCGACGGCACGGCGGCGAGCAGGTCGATGATGAAGGCGACGTAGGTCGCGACCCGGCCCCGCACGAACTGGGTGAGCAGCAGAGCCAGCCCCATCGCGACGGGGACGGCGATGACGAGGGCGAACAGCGAGGACAGCACCGTCGTCCACAGCAGCGCCGCCACACCGAATCGGGGCGGCGTGGCGGAGGCGTTGAACTCTGTGGAGGTGAAGAAGTTGGCGGCGTTGTCCATGAGGGGCTGCCACGCGTTCGACAGCAGGAACACGCCGATGATGAGGACGACGAGGACGATGAGGCCGGAGGACAGCGTCGCCGCGCCCCGGAACACCAGGTCACCCACCCGGCTCGTCCCCTCGATGGAGGTGTGCCCGAGGTCCGGTTCCTCGGGGGCCGGGGCGGTGGTTGCACCGCCGGTGTTGTTGGTCATGGCGCTCCTTCGACGGTCATTCCAGCTCGGAGACCGCTCCTGCGACCCGCTGCTGGAGCGAGTCGGGAAGCGGTGCGTAGCCGAGGTCCTCCAGCGACGCCTGGACCTCCGGCGAGGCGAAGTAGCCCAGGAAGTCCTTCAGCAGTGCGCTGTTGCTGCCCCCCGCGGAGCAGACGACCTCATAGGTGGCCATGATGGCCCCGTACCCCCCGTTGTCGGGGGTGTGGTCGACGGCCAGCCGGAGGTCGTGGCCCTCGCCCTGGTGCTCGGCCGCCTCGATGGCGAGCCCGGCGTTCGACGCGGTCAGCTCCACCCCGTTGATGGCGGCGACGGGGATGTCGCGCTCCAGCGCTCCGCCCCACTCCATGTAGGAGATGGAGTTCGGGGTGTTGACGACGGCCTCGGCCACCCCAGCGGTCTTCTCGCGGCCCTCCCCGGTGACCCCGGCCCACGCCTTGCTCGGCTCGTGCGGCCACGCGCCGTCGGAGGCCTCGGCCAGATACTTGCTGAAGTTCTCCGTGGTCCCGGACTCGTCGGCCCGGTAGAAGACCGCGATCCTCTCGTCGGGCAGCACCACCCCCGGGTTGCTGGCGGCGATCTCCGGGGCGTTCCAGCGGGTGATGGCGCCGTCGAAGATTCCGGCGAGGGTCTCCGCGGTGAGATTGAGCCGGTCCACGCCGTCGAGGTGGTAGCCGACGGCGATCGGCCCGAAGACGAGGGGAAGGTTCCAGGCCTCGTTGCCGCCGCAGCGCTGCCGGGCCCGGTCGGCCTCGACCACCCCGTCCTTCTCCTTCAGTCTCAGTGCGGAGTCGGACCCGGCCCAGTCGACCGCGGCGCCGTGGAAGGCCTTGATCCCCGCCCCTGAACCAGAGGAGGTGTACTCGACGGTGGAGCCGGGACAGAGCATCGTGTACCCCTTGATGACCTCCTCCATGACGGTCTTCTGGGAGGAGGCTCCCTCGCCCTTGAGCGTCCCGCCGGGGCATGCGACGGCCAACGAGGAGGACGGCCGGGAGGAGGGCACGGAGGTCGAGGCTGGGGTCGTCGAGCAGGCGGCGACGAGCAGGGCTGCGGATGCGCCGAGCACTGCCGTACCACGCATCGTCATGGGCGTGCCTTTCCGGTCTGACACAGGGGAGTGGGCCCCTGGCGGAGCCGGACGGATGTCCTCCCGGGCAGAATCTAGGACGCCAAGATGACGGATCGCACCAGGTTGGGTGAACTCCAGGTGAACGACCGGGTCACAGTCCTCGCAGCCACTCGTCGAGGTGCTCGGCCACGAAGTCGTCGTCGCTGAGATGCGGGTACTGTCGGCGGACCCGACGGATCTCCTCCGCCTGACCGGGGGACAGCGTCGAGCCCGGGTCCAGGCACCGGGTGCCGCGCATGAGTCCCTGCTGTCTGAGGTACTCGTGGACCCCGGCGATGACCCCACGGAAGTCGTTGCCGGGATCGAAGACGGCCTGGTTGAGGTCGACGACGTCGGTGGCGAGGGCGCCCAGTTCGACGGCCGCGGCCGCCTCGCCGTCGGCGGCTCGATGGGCGAGGTCGAGCAGCCCCACCGCGGCGTGGGTGCCGACCGCCCACTGGCCGAGCAGCCCGCCGACGAAGCGGAATCGCTCACCGTCGACGTGGTACTCGTTCAGGAGGTCGGCGACGATGGCGTCGTCGTTGCCGGTGTAGAGGGCGACGTCATCGGCCCGGCCGGAGGCGGCCACGCCACGGACCAGCTCCAAGGTCCGATACCGGTCGAAGGGTGCCGCCTTCACCGCCACCACCGCGTCGATGGCCGCGAACTCGGCCCAGAAGTGACGGTCCAGCACAGGGCCACCGATCGCGGCCTGCAGGTAGAAACCCACCACGGGCATCACCTCGCCGACGGCGCGGGCCCGGGCGAGCAGGTCGGCCGGGCCGGAGCCGTCGACCCGGGGACTCAACAGGACGGCGTGGTAGCCGAGGTCGTGGGCGAGCTCCGCCTCCCGCACCGCCTGGCCGGTCGGGCCGGCGACCCCCGCGATCCGCACGACCCCCGGGTCGTCGTGGTCGTCCAGCTCCTCGGCGGCGAGCCGCAGCACCGGCTCGTACAGGTCGTGTTCGGGGTCCCTGATCTCGAACTGGGTGGTGTGGACGCCGACGGCGAGCCCGCCCGCTCCCGCGTCGAGGTAGTAGCGGCTGAGGGCCCGCTGCCAGGGCTCGTCGATGCGTAGATCCTCGGTGAGGGCCAGGGGGTGGGCGGGGATGACGGCGCCTTGGGACAGGGTTGCGGCTGCCGCCTGCGGCATGGTGGGGGACATCTCAGAACTTCCCGTCCCGCACGGACCACTTGGTGGGTTTGGCGGTCATGGGCAACCCGTTGCGGACCCAGGCGGCCTGCCACGCGATGAGCTGTTCGGCGGTGATCGGGGGTGGGCCGAACAGTTCGAGGCATCGGCTGGCGTCGCTGAGGAGCGCCGTCGCCTCGGGTTCGCCCTCGAAACCGACCGGCCTGTCCAGCAGCTGGCCGAGCCGGGTGGCGATCTGGCGCACCTCCAGCAGTTCCGGTCCGGTGAGGTTGAGGGTGAACACCTCGGGGGAGGCGTGGCGGAGGCTGCGCAGGATCACCTCGTTGGCGTAGCCCTGCCACACGACGTTGACGAACCCGGTGTGGAGGGGGACCGGTTGGTCGGCCATGATCTGGGTGGCGATGTCGGCCAGCACGCCGTAACGGAGGTCGACCGCGTAGTTGAGGCGGATGATGCTCACGGGGGTGCCCCAGGTGTTGGCGGCGAACTGGAACACGCGTTCCCGGCCGAGACAGGACTGCGCATACTCGCCGACCGGGCCGACGGGGGTGTTCTCCGTCGCCCCTCCCGTGGCGGGCGCGACGAACGGGTAGACGTTGCCCGTGGACAATGCCGTGATCCGGGAACCCCGGTAGCGGCGGGCGACGCGGCCGGGCAGGGCGGCGTTGACCTCCCAGGCCCAGGACTGGTTCTGTGCGGCACCGAACTTCGCCCCCACCATGTGGATCACGTCGGCCGCGTCGGGGAGCGGGGTGAGGTCGTCGTTCTCGATGAGGTCGAAGGGCACGACCTCGATGCCCTGGGAGGCGAGTTCCTCGCGATGCCGGGGGTCGGAGAAGCGGGAGACCGCGTGGACCCTGTCCGAGCTGCGGCCCGCGGCGTCGAGGCCAGCCCGCGCGAGCCGGGCGAGGGAGGGGCCCATCTTGCCCCCGGCCCCGAGAATGACGAGATCCCCCGCTCCGCCGCGGAGATCCGCCACCAGAGCCTCGCTGGGGGTGGCCAGTGCCGCCTCGAGCGCCGCCTCGTCGGTGAATCCTGCCAAGGTTGTCATCCCGATCCCTTCCTCGCGATCCAGTGGATTTACCTTACCAAGGTTGGATAAATGGTGTCGCTGATGACCGAAAGATCTGCTCAGTTCAAAGACCATGGTGGGATAATGGGGGCATGGAGACCCCGAGGACGGCCCCTGCTGCGGTGATTCGAGTGGGTGCGAGGCTGCGCGACGGCGGCCCCTCCGGGGCCAGCGCGCTCGCCGTCGAACTGGGACTCTCCCGCACCGCCGTGGAGAACGCGCTCGCCACCCTCGAGGACCTCGGACTCGTCACCCATGCCCCCGGCACGCCCGGCGGGGCGGGACGGCCGGCCCGCCGCTTCGCCTTCGCGGCGGACGCCGGAGTGGTGCTCGGCCTCGACGTCGGGGTGCACAGCGTCCGCTGCCGGGTGGTCGACCTCGCAGGCTTCGTCATCTCCCAACGGACCGATCCCGGGCTGGAAGCCCAGGCCGGGCCCGCCGACCAGGTCGACTCCGTCATCGCCACCGCCGAGGCCTGCCTGGCGGAGGCGGCCTCGGGGCGGGTCAGGGCCGTCGGCGTCGCCCTGCCCGGCATCGTCGACGACACCTCCCGGGTCGTGGCCTCCGTCGTGCTGCCGGGCTGGACGGGCATCGACGTCGTGGGCATTCTCGGGTCCCGTCTCGGCTGCCCTGCCGCGCTGGACAACGGGGTCCGGTTGGCGGCCCTCGCGGAACACCACATCGGAGCGGGACGGCTGTTCGAGGACGTGCTCCACGTCGCGGTCGGCTCCCGGGTGGCCGTCGGCATGGTTCTCGGCGGCGAGGCCCGACGAGGGGTGCACCACCTCGCCGGGGACATCGGCCGGGTCGCCTTCAGCGACCTCGTCGACCCGGCGGGTCAGCTGCGGTGGCGAAGCGCCGCCGGGGCGCGCGAGGTGTTCGAGCTCGCGGAGCGTGGTGACGTCTCCGCCGTCGCCGAGATCGAGGCGGTGGTGGCTCAGCTCGGCAGGGGCATCGCCACCGTCGCGATGGCGGTCGACCCCGGGGTGGTCGTCGTGGGTGGCGGTCTCACCCAGGCGGGTGAGGCCTTCCTCCAGCCGTTGCGTGATGAACTGGCCCGGCTCTTCGGCGACCACGCCCGCATCCCCGTCCTCGCCGGTGAACTCGGCGTCGAGGCTGCCGTGAGGGGCGCGGTCATCCACGCCTTCACCCGTTGCTCGCAGGCCATCCACGGGCTCGACGGCATGCCGCCGCCCCTGGGATCCGCGACGCCGGGGGTCACGCCGTCGGCTTGAAGGTCTCCGTGGTGACGACGTCCCCGCCGACGACGTGCAGCCCGCGGACCTCCGCCACCACCATCGGTGCCGACTTGATCCCGAGCCCCGCGTACATGTCCGGCAGGATCGGCCGGTGGCCGCAGACAGCCGTGGGGCGGTCCAGCCCGGACAGCAGCTTCGCCATGTACTTGCGCACTGCCTTCGGATCCTTGGAACCGGCCTCCTCGGTCAGCGCATCCACCGTCTCGACCTCCAGCTTCGCCCCCTTGGCGTAGGGCAGCAGCGTCTGCACGCACCGCTCCGACGACGAGCTGACCAGGCGTTCGACCCCGAAGGCCGCCAGCAGATCGGTCAACCGTTTCGCCTGGCGACGCCCCCGCCCCGACAGGCGGCGGCGCTGGTCGTTGCCCGTCCAGTGCTTGCGCTGCATCGCCTTGGCGTGGCGCACCACGAGCAGGACGTTGCTCGTGGGCAGCTCCACCGCGCGGCGGATCAGGTCCTGCTCCGCCTCGTAACTGACCCTCGCCAGGGCGTCCTCGATGCTGAACCACTTCACCTGGGACACCTCGTGGTCCGGCTTGCGGTTGCGCTGCCGCTTCACCGTGGCCCGCCAGTAGTGCGACACCTTCGGGCCCGTCGAGGTGTCGTAGCGGATACTCGGCAACCTCAGGTCCAGCACGGCGTCGACCCCCGTCTCCTCCGTGATCTCCCGCAGTGCGGTCTCGGGGAGCAGCTCGTCGGCCTCCCCCTTGCCCTTCGGCAGCGACCAGTCGTCGTAACGGTCGCGATGGATGAGCAGCACCTGCTGGGTGCCGCTGCGTTCCCGGAGGATCACGCCCCCCGCCGCAACGATCTTCCGCTTCTTGCTCATCGGCTCCGCCTCGAACGGGTGCGACGGATCAGCTCCTCCTGCAGGTCCAGCAGCGGCTGGCCCTCGGCGTCCACCGTGACCGCGGTCCAGGTGTCGTCGTGGAGTTCCCAACGCACCGTGCCGTCGTCGAAGGCCAGCCCGAACAGCTCGTCGATCTGGGTGATGTGGCGCGGATTCGCCAACCCGACGATGGCCTCGACGCGACGATCCAGGTTGCGGTGCATCAGATCAGCGGAACCGATCCCGACGTTCGGGCGGCCGCCGTTCTCGAACCAGAAGATGCGGGAGTGTTCCAGGAAGCGGCCGAGGATCGAACGGACCCGGATGTTCTCGCTGAGCCCGGGCACGCCGGGGCGGATCGCGCAGATGCCCCGCACCCACACGTCGACCCCGATCCCTGCCAGCGAGGCTCGGTACAGCGCGTCGATGACCGCCTCGTCGACGATGGAGTTCACCTTGATGCGGATCCGTGCCGGTCGTCCCGCCTCGTGGTGGCGGATCTCCTTCTCGATCCGCTGCACCAGGCCGGAGCGGATGCCGTGCGGGGCGACGAGCAGACGCCGGTAGTCCGTCTGATGGGTGACCCCCGACAGGTGGTTGAACAATCGGGCGATGTCGTCGGTGATGATCGGGTTGGAGGTCAGCAACCCCATGTCCTCGTACATCCGTGCGGTCTTCGGGTGGTAGTTGCCGGTGCCGATGTGTGCGTAGCGACGCAGCCCGTCCGGCTCCTGCCGCACCACCAGCGACAGCTTGCAGTGCGTCTTCAACCCGACCATGCCGTAGACGACATGGACGCCGGCCTGCTCCAGCTGGCGCGCCCACGAGATGTTGTTCTGCTCGTCGAAGCGGGCCTTGATCTCCACCACGGCCAGCACCTGCTTGCCGGCGCGGGATGCGTCGATGAGGGCGTCGACGATGGGGGAGTCGCCCGAGGTGCGGTAGAGGGTCTGCTTGATGGCGAGCACGTTCGGGTCCGCGGCTGCCTGCTCGATGAACCGTTGCACGGAGGTGGCGAACGAGTCGTATGGGTGCTGGACCAGCACGTCCTGGCGGCCGATCGCCTTGAACATGTCCGCGGGGGAGGCCGACTCCACCTCGGCCAGGTCGGGGTGGGTGATCGGCAGGAAGCCGGGGTACTCCAGTTCCTCCCGGCGGGAGTCGCCGAGGGCGAACAGCCCGGTCAGGTCGAGGGGCGCGGGGAGGTGGAACACCTCCTCCGGGGTGACGTCCAACTCGCTGACCAGGGTCTCGAGCATCGCCTCGTCGATGTCGTCCTGGACCTCCAGCCTGACCGGGGGGCGCCCCACCTTGCGACGCAGCAGCTCCTTCTCCAGCGCGTAGAGGAGATTCTCGGCGTCGTCCTCCTCGACCTCGATGTCCTCGTTCCGGGTGACCCGGAAGGTGGCGTGACTCAGCACCTCCATGCCGGAGAACAGCTGCCCCAGATGGCGGGAGATGACCTCCTCCAGGGGCAGGAACCTGCCGTCGGACAGCCTGACGAAGCGGGACAGATTGGTCGGCACCTTCACCCGGGCGAACTGACGGGCCCCCGTCCTCGGGTTCCGCAGCAGCACCGCCAGGTTGATCGTGAGCCCGGAGATGTAGGGGAACGGGTGCGACGGGTCCACGGCCAGGGGAGTGAGGACGGGGAAGATGCGTTCACTGAACAGTGAGCGCATCTCGTCCTTCTCCGTCGCGGTGAGCTGATCCCACCTGAGGATCTCGATGCCGTTGTCCTTCAGGGCCGGGCGGATCTCGTTCTGGAAGAGCTCCGACTGCTCGGCCACCAGTTCCTTGATCCGCTTGAGGATCCGCGTCAGCAGCTCGCCCGGCATCGCCCCGGTGACGGTGGGGACCGCCACCCCCGCCTGGATCCGTCGCTTCAGGCCGGCGACGCGGACCATGAAGAACTCGTCGAGGTTGTTGGAGAAGATCGCGACGAACTTGGCGCGCTCCAGCAGGGGGACCCGTTTCGCATCCCGGGCGAGGTCGAGGACCCGGTTGTTGAAGTCCAGCCACGCCAGCTCCCGGTCGAGGTAGCGTTCCGAGGGCAGGGTGTCGTTCATGAGGGCTCCCGACGGTAGTTGGTGTCAACGGACAGGGTGTCGAACCCCGAGGCGCGGTACAGGGCCACGACCCGCGGCTGATCGGCCTCCACGTACAGTTCGACGGTGCGGCAGCCGACGGCCGTCAGGTGGGCCAGCCCGTGGTCGAGGAGGGCACGGCCGATCCCGCGTCCCTCGAAGGCGGGATCCACGGCCAGCACGTAGACCTCTCCCGTGGTGGCGTCGTGACGCTTGGTCCAGTGGAAACCCACCAGCTGCCCCTCGATGCGGGCGGTGAGGAGCCCCGCGGGATCGAACCAGGGCTGACGGGTCAGCGCGCGGAACCCGTCGAGGTCCAGTCGCCCCTGCTCCGGATGGTTCCTGAACGCGGCACGGTTGACCGCGACAACGGCCGTGGCGTCCGCGTCGGTGAACGTGCCGATGTGGACGCCCTCCGGGGGCGCCGCGGGCGTGGCGGCGGTCAGGGACCGGCCCATGTGCAGGAGTTCCCGGACCGGCCTCAGGCCGAGGTGCTCGGCGAGGGCGCGGGCGGCGGGCAGGGTGCCGAAGGCCCACGCCGAGTGCTCCGGTCGTCGGTCGAGCGCGTCCAGCAGGAGGGCGGAGCCGATCCCGCGACGTCGACCCTCGGGCTCCACCGCCACGAGAATCGTCTCGTCGTGGTCGTCCAGGATCGCGAAGCCGTGGGGACGGGTGACGACGACGCCCTCCCGTTCCCCCGCGATGACCAGGCGTGACGAGTCGTTGAGCGGGTTGACGCCGTCGACCTCCTCGCAGCGGACGGCGATGGCGAGGGGATCAGGCATGACGCCACCCCCAGTGGGCCATGGGCCCACGACGGCCCTTTCCGACGAGCACCGGGTCCATGACACACCTCCGAACGGCCAGCGAGGCTCCATCGTAGCCACGGGGCGCGCGGGCCGTGACGTCGACCATCCCCAGCGGTCCGGGGGCTTGTACCATGACGCCATGTCCAGACGTCTGCCCGATGAGTACTTCAGGCAGACCATCAGCGAGTCCTCCGACGTCCGGCCGGGTGAGGAACGTCACGTCGAGTCGCCGCCCCGTGGCCGGATCCCCGTCACCTCCGGCCTGCCGCTCGTCCTCGTGGTGGCGTGCGCCGTCGCCGCCTTCCTGCTCGGTTACGCCGGGGTCAGGGCACTGATGCTGGGCGAGGAGCCGGAGGAGATCCATCCCAACCCCTCCGGCGCCGCCACGGCCCCCACCCGTCCCGCCGTCCCCTGGACCGGCCCCGTCAAACCCGTCAAGCCCCTGCTCGCCGAGGGCACCTGCGAGGCCGGGGAGCCCCCCGACGTGCTGCTGGATGGACGCTCCGCCACCGTGTGGCGTTGCCCGGGGAACGGTGCCGAGCAGTCCCTGACGTTCCAGTTCGGTGACGCCGTCGACCTGGTGGGGGTGCGACTCGTCAGCAACGTGGCCGCGAACCCCGACGTGGCCGCCCGCGAACGACGGATCACGGAGGTGCGGTGGACCTTCGACGACGGGTCATGGGTGGCGCACCCGCTCGCGAGCGACAGCGCATCCCCGCAGGAACTGCGGTTTCCCGCCGTGGCGACCAGCTCCGTCACCCTCACCGTCGTGAGCGTCACCGAGCCCGGCGCCGACCTCGACCAGGTGTCCATCGCTGCGGTCGACTTCCTCACCACTGGGTGACCCGCTGAGCCGTGGAACTCCGGGTTCGTCGGGTGAAAGGTGGGCTGCCCAGTTTTCGGCAGGGCTGTGTTCGACCATCGAGATGAGTAATCTCTGACGCGTAGCCTGATCCAAGGAGCCACCTCATGCCGAGTGTCCTGTTCGTCTGCTCCCGCAACAGCGGAAAGAGCCAGATGGCGGCGGCGCTGCTCCGAAGCCGTTCCGGTGGGCGGGTGGACGTGTACTCCGCCGGCACCCGGCCCGGACCCGCCGTCAATGAGGAGGCCCGCGCCAGCCTCGCCCGGCTCGGCGTGGTGCTGGGCAACGAGAGGCCCACCCTGCTCGATCCGGAGCTGCTGGCCGACGTGGACCGGGTCGTCGTCCTCGGCTATGAGGCCGTGGTGGCGCCCGTGCCCGGGATGAAGGGGACCATCGAGGCCTGGCACCTCGACGAGCCCTCCGCCCACGGCATCCAGGGCGAGACCAGGATGGATCTCATCCGCGACGAACTGGACGACCGGGTCGCGGGGCTCATCAAGGAGCTCGGGGTCGAGGACCTCCAGATCGACGAGGAGGAGGACGAACCCACCGTCGTCATCACTCCCAGTTCTCGGTGTCGATCAGGATCGTGACCGGTCCGTCGTTGACGGAGGCCACCTGCATGTCCGCACCGAACCGGCCACGCGCCACCGTCGCGCCCAGCTGTTCCAGGGCCCGGGCGAACGTCTCGACCATCGGCTCCGAGACGGCGCCGGGAGCGGCCTTCGACCAGCCGGGCCGACGCCCCTTCCGGGTGCTGGCGTGGAGGGTGAACTGACTGACCACCAGGATGGGTGCGTCGATGTCGCTGGCGGAGACCTCCCCGTCGAGGATCCGCAGCCCCCAGATCTTCGCGGCGAGGGCACGGGCGGCGGAATCGTCGTCGCCGTGGGCGATCCCCACCAGCACGAGGAGGCCGGGACGGGGCAGCTCGCCCACCACCTCGCCGTCCACCGTCACGCTGGCCGACGACACCCGGGAGATGACAGCACGCATGGGCCATGTCTACCATCTGGTCCTCGTCGTGGCAGGTATCGTGGTGGCCCGTGAGCATGATCGCGGTCTGGGTGCTGATCGTGGCCGCCGTCGCCGTGGCGGTGGCTGCCGCGTGGTTCGCGATCACCCAGGTGAGGAGACGGAAGGACTGACATGGCAGAACTCAAGGGGATCGACATCGAGGCCCCGGCGGGTCTCAACCAGGAACTCATCGCGCTGGGGTGGCTCGTCGGCACGTGGGAGGGCGCCGGCAACGGCACCGATCACGAGGGCAACGACTTCACCTTCGAGCAGCGCATCGAGTTCAGCCACGATGGGGGCAACTACCTGTTCTACGTCTCACAGACCTTCGGGATGTCCGACGAGGGGGTGTTCGACCAGCCGCTGGGGATGGAGACGGGGTTCTGGCGGCCGAAGGCGGATGCGTCCCTGGAGGTGACGCTCGCCCACTCCGACGGCTGGACGGAGGTGCTGGTCGGGAAGATCCAGGTGACCCGCATCGACCTGCTCACGGATGCCGTCGTGCGGACTGAGGGCGCCACGGTGTCCCACAGCTCCGGGCAACGGCTGTACGGCAAGGTCGAGGGGGACCTCATGTACGCGCTCGACCGCTCCACCGCCGACCACGAGCTGCGCCCGCACATGTGGGCCCGACTCTCGAAGCGGCAGTGAGCGTCCTCGTCGAGGACGGGATCGACGAGAGTCTCGTCTGGCACGACGGCAACCCCGTCGCGGAGGGACGGGCCATCGAGGCGGGTGCCGCCGTCGTCGATCTGTCGAACCGCGACATCGTGGAGGTGGCGGGGCCGGACCGACTCGGTTGGTTGCACTCGTTGACGAGCCAGCACCTGTCGGGGCTGTCGGCGGGCGAGCCCACCGACGCGCTGGTGCTGTCACCCAACGGCCACGTCGAACACGTCCTGTCGGGGGTTGACGATGGGGAGCGGCTGCTGGCCTGGACCGAGCCGGGGCGTGGCGCGGAGCTGGTGGAGTTCCTCGACCGGATGCGGTTCATGATGCGAGTGGAGGTTCGGCTGCGTGACGACCTCGCCCTGGCCTGGGTGGGGGAGAGGGTTGTCGTGCCCGAGGGGTGGCCGTCATGGTCGTGGCTCGGCGGCCGGGCGGTGCTGCGCCCCCGGGACGCGGCCCTGCCGGAAGGGATCCGCGCCGGGACGTGGGCCTTCGAGGCCCACCGCATCGCCGCAGGGGTGCCGCGCATCTTCGTCGACACGGACCACCGGACGATCCCCAACGAGATCGGCCTGTTCGGCACCCATCTCGACAAGGGTTGTTACCGGGGCCAGGAGACCGTCGCACGCGTCCACAACCTCGGCAGGCCGCCGCGTCGGCTGGTGCTGCTGCACCTCGACGGATCCGCGGAGGCACTGCCCGCGGCCGGTGCGGCGCTGGAACTCGACGGCAGGCAGGTCGGTTTCGTCGGGTCGTCCGCCCGGCACCACGAACTGGGGCCGATCGCCCTCGGCCTGGTGAAACGGGCGGTGCCGGTGACGGCGACGCTCACCGTCGACGGCATCCAGGCAGCCCAGGAGCCGCTCGTCGATCCGGAGGTCGGCCTCCACGTGAGGCCGAGGCTCGGGTGAGCCCCGGCCCCGCGTCAGGGATCAGAGAACCGCGAGGGCGGCGTCGTAGTTGGGCTCGCTCTTGATCTCCCCGACCTGCTCGGCGTGGAGGACGCGGCCCTGCTCGTCGAGGACGACGACGGCGCGGGAGAGCAGACCCTCGAGGGGGCCGGTGATCATGGTGACCCCGTAGTCCTCACCCAGTGTGGTGCGGAAGTCGGAGGCGACGGCGACGTTCTCGATGCCCTCGGCGCCGCAGAAGCGGGACAGGGCGAAGGGGAGGTCGCGGGAGACGCACAGGACCTTGGTGTTCTCCAGCGATGCGGCGCGCTCGTTGAAGGTGCGCACGCTCTGCGCGCAGACGCCGGTGTCGACGGAGGGGAAGATGTTGAGGACCAGGCGGGAACCGGCGAAGTCCGACAGCTTGACGGCTCCGAGGTCGGTGCCGACCAGTTCGAAGGTCGGCGCGGTGGCGCCCACCTCGGGGAGGGAGCCGTGGGTGCGGACGGGGTTGCCGCCGAGGGTGATATCAGTCATGCCAGCATCATTGCCGATCCGGAGCGTCGAAGGAAGTCCGCGGCTGAACCCTGCGGAGGGCATTCTTGTTCCGGAGACCGAATCCGAGGAGTGACCATGAGGATCCAGGGTGCTGTGGCACTGGCTGCGATGCTGCTGCTGGCGGGCTGCGAGGCGGGGACCCGCACCGCTGAACCACATGAACGTTCCTTCGAGATCGCGGTCGGTGAGGTCGTCATCATCCCCGTCGTGGGAACCAACCACAGTGCGCGCACCGGCCCGCAGATCAGTGGGGTGACGGGGGAGTCGGTGAGTCATGAGCTGAAGGTCGGCAGCTGCAAGGTGGAGCAGCCGGGCTGCACGTCGAGGACGACGATGGTGGTCAAGGGCGTGAAGGCCGGGACGACCACCATCGACGTCAGGGGGTGCTTCTTCGGCAACGGGCCGGAGGACTGTCAGCAGAACAGCGAGCCCGAGACCTACACCGTCGTGGTGAAGTGACCGCCATCACCCTGGCGCCCGGCTGTCACTCCACGCGGTGACGCCCCTACTCGACAGTGGGTCGACGTGCTGTTGTCGACCATGATCGACAACCAGGCCCCGAGTATCGGTTTTGTCGACTATGATCGACAAATGGAGGGAGGGGTGTCATGGAACGGATCGTCGATCGGCCCCGCTACCTGGCGCGCATCCGTCCATTCATGGACGTCCCGGTGGTCAAGATCCTGACCGGGGTGCGGCGCTGTGGGAAGTCGACGCTGCTGGGCATGGTGGCCGACGAGGCCGCCGCCAAGGACCCGCAGGCCGCGCAGGTGAGACTCAACCTGGAGTCCGGGGAGGGGTTGGGCATCCGCACTGCTCCCGCCCTGATGGAACACCTGGGCGCGCGGTTGCCGGACAGGAACGCCCGAGTCCACATCTTCCTCGACGAGATCCAGCAGGTGCCTGGCTGGGAGGACGTGGTCAACGCGCTGCGGGTGGACTGGAACTGCGACCTCTACCTCACCGGCTCCAACTCCACGATGCTCGCGAGCGAACTGAGCTCCCACTTGGCAGGACGATTCGTCGAGTTTCCGATCCGTCCCCTGGCCTTCCGGGAGTTCGTGGAGCTGCGGCATCCCGACGGTGCCACCCGGGACCAGATCCAGGAACTCTTCGAGCAGTACCTGGTCCTGGGGGGATTTCCGGTGCTGAAGTACTTCGATGCTGACGCCCGGGCCGCTGTGCAGTATCTCGACAGCCTGCTCGACACCGTCGTGGTCAAGGATGTGATCGAGCACTTCGCGATCCGTGACGTGGACATGTTCCGGCGGATCCTGCGTTACTGCGTCGGGAACGTGGGACGGACCTTCTCCGCCCAGTCGGTCAGCCGGTACATCAGGAGTGAGGGACGTGCGGTGAGCGTGGACACCGTGCTGGCGTACCTGAGGCACTGCGCCGAGGCCTACCTGGTGGACAAGGTTCCCCGGATGGACGTCGTCGGCAAACAACTGTTGCGCGCCGATGAGAAGTACTACGTGGTCGACCAGGGGCTGAGAACCGCCCTCGGCTTCGACAATCGTGCCGACGTGGAACTGACTCTGGAGAACATCGTTCACGGTGAGCTGCGGTCGCGTGGCTACACGGTGGAGGTGGGCTGGCGTGGGGCCAAGGAGGTGGACTTCGTCGCTCGGCGAGGAGAGCGCACGTGGTACGTCCAGGTCAGTTATCTGCTGGCGGACCGGGCGACGGTGGAGCGGGAGTTCAGTGTCCTGGAGGCGATCCCGGACAACCATCCCAAGACGGTGGTGAGCATGGATCCGATCCCCCGGGGACGCAACGGGATCCAGCACCTGAACATCGTGGACTTCCTGATGGCGGACCCCCTCGATGACTGAGCCGACCCGGTGCGGCGTGGCGGTTTCGTCGGGAGTGCTCAAGCAACTCCGAGGGTTGTTGTCGATGGCCGCCCTGTTGTCGTCGTGGGGCCTGTGTCACCCTTGAGCCATGAATCAGAACCTGCGTGAGTTCATCGACATGGTCCGGGATCAGGGATACAGCGTCGGTGACGTCCATGGTGAGGACCAGTTCCTCATCGACCCGATGGGGGCGGCCGTGGAGACGTGGCGGGACAAGTACCCCTACGACGAGCTGCTCAGCCGGGACGAGTACGAGGCCGAGAAGCGGCAGTTGCAGATCGAACTGCTGAAGTTCCAGTACTCCGCGCAGGACAACGGCACCAAGCACATCATCCTGTTCGAGGGGCGCGACGCGGCGGGCAAGGGTGGCGCCATCAAGCGGTTCACCGAGCACCTCAATCCGCGTGGCGCCCGGGTCGTCGCCCTCAACAAGCCGAGCGACACCGAACGTGGTCAGTGGTACTTCCAGCGGTACATCAAGCATCTGCCGACGGCGGGGGAGATCGTGCTGTTCGACCGCTCCTGGTACAACCGGGCCGGTGTGGAGCGGGTGATGGGGTTCTGCACGGATGAGGAGTACCAGACCTTCATGAAGCAGGCCCCGGTGTTCGAGCAGATGCTCATCGAGTCGGGGATCACCGTGACGAAGCTGTGGTTCTCGGTGACGCAGCGGGAGCAGCGCACGAGGTTCGCGATCCGTCAGCTCGACCCGGTGCGACGCTGGAAGCTGTCCCCAATGGATCTGGAGTCCCTGGATCGCTGGGAGGACTACACGAACGCGAAGTCGGCGATGTTGAAGCAGACCGACACGGAACTGGCCCCCTGGTACCGGATCAAGTCGAACGACAAGAAGCGGGCGCGCCTCAACGCGATGCGGTTGTTCCTGGAGAGCCACGACTACGACGACAAGGACCCGTCGGTCATCAAGCCGACCGATCCGCTCATCGTGCAGCGTGGCCGCAAGAAGTGGGCCAAGCAGAACGCCGACGGCGAGATCGTCCAGCCGGAGGAGAACGAGGACTGAATCCCCGCGCGTCCTTCCGTCCGTGCCGGGTCGGTTTCGCCTGCCTTGGGGCGGAAAGCCTGCCTTCTCTTGAATTGCCTGTGTTGAAAGACAGGCGAGCCCGGAAAATGGCAGGCGAATCGCAGTCAGGGCAGGCGAGACCGGGAGGGTCAGGGGAGGGCGGTGAGGGTCTCGACCACGTCGAGGAGGGGCCGTAGCCCGTTGTCGTTGATGCGCTGCGAGATGGCTGAGGGGGACACCTGTTCGCGGGCGGCGGCCTCGAGGTTCGGGGTGCCGCGACGGAGGTCGCGCCAAGTGCGACGCGTCGCCTCGCTGAGCCGGTCGAGCTCGGCGTCGAGGAGCCTGAGCAGCGGGTCGGCCAGCGGGTTGGCCGCGGCTCTGCCGTCGACGAGCGCGGTGCGGGCGGCGCGATGGCCGGGACGTCGGGAGGTCTCCTCGGCGCGTTCGATGGCTTCCCGGGCGTTCCACCACGCCGACCCGTCCTGGATGCCGCGTTCGGCGTCGACGACCCGGACCTCACCTCCGCCCAGACCCACCCTGAGTTCCGCGGTCCCGAGCAGCTCGTCGCGCAGCATCATGGTGGCGGCGACGGCGTCGCCCACGCTGGCGTAGACCCCTTGAAGTTCGTCGCCGACCGTGACGCGCAGTGGGTCGAGGGTCGGGACGGCCGCGTTGGTGGTCTCGATGGCGGCGAGGATCGCGTCATGGACGGCGGCGCGTCTGGAATCCCGGGACCGCACCACGTCCCCGAGCAGCGCCATGCATTCAGGGAAAAGCTGAATCCTGCCCATGTGAAGATTGTAGCTTCATCTCCGTGTCGGTCGGAGCCTGCCGGGGTCCCGGGACAGGCGCTCGGGCCAGGGGCCGAGGCGAGAAGCGCTGCGGGAGAGGGCGGCAGGAATCGCCGTCCTGCTTCGTTTTGGAACGTTTCAAACGGCGGCTCACGGAAGCAAAGCGGCGATTCGTGTACACGCCCTTGGCTCGCGACAGTGGCCGGAATCGCCCGGTGGATTGCGCGAGCCCGACGGGAAAAGTCGGAGCCGTCTGGAACAGTGGGGCACATGAGCACCCTCGCGTGGGCGATCGTCGTCGTTGCCGGGTTCCTCGCGGCCACCGTCGCGGGCACCCCCGTGATCCGCGGCCTCTTCAAGTTCGTCGACTGGCAGACCCAGCGGGCGGCAGCGCGCCGGGAGGCCGCCGTCGCCGGGACCGGCGGCCCGGAACTCGTCGATCTCCGGCTGGAACGCGCGGGGCGGGACATGCCCGGCGGCACCTGGATCGGCCTGCTGGAACGGGTCGGCATCTACTCCTGCATCGTGGCCGGCTTCCCCGCCGGGGTCGCCATCGTCCTGGGGGTCAAGGGGTTCGGCCGGTACCCCGAACTCAGCACCCCCGACCCGGCCAAGAGCGAACGCTTCATCATCGGCACCCTCGGCAGTCTGCTGTGGGCCGCGGCGTGGGGAGCCCTCGTGTCCTGGCTGCGGTGACGCCCGCTATCTTGGAGCCGGTCGACCGGAAGGACAGCAATGAAACACCTTGTCGTAGGGGCCTATGCCGCCCTGCCCGCGGAACGGGACGAGCAGGAGCACTTCTACGACGAACTGGCCGCGCGAGGTCTGGCCGCCGCGCTGGAGATCCCCTTCGTGGACGTGCTCCACGCCGACCTCAACTGGTTCGCAGCCCAGCTGCGGGGGCGCTTCACCCGGTCGGTCGTCACCGCCATCCCCGGCACGATGCAACGGGTGTGGCGGGATCCCGCCTTCGGGCTGGCCTCTCCCGACGAGGAGGGACGGACCCGTGCCGTCGCCTGGATCACCGACATCCGCCACGCCGCCGAGGACCTCAACGATCGCACCGGCGAGCAGTCCGTGGCGTGGCTGCACATCCACTCCGCGCCGTCGGTCACCGCCGACCGCACCGCCTTCGCCCGTTCCCTCGCGGAACTCACCACGGCAGAGGGGTTCACGACGGAGCTCGTCGTCGAACACTGCGACGCCCACGACCCAGCCGTCGAGGGGGAGAAGCGGTTCCTTCCCCTCGAGGCGGAGCTGGAGGCCTCGCCGGACCTCGGTTTCGCCGTCAATTGGGGACGATCCGCCCTCGAGGCCCACGACCCGGAGCGTCCCCGGCGTCACGTCGAGCTGCTCGCAGCGGCGGGACGGCTGCGGGGACTCATGTTCTCCGGCGCCGGTGCCACCGACAACCGGTGGGGCAAGGCCTGGGCCGACCTCCACCTGCCCCTGTCCACCGACGAGCCCAGCTCACTCATGACCCCGCAGCGGGTGACCGAATGCCTGGCCGCCGCGGGCAGCCCGGCCTATGTCGGCGCGAAGCTGCAGGCCCCGGCCGATGCCGACGTCGAGACCCGGCTGCGGGTCATCGCCTCCGTCATCGACCTGGTGCGGTGAGGGGGGTCAGCCCCGCTTCAGGCGGGCCCGGTCCTTCTGACCCAGCACGACCTTCCGGATCCTCACCACAGCAGGGGTGACCTCCAAGCACTCGTCGGCGGCGCAGAACTCCAGCTGCTGCTCCATCGACATCAGCCGCGGCGGGATGAGACGCTCCAGCTCCTCGCCCGTCGAGGAACGGATGTTGGTGAGCTTCTTCTCCTTCGACGGGTTGACGTCCATGTCCTCGGGGCGCGGGTTCTCCCCGACGATCATGCCCTCGTACACCTCGGCGCCGGGGCCGACGAACATCGTGCCGCGCTCCTGCAGGTTGAACAGGGCGTACGAGGTGACCACGCCCGTCCGGTCCGCGACGAGCGATCCCGTCGGCCGGGTGCGGAAGTCCCCGGCCCACGGCTCGTAGCCCTCCGCGACGTGGTTCATGATGCCGGTGCCGCGGGTCTCGGTGAGGAACTCGGTACGGAAACCGATGAGGCCCCGCGCCGGCACCAGGAACTCCATCCGCACCCAGCCGGTGCCGTGGTTGACCATCGTCTCCATCCGGCCGCGCCGCAGCCCCATGAGCTGGGTGACCACACCCACGAACTCGTCGGGGATGTCGACGGTCAGCCGCTCGATCGGTTCGTGCACCTTCCCGTCGATGACCTTCGTCACCACCTGCGGTTTGCCGACGGTCAGTTCGAAACCCTCCCGCCGCATCATCTCCACCAGCACGGCGAGTTGCAGCTCACCGCGGCCCTGCACCTCCCAGGTGTCCGGACGCTCCGTCGGGTGGACCCGGATGGAGACGTTGCCGATGAGTTCCTGGTCGAGCCGCGCCTTCACCAGCCGCGCCGTGAGGTTCTTGCCGGACTTCCCCGCCAGCGGGGAGGTGTTGATGCCGATCGTCATGGAGATCGACGGCTCGTCGACGTGGATGAGCGGCAGCGGCTTCGGGTTCTCCGGATCGGAGAGGGTCTCGCCGATCGTGATCTCCGGGATGCCCGCGATGGCGACGATGTCGCCGGGACCCGCGCTCTCGGCGGGAACCCGCTCCAGGGCCTGGGTCATGAGCAGTTCGGTGAGCTTCACATTCGTCACGGTGCCGTCGGCCCGGCACCACGCGACCTGCTGGCCTCGCTTCAGCTCACCGGCCACCACCCGGCACAGCGCCAGCCGCCCCAGGTACGGGGAGGCGTCGAGGTTCGTGACATGGGCCTGCAGGGTGGCGCCCTCCTCGTAGGAGGGGGCGGGGATGTGGTCGAGGATCGTCTCGAACAGGGGCTCCAGGGTCGTCGAGCCCGGCATCTCCCCGTCGGCGGGCTGCGTCAGTGACGCCCGGCCCGCCTTCGCCGAGGCGTAGACGATGGGGAAGTCGAGGCCGTCGGCGGCGTCGTCGTCGAGGAGGTCCATGAACAGGTCGTAGGTCTCGTCGACGACGGCGGAGATCCGCGCGTCGGAGCGGTCCACCTTGTTGACCACCACGATGAGGGGCAGCTTCTTCGCCAGCGCCTTCCGCAGCACGAATCGGGTCTGGGGCAGCGGCCCCTCGGACGCGTCGACGAGCAGCACCACACCGTCGACCATCTCCAGGCCGCGCTCCACCTCGCCGCCGAAATCGGCGTGCCCGGGGGTGTCGATGATGTTGATGGTCACCTCGCGGCCGTCCGCCATCAGGTGCTTGACGGCCGTGTTCTTCGCGAGGATGGTGATCCCCTTCTCGCGCTCCAGGTCCATCGAGTCCATGACCCGGTTGTTGACGTCGGAGCCCTCCCGGAAGGCGCCGGACTGCCAGAGCATGGCGTCCACGAGGGTGGTCTTCCCGTGGTCGACGTGGGCGACGATGGCGACGTTGCGCAGGTCGGAACGGATGGGCATGGGGACTCCTCGAGGTGGGGACTGGGCCGGCGAACAGTGTAGGTAGGGTGCGCGGCGCCCGACGAATCCACCCGATGACGGCCCCGTCACCCCCGACGCAGCGACGGCACCTCCCGCGCTGCCGCCTCCCGCGCCTCGACGGGGCCCGACGCGCCGACGGCCGCCTGCGCCGCCCTGCGGCAGTCCGCCAGGGTGAGCTCCGCAAGGGTGGCGCGGACCGCCTCGAGGGACTGCACGCTCATCGACAGCGTCGAGACCCCGAGACCGACGAGGACCGCGGCCAGATCCGGGTGGGCCGCCGCCTCGCCGCAGCAGGAGATCGGTCGTCCCGTCGCCGCACCGGCCTCCCCGACGAGCTGGATGAGCCGGAGCACCGCCGGATTCCACGGGTCCTGCAGCTCCTGCACCCCCGTCGCCATCCGGTCGATCGCCATGGTGTACTGCGTGAGGTCGTTGCTGCCGATGCTCGCGAAGTCCACCTCGGCAAGGATCTCGCGGGCGCTCAGTGCGGCTGCCGGAACCTCGATCATGACGCCGACCCGACGCAGCCCCGCCGCCCTGGCGAGCCCGGCGAACTGCGCCGCCTCGGCGGCGGTGGAGATCATCGGGGCCATCACCCACACCTCCGCCCCGCTGGCCTGCTCGGCGGCGGCGATGGCCTCCAGCTGCCGGGTGAGGACGTCCGGCGACTGGGCGGCGGTGCGGAAACCCCGGATGCCGAGGGCCGGGTTGTCCTCGCCGGGGATGGTGAGGAAGCTGAGCGGCTTGTCGCTGCCCGCGTCGAGGGTCCTGACGACGACCTTGCGGCCCGCGAACGGCGCCAGCACCTTGGCGTAGCCGTCGGCCTGTTCGGCGACGGTGGGTTCCTCCCGGACGCCGAGGACACTGATCTCGGTGCGGAACAGCCCCACCCCCTCCGCTCCGGCCCGCGCCGCGACCTCCGCCGCCCCCGCCGAGGCGACGTTGGCGTACAGGCCGATCGGTTGCCCGTCGGCGGTGCGGCCGGGCGCGCTGAGGGGCTCCACTGTCGCCGGGGTGGTCCGGGCCCCGACCTGCTGCTCCGTGTCGGGCTCCACGACGACCTCGCCGGTGGTGCCGTCGAGGAGCACCCGGGAACCGTCGGGGATCTCCATCGCGCCCGTGAACCCCACCACGGCGGGGATCCCCATGCTGCGGGCGAGGATCGACGTGTGCGAGGTGGGTCCTCCCGCCGCGGTGATGATGCCGAGGCAGCACTCGGCCCGAAGTGTGGCCGTGTCCGCGGGAGCCAGATCCTCCGCGACGAGGATGAACGGCGTCTCGCAGGTCGGGATGCCCGGCAGGGGGCGTCCCGTGAGGTGACTGACGGCACGGTCGCGGACGTCGATGAGGTCGGTGACCCGCTCGGCGAGCAACCCGCCCTGGGCCTGGAACTCCACGACGATTTCGGACACCGCCTGCCACAGCGCCGACACCCCGCCGACCGAGTCGACGCCGACCCTGGCCGAGGCGCGGTCCCGCAGCATCGGGTCGCGGGCCATCGAGGCGCTGGCCCTGAGGATCTCCGACGCCTCCGGGCCGGCCCCCTCGGCCTGCCGTTCGTAGCCGCTGGCCGTCGCCTCCAGGGCCTCGGCGAGCCGACGACGTTCCTGAGGGATGTCGTCCCTGGACAGCAGGTAGTCGTGCGGGGGTTTCGTGGCCGGGCTCGTCATGATGCGGGCCGTGCCGACCACCCGGCCGGGGCTGACCCCCTGCGGGCCGGCGGTGCGGATCGGCTCCGGGGCGGCCGGTTGGTCGAGTTCCCCGAAGCCGTCGCGGATGAGTTCGACGATGGCGGCCACGGCGTCGACGGCGTCGGAACCGGCGGCCTCCACCCACAGCCGCTCGCCCGTCCGGGCGCCGAGACTGGCCAGTGACACGGGCGAGGAGGCCGAGGCCGACGTGCCGTGGCAGCGGAGCCGGATCTCACTGTCGAACCGGGAGGCCGTCGCCACCACCTGGGCGACGGGGCGGACGTGGAGCCCGGCCGGGTTCACCACGGTGGCCGAGTCCTTGGCGTCGGGCTCCCAGGCGTCCTGGGTGGCCTTGGTGGAAATCTCGACGGGGGCCAGGGCCGACTGCTTCGGCTCCAACGCCCGCCCCGCCTCGGCGACGACCTCGTCGAGGCTCGCCCCCGTCGCGGCCCGCACCACCGCCGACAGCAGCCCCTCGACGAAGGGCGCCGGGATGATGCGCACCTGCTCCGGGTCCGCCGCGACGAGGTCCAGGGCGAACTCGGCGCTGAGGATGGCCGAGCCGAGGTCGACGATCACGACGACCCCCGCGCCCTGGTCCGCCGCCGAGATCGCCTCCGCGACCGCCGTCGCGTCGGTGCCGAGCCTGCCATCGCTGGTGCCCGCCGCGACGAGGACGGGGGGCTGTTCCCCGTGCACCATCTGGAGGGACAACTCCACGGCGGCCTCCGCCAGCTCACGGCTGTGCGAGACGGCGACGATTCCCACCAACGCCATCGGTCACTCCTCCTTCAGGGCCGCCGCGAGGGCGTCGAACATCAGGGCCGTGGAGGTCGCGCCCGGGTCCTGGTGGCCGATGGAGCGTTCGCCCAGGTAGCTGGCCCTGCCCTTCGTGGCGAGCATGGGGATCGTGGCATCCCGGCCCTCGTTGGCGGCCTCAGCGGCGGCCCGGGACGCGGCCGCCGCCCCCTGCTCGGCGGCCTCGGCGAAGGCGACGACGGCGGGTTCCATCGCGTCGATCATGGTCTTCTCGCCCGTGGTGGCCTTGCCGCGGGCCTTGACACCGTCGAGCCCGGCACGCAGGGCCTTCGCGAAGTCCTCGGGGGCGACCACGACCTCGTCGAGTCCGGCCCCCAGCCGCAGGAAGAACGACCCGTAGAGCGGGCCGGAGGCGCCGCCGATGCTGCTGACGAGGGTCATGCCGACCCCCTTGAACAGCTTCGGCAGCGGGGCGGTGTCGTCGAGGGCCTCGACGGCGGCCTTGAATCCGCGCGCCATGTTGGAGCCGTGGTCGGCGTCGCCGATGGCCGAGTCGAGGGTGGTGAGCCGCGCCGCGTTCTCGTTGAGGAGTTCGGAGAAGGTGCGCAGCCACTGGGTGAGCTGGTCCCGGTCGATCATCACAGGCCCCACCGCAGTCCGGCCGTGTTGACCGGGGCGTCCCACAGCGTCAGCAGCTCGTCGTCGACCTCGAGGAGGGTGAGGGAGCAGCCGGCCATGTCCAGGCTGGTGATGTAGTTCCCGACGAGGTTCCGCTCCACCGTGACACCGGCGTCGTCGAGCAGTTTCTTCACCTCCGCGTACATGAGGTAGAGCTCCAGCAGCGGGGTGGCTCCCATCCCGTTGAGCATGGCGATGGTGCGCTTCCCGGCGTAGTCGCGGTCGGTGAGGATCGGTTCGACGAGCTGCCTGGCGATGTCCTTCGCGGGGGTGAGGGGTTCGCGGTGGCGTCCCGGCTCGCCGTGGATGCCGATCCCGATCTCCATCTGGTCCTCGGGCAGGTCGAAGGTGGGTTGTCCTGCGGCGGGTACGGTGCAGGAGGTCAGGGCCATGCCCATGGAGCGGCCACCCTCGTTGACCTTCGTGGCGACGGCGAGCACCGCGTCGAGGTCGCGTCCCTCCTCGGCGGCTGCCCCGACGATCTTCTCCAGCAGCACGGTCAGGCCCACGCCGCGTCGTCCCGCCGTGTACAGGGAGTCCTGGACGGCGACGTCGTCGGCGACGACCACCGTCTCGACCCGCACGTCCGCCTCGGCGGCGAGCTCGGCCGCCATCTCGAAGTTCATGACGTCGCCGGTGTAGTTCTTCACGATGTGGAGGACGCCTGCGCCCGCGTCGGCCTCGACGGTGGCGGCGAGGATCTGGTCGGGGGTGGGGGAGGTGAACACCTGACCTGCGCAGGCCGCATCCAGCATGCCGACACCGACGTAGCCGCCGTGGAGGGGCTCGTGACCGGAGCCGCCGCCGGAGATGAGGGCCACCTTGCCCTGCCTCGTCGGGGTGGCGCGGAAGATCACGCGGTGCTGATGGTCGACGCGGACACGATCGTCACTGGCCTCGATGCCGTGGAGTGCCTCGGCGACGACGTCGTCGGGGGAGTTGATGAGCTTCTTCATGGGGCCCTGCTCCTTTGCGGGTAGTTCTGTCATAGATGCTGGCGCGAAAACGCCGATGCTTCAACTGGCGGCCTCCCGGCTGCACGATCGTGAACCCGGCCGAGACACTGCTGCACCAAGGTGCAGGGCGCGGTGCCGGGCATGGCGCGGGCTCCGGGTACACTGCGGAGGTAAGGCCCCGGCTTTGCTGGGGCTTGCTTCGCGTCCAGGAGGATTCCAATGCCTAGTGTTGTCGTGGTCGGCTCCCAGTGGGGGGACGAGGGCAAGGGCAAGGCGACCGACCAGCTCGGTGACCGCGTCGATCTGTGTGTCCGCTATTCGGGGGGCAACAACGCGGGACACACCCTCGTGGTCGGTGGCGAGAAGTTCGTGATGCACCTCCTGCCGTCCGGCATCCTCAACCCCGGCACGACGACGGTGCTGGGCAACGGCGTCGTCATCGACCTCGACGTGCTGGCCGAGGAGCTGGAGATGCTGGCCTCGCGCGGGGTGGACGTGCCGCATCCGCTGATCTCCGCCAACGCGCACATCATCACCGAGTACCACCGGGTCATCGACAAGGTGACGGAGCGGTTCCTGGGGAAGCGTCGCATCGGGACGACAGGCCGCGGTGTCGGGCCCGCCTACTCGGACAAGGTCAACCGGATGGGGATCAGGGTCCAGGACCTCTTCGACGAGTCGATCCTGCGGCAGAAGGTGGAGGCTGCCCTCGACCAGAAGAACCAGCTGCTGGTGAAGGTGTACAACCGTCGCCCCATCGAGGCCGACGAGGTGGTGGCGTCGCTGCTGGCCCACGCCGAGTCGATCCGCCCCCACGTCATCGACTGCGGGAGGTTCATCAACGACGCGCTGGACCGCGGCGAGGTGGTCCTGTTCGAGGGCGCCCAGGCCCATCACCTCGACGTCGACCACGGCACCTACCCGTACGTGACCTCGTCGAACCCGATCGCGGCGGGGGCCTGCACGGGGGCGGGCGTCGGGCCGACCCGCATCGACCGTTCCATCGGTATCGCGAAGGCCTACACCACCCGGGTCGGTGAGGGTCCGTTCCCGACGGAGCTGCTGGACGACAACGGCGAGAGGCTGCGCCAGGCGGGCGGTGAGTTCGGGGCGACGACGGGACGGCCGCGTCGCTGTGGCTGGTTCGACGCGGTGCTGGTGGAGCAGGCGACGAAGCTGAACGGCTTCACCGACATCTTCCTCACCAAGCTGGACATCCTGTCGGGCTGGGAGACCATCCCGGTGTGCGTGGCCTACGACGTCGACGGGGTGAGGCACGACCACATGCCGATCACCCAGTCGGAGTTCCACCACGCCAAGCCGATCTACGAGGAGCTGCCGGGCTGGACCGAGGACATCTCCGGCTGCCGCACCTTCGACGAGCTGCCCGCGAACTGCCAGGCCTACGTGCGTCGCCTGGAGGAGCTCATCGGCTGCCGCATCTCCGGCATCGGAGTCGGCCCGGGTCGCGAACAGTCCGTGGTCATCAACGATTTGATCTGAGCTAGGGTGTGCAGCCTCGATCTACACGCGGACCAGACAGATCAGTGGCCGCAGGGTGATCGCCGTGGACGGGAAAACCTTGAACCCAGTGCTGACATGGCCTCACGGTCCAGGTCCGAGACGTGCCAACAGTGTCGAGCATCCAGCCAGCACCGCGGCAGCAGTCAACGCGAGGATCTCCTCCAAGCGATACCGCCTGCCCACCGCTGTCTGGGGTCACTGACACCGGCGAAGACATCCAACAACGACTGGCGTTCCAGGGCAGAAATACGGGATGATGACATCCGTAGTGGCCTCCAGTGAGTCGGCTGACTTCATGCCCATCCATCCTCACCACCAAACCACGCCACCAACCAGCAAAGCCCCTAGTCAACCCACGCATTAGCCGAGTTCGCCGAGTCCAGGGCGGCGAGCGGACGATCCGGAGGAGAGCGGGGCGAGGTGCCTCACGTAGGAATGAGCGCGAAGGGTGGGTTGGTGCCTCACGTAGTGTGAGCGTGAGGCTTGCGGTCATTTTGGGGTTCGGAG
>NZ_RQYT01000033.1 GCF_003932785.1 Arachnia propionica | reverse complement strand
TCGGCCTGCACGTGGTTGCGTCTGAGGTACTTCAGAGTCACCACCAGTGCTTCCAGAAGACCCAGGATCGGTGGGATGGTGTTCTTCTCGGAATGGTTGTTCAGTTTCTCGAACAGGGCGTGGCATTGGTCGATGGTGAGGTCTGCGCTATTATGCATGTTGCAGTTCATTCTTCCAGGGTTTCTTTCCAAGATTTATCCTATCGGAATGAGCTGCCTCTTTGTGTTTAAATTGCGACGTGTTTCATGATGCTACCAGAGGGGTGCGCCGAAGGGGATGTGAGGAGGCAGCTGGGCGTTCCACGTCAAGACATGCATTTCACGGAAGCGATACGGCCGAGAACCATGAAAGAAGTTCCTATCTGCCACACATGTCAAGGCCGTTATGACCCTGGACAGTTCCCGCAAAATGTACTCTTTGAGTCGGGAGGAAAATGGGATGCCTAATCGAGATACTGAATGGGAGAAGTTGAGGTCTGTGGGGGACTCAACTACCCTGCCTGCGTTGATACATCAGATGCTTGATGATTCGGAGGAAGCCGCTTACAGGGCTTCTCAGGAAATCGAGAGAAATGTGTGCCCCGGGCGGGAATTATATGAAGCTGCGGAAGCAGTTACTTTGACTTTGGCCTCTTTGATTCGTTCCGGGGTTTGCAGTGTGGCAGCGCTTGATCTTCTTGTCGAAATTGCCTACGGTGAACCATCTTCGGTAGAGCAGATCGAGGGTAACGACGGACTGGCCCTGCGGTGTGCTGCCCTGATCAAGAATGTGCTGCCAACGGTGTACGAGTTGGCGAGACTGAGCGATGACGAGCGCTTCCGGCAAGGTGCGGTTGATTTAGCCACTAGACTTGAGACGTCTGAAGAGGCGCGTAGGAATCTATTGAGTGAGTTCAGGAGAGATGATCACGGTGTGCTTTTGGATAGAGCTCTTGATGATCTTGAGAAGCATTTGAGTTCACAGACCTTGGTCCCTGATCCTTTACTGGGAAATTCTGTGAGTGTGGCCGAGTTGCTTCAAGGTGGGAGTGAATGGAAATTCTGGCGAGCTTTCGGGGTAGATCTTGGTGGTCGAACTGACAGAGTAGGTTTATCCATGCAATTCCGTCGGGGCGTGGAGGAAACCGCGATCCGGATTGTCTGTGAAAAGGTCAACAAAGTGCGCATTCAAGGACTGTTGATCTTGGGCGACGGACACTTAAGGATGTGCGGTGAGCCCGGGCAGTATCGTATTGAGATTGAACAAGGTGATTTCCAGTTGGAGGTTCAGTGCGCAGCGGTTGTTGTCGTCGACCCGTGGGAGTTGGCTACTGTGAAAGAATGTTGGACGGGTGAATCTCATGATTGAGTTCAGGCACCGCGGACTGATCCAGTCTTTGAGATGGGGAAGTGTTGAGTGCCGCTACTTGGTTATCAATCCTGACTTGGGTGGACTCCAACTAGTCTTATGCTCTGCAGCGGGTGGAATGGTGACTACAAACAAAGGAGAGAGCGTGAGAGACGTTCATCGTCTCTCGCTATCAATGATCGGAATTCGTCAGCTATTTTCGAAAGAAGACTTTCGCCCCCCGCTGAACGGACTCAGTGCGCGAATAGATGCAACTGGTTCCGGTTTCGAGTTTCAACTTCAAGGATTCGGGGTACTGTGCGTCGTCGCCGATGAGATTTCGGGGACTTGGGACTGAGTCATGTCTGGCCAGAGCCAATGAAGCGTAACCACTGCCGAGGGGAGGGAATCACCTTCGATAGGATGGGGGTATGACGGGACAACGAGAGAATGATTGCAGAGTCTCGGACAAGGAGCAATTTGAAGAGCGACTTAGAGGGTGCGCGGATAGGGGGATCGTGACGAGGATCGTCACGGTGGCTGCGTGGCAAGGCGGACGACGAAGAGCGCACTGGACCGTGCGTTCGAGGAGGACAACGCTGACAGGGGGTCACCGGGGTGACCGCAGTAGATACGCCTATCCGCGCACCCTCTAAATCAGGTCTTGAGCCGGTGCGTCGGGTGCGAGAAGAGCTGTTGGAGGACTTCCGCAGGGGTGCGCGGGGTGTTGCAGGACTGGTTCTCAGTGTTGAGGGTCTTGAGCAATGGATGCGCATTACCGCGGAGAAGGCTTGGGGCACGTGGTCACATGTATGGATTATTGGGGTTTTCGGACCAATAATCCCCTAAAATGACATAATGCGACGCGGGTCCGGGCTGAGGGGCGGGTGGTTCGTGTTGAGTCCCCGGTGGCTCAGCCCTTGACGGCTCCCTCGGTCAGGCCACCTCGCCAGAACCGCTGCAGTACGAGGATCAGGATCGCCAGCGGGATCACCGACAGCAGCGCACCACCGACCGTCAGCTGGTAGAACTCTGGCAGTCGGTCGGTCTGGGCTCGCCAGTTGTCCAGGCCGAGTGTGATCGGGTAGAGCTTCTCGTCCGCCAGCATCACCAGGGGCAGGAAGTAGTTGTTCCAGATACCGACGAACTGGAACAACACGATCGTGACGATCGCCGGGGTGAGCTGGGGCAGCGCGATCCGGTGGAAGACCCCCAACTCGCCCAACCCGTCGATGCGGCCGGATTCCAGCATCTCGTCGGGCAGGGCTGCGTTGGCGTAGATCGACGCGAGGAACAGGCCGAACGGGCTCGCCATGGACGGGATGAGGACCGACCAGTAGGTGTTGGTCAGGCCCAGGTTTGAGAACAGGAAGAACAACGGCAATGCGGTCGCGGTGCCGGGCACCAGGACACCGCCCAGCACCAGGGCGTAGACGAACCGACGGCCCGGGAACCGGTACTTGGCCAGCGCATAGCCACCGGCGACGGCGAAATAGGTGGCCGCCACGGACCCGATGCCGGAGTAGATGAGTGAGTTCACCGCCCACCGGGAGAAGATGCCGTCATTGGCCGTGAGCACCGCGTGCATGTTGTCGAGGAACTGGAACGTGTTGCCGAACCAGAAGCCACTGGTCCCGAAGAGATCCTCGGTGTTCTTCGTGGCGTTGACGACGACCCAGTAGATCGGGACCAGGAAATAGATCGCGACGATGGCCAGCAGTGAGGTCACGATGATCGTCGTGGTGGGTTTGCGGCCAGCGGCCCGTGCGCCGGAGCGCTCGTCGGTGCCACGTCGGGGCCTGTTTCGGGTGTCAGCGGTGTTCATCGACGTCGCTCCGTCCACTGTGAGATCCCCAGCGCCAAGGCCGAGAGGATGAAGGCCGAGACCGCGATGATGACGGCCTGCGCAGCGGCCATGCCGATCATGTTGTACTGGAACGCGTAGGCATAGGCCGACATGTTCGGGGTGTACTCCGAGGCGATGCCGGAGCTCATCGACTGCAACAGCCGTGGTTCCGCGAACAGCTGCAGGGTGCCGATGATCGAGAAGATGATCGTCAGCATCAGGGCGGGGCGGATCAACGGCAGCTGAATGTGGCGAATGATGCTCGCGGAGCCTGCCCCGTCGATCCGCGCCGCCTCGTAGAGGTCTCCGGGAATCGACTTGAGCTGGGCGATGATGATGAGCATGTTGTAGCCGGTGTAGGTCCAGGTCACGATGTTCGCGATGGACCACAGGACGGTCTCGGGACCCAGGAAGTCAACCTCGATGCCGACCAGTCGCAAGGTGTCGACGATGGGGCTGAGACCGGGGATGTAGAGGAAGGACCACAGGATGGTCGCGATGACTCCGGGGATGCCATAGGGCATGAAGTAGGCGGCACGGAAGAAACCCGGCCAGCGGGCGCTGACGCTCTCCAGCAGCAGCGCGAGCAGGGTCGCCGCGACGATCATCACGGTGACCTGCACCACACCGAAGAGGATCATTCGCCCGATCGAGGTGATGAAGTTCTGGTTGGCCAGGGCTGCCGCATAGTTCTCGAAACCGGCGAAGACGCTTTTCACTCCGGTCTCACCGAGCAGGCCGGAACGTTCGACGCGGGTGAAGGAGTAACCGATGGCCATGCAGATCGGCACGATCACGGTCCCGATGAAGACCACCAGGAACGGACCCAACAGGAGCCATGGGGCGGTTCTTGACCTCATCGTGCCTCCTCCGCGTTCAGGCCGAGTTCACGCATGATCGTCACGAGCCTGGCCTGTGAGTCGGCGAACATGTCGACCAGTGGTCTCTCGCCGTTGATCGCTGCGCTCATGCCGTCACCGATGAGTGCCATGGCCCGTTCCATCAGCGGCGCCCAGGTCCAATCCAGGTTCTGCCCGGCCGCCATGTCCTTGATGACCTCCTCGTTGTAGTTCTGTCCGGAGAAGAACTCGGAGGGCTGTTGCCGGGTGGCTCCCATGTGGTCGGCAGCCGGGGACCAACCGATTCCGGAGAACTCGATCATGGCGTCGATGCCCGCCGGGTCGGTGCACATCCAGGTGCAGAACTCGAGGGCTTCCGCTGGATGGGCGCTGGTGGAGATGATGGCCGCCGACGAACCGCCGTGCGCGCCGGAGGCGTGGCCGTCGGGCCAGACGGGCATCGGGGCCACGGCCCATTTCCCCGCCCCTCCCGGCACCGATTCGATGAGTGCGTCACTCCATGACCCACTGATGGTGGACAGCACCCTGCCCTCGCCCGCGGCCGCCATCCAAGGCGTGGAGAAGGCACCGTAGCCCGTGTTGACGAGCTTGTCCGTGAGGATCCGGTCCCAGAACTGCGCCACCCGCATCGATGCCTCATCGGTCATGTTGACCACCCAGCCGTCTCCCTGCGGTCGGAACCAGGTGGCACCGGACTGCATCGCCCACGACACGAGATAGGACCCGTCCGTCGGGTCCAAGGAGATGAAGCTTCTCCCGCTGTCCTTGGCTGCACCGCAGATCTCGCGGAACTCCTCCCAGGTGCTTGGCACTCGCAGACCGAGCTCCCCCTCGAGCACCTCGCGGTTGTAGAACATGGCGACGGGTCCGGTGTCCTGGGGAACCCCCCAGACCGAATCGCCGACCCTCGCCTGGGCCAGTGCCCCGGGGTCGAATGCGTCGAAGTGGTCGCTGAAGCCGTAACGGTTCAGGTCCACCAGCGCACCGGCGAGCGCGAACTCCGGCAGGGTGCGGAGTTCAACCTGCGCGATGTCCGGGCCGCCACCGGCGGCGACCGCGGAGAGGATCTTCGCGTAGCCGCCGCTGTTGCCTCCGGGGATCCACGTGGCCTCGACGCGGATCCGGTCCTGCGTGGCGTTGAAGACGTCACAGACCTTCTGGAGATCCTTGAGCCAGGCCCAGTACGTGATCGTGACCGGTCCATCGGCCGGTGGCAGGGGAGAGGCAGCATTGACCGCTCCCGGGTTGGGTGGCGCGCAGGCGGTCATCCCTGCGGCCAGTGTGGCCCCGGCTCCCGCCAGAACGGTGCGTCGAGTGAGGGTGGGGTGCATTGCGGCCTCCTCGTCGAGATGCAAGCTCAGTTGACACCCTAACAGGATTCCTCTCGTTGCGGGGCAACTCCCGAGCAGACGAGGCGGGCCTCCTGACGTGCGGCTGATGTTGCTGTGATCAGGCCGGAACATCGCCCTGTGCCGGGGAGTCGAGAGGGGAGATGACAGGGGTCGGGCGGCTACCCTTGAGGGGTGAGTGAACTTCGCACGCCCCCAGAACTGAAGCCCGACACCCTCCGCATCATCCCGCTCGGCGGGCTCGGGGACGTCGGCCGCAACAGCGCCTCCTTCGAGATCAACGGCGAGATCGTCATGGTCGACTGCGGAGTGCTGTTCCCGGAGGAGCGTCACCCCGGAGTGGACCTCATCCTGCCTGCCCTGGACATCCTCGACGGGCGTCTCGACGACATCCGGGCCCTCGTGTTGACCCACGGCCACGAGGATCACATCGGCGCGGTGCCGTACCTGCTCAAGCAGCGGGCCGACATCCCGATCTACGGCTCGAAGCTGACCCTGGCCCTCGTCGCCGCGAAACTCAAGGAACACCGCATCCGTGGCTTCAAACTGATCGAGGTCACCGAGGGGGAGCGGCACCGCACCGGCCAGTTCGAGCTGGAGTTCTTCGCCGTCAACCACTCCATCCCGGACAGCCTGGCCGTGGCGCTGCGCACCCCGGCGGGGACGGTACTGCACACCGGCGACTTCAAGATGGATCAGCTTCCCCTCGACGGTCGTCTCACGGACCTGCGTGGTTTCGCCCGTCTCGCCGACGAGGGCGTCGACCTCTTCATGCCCGATTCCACCAATGCGGAGACCCCCGGTTTCACGCCGCTGGAGAAGGACATCGAACCCGCCCTGGCCCGCGTGTTCGACCAGGCCAGGCAGAAGCTCGTCGTCGCCTGCTTCGCCAGCCACGTGCACCGGGTCCAGCAGGTGCTCAACCTGGCGGTCAAGCACGGACGCAAGGTGGCCTACGTGGGCCGCTCCATGGTCCGCAACATGACCACCGCCCGGGATCTCGGCTACCTCCAGGTCCCCGGGAACGTCCTCATCGAGATGAAGGACATCGACAAGTACCGCGACGACGAGGTGGTGGTCATCTCCACCGGATCCCAGGGCGAGCCCTTGGCGGCCCTCAGCCGGATCGCCAACCGCGAACACCCGGTCATCGAACTCGGGCCGGGCGACGTGGTGCTGCTTGCGAGCTCGCTCATTCCCGGCAACGAGAACTCCGTCTACCGGGTCATCAACGGGCTCACCAAGCTCGGGGCCCAGGTGGTGCACAAGGGCAACGCCCTCGTCCACGTCTCCGGGCACGCCTCCGCAGGGGAACTGCTCTACTGCTACAACATCCTCAAGCCTCGCAACGTCATGCCCGTCCACGGGGAGATCCGTCACCTCATCGCGAATGCCAAGCTGGCCATCGCGACGGGGGTACCGGCCGAGAACACCGTCGTCTGCGAGGATGGCGACGTGGTGGACCTCGCCGATGGTCGGGCCCGCAAGGTGGGGCGGGTGGACGCCTCCTACGTCTTCGTCGACGGCTCCACCGTCGGTGACATCACCGACTCCATCTCGGATCGGCTCATCCTCGGTGAGGAGGGGTTCATCTCGGTGGTGGCCGTGGTCAACCTCCACAGCCGCCAGCTCGTCGCCGGCCCGGACATCCACACGCGCGGTTTCGCGGAGGAGGCCTCCGTCTTCGACGACGTGCGGGACCAGATCGTCACGGTCATCGAACAGGCCCTCGCGGATGGCGTGGACGACGAGTACCGACTCCAGCAGGCCATCCGCCGCACCATCGGGGCCTGGGTGTCCAAGCGGCTGCGTCGTCGGCCCATGATCGTTCCCGTGGTGGTCGCCACCTGAGGGTTTGGGGTTCCTGCCCCCCGCAGGTTATGATCAACCGGTTGCCCGCCCAGCGGGCGGCCCCGAAGAGTGAACCAGACGCTCAGCGTCTGGCCCAAGCAACAAGGAGATTCCGATGGCTGCCGTGTGTGATGTCTGCGCCAAGGGGCCCGGCTTCGGTCACAACGTGCCCTGGTCGAAGAAGAAGACCAACCGCCGCTGGAACCCGAACATCCAGCGCGTTCGCGCGACCGTTGACGGCACCCCGAAGCGCCTCAACGTGTGCACCTCCTGCCTCAAGGCCGGCAAGGTCACCCGCTGATCCCAGCGTCATCGTGACCCGCATCCCCTCGGGATGCGGGTCACGATGTTTTGGGGCCGGGGCTGACACCCAGCTCGGTGCCACCCCGTGCCGGGACGGGTGGGTAGGCTTCGTGGCGTGAACCGTGCCAGGACCAGCATCCATCGTGAGCTCAGCCGTCGCTTGCCCGATGTCGTCGGTGGTCCCACCGCGGAGGAACTCGGAAAGCTCGGGCTCCACACCCTGGGTGACCTCGTGCGCCACACTCCCCGGCGTTACCTGGCGGGCACGGAGATGAGCGACTTCTCGACGCTGCGGGTTGGGGAGGAGGCGGCCGTCGTGGCCAGGGTCCGCTCGACCGAACTCGTGGACGGCAAGGCCACGCGGGTCCAGACGGTGCTGACCGACGGGCGTGGGGATCTGCTGCTCACCCTGTTCGTTCCGGAGAAACATCCCAAGTACGGCCGTTACTGGGCGGCGCAGCTGGCTCCCGGCGCCCGAGGGATCTTCGTCGGCAAGGTGGGGGTGTTCAAGGATTCACTCCAGCTCACCCATCCGAACTACGTCATCATCAACGAACACGGCACCATCACCGGACGCAAGGCTGCGGAGAAACGGGCCATGATGAACGTGGTGCAACGAGCTCGGCTCGTCGGTCTCTATCCCGCGACGGGGAAATTGGCCACCTGGCAGGTCGCTGAGGTCATCGCCATGGTGCTGCCCCAGGTGCTGCCGCTGGGGGACACGCTGCCGGACTGGGTGGTTGAACGCGCCGGTGTCCTGCCGCTGCCGGATGCCCTGCGTGAGGTCCATGAACCCGTGACCGCGGAGGACGCCGAGCGTGGGGTGCGGCGCCTGAAGTTCGATGAGGCCTTCGGGATGCAACTGGCCATGGCCAGGCGTCGTGCGGAGCTGGCGAGCCGGAGGGCAACCCCCCGCCCCCGTCGCGAGGGGGGGCTCCTCGACGTCTTCGACGAGGCCCTGCCCTACGAACTGACCCCCGGCCAACGCGAGGCGGGCGAGGTCATCTCCCGGGCCATCGCTGAACCGAGGCCCATGAATCTGCTGCTCCAGGGTGAGGTCGGCTCCGGGAAGACCCTGGTGGCGCTGCGTGCCATGCTCGCGGTCGTGGATGCCGGTGGGCAGGCTGCGTTGTTGGCGCCGACGGAGGTCCTGGCCCGTCAACACCACGCCGTCATCACCGCGTTGCTGGGAGACCTGGCCGAGGGGGGAACCCTCGATGCCCACCCCGTCGGGACCCGGGTCGAGCTGCTCACCGGGTCGCTCACCACCGCCGCGCGGCGCCGGGCCCGGGCAGCCGTGGCCTCGGGGGAGGCGGGCATCGTCGTCGGCACCCATGCCCTGTTCTCGGAGGGAGTGGAGTTCCAGGACCTCGGTCTCGTCGTCGTCGACGAGCAGCATCGGTTCGGTGTCGAGCAGCGGGCGGCACTCGCGGCCAAGGCGGAACTCCAGCCGCACACGCTCGTCATGACCGCGACCCCGATCCCGCGCTCGGTGGCGATGACGGTCTTCGGGGATCTCGACACCTTCGAGCTCCGGGACCGACCAGCGGGACGGGCCGAGGTGAGGACGGTCTTCGTCGACACGAGCCGGAACCCGCACTGGGTCGAGCGCGCCTGGGAACGGATCAGGGAGGAGGTGGCGGCTGGACGTCAGGCGTTCGTCGTCTGCCCTGCGATCACCGGGTCCCGCACGGAGGGTGATCTGGAATCGGCCTCGGGGCTGAAGGCCGTCACCGATGTCGCCCCGATGCTCGCCGAGGGGCCCCTGTCCGGGCTGCGGATCGGGATGGTCCACGGTCGTCAGAGCGCTGGCGAGCGCGACGGCACCATGGCCGCCTTCGTCGCGGGGACCATCGACGTCCTCGTCGCCACGACCGTCATCGAGGTGGGGGTCGACATCCCCAACGCCTCGGTCATGGTGGTCCTCGACGCTGATCGGTTCGGGATCTCCCAGCTGCACCAGCTGCGGGGAAGGATCGGCAGGGGGCAGCATCCGGGACTGTGCCTGCTGCTTGCGGCCACGAAGGAGGCGACCTGGGGCGCGGAGCTCCGGCTGCAGGCCCTGGTGGACTCCTCGGACGGGTTCGAGTTGGCCGAGCGTGACCTGACCCTGCGCCGGGAGGGGGATGTGCTCGGGGCGGCCCAGTCCGGGGCGTCCTCACTGAAACTGCTCCGGGTCCTCGCCGATCGGGATCTCATCGAGCACTCCAAACGTGTGGTCGACGACGTTCTCGCCGACCCGCGTGCCGCATCGGACCCGTGGCTTTCCGATCTCATCGACGCCGCCGAGGCGATCTCGGCCGGGGAATGGTTGGAGAAGACGTGACCCGGGTCATCGCGGGCCGGGCCAAGGGGGTGCGGCTCTCGGCGCCACGCAGCGGCACCCGACCCACCAGTGACCGGGTGCGCGAAGCCCTGTTCTCCACCTTGGCGACCTGGTTCGGCACCGCCGAACTGTCCGCGGAGCATCACCTGGAAGGGATCGATGTCCTCGATCTCTACGCCGGGACGGGTGCCGTGGCCCTGGAGGCCGCGAGCCGTGGTGCGCGCCGCGTCGTCGCCGTGGACTCCCACACCGCCGACGTCATCCGCGCGAATGCCCGCAGGGCCCGGCTGGTCGTGGAGGTGCAGGGGAGTCGGGTCGAAGGGCAACTGCCGACCGGACCCTTCGATCTCGTCTTCGTGGATCCCCCGTACGACGTGGCCTCGGCTGCGCTCGACCGGGTGCTGCTCCCCCTCTTCGAACCGGGAGTACTCGCTCCCCGGGCACTGGTGGTCGTGGAACGATCCCGACGATCCCCGGCCCCGGCTTGGCCGGATGGGCTCGACGACACCTGGCGTCGGAACTACGGTGAGACGACGCTCCACTTCGCAGCAACTCAACAGGCAGGGGAATCATGACCACGGTGCTGTGTCCCGGATCCTACGATCCGATCACCAACGGCCACGTCGACATCATCACGCGTGCCCGTGACATCTTCGGAGAGGTGGTCGTGGCGGTCGGGGTGAACAGCCTCAAGTCCAGCTATCTCTTCGGTCAGCATCGGGTGGCTCTCGTGCGCGAGGCCACCTCCCACCTGGCGGGCGTGACCGTCGAGGAGATGTCTGGGCTGCTCGTCGACTTCGCCAGGGACCGAGGGATCTCGACCGTCGTCAAGGGCCTGCGTTTCGGGGCCGACTTCGACTTCGAACTGCAGCTGGCCCACATGAACCACTCCATGACAGGGCTGGAGACGGTGCTGCTGCCCGCATCGGTGGGACACGTGACCCTGTCGAGCACCCTGGTGCGTGAGGTCCTCAAACTCGGCGGCGACGTGTCACCCCACGTGCCGGCCTGCGTGGTGGAGACGTGGCAGAGAATTGACAATCGGAATCATTAGCGACATGATGCGGGTGCGCGGCGCGGCCGCGATGTTCCTCGTCCCTTTTTGGTGATTGCCGCGGGCGACGGTAGAGTTGTTCCTCGGTCATGACGAAGTCATGGTCGGTCGACGAAGGGAACACAGCCATGAGCTCCTCGCCTCGTCATCCTGATCGCCGTTCACCCCTGGTCCTCGACGTGCTCGAGCTGGGTCGGCGTCCGGGAGTGATGAAGGAGATCCAGCTCCGTGTCCCGGCCCCGGCCGGTCTGGGCTACGACGTGATCTCAGTGCCACAGGACTCCGAGGTTGACCTCGACCTCCGGTTGGAGGCGGTTGTCGAAGGAGTGCTGGTGACGGGAACGGCGTTCGCGGAGGTCTCCGGCCAATGCTCGCGTTGCCTGGAGCCCATCGAGGGAGAGCGTTCCTTCGAGCTGCAGGAACTCTTCTTCCACCCCGGCAAGGAGGTGGACGAGGAGGAGAGTCTCATCGTGGATGAGACGATCGACCTCGAGGAGGTCCTGCGGGATGCTGTGGTGCTGGAGTTGCCGTTCTCGCCGCTGTGCGACCCCGACTGTCCGGGCCTGTGCCAGGACTGCGGGTTCAACCTCAACGAGGATCCCGATCACGGGCATGCCGACAGGGTTGACCCGAGGTGGGGCAAGCTCGCTGGGCTGGATCTCGGCAGCGACAACTGACCATATTCGTTCGAGGAGAAGATCGTGGCCGTTCCCAAGCGCAAGATGTCGCGCAGCAACACCCGTTCGCGTCGTGCGCAGTGGAAGACTTCCGTCGTCCCCACCGTCACCTGCGTGAACCCCGCCTGCCGTGAGCAGCACCTGTCCCACACCGCCTGCCCGTCCTGCGGCCAGTACGGTGCCAAGGGGGCCCGTCGCCAGGTCGTCGAGGCCTGAGCAGGCTCGCTGACGTACTCGAGGAGCTGGGGGTCCGGGTGGACCCCCAGCTCCTCGAGTTGGCGTTCACTCATCGCAGCTACGCCTTCGAGAACGGGCGCATCCCCAGCAACGAGCGCTTGGAGTTCCTCGGCGACGCGGTGGTGCAGATCGTCGTCACGGAACACATCTTCACGAGCTTCCCGGAACTCGCGGAGGGGCAGCTCGCGAAGCTGCGCGCCTCCGTCGTGAGTGCCCACGCCCTGGCGGAGGTCGCCCGGGGCCTGGAGCTCGGCCCCCTCATCAAACTCGGCCAGGGCGAGATCCTCACCAAGGGAGCCGAGAAGACCTCGATCCTCGCGGACACCATGGAGGCCGTGGTCGGGGCCGTGCATCTGAGCGCAGGTGCCGAGGCCGCCGCCCGGTTCGTCCATGCGATCCTCGACGAACGGATCGCCGCGAAGCAACACGAGGGTCATTACACGGATTTCAAGACCGCGCTCCAGGAGTACTGTGCCCGCCAGGGGTTCGCCCCGCCCCGTTACGAGGTGACGGGGGAGGGGCCGGATCATCAGCGGGTCTTCACGGCCGTCGTCATGGTGGATGAACGCCCCGCCGGACGGGGTGAGGCGACCAGCAAGAAACGGGCCGAGCAGATCGCCGCGGAACAGGCCTGTCGGGAGCTCGGTACCGATGCCTGAGCTTCCGGAGGTGGAGGTGGTGCGGCGGGGTCTCGCGCATCATCTGACGGGCCGCCGCATCGAGACGGTGCACATCCATCATGATCGTCCCGTGCGTTCCCACCCGGAGGGGGCCCAGGGGTTCTCCGCCGAGATGACGGGACGTCTGGTGGACGATGTCCGTCGGCGCGGCAAGTACCTGTGGCTCGTGATGGGCGATGACGCCCTGGTGATCCATCTGGGAATGAGCGGTCAGTTCCGCATCAACGACCCGGCGGACCCCGCACTTCGCAACACCCGGCTGCGTTTCGACCTCGACGACGGGAGCCAGCTGAGGTTCGTCGACCAGCGGATGTTCGGCGGTCTCGAGGTCGTCCGTGACGGCGCGACCTGCCCGGTGCCGCACATCGCACCGGACCCGTTCGACCCCGGCTACGACCGCGACCGGGTGGTGGCGACGATGCGGCGTCGCCGCAGCGCGGTCAAGCGGGCGCTGCTCGACCAGGGGCTGGTCTCGGGGGTGGGCAACATCTACGCCGACGAGTCCCTGTGGCGCTCGCGGCTCCATTTCGAGCATCCCGCCGACCTGTTGACGCAGGGCCAGGCGGAGGAGCTGCTCCGCCACGCGGCGGAGGTCATGGACGAGGCCCTGGCGGCCGGGGGCACCTCCTTCGATGACCTGTACGTGAACGTCAACGGCGAGTCGGGGTATTTTGAGAGGAGCCTGGACGTCTACGGGCGGGAGGATCGGCCCTGCCGCCGATGCGCCACCCCGATCGTCCGGCGGAAGTTCACCAACCGCAGCAGCTTCCTGTGCCCCAGCTGCCAGACGCTGCCCCGAGACGTCAGGACCATGGTATGAGACGACTGCTGGCCCGCCACAGTGGGTCCGTGGCCCAGTTGCTCCGTTTCGCGGTCGTGGGTGGCGCGGGTGTCTTCGTCAACATGGCCGTGCTCATCCTCGTCGCGAAGATCTTCCCCCTCCTGTGGGGCAGCGCCGCGGTCCCCGAGGGCGAGGGGGTGTGGTCGGCGATCCCCGGTACACCGTTCAACGTCCGGTGGTACCACGTCATGTCCGCGGTGGCGTTCCTCGTGGCCAACCTCTTCAACTTTCAGCTGAACCGGTGGTGGACGTTCAAGTCCCACAACTCCGCCACCTGGTTCAAGGAGTACTGGCCGTTCCTGACGGTTGGACTGGTCTCGTTGGGCGCGGGCCAGCTCATCATCACCGCCCTCATGCACCCGCACTCCCCGGTGGCGCTGCCCACGGACATCCTCGACGGATCCACCGGTTTCCGGAACCGGCACTACTGGGCGAACCTCATCTCGATCGCGGCCACGATCCCGATCTCCTTCCTGGTCAACAAGTTCTGGACGTTCCGGTCGGTCAGGACCCCGAGCAAGGTTGAGGCATGTACCTCAAGCAGCTGACGCTGCGGGGATTCAAGTCGTTCGCCTCGGCCACCACGCTGAACTTCGAGCCGGGCATCACCTGCATCGTCGGGCCGAACGGTTCCGGAAAGTCCAACGTCGTCGACGCGTTGAGCTGGGTGATGGGTGAGCAGGGCGCGAAGTCGCTGCGGGGCGGCAAGATGGAGGACGTCATCTTCGCCGGAACCGCGAAGCGGGCGCCGCTGGGGCGTGCCGAGGTGCAACTCACCATCGACAACTCCGACGGGGCCCTGCCCATCGACTACGCCGAGGTCACGATCACCCGGACGATGTTCCGCAGCGGCGGGTCGGAGTACTCGATCAACGGGTCCCCGGCACGCCTGCTCGACGTCACCGAACTGCTCAGCGACTCAGGTATCGGACGAGAGATGCACGTCATCGTCGGGCAGGGGCAGCTCGACGCGATCCTCCAGGCCACCCCGGAGTCGCGGCGCGGCTTCATCGAGGAGGCGGCGGGGGTGCTCAAGCACCGCAAGCGCAAGGAGAAGGCGGAACGGAAGCTGGAGGGGACCCGTGCCAACCTGGAACGGCTCGAGGACCTGATCGGTGAGCTGCAACGTCAGCTCAAGCCCTTGGGCCGGCAGGCCGAGGCGGCGCGCAGGGCAGCCGTGATCCAGGCCGAGCTGCGCGACGCCAAGGCACGGCTGCTCGCCGACGACCTCCACCAGGCGATGCGCATGATGGCTGAGGCCGAGGCGGATGAGAAGGAGGCCGAGCAGGCGCGGATCCGTGCCGAGGCGGAGGTCGCGGCGGCCGCCGAGGCTGAACAGGGATGCGAACGGGACCTGACCCAGGCCTCGCGCAGCTTCGATACGAGCCAGGAACACTGGTACGCGGCGGCCGCGTTGCGGGAGCGCATTGCCTCCACACTCACCGTTGCCGCGGAACGGATGCGTTTCGCCGACGCCCAACCGATGCTCGACGTCTCCAGCCGGGACCCGGAACAGCTCGAGGCGGAGGCCGCGGGAATCCGCGAACGTGAGGCGGAGCTGGGAGAGGCGATCCGTGAGGCCAGGACACGTCTGGAGGAGGCGACGGCCGAGCGGGGAGCCGCCGAGCAGGCCCAGATGGATGAGGAACGTGCCTACGCCACCGCGTTGCGTGCCCTGTCGGACCGTCGTGAGGGCATGGCCCGTCTCGCCGGCCAGCTGGCCTCCATCAGTTCGCGGATGGACGCGGGACGGGAGGAACGGGAACGGCTGGCCGAGCGTCGCGAGGAGGTGCTGTCCCGGGCAAGGGAGGCCGGCAACCGCTACCAGGAGACGGAACTGCGCCTGTCCGGGCTCGGCAGGGACGAGTCGGAGCTGGACGCCGCCCACGACGAGGCCTCCACGGCCCACGATGCGGAAGCAGCGGAGGTGAGCCGCCTCGCGGAGGAGGAGGTTCGGCTGGGTCGGGAACGTGCTGCGGTCACCGCCCGCGTCGAGGCCCTCCGGCTGGCGAGCAGCCAGCGCGACGGGTCCGCGGATCTGCTCGAGCGTCCGGACGTCCTCGGGCGCCTGGGGGACCTCATCTCGGTGACGCCGGGTTGGGAGCAGGCAGTGGCGGCGGGACTCGGCGCTGCCGCCGAGGCTGTTGTCGCGGCGGGCCTTGACGACGCCGTCGCCGCGGTCCGGCACCTCGACGAACAGGATCTCGGCCGGGCCGCGGTCCTGGCAGCGGGGGCGGAGCCGGGACGCGAGTCCCCGGTGATGGAGCTCCTCGTGGCCCCGGAGGAAGTCCGCGGGCTGCTGTCGCGGCTCCTGGCCGGGGTGGTGGTCGTCGAAGACCTCGGGGAGGCCCGTCGGGTGGTGGACGCCGACCCGGACGCGATTGCCGTGACACGGCAGGGGGATCGGATGGCGGCCTGGCTCGTGGAGGGCGGATCGGCGGCGCGGCCCTCCCTGCTGGCCCTCAACGCCGAGTTGGCCCGTGCCGAGGAGGAACTGGACGGGTTGGGGGCGGACTGGGATCGGAACCGTTTCGCCCTGGAGCAGGCCCGCGGGCGGCTGACGGAGTTGGAAGCCGCCGTCGAGGCGTCGCTGAACGCCCTCCACGCCTCGGATGCGGAACTCGCTGCCGTGGCGGATGCCCTCGCCGGGTTCCGGCAGACGCAGGCAGCGGCCACCAAGGAGGCCGAACGGTTGGGGCGGGCCCTGGCGGAGGCGGAACACGCAGCGGCCGGGCTCGAGGAGCAACGCGCCGAGCTGGAGACGCGGGTCGCTGCCGCATCCGCGGAGGAGCTGGAGGAGCCGGACCCGACCGCCCGTGACGAGCAGGCCGTGAGGGCGCGACTGGCGAGGCAGGCCGAGATGGAGGCCAGACTCGCCCTGCGGTCGCTCGAGGAGCAGGCGCGGGCCCTTGCGGGACGGGCCGATGGATTGCTGCGGGCCGCGGCCGCGGAGCGTCAGTCCCGGGCCAAGGCGGCGGCCAAGGCGGAGGAACTGCGTCGTGAGGCCGCCGTCGCCGAGGCCGTTCATGCTGCTGCGGCCCGGTTGCTGGACGAGGCGGAGCAGGTGCTGCAACGCGCGGCTGACCAGCGGGCCGAGGCGGAGGAGCGTCGCACCGAGGCCGAGGCCGCGACGACGACGGCGCGGGAACGCAGCCGACAGGCGGGGATGCGCCTGGAGGAACTGGTGCGCGGCGCGCACCGGGACGAACTCGTGCGGATCGAGCACCGGATGCGTCACGAGCAGCTCGTCGAGAAGGCGATGGCGGAGCTGGGGCTCGAACCCGATGTCCTCCTCACCGAGTACGGGCCGGATCTCCCGGTCCCGGTGCTGACACGGCCGGACGGGTCAGCCCTGCAGGAGGGCGACGAGATTCCCGAACCCGTCGACTATGACCGGGGTGAGCAGGAGAAGAGGCTGCGGCGGGCGGAGCGTGCCCTCACGGCGCTGGGCAAGGTCAATCCGCTGGCCCTGGAGGAGTTCGAGGCGCTCAAGACCCGTCACGCGTTCCTGGCGGAGCAGCTCCAGGACCTGCGTCAGACCCGCGCCGACCTCCTGGCGTTGATCGACGACGTGGACCGACGGGTCCAGGAGGTGTTCCGGGCCGCTTGGTTGGATGTGGAGGCCACGTTCGAGAAGGTCTTCTCACGGTTGTTCCCGGGCGGCGAGGGCAGACTCATCCTCACCGAGCCCGGGAACTGGCTCGAGACGGGGGTGGACGTGGAGGCCCGACCCGCGGGCAAACAGGTGAAACGGCTGTCCCTGCTGTCGGGCGGTGAGCGCTCGCTGGTGGCGGTGGCCTTCCTCGTGAGCCTCTTCATCGCCCGACCCAGCCCGTTCTACATCCTCGACGAGGTGGAGGCGGCCCTCGACGACGCCAACCTGGGGCGGCTCCTCGGCATCTACGAGGAACTGCGGGAGAACTCGCAGCTGCTCGTCATCACCCATCAGAAACGGACCATGGAGATCGCGGACACCCTCTACGGGGTCACGATGCGCGGCGACGGCATCTCGACGGTCGTCAGTCAGCGGCTGTGAGCGCCAGGGAAGCCGAATCCCGCCGGGGCCTTCTCGTCCTCCGTCTTGTCAGGACGTGACCACGCGGGTCCATGTCGCGAGGCCGAGGCGTCGGCATCTCCTAGGATGGCTGGGTGGATTGGTTTTTCTGGTTGATCGTGGCGCTCGTCGGCGCCGCACTCATCGCTGCATCCGTCATCATCATCAAGGGCAACCGTGAACTGCCCGCACCCGAGGAGCCGGAGGCCATCGAACCCCCGGGGACAGAGCCGGGGGAGGGCGTCGTCGAGGAGGCGGGGCCTGAGCCGGAGGAGGCTCCCGTCGGGGCGGAGGCGGAGGCTCCTCTGCCCGCGCCCTCGCTGGATCAGCCTGAGGCTCCCCGTTCACGCTTCGCCCGGCTGAGGCGACGCCTGGCCACGAGCAACAACGCGCTGGCCCGGGCGCTCGGGCAGCTGCTGAGCGTCGATCGCATCGACGCCGATACGTGGGACGACTTCGAGGCGACCCTCATCTCGTCGGACCTCGGTGTCGGCCCGACCACGGAGCTCACCGAGGCCCTGCGCAAGGAACTCAGCATCGATGGGGTGACCGACCCCGCCAAGGCGCGGGAGGTGTTGCGCACCGAGCTGCTGCGTCTCGTCGACCCGACCATGGATCGAACGCTCCGGCTGGACTCCGCCGACGGTGACCCGGCTGTGGTGATGGTCGTCGGCGTCAACGGCACCGGCAAGACGACGACGGTGGGCAAGCTCGCTCGAGTCCTCGTCGCCGACGGACGGTCCGTGGTGCTGGGCGCCGCGGACACCTTCCGTGCGGCTGCGGCCGAGCAGCTGGCCACCTGGGGGGAACGGGTCGGTGTGGAGACCGTGCGTGGCGAGGAGGGTGCGGATCCGGCCTCCGTCGCCTTCGACGCGGTGAGCCAGGGCAAGGAGACCGGGGTGGATGTGGTCCTCGTCGACACGGCGGGGAGGCTCCACACCAAGGTCGGGCTCATGGATGAGTTGGGCAAGGTGAAGCGCGTCATCGAGAAGAAGGCTCCCGTCGGGGAGGTGCTTCTGGTCCTGGACGCCACCACCGGTCAGAACGGCATGACCCAGGCGAGGATCTTCGCGGAGGTCGTGGATGTCACGGGCATCGTGCTGACCAAGCTCGACGGTTCCGCCAAGGGCGGCATCGTCATCCAGGTGCAGCGTGAGCTGGGTGTTCCCGTGAAGTTGATCGGCCTCGGCGAGGGCGTCGACGACCTGGCCCCGTTCGATCCGGAGGGTTTTGTCGCGGGCATCCTCGGGGAGTGACGCCTGTTTCGTGATGGGAAACAAACAGCAGCCCTTCGCGTGACGACAACGACACCGACGAGCCCCGAGGACGACGCCTGTCGTCGCCTCGGGGCTCGTCGTGTGAAACCGGTGTCAGCGATTGCTCGTGGTGGTCATGAGTGACGGGTCGATGAGACCCAGCTGAATGGCCCGCACCAGGATCTGGGTGCGCGACTTCAGCCCCAGCTTGTCGCCGATGTGGGAGAGGTACTGCTTCACCGACCCCTCGGAGATGAACATCTTCGTCGCTATCTGGGCGTTGGTCATGCCCTGCCCCAGCCATACCAGCAGTTCCTTCTCGCGGGGGGCGAGGGAGTTGGTGGTCTCCGAGTCCACGGGTCCCCGGATGTGGCCGGCGATGAGGTCGGTGACCAGTTCGCGTCGGACCCCGGGGGCCAGTGGCATGTCACCGGCCACGGCTTGCTGAATGCCGGAGAGCAGGGCGGCGCCGCCGCAGTCCTTCATGAGGTAACCGGAGGCCCCGGCCCGTAGTGCCGAGACGATGTACTCCTGGGTGCCGAAGGTGGTCAGGGCCACCACGCAGGCCTCGGGGTGGCGACGGCAGATCTCGCGGGTGGCGTCGACGCCGGACATCTCGGGCATCTGGAGATCCATGAGCACCACGTCCGGGAGCAGCTGGTCGTAGGCCTCGACGGCCTCCCTGCCATTGCGGGCCTCACCGACCACCACGTGGTCCTGGTGGCGGGACAGGAACATTCGGTAGGCCTCACGGACCATGGGGTCGTCGTCGACGACCAAGACGCGGCAAGCTTCACTCATGGGCCATACTTTAAACGAGGAATTACCTCCGAATGTCACTGATGAACTTCGTGTCTGCACGTGTAGTATGCGTCGGGACTCGGTACCGAGCCTGTTTTTCTCCTCAGGAGTAGTTGTCATGAAGATCCGCATCGCAGCCGCTGCCCTGACGCTGGCAGCTGGCCTGTCCGTCGTCGGCGCGCAGTCCGCCACGGCCGTCACCCCCGAGCACGCTGCTCCTGCCGGTACCGTCGTCTCCCAGGCGACCCCGCAGGGCTTCTGGTGCCTGTTCCGCATCCCGCGGCTCTGTGGTTACATCCGCTGAAACATAACCTAGGGGGGGACGGGGTTCGAGCAGAACTCACAACAACATGAACAGGACTGTCTTCGAGCCTCGTCGCTCCGTCGACCGCTGGTTGGCGATCGGGCGACCGTTGCTGGTCGTGCTGCTGTGCTCGCTTTACGTGCTCGGCTTCCTCGACTGGTTCGGGCATCCCGATCGCAACCCCCTCTTCCTCCTCGCGCAGCTGGCGGAGCTGGCAGCCTGCGTGGTCCTCCTCTGGCGCCCCGTGCGCGGCGCCCTCCTGGCCATCGTCCCAGCCCTGATGTCATTGGCGGAGAGCAACCTCGATGCTGACGGTATGCTCACTTGGCTGCTGCCCGGGGTCTTCGCTGCCGTGGGCAGTTTCCGGCAATTCCTGTTCGTGGAAATAGTCGCTCTTGCATATGCCTCCATTCGTGGTCTTCAGATTGGTGATCTGGGGGCGACTCTCACGACCTATGCCACCTATACGTTCACCACTTTGGTGGGTGCCGCATTGGGATTGGCCGTAAGGAAATTAACCATTAGCCTGAGGCGTGGTGAGGCTCAGGTTTCCATCCTCGCCCAGGACGCCAGCGCCATTCGTGGTGCCGAGCGGTTGCGACTCGCCGGGGAGCTGCGCGTGTTGGTCAGTCACCGGCTCGCCCAGTCCATGCAGTCCCTCGAGGAGGCCCGCTCGGAGCTGGCTGTCGAGCAACTTCGGAACCGGCTCGAGGAGATCCGGGCGGCCTGCCTGGACGCCGTCACCCGGGTCCGGGCCCTGGTCGGGATGCTCCGGGAGGACGAGGTGGCCGAGGGCTGCGACGAGTCGATGGCGGCACCCGTCGCCTCACAGGTGCTCGACGGTCTCGTGCGGCGACTCCGGGAGCAGGGAATCGAGGTGGATCGCCAGATCGACCTCAAGGTGGACTCCCGCAACCTCGTCACGCAGCTCACCCTGGCCAGGGTGGCCGAACAGATCTCAGCCGCCGCAGCCGGACTCCACCCGCACCAGGTGTGCATCCGCCTCGCCTGCCCGCCCGGTGAGACCCGGCTGATGGTCCGGGTCACCGATCCGCTCGAACCCCGGCTCGCCGAGGAGAAGGAACTCGTGCGCATCGTCCAGCGGGTGCAGGCGCTCGGCGGTTCCCTCAGCGTCGATCGCGGTGACGCGGTGTGGGAACTCGTCCTCGTGCTGCCGGACCAGCCAACCCCGGTCTCCTCCCGGGACGACGAGGGGACACCACGTGGACGCTCCTGGCTGGAGTATGTCGAACCCGCCCTGGTCTCCCTCGTCACCATGGGGATCTTCTTCCACAGCGTGTGGTTCCGGCCAACCTCGGTGGACAACATCTGGGAACCCATCGCCTACCTCGCCGTGCTGGTGCTCTACTGGTACGCCCCCGTCGGCACCGTGCCCGCGGTGATCTCCTTCGGGGCGCTGTTCTTCTCCTCCGAGCCCCACCTCTTCCCGCTCGTCATGGTGGTCCTCATGGGGGCCTGGAAGACGCTCAACGCCGGCCGTCCGCTGCGTCGCCTCGGGGTGGGACTCGTGACCATCGGGACCGTCGCGGTCCTCATCGTGGGTCTGCTGACGCCCTCCCTGGAGGCGTTGTCCGCGATCGGGATCATGGTCTTCGCGATGTTCGGTCTCGCGGTTCTCCGGCAATTCCTCACCCTGCGCCAGGCCCAACGCGAGAAGGCCGAGGAACTGTTCGAGGCCGCCCAGCAGGCCCGCGTCGAGGAACGCAATCTTCTCGCCCGCGAACTCCATGACGTGCTCGCACACCACCTGTCGGTGATTCTTCTCCAGTGCATGGCCTACGGCGAGAGCGAGGACCCGGAGGAACTGCGGGTCGCGCTGACCAGGATCGAGAAGTCCATTGGCGATGCCGAGCAGGAATTGGCGTTGCTCACCAATGTCATGTCCGAGGACCAGACCGTGGATTCCCAGGCGCTGGTCCGCCCGACCTCCGTCAGTTGCCAACTCGAACGCAACCTCGTCGACGCCGGCTTCCGACCCACCATGCGGATCTCCGGCGCCTGTGACGAACTGCCTCCGATCACGCAGCGCACCCTCACCAGGGCCATGCAGGAGGGCGCCACGAACATCATGAGATATGCGCGACGGGGCAGCGTGTGCTCCTTCGACCTGGGCGTGCACGGAGGGCAGGTCTCGCTCGAGATCCGCAGCATGATGCCGAACCACCAGCGCAGCTCCCAGCTGTCGCTGGGCTACGGATTGACGGGCATCCGGGAGCGCGTCGACCTCTCCGGGGGAACGTTCCACGCCGGCCCGGAGAACGGCGAATGGGTGGTTCGGGTCGACCTCGCCCCCGGGGTGAGGGAAGCGGAAACCGTCGGTGGACCCAGCGCCTACACGCGCTGACCGACGTCCCGGGCGCGGTATTCTTGGGCCGCACCAGATCAACCGAGGGACACTGATTTGTTCGACACGCTTCAGGACAGGCTGGCCGACGTCTTCAAGGGGCTCCGCCACAAGGGGCGCCTCACGGCCGCTGACATCGACGCCACCACCCGCGAGATCCGCATCGCCCTGCTCGAGGCGGACGTCAACCTCGCGGTCGTCAAGGAGTTCATCGCAGCCGTCAAGGAGCGGTGCCTGGGCGTCGAGGTCAGCAAGGCCCTCAACCCGTCCCAGCAGATCATCAAGATCGTCAACGAGGAACTCATCGCGATCCTCGGCGGTCAGGCGCGTCCGATCCGCTTCGCGAAGAAACCGCCGACCGTCCTCATGCTCGCCGGCCTCCAGGGTGCCGGCAAGACCACCCTGGCGGGCAAGCTGGCCCGCTGGTTGAAGGAGGACAAGCACAGCCCGCTGCTCGTGGCCTGTGACCTCCAGCGACCCAACGCGGTCAACCAGCTCCAGATCGTCGGTGAACGTGCCGGGGTGCACGTTTTCGCGCCACAGCCGGGCAATGGGATCGGCGACCCCGTCGAGGTGGCCAGGCAGGCCATCGAGCATGCGGAACGCAACCTCTACGACGTCGTGGTCGTCGACACGGCAGGACGACTCGGCATCGACGAGGTGCTGATGCAGCAGGCGGCGGACATCAAGGCGGCCGTCAACCCCGACGAGGTTCTCTTCGTCGTGGATGCCATGATCGGTCAGGACGCCGTCAACACGGCGAAGGCCTTCGATGAGGGCATCGGTTTCGACGGCGTCGTCCTCACCAAGCTCGACGGCGATGCCCGCGGCGGTGCCGCCCTGTCGATCGCCCGGGTGATCGGGAAGCCGATCATGTTCGCCTCAGACGGCGAGGCCCTCTCGGACTTCGACATGTTCCATCCCGACCGGATGGCGAGTCGAATCCTCGGTATGGGGGATGTGCTGACCCTCATCGAACAGGCTGAGCGGACCTTCGACGCGGAGGAGTCGCGGAAGGCCGCGGAGAAGCTGAGTCAGGGCAAGGGACAGTTCGGCCTCCAGGACTTCCTCGGCCAGATGCAGCAGCTGCGGAAGCTGGGTCCGCTGTCCAAGCTCCTCGGCAAACTGCCCGGAGCGGGACAGTTCAAGGACGCCATCAACGCCATCGACGAGAAGGAGGTCGATCGGATCGAGGCGATCATCTGCTCCATGACGCCAGCCGAGCGTGACGACGTCGGCATCCTCAACGGATCGCGGCGGTCCCGCATCGCCAAGGGTGCGGGCGTCCAGGTCTCCGACGTCAACAACCTCGTCAACCGCTTCGTCGAGGCCCGTAAGATGATGGAGCGCATGGCCGGGGGCATGATGCCCGGGATGCCGGGCATGCCCGCACAGCGACAGGCCCGCAAGCAGGCGAAGCAGACCAAGCGGGCCTCCAAGGTCTCCGGGAATCCTGCCAAGCGCAAGCAACAGGCCGCCGAGCGTGCCCTGGGGCGGACCGCGCCGGCGCCCCAGTCCATGGACGACTTCGAGTTGCCCCCGGAGTTGAAGCGGATGCTCGACTCGCAGTGACCGGGCGCGCGCCCGGCCCCTGTTCGCCGTAGGCTGTCTGCCATGACGGCAGAGCCCCTCCACATCCATGGCACCTTCATCCCCGACGATGAGCCTCGGGACCTGTGGATCCGCGACGGTGTGTTGACCGACGAGCCCGTCCCCGGCGCGAGAACGGTGGCCCGGGACGCCTTCATCGTCCCAGGGCTCGTGGACGCCCACTGTCACCTCGGCCTCGGGGTGGAGGGACAGGTCAGCCGCGAGACCACCCTCGCCCAGGCACGTGCGGACCTGGCAGCGGGGACGATGCTGGTGCGGGATGCCGGCTCGCCCTCCGACACGCGGTGGGTGCAGCAGGAGGCAGGACTGCCGCGGCTCGTGCGCTCCGGACGTCACATCGCACGGACGCGGCGCTACATCCGCCATCTCGCGGTGGAGGTGGAGCCGGAGCAGCTCGTCGAGCAGGTGCGGCACGAGGCACGCGATGGTGACGGGTGGGTCAAACTCGTCGGCGACTGGATCGATCGAGCGACAGGGGATCTGGAGCCGTCCTTCGGCGCCGCAGTGGCCGCCGAGGCCATCGCCGCCGCCCACGAGGAGGGCGCACGGGTCACCGCGCACTGCTTCGGCGAACAATCCGTTGCCGAACTGGTCGCCGCAGGCATCGACTGCATCGAGCACGGGACGGGCATGAGCGACGACGTCATCGACGAGATGGCCCGCCGAGGCACCTCCTTGGTCCCGACCATCATCAATCTCAACCGGTTCCCCCAGTACGCCGAGCCGGGCAGGGAGAAGTACCCGCGTTTCGCTGCGCACCTCATGGACCTCCACGCCCGGCGACACGAGACCATCGGCAAGGCCATCGAGGCCGGGGTTCCCGTCTGGTCCGGGACCGACGCCGGTACGGTCGTGCCCCACGGTGAGATCCTCGCCGAGGTTGCGGAACTGGCCTCCCTGGGCGGAGCGGAGTTCGCCGTCAGGGCATCCAGCTGGGGGGCCCGTCGGTGGCTGGGGGCCGAGGGCCTTGCGGTCGGGGCCAGCGCGGACCTCATCGTCACCGACCGGGACCCCCGCGTGGACGTCGCTACCCTGACGCATCCCATCGTGCGGGTGCTGAGGGGCAGGCCACTGTGAGGCCCGTCACCCGGGGTTTTCCCGCTGCGGGACGCTGTGTTGACAAACCTGTGGGATCACGCGATTCTTGGCTCCTGGGAGCGCTCCCACACGTCGGATGGAGGTGGCAATGACGGCAAGGAATCCGGCTCCGACGTTGGACGACGTCGCACGGGTCGCGGGCGTGTCCCGGGCGACTGTGTCGAGGGCCGTCCGTGGGGGACATCGGGTCAGCGCCCAGGCCCAGCAGGCCATCGAGGCGGCCATTCAGGAACTCGGCTACGTGCCCAACCAGGCAGCGAGATCGCTGGCGCTCCGGCGGTCCAACACCATCGCAGTCATCGTCTCGGAACCGCACCGACGCGTCTTCCACGATCCCTTCTTCTCCATCTCCGTCGCCGCGGTGGCCGAACGGCTCGAGGACACCGACCAGCACATGGCGCTCTACCTGTCCTACGGCAGTTTCCGCCGCAAACTGGAGGAGTACCTCGTCGGTGGCCATGTGGACGCGGTCCTCGTCGTCTCCCACCATGACGAGGACCAACTGCCGAGCCTGCTGGAGCGGGTCGGTCGACCCTGCGTGTTCCTGGGCCGACCGGCGGCGCAGCCCCGAGAGGACGGCGGCTTCTCCGTCGCGGAACGATTTGTCGACGTGGACAACGTGGCCGGGGGCAGGGCGGCCGGTGCGCACCTCGTCGAACGGGGATGCCGTCGCATCGCCACCATCTCGGGACACATGGACATCGCCTCCGCGAGGGAGCGTTCCACGGGCTTCCGTGCGGCCCTGGCTGACGCAGGGCTCGAGCCCGTGGCCGTCCTGCACGGCAACTACGATCCCGACTCGGGACGCACCGCAGCCCTCGAGCTGCTCAACTCGGGGGTGGAGTTCGACGGACTGTTCGTGGCCTCCGACCACATGGCTGCCGCCGCACTGGCGGTTCTCACCGAGAACGGTGTCCAGGTCCCCGGTGACGTGAAGCTCGTGGGCTTCGACGACGCGGCCATCTCCCGCGTGACGACACCCGCGCTCACCACCCTCACCAACCCGTGGCGGGAGCTCGCGATCGCGGCGACGGAACGCATCCTCGCCGAGATCGACGGCACCCCGCCCTCGGGCCCCCTCATCCTGCAACCGGAACTCATCATCCGCGGCTCCACCGGCCCGGCCTGACCACAACCCAAGGAGACACTCGATGCCCGAAGCCTGGACCGTCCACCTGCGTGGCGGTGGGACCGCCGTCCTCATCGACGTGGGCGACTCGGGGCTCCCAGCCGTGCTGCACTGGGGAGAGGACTGGGGCGCGATGGACGACGCGGACCTCGCGTCCGCGGGGCAGCTCCTCGCGAGGGCCTACGTCGACAACGTTCCCGACATCCCGCTGGAGGCGGGAGTGCTGCCCGCCGTGTGGACGGGGTGGACGGGACAGCCGGGGATCAGCGGCCACCGACCCGACGGGACGTGCTGGTCGCCGAGGCTCCGGACGGTCGCGGTCCACGTCGACGGGAGTCCCGTCGAGGTGGGAACCACCGTCGAGGGAGGCAACGAGGCTGTCTTCGATCTGGAGGACCCCCATTGCGGCCTCACGGCCAGCGTGATCCTGCGGATCGCGGCCGGGGGAGTGGTTGAGGCGCAAGCCTCCGTCACGAACACCGGAGCGGACCGTTACGACCTCGTCGCCCTGAACCTGGCGCTCCCGGTCCCGCTGGAGGCGGATGAACTCCTCGACTTCACCGGACGGTGGACCCGGGAACGGGCCCCGCAACGGCGGGCAGTGACCGTCGGTGCGCATCTGAGGGAGCAACGGCGAGGGCGCCCCGGTTTCGACTCGCCGACCGTCATGCTGTGTGGCCGGCAGGGGTTCGGGTTCCGACACGGACGGGTGTGGGGCCTTCACATCGGTACGGGAGGCAACTCCCGGACCTACGTCGAGCGCCTGGCCGGTGGCCACCAGGTACTGGGGGGCGGGGATTCCCTCCATCCCGGTGAGGTGAGCCTCCAACCGGGCGAGACCCACACCGGACCCGTGCTCCGGTTCACCCACGGCGAGGGTCTCGACGAGGCGGCGCGTCGCTTCCACGCCTGGGTGCGGGCCCTGCCCGGCACCCCCGATGCCAGGCGTCCCGTCACGCTCAACGTGTGGGAGGCGGTGGGTTTCGACCACACCCTGCCGAAACTCTTGGAACTGGCCGACGCCGCCGCCGCGATCGGGGTGGAACGCTACGTGCTCGACGACGGCTGGTTCCTCGGGCGGCGCGACGACGCCGCGGGGCTCGGGGACTGGGCGGTCGACCCAACCGTGTGGCCCGACGGCCTGCATCCCCTCGTCGATCACGTGCGGGGGCTCGGCATGCAGTTCGGGCTGTGGTTCGAACCCGAGATGGTCAACCCCGATTCCGAACTCGCGAGGGAGCACCCCGAGTGGATCCTGGCGGCGCACGAGGAATGGCCCTTGCCGTGGCGCCGTCAGCAGGTGCTGGACCTCACCATCGACGAGGCCCGGGATCTCGTCTGGTCGCGCATGGACGCCCTCGTGCGGGAGTACCGTCTCGACTACATCAAGTGGGATCACAACCGCGACACCTTCGATGCAGGAAGCCAGGCCAGTGGCGGACGCGCCGTCAACGGGCGGCAGGTCGCCGCGGCGTTGGAGATCATGGATCGTCTCCGCAGGGATCACCCCGGCCTCGAGATCGAGAGCTGTGCCTCGGGTGGGGCCCGGATAGACCTCGAGATGGCCCGCCACGTCCAGCGTTTCTGGGTCTCGGACTGCATCGATCCGCTTGAGCGGCAACACATGCTCCGATGGACCATGCAGCTCATGCCCCCCGAGTGCCTCGGCAGCCATGTGGCGTCAGGACGCAGCCAGACCACCTCCAGGGAGCACGACCTCAGTTTCCGGGCCGGGACCGCCATCTGGGGGCATCTCGGGGTGGAATGGGACCTGACGGAGGCCACCGAGGAGGAGCTGGCGGAACTCAAGGACTGGTTCGACTGGTTCAAGGTCGAGCGGGGGCTCATCCTCGGCGGCGACATGGTCCGTGAGGTCGTGGGCCAGGGCCCGCTGTGGCTGCACGGGGTTGTCGCGCCGGATCGTCGTCGCGCCCTGTACTCCATCGCGAGCATCGGTTCCGGACCCGACGAGGTGGCGGGCCGGGTCAGGTTCCCCGGCCTGCAAGCCGACCTCCGCTACCGCGTCCGGGCCAACCATCCCGGCCGACTCCCGGCCGGGTTCATCGCGCCCCCGTGGCTGGCCTCGGGGATCGAGGCCACGGGGGCGGTCCTGCAAGCCGTGGGGGTCACTGCCCCTACCCTCCACCCGGATCAGGTCCTGATCCTGGAAGCCTCAGCCATCATCCCCAATGACGAAGGAGTCGAATCTTGACCGCACTGCTACCCGCCCCGACCTCCGCCGAGTTCGGAGGGACGGGTCTCACGCTGGACCGCAACACACGGATCGTGGCCTCCGGTCCCGAGGCCGAGTCGGCTGCGCAGGCCGTGCAGCGGGCCCTGGGCCTGACGACGGGGCTGCCACTGCCGATCGCCCCTTCGGGGGAGATCGAGGTCGGCCTCGATTCCGACCTGCCCGAGGAGGGGTACCGGCTCGACGTCACCGCCGATCGGGTCACGATCGTCGCAGGATCCCCGCGCGGCGCGGGTTGGGCTGCGCAGACCCTCCTGCAGCTGGCGCCGGCGGAGATCTTCACCGCGCCGCTCGGGGTGGCGGTTCCCCTGGTGGCGGCGCGCATCGAGGACTCCCCCCGCTTCGCGTGGCGGGGTGCCATGCTCGACCCGTCGCGTCACTTCCTGCCAGTTCACGACGTGTTGGACTTCATCAACTGGATGGCCCGCCACAAGCTGAACATCCTGCATCTGCACCTCTCGGACGACCAGGGTTGGCGGGTGGCCTGGGATGAGTATCCCCGCCTGGCGGAGGTGGCCTCCTGGCGCACCAAGACCTCCAACCGGTTCTGGGGCGACGACGGGACCCCGCACGGTGGGTACTACACGCTGGACCAGATCCGGGTCATCGCCGACTATGCCCGCTCACTCGGCATCGAGACCGTGCCTGAACTGGACTTCCCCGGTCACGTGACGGCCCTCCTGGCCGCCTACCCTGAGTTCGCCACGGATCCCTCGGCGCTTGACGGCGTGGCCCACTACCCGGAGATCCACCACAACGTGCTCAACTTCTCCGACGAGGTCATGGACTTCGTCCACGGCATCTGGGAGCAGGTGATTGAGGCGACGGGGGCCCGACACGTCCACATCGGTGGCGACGAGGTGCCGACCACCCACTGGGTGGCCTCCGAGGAGGTGGCCGAGCGTGCGAAGTCCTTCGGTGTCGAGAACGTGGCTGACATCCAGCGCTGGTTCACCCTCCACATGAGGGACTGGCTCAACGAGCGCGGCGTCACCCCCATCGGTTGGGACGAGGTCGTCGCCGACGGGATTGTCGAGGGCATGATCTGCCACTGCTGGCGCGGAGCGGAGATCGGTGGGAAGGCCGCTGAGGACGGGATGAAGGTCATCATGAGTCCCTCCAGCCACACCTACTACGACTTCTACCAGTCCGCTGATCCGCAGGAGCCCTACGCCCAGTGGGCCATCACCACCTGGCAGAAGGCCCTCTCCTTCGACCCGACGGAGGGGCTGTCCCCCGAGGGAGCGGCTCGGGTGCTGGGCACCCAGTTCCAGCTGTGGTCCGAGTTCCTGCAGAACTACCGTCACGTCCAGTATTCGGCGTGGCCGCGCGGCTGTGCTCTCGCCGAGGTGGCCTGGAGCGATCCCGAGGGCCGCGACGTCGATGAGTTCAAGGTGCGTCTGGAGGGTCATCTGGAACGGTTGGCTGCAGGCGGGGTGAACTACCGCCCGCTCGAGGGCTCGCACCCGTGGCAGCTCGGCGGCGAGGGATGGCGCAAGCGCCCGCCGGGCGATGGGGAGAACCCGCCGTCCTAATCCCAGCGGGCGTCGCTTCGGCGTGATTGACTGGGGCCATGAGCCATTCGGAGGAGCCCCAGTCAAACTCTCCCTACCTCCCGCCGCCACGGCCGTATGCCCCTGCCGTCGCCAACCGGACCCCGGGGTTCCGCTCCGGGTTCGGCCTGGGCACGGGCATCGGCCTGGGCCTCATGCTCGGGGCGGTGGTGCTGTCGATCGTGTCCGGGCTGTTCGCCATCGCCATGGCTGGGATCCTGGTGCGGGGCATCACCCCCGACGGCGCCAGCACCTCGCTGAGTCCCTTGTGGGGTGCGGCGGGAGCCAAGGGGCGCCTGCGCGCCATCACCGTCTCCGGCACGATCCTCACCTCCCCGGGGGAGGGCGGGCTGCTCGCGTCGGGAACCTACGGCTACGAGATCGCGCAGCAGCTCGACGAGCTGACGGCCGACGATGCCGCCGGGGTGGTCCTGCTCATCAACTCGCCGGGCGGCTCCGTCACCGGGTCCCGAGCGATCAGCGACGCGGTGGAGCGCTACCGGGCTCGCACGGGACTGCCCGTCCTCGTCCACGTCGAGGGCCTGTCCGCATCCGGTGGGGTCTACTCGATGGTCTCCGCCACGGAGGTCACCGCCGATCACGGATCGACGATCGGGAGCATCGGTGTGATGATGGGGCCGTTCACCGAATACCGTGACGTCGTCGCCCTCGGGAGCACCCTCACCACCCCAGGGGTGACCACCACTGGAGGGATCACCCAGCGCTACATCACCGCCGGCAGCTCCAAGGACCTCGGCAACCCGTATCGATCCGCCACCGAGGAGGAGATCGCCAGCCTCCAGGCACTCGTCGACGGGGAGTACAACCACTTCGTGCAGCACGTCAGCAAACACCGCAACATCCCTGAGGAGACCATCCGGGGGTTCGGGGCGGCAGTTTTCACGGCTGACGATGCGGTGGCCAAGGGCCTCATCGACCAGGTGATGGGCAGGGAGGAGTTCTTCCGGCACGCCGCAACGACGGCTGGTCTCAACCCGGACGACACCGTGGTGGAGACAGTCAGGGCACCCTCAGCACTGGAGTCGTTGCTCGGTGCCGAGCGTGCCTGGGGGGTCTCCCCGGCGTTGAGGGCCGACGAGGCGACGCTGGTCGCACCGACCCTGTGCTCCGCCACCCGCCCGCTGGTGTTCGCGGGGGACGTCCGCGGCGTGTGCGGCTGATTGGTCGTCTGTCGCTTGTGACAAGGCCAGCCTGAATGGGGAGCAGCACCTGATGTCGGCATTGTCGACGGCGGGCTACTTGGGTTGGTGGGCTCCGTCCCGGGGCTCATTGGCTTCCATGGCCGCCAGTGCGTCGGCAGCGGCGTGGATCACAGCTGGCCAGCGAGGGTCATCCAGGTAGACGTGGTCGGGTGCATCGCCAAGGTCCTTGATCAGGGGGCCGAGGATCTCGTCGAGTGCCTTGAGAGGCAGAACCTCGGATTCGTAGATCAGGGAGGCAATACTCTTCTCTGGGTTCGGGAGAACCCTGAAGTCGTCGTAGAGGATGTGGATGTTGATATCGAGGTTGTCATAGTAGTGCTCCATGGGGTCGTAGTGGCCCCATTTGGTGCGTTGATGTACAGGATCGCTAAGAGATCTCACTGCATCAATGAGTTGAGATCTCATCCAAGGAAACTCGATAGCCTCTCTTGTGGTTTGTTCCATATCTCCCCTCCTGGCCAATCGTCGAGCGGGATGTGTTGAACCGTCGCCCTCGACGCGTCCTCACCTTCCGTAGAACCGGGCTCACCCCACCATCCTAACCACGCCATTAGTGCTCCAGGCAGGAGCCTGAGGATCACCTGGTCGTTGAACAACGTTGGGCCCGCGGCCCCAAGACGTCCCAGAGTCCGGAGATGATCTGGTACCAGTACCGCAGCAGCCGGGCCCGCCGCGCTGTCAAGGGCATCGATGAGCAGATCCGTAAGGCGGAGGACATCCTGGCGGGCAGGACCACACCCAAGCGGAACCGTTTCCTCCAGGTCAAGGAAGCCACCACCAGCATCAACCGGGCCCTCGAGGCCAAGGCCCGTGCCCTGGCAGGCTGGAAGGGCTACATCACCAACCTTCCTGACCCCACCCCGGACTTCGTGATCAACGCCTACCACCAACTCTGGCAGATCGAGAAATCATTCCGAATGTCGAAAAGTGACCTGGCCGCCCGCCCGATCTACCACCACAAACGAGACTCCAAAAACGCTCACCTCACCATCGTCTTCGCAGCCCTGGCCATCGCCCGCTGGCTCGAGACACGCACCAAAGTCAGCATCCGACACCTCGTCAACACCCTCCGCCGCTCCGCACCATCACCATCCAAGCCGGCAACCACATCATCACCGCCGAAGACCCCCTCCCCCAAACATGACTGACCTGGCTCCACGCCATCCAAGGAACGCACTAAATGAGCAAAGTCAGGCCCTAATCGTGATATATGAGGGTGGGTCGGTTGGCTCGAAGTTTGATCGTCCCGAAGCCACCTTCGAAACGGTAGTAGCTTCCTCCCCAGGCCAGCACTTCCAAATTGCCGTAGTCCTTGGAGCCGTCGGCGTCAATGGCAGGGGGGCCTCCGCTCTCCCATGAAATCTCCTTCAGTGGATCGAACCGCAGTGTTCCGTGGACCGGAGAGTAGACTTCGCCGCCGCATGGCTCCCGGAAGAGCGGATGCTCCCGCTTCACCACCAGCTCCAGCTGGAAGTCCAGTCGATACGGAGTCATGGTGATGCCGAGAACGTAGCTCTCCTCGAGGGCCACGTGTCGGTACTCGGGAAGGGCTGCGTAGAGTGTCATGTCCTTTTCCTCTGGAAAGCATCGAGCGATTTCATGCGCGCCTTCAATAGTTCATGGAAGTGTGTCAGCAGGGTCTGTCGAACTTGGGTCAACTCCGGTTCGGGGTGACCGGGATTTTGTGTTCTTGGTTTGTTTGTTGAAGACTCTGGAGTGAAATAGATGGCGTCCTCCGGAAGGTTTATCAGCCGAGCCAGTTCCGTTATCGCCTGCTTTTCTTCCTTGGTGGGGTCAATATTTGTTTCATGGAGCCACGATATGATCGTCTCCAGGGCAATGCCTTCTTCTCCGTGGAGGAATGTTTCTTCGATTAGTGGTGCTACATAAGGGGGCCAATGACCTTTGTATCGATGGCAAATCTTGCGGACCTCTTCATATAAATGGCGGCGCCGCTTGGCCTGGCCTCTCCTCTCTCGCCACTGCGTGAAGATCATCTCATTCTTCCCCAACTTTTGAGGTTGCGAGTGCGAGTTCATTTCTGAGTGCCAGCTCTCCTGGGGTTGCTCTCACGGGCGGCCACTTGGTTGGGAACCCAGTGACGATCCCATCATTTGATAGCGGTTTTGTGATGACTCTGATCGGGACTCCTTCTTTGGTTGACTCCATAACGTGTACTGCAGGAGATCCTGCATTGGTGGTCAATGAGTTCGGGGGGCCCGTCTGGTTCCGTACATATGCTGCAGGATCCGTGGCGATTTCGCTGATGGTCTCCATGATTCTGTCGTCGCTCCAGTGACGCGGGAATGGCGTCTTCCCCGGTAATCCGGGCCATCGATGCCCGCCGCCGGTAGCGTCTCCGTCGAGGATATGTGTTCTCCGTTGAGGTGAAGCCAGGTCCACTGCCCCGGGTCGGGATGGTCTTCCGTTCGGCCCGAGTCGGTGGATGACATCGCGGAGGACCGGCACTTTGTTGGCCTGTTGCCTTGCCCAGCCTATGGCGCTTTGTCCCAATGGGGTTTTGGCTGCCCATTGGAAGGCTTTGCCGAGGCCCCAGCCCGCTGCTCCGCCTGCCACTCCCCAGAGGGCGTCTGTTACGACTTGTTGCGGGTTGATGGGGTAGCCGCTGCAGGCTTGGTCGATGAGGCTGGCTCCGCCTCCGAGGACTGCTCCGGCGAAGAGGGCTGCGGCGAAGCCTTGGGCGCCGGGGACGAAGGCCAGTCCGATGCCTGCGGCGATGGCGAGTGCGGTGCCCCATTTGGGGGAGTTGGCTTTGCGGTAGGCGTCGAGTTGTTCTGTGGTGATGGGTTGGAGGCCGGTTGGGTCGTGGAGGTTGGTGG
>NZ_RQYT01000032.1 GCF_003932785.1 Arachnia propionica | reverse complement strand
GTTGCTCATTTTGGCTCCAGCGCCGTCCTCTCCACCGCTGGTCGAGCAGGGTCCGGAGCCTGCGGAGGACCCGTGTCGAGACCTCCGTGGGGCTTCCGTTCAACTCGAGTTCCTGCACCGTGTGTCAGCGGTCTCGACACGGACGGCGCGCTGGCGCGCGCGGTCCGGCTCGACCAGCGGAGAAGAAGGTCGTGAATAATGCCTTGAACTTGAGAACCAGGGCGACGAAACACACGAACGGCAGGAAGGGGACCAGCAACGACGACGGGGTGGCCCGGAGAACCGGAGCCACCCCGTCGCGAACGGATGCGGATCAGAAGCCGCCCATGCCGCCCATCTCGTCCATGCCGGGGGCGCCAGCCGCGGGAGCCTTCTCAGGCTTGTCCGCGATGACGGCCTCGGTGGTGAGGAACAGGGCCGCGATGGAGGCCGCGTTCTGCAGCGCGGAACGGGTCACCTTGGCCGGATCGATGATCCCAGCGTCGACCATGTTGACGTACTCGCCGGTCGCGGCGTTGAGGCCGTGCCCCTTCTCGAGCCCGGCGACCTTCTCCGCCACGACGCCGCCCTCGAGACCGGCGTTGAGTGCGATCTGACGCAGCGGGGCCTGGGCAGCGGCCAGCACGATGGCGGCACCGACCTGCTCGTCGTCGGAGAGCCCCTCGATCTTCGCGGCCTTCGCGGCCTGAAGCAGCGCGACACCACCACCGGGGACGATGCCCTCCTCGACGGCGGCCTTGGCGTTGCGCACGGCATCCTCGATGCGGTGCTTGCGCTCCTTGAGCTCCACCTCGGTGGCGGCACCGACCTTGATGACGGCCACACCGCCCGCGAGCTTGGCGAGGCGCTCCTGCAGCTTCTCACGGTCGTACTCGGAGTCGGAGTTCTCGATCTCCTTGCGGATCTGCGCGACGCGACCCTCGATCTGGGCCTGCTCGCCACCGCCGTCGACGATGGTGCACTCGTCCTTGGTCACGATGACCTGGCGGGCGGTGCCCAGCAGGTCGAGGGTGACGCCGTCGAGGGACAGACCGACCTCCTCGGAGACGACCTGGCCGCCGGTGAGGATCGCGATGTCGGCGAGCATGGCCTTGCGGCGGTCACCGAAGCCCGGGGCCTTGACGGCGATGGACTTGAAGGTGCCGCGGATCTTGTTGACGATCAGACCGGCGAGGGCCTCGCCCTCGACGTCCTCGGCCACGACCAGCAGCGGCTTGCCGGACTGCATGACCTTCTCCAGCACCGGCAGGAGGTCCTTGAGCGAGGAGATCTTGGAGTTGACGATGAGCACGTAGGCGTCGTCGAGGGTGGCCTCCATCCGCTCCGCGTCGGTGACGAAGTACGGGGAGATGTAGCCCTTGTCGAAGCGCATGCCCTCGGTGAGCTCGAGGTCCAGCCCGAAGGTGTTGGACTCCTCGACAGTGATGACGCCCTCCTTGCCGACCTTGTCCATCGCCTCGGCGATGATCTCGCCGACGGTGGGGTCAGCGGCGGAGATGGACGCGGTGGCCGCGATCTGCTCCTTGGTCTCGACGTCGATGGCCATGGCCGACAGCTCGGCGGCGATGGCCTCGACGGCGGTCTCGATGCCCTTCTTGATGGCGATGGGGTTGCCGCCCGCGGTCACGTTGCGCAGGCCCTCACGGACCATCGCCTGGGCCACGACGGTGGCGGTGGTGGTGCCGTCGCCGGCGACGTCGTCGGTCTTCTTGGCGACCTCCTTGACCAGCTCGGCGCCGATCTTCTCGTAGGGGTCGTCCAGCTCGATCTCCTTGGCGATGGAGACGCCGTCGTTGGTGATGGTGGGGGCGCCCCACTTCTTCTCGAGCACGACGTTGCGCCCCTTGGGGCCGAGGGTGACCTTCACCGCGTCGGCGAGGGTGTTCATGCCCCGTTCGAGGCCGCGGCGGGCCTCTTCGTTGAATTCAATGAGCTTTGCCATGGTGTTTCGGGAGTCCTCCCGTCCAGCCGGGGACGGGCCCCGGAGTCCTGTTCACAGTTCGGGTGGAAGGCACGGTGCCCGCGACGGACGGCCCGAGGGACCTCACCAGTCTTCCGCTGGCACTCACATGGGGCGAGTGCCAGCACCCAAGTTAGCACTCACAGCAAGGAGTGCCAACACCCCGCGTCAACGAACCGCAGATCGGCAACGTGTCACGCAACCGGACGAGCAGTACCATCCGATCATGACGAGGCGGCACACCCCCGCGGAGAAGAAGGCACGGGATCGGCGGTCCCGGGTGGATTCGTGGGGCGAGAACCAGAAGTCGTCACGACGCAACATCCCGCTGAAGCGACGTCGTCTGGAGAAGGCCTACCGTCATCGCGTGGCCGCCGAGCTGCGTCGTGGTGAGGACGGCGAGCCCGGGAGCATTCGACGGGAACCCATGGGGAAGTGGCCCGGGGAGACCCTCGCCGATGCGATCGACAGGAAGCTGGAACGTCGCTCCCGCGACGCCGATGCACCCCGCCGCAGCACCGCGGCCCGGGCCCGACGCGCGGCCCGACGTCGTCACCGGTCGAGGCACTGACCAAGAGGAGTGAACCCATGATCTGGTTGCGCAACGCGGCGAACCTGGTGAACCTCAGCACCCCGCTGGGGTTGGTCATCGCGGCCCTGACCCGCGGCAGGCTGCGGGTCCGTGACGGCCTCATCTGGGCCGAGCACGCCCACGTCCCCCTGCCCGCCGGGGCGATCACCATCGGCTCGGTGGTGCTCATCCCCCGCCAGGGCCTCGACGATCTGGTCGCCGCCAATCCCGCGGTGGTGGGGCACGAGTCGGAGCACGCCTGGCAGTACGCCTACTGCCTCGGGCTGCCCTTCATCCCCGCCTACCTCGCGACGATGGCGTGGTCGTGGCTCAGAACCGGGGATCGCGCGGCCGCGAACCATTTCGAGGTGCAGGCTGGGCTGACCGAGGGCGGCTACCGCAGCCTCCCCACGCGGCCACTGCGTGACGGACTGCGGGAACTGCGGACCATCCTCAGTCGGGAAGCCTCACGAGCGCGTGTCGCATTCCGGCGAGTTCCTCGTCGATGATCGCCTGGATCCTCGCAACACCTCCAGGGCCGAGGACTGGTCATGGGTGCCCTCCAGGTAGTACCAGCGCTGATCCACCTGGATGAAACAGCTGACCTCCTCGAGAACCCTGGCCTCACCGTCCTCCTCGTAGTGGGCCACGAAACCAACCGTCCCGACCTGGTCCCAGGCCCGACCGTCCACCCGGTCCTTGATCACCAGCCCGGTCCACCGCGCCCCGCCGAACTCGATCCGGTCCGGGCGGGTCCCCGGGTACCAGCTGGAACGCAGGTAGGCCTCGTCGCAGAGCACGAAGGCCGTGTACCGGGACCGCATGAGGGCGACGGCGGTCGCGGCCGGGCGCGAGCCGTCGAGGATGGGGCCGCAGCACGTGTCGAAGGGGCGACCCGTGTCGCAGTGGCAGGGATTGCTCACGCGTGGAGGCGGCGCGCGGACCGGGCGGCCTGGCGCTGGGCTCGCTGGCGGCGCAACCGCTTGACGAGCAGGGGCTTGTAGCCGAGGGCTGCAGGATCGTCGAGGAGATCGTTGAGGCGCTGGTAGTAGCGGGTGGCGGAGCAGCCGAACCGCTCCATGATCGCCTGTTCCTTCGGGACGTCCAGGGTGAACCACCGTTCCTCGAAGTCCAGCATGGCTGCGTCGCGCTCGTCGAGGGGTGTGGTCATGGCGGCCTGGGTCATGTGACCAGCCTACGCCACGATCCGCCCGGAGAATCACAGCAGTGTGATTCGGGTTCACAAGGCCCTACCGATTCGGCGGGTCAGCCGACTTGAGAAGCCCCCGGGTTCCGGGTTGACTGGAGGCAGGGATCACGCCACACGGGGATCGTCACGAGGATCGTCACAGCTGGTTTTCCGGCGGGATCTCCCAGACGCCACGGAGGGAACCAGATGCTTGAACTCTGCGGAGTGCGCCAGAGCTACGACTGGGGCACGACCGACGCGATCGCCCATCTGCTGGGCCTGGAGAGTGATGGAAACCCCTGGGCCGAGCAGTGGTTCGGCGCCCATCCGTTCGGGGACTCCCCCACCCCCGACGGCCTGAGCCTGGGCGAGCACCTCGCCCAGCATCCCGAGTACCTCGGTTCGGCCTGCCGGGAATCCTTCGGCAACCGGCTGCCCTTCCTCGTCAAGCTGCTGTCGGCGCGGACCCCTCTCAGCCTGCAGGCTCATCCGTCGAGGCAGCAGGCCTGCGCCGGCCATGCCAGGGAGTCGCTGCTGGGGGTGCCGCTGACCAGCGCGGAACGATCCTTCAAGGACGACTGGCCCAAGCCGGAGACCATCGTCGCCCTGACCCCGTTCGAGGCCCTCGTCGGTTTCCGTGACCCACGTCGCACCGCTGACCTGTTCGAGGCGTTGGGGGTGGGGGATGTGCTGGCCTCCCTCATCCGTCCGCTCCGGGAACGCGACGGCGCCCCCGCACTGCAGGAGGTGTTCCTGGAGGTGCTGAGCCTGGGAGAACGCCGCCACGTCGTCGACGAGGTGCTCGCGAAGGCCGTGAGCCACCTCGACGCCCCGGGCGAGCTCGGGGTCTTCGCCCGCACCGCCGTCGAGATCGACGAATCCCACCCCTCGGATCCGGGGATCCTCGCGGCGCTCCTGCTCAACCATTTCTCCCTCGAGCCGGGACAGTCGCTGACCCTGTCCCCCGGCATCATGCACAGCTACCTGCGGGGCACCTGCGTCGAGGTCATGGCGAACTCGGACAACGTCCTGCGGGGTGGCCTCACCACCAAGCACATCGACGTGGACGCCCTGCTGCAGGTGGTGAGCTTCGCGCCGGTCCCCATCGAGGTCGACATCGCGCACGGCTCGGACGGCACCTACGTCTACCCGTCGCGGTTCGAGGAGTTCGAGCTGTGGCTGCTGCAGCCGACCTCGGATCGCCAGCTCCCGGTCCCTCGCGACGACTCCGCCCGGGTCGGCCTGGTCACCTCCGGCGAGTTCCGGTTGAGCGGCGATGACAGCACCTCGGTGCTGCGCCCGGGAGGGGCCGCGTTCATCCCTGCCCACGAGTCGGTCCTGGCGACGGGGCACGGCCAGATGTTCGTCGCGGCCTCCGGCGTGTAGGGTGTCGGGCAGCGCCTGCCTCCGTAGCTCAGCGGCCAGAGCGCTCGCCTTGTAAGCGAGTGGTCGAGGGTTCGACTCCCTCCGGGGGCTCCAACCACGCCCCACCCCGTTCGACAGGGACGGGGCATCACGGCACAATGACGGGTCATGACGCCTGAGCCGAGCCAGTGGGCCCGCATGATCGCGGCCGATCCGGACCATTCCCACCGCTACATCCAGCGATTCAAGAACATGGAGGCCGCCGGGCACGACCTGTACGGGGAGGCCCGGCTCATCGACGCGATGACCGCCAGGGGTTCACGTATCCTCGACGCCGGGTGCGGCCCGGGCCGTCACTGCGGTTGGCTGCACGAGCGGGGTCACCAGGTGGTGGGGGTCGACCTCGACCCGGTGCTCATCGAGGCCGCCGAGCAGGATCATCCCGGCCCGACCTATGTCGTCGGCGATCTCGCCGAGCTGGACCTGTCCGCCCACGGCATCACCGAGGGCTTCGACCTCATCTTCAGCGCCGGCAACGTGATGGGCTTCCTCGCCCCCTCGACCCGCGTCGAGGTGCTGCGACGTCTGGGCACGCACCTCGCCGCCGAGGGGCGCCTCGTCATCGGCTACGGGGCGGGCCGCGGCTACGAGTTCGAGGACTTCTTCACCGACGCGGGCACGGCAGGACTGCGGGTGGACCAGGCCTTCTCCACCTGGGATCTGCGTCCCTTCACACCTGACAGCGGCTTCCTGGTGGCCGTGCTGACTCACGCCGCGGCGTAACGCCCCCGGATGTCGGCGGGGATGTTCGCCAGGTGATCCTCCCGGGTCAACTGCGCGTCCTTCGTCGTGGGGGTGGGGGTAGGCGGGTGGCTGCCGTACACCCGGTTGCACAGCGCGGTCAGGGCGGTGCCGTCGACCAGGTCGATGCCCACCTGCCGCGCGTAGGCGACGGCCTCGCGGGTGAAGATCGCCGTGGTGACGAGGACCAGATGGTCCGCCCGTTCCACCGCGTTGGCGCCGTACAGCTTTTGCAGCACAGGCCTGCCGACGGGATGGGACAGACCGAAGCACTTGCACTCGACGAGGGTTCGCTCGCCCCGTCGGACCATGCTCAGGTCGAAACCGCCGTCGGCGACGGGAGGGGTCACCTCGACCTCGTAGCCCAGACGTCGGTAGAGCTCGGCGCAGAACTGCTCGAACTGCGTCGGATCGTCGGCGAAGCGACGGTGCAGTCCGCCGCTGGTGGCCTGCACCCATTCCCACTGGGCCCGCTCCCCCAGCCGGTGCATCTTCGTCGCCTCCTCACTGGACAGGGCGATGCTGTGCCCGTGCTCCCGCAGCGCCACGACGAAGTCGTAGAAGCGGAACACGGAGCGTGAGGTGAGCCGCCAACGTCCCAACTCCAACACCGAGACGCCCTCGATGACCTCGTTGTTGCGGTAGCGGCGATTCCTGGTGCCGTCCTTGCGCGCCATCCTCCAGCACGGATAGCTCAACACGAACGACCCACCACGTCGGGTTCCCTTGACCGGGCGGGCCCTGACCCCTCGGGGCAGCCGGACCCCGAGGTCGGCCCCGGCACGGCGCCTGCGGGACGCCGACCTGAGGGCAACGACGCATTGGAGCAGCAGGAGTGCGGCCACGAGGGCAGCCACGAGCCACAGCACTGGTATGAGGAGCCCACCGAACTCTCCGACGACGGCCCCCACGACTTCGTCAACCATGTCCATCCCCCATCAGACAGGGGCAGCATAACCAGTTGTCAGCCGTTCGGCCGGGAACACGCCCGCGGGTCGCATCTTTCAGTGACGCCGCCACCCCGGGTCGCGACCGGTGAATCCGAGGAACCGGTCGAGCTGCGGGGCCTCCGCGGCGACGGGCACCTCGGGACCGAACCAGTCCCCGCCCCGGGATTCAGGGGTCACCATCGTCTGGAGGAACTCCCGGGATCGCCGGAGCGCCTCATCGTCCGGGGTCCATGACTGCCCCGTCGCGACGGCGAGATCCCAACCGTGGGCCAGGTACTCGCCGAGGATCAACGCCAACGCCATCTCGCCGGGCATGCCCACCCCACCGACGACGAGGGGACGCTCGGCCGCTCCGCCACGCACCGCCTCCAGCAGGGTGGCGGAGGCCCGTCGGATCCGTGCGGCGGCCTCGTCGGGTTGCACCCGCACCTCGGCGGCGTCCCCGGCCGGGGCCACGCCGTCGGGACTGGCGTAGCCGGTGGCGAAGCTCTCCAACCAGCCGACGACGTGCCCCAGCAGCGCGGCGACATCGAAGTCGGCGCAGGGGGTGGGGCCCGTCAGCTGGTCGGGGGTGATGCTCGCGGCGACCGCAGCCAACGCGTCGAGGACCTGAGGGAGTCGTTCCAGGGTGTCCGTCATGGTCCCAGCCTTCCCGTTCGGCAGGGCGGTGTCTTGAACAAACGCGACGGGTACGGGATCGTGGCGAGGTGATGACGGATGCGATCACCCAGGACAGCCGGGGCATCCTCGACCCGGGTCGGATGCGGCAGCGCGTCGACTTCGTCCGGTACGAGCCGCCCCCGGAAATGGTCGGCCTGGTCCAGTGGTTCTGGGCGGTCGCCTGGCACCTCGACGACGGGGAGGAGTTCACCCAGCCCGTCCTGTCCCACCCCTGCGCGAACCTGAGCGTGGGACCCCGATCGTCGCGGGGCCTGGACGACGACACCGTCGAGGCGACCGTGGTGGGGGTGGCCACCCGGGTGGATCACCGTCGCCTGCGTGGCCGGGGGTGGAACGTGGCGGCGAAGTTGGAGCCGGGGACGTTCGGGGCTTTCCTCGACGTGGACGCCGCGACCCTGACCGATCGAATCCGGCCGATGAGGGCGGTCCTGCCGGTCGATGAGGCGGAACTCGTCGGGGCGATGGTCGCTGCCCCGGACGACCGGGCCCGGGCGTCGCTGCTGGGCGAGGTGCTGGCGACGACACTGCGGCGGGCCGATCCGGTTCGGGTCGCGGCGGCCCGGGAGTGCGGCCGTGTCGCGGCCAGGATCCAGCAGGACCGATCGGTGCGGAGTGTGACGGACCTGGCGGATGCCGTCGGGACCTCCCCTCGCTCCCTCCAGCGGATGTTCCGGCAACACGCGGGGGTGACTCCGCTGTGGATGATCCGTCGTTACCGCCTCATCGACGCCGCAGAGGCGGCGCGCGCCGGGAGTCCCACGTCGTGGGGCGACCTCGCCGCCGAGTTGGGCTACGCCGACCAGGCGCATCTGTCCCGCGAGTTCTCGGCCACCATCGGGATGAGCCCGACCCGCTACGCGACCTCCGTGACGGCGCTCAGCCCTTCTTCTCCTCCTTGCGCTTCATGATGCCGAGCACGACCACGACGATGAGAGCGATGGCGATGTAGTTGGCCACCCGGGTGTAGGCCTCGAGCAGTGCCTCGAACGGCTCACCGAACTGCCAGCCCAGCAGGAAGTAGATGGAGAGCCACAGGGTGCTCGCGATGAAGTCGTAGATGAGGAATCGTCTGAGGCTGAGTCCGGTGGCGCCTGCGAGGACGAACACCACCTGCATGATCGGCAGCGGGATCGGGACGTAGGCGATGACGAAGCCGAGGGGGCCGAGGGCCCGCGCCCATCGTTCGGCGACGGCGTAGCTCTTGGCGGCCCGTTTGCTCTGGCCGGACCAGACCTCGATCATCCCCCGTCCCCAGAGCTTGCCCGCCCACCAGAAGATCCAGTCCAGCTTGATGCTGGTGATCCAGGCGATCACGAGCACGATGGGCCAGTGGGCCATCCGCCCCTGGGAGGCGAGGGCGCCGCTGGCGGCCACCCCGGACCTGCTGCCCGCGACCATCGCCAGCACGTCGGGGCCATGTGCCAACAGCCACACCCTCAGTGGCAGCATGATGAGGCCGTACACCGTCGCCACGCCGAACCAGCTGAGGCAGGCGATGTCCGCCTTGCCCGGCTTGTGCTTCCAGGGCATGCCCTCGGCCTCCCACCACTCGGTGGTGTCGGCCTTCTCGCTCCGATCCTTGTCCTCGGTCACCTCGCCGATGGTACGCGACCACGACGGCGCCGCCGATCATTCTCAGGGGGGTGCTCCCGGACCGATTGGCCAACTGTTAACCTTGGCAATCGGAAGAACCCTTCCACCACTACGGATCGTCGGGCACGTACCTGCCCGTGGAAAGGAATGTGGCATGGCCACCGTCAGCTACCGCGAAGCCTCGCGCGTCTACCCCGGTTCCGACCGTGCAGCGGTCAACAAGCTCAACCTCGAGATCGCCGACGGCGAGTTCATGGTTCTCGTCGGCCCGTCGGGTTGCGGCAAGTCCACCTCGCTGCGCATGCTCGCCGGCCTCGAGGAGGTCAACTCCGGCAACATCTTCATCGGCGACCGTGACGTCACCGACCTTCCCCCGAAGGACCGCGACATCGCGATGGTCTTCCAGAACTACGCTCTGTACCCCCACATGACTGTGGCGGACAACATGGGCTTCGCCCTGAAGATGCAGAACGTGCCGAAGGCCGAGCGCGACCAGCGCGTCAAGGAGGCCGCCCACCTTCTCGGCCTGGAGGACTTCCTGTCCCGCAAGCCGAAGGCCCTCTCGGGCGGTCAGCGTCAGCGTGTGGCCATGGGCCGCGCCATCGTGCGTCAGCCGCAGGTCTTCCTCATGGATGAGCCGCTGTCGAACCTCGACGCGAAGCTCCGTGTCTCCACCCGCACCCAGATCGCCGCTCTGCAGCGTCGTCTCGGCGTCACCACCGTCTACGTCACGCACGACCAGGTCGAGGCCATGACGATGGGTGACCGCGTCGCGGTGATGAAGGACGGCATCCTGCAGCAGGTCGACACCCCGCTGGCCCTGTACGACACCCCGAAGAACCTCTTCGTGGCCGGCTTCATCGGCTCCCCCGCCATGAACCTCATGGAGGGCACCGTCGTCGACGGTGGCGTCAAGATCGGTGACTACGTCGTGCCGGTCGCCCGCGAGGTCCTGGACCGCGCTCCCGGCGAGACCACCCTCACCGTCGGCATCCGCCCCGAGGCCCTGCACGTCGCGACCGACGGCAACGGCATCGGCCTGGATGTGGCCGTGGTCGAGGAGCTCGGCGCCGACTCCTACCTGTACGGCACGCTGGCCGGGCTGGCCGAGGACGAGCTCGTCGGCGCCCAGCAGATCGTCGCCCGCATCGCGGCCCGCCAGTCGCCCGCCAAGGGTGACGTCGTCCGCCTCGCGGCCGATCCGTCGTCGGTGCACGTGTTCAGCAACGAGACCCAGGAGCGCATCTCCTGATCGACGCCACGAGGGGGCTTCCGCAGCTGCTGCGGGAGCCCCCTTTCCTGTGCGGTGCTTCTCCCCGTCGCACCTGTGACATACCATGGACCCAACATTGGATGTGGCCACATGAAGGAGGTGGGCAAGCATGACCACGGCGTTGGACGTCCTCAAGTACATCAACGAGAAGCACCGCCCACTGGGTGAGGTGCAGTACCAGAAGTGGCTGTACTACGTGCAGGCCTGGTCGCTGGCCTGGGATGGGGTCCCCATGTTCGATGACCGGATCGAGGCCTGGACCATGGGCCCTGTCGTGCCCGCTGTGCGTTTGTGCGGCCGCGTCAACGGACCTTCCGACCTGAGCGCTGAGCAGCGCGCGAGGATCGATGCCGTCGTCGATCATTACCGCGCATGGACAGGAAATGAGTTGATCGACATGACACATCGCGAGTCTCCGTGGCTCGAGGCCCGCGGTGACCTGCCCGAGAGCGCGCGATGCACCGCCGAGGTGACCCACGAGTCGATGCTCCGGGAGTTCACCGCGCAGTCCCTGCGAGGGGAGGGCCCCAAGAAGCCGCCTCTGTCTCACCGGGAGCCGGACTCTGAGACAGTGCTTGAGTTGGCCGCCAGGGCCAGCCGACGGTGGAGCCACACCTTGGCTCTCCTGGCCGAGTGACGGTCGTCATCAGCGTTGATCTCTGTCTTCAGATCCACGAGACGGAGATCAACGCTGGATCCTTGCGGGACAGGGGTCTGCTGGAGGCAGCCGTGGCCGCACCTTTCGCCGGTTTCGGGAACCAAGAAGCCTTCCCGACGCTGATCGAGAAGGCGGCACGACTGGCCTACGGGATCGCCGAGGCTCAAGCCTTCAATGACGGGAACAAGCGGCTGGCCTGGCTCAGCACCGTGGTGTTCCTCGAACTGAACGGGGTTGAACTCGACGTGGACCAGTCCGAGGCGGCTCGAGCGATCCGTGCTCTGGGCTCTCGGGGTGGCACACGGCGAGAGGACGAACATGCTGTCTCACTGACATTGGAAGAGTTCACCCAATGGCTCGGTCGGTGCGTGGGTTTCAACGGCGGCTCACCGTGATGACGAGACTGCCCCTGGAGGAGAGATGAGCTCCACGAATTCCGACACCGAAAGCGAGAACATCCACGAGATCGCGCCTGAAGAACTGGACGAACTCCTGGACCGGGTCCACGCGGAATTGACCGCGACAGGCGGCCCGTTGGACTTCGACCCGCTCCACGACCCGGATACGGGGCTTCCCCGGTGATCGCGACCCTACAAGGCCGAACCACGGAGTCAGCCATGTGGGCTGTTCCCCTGCTGCCCCCAGCCTCACTCAGCCCGGGCCAGCACCTCGCCGTGGACGACGGCGAACCAGCCGTCCCGGTCCTCGCCCCAGCGGCGCCAGTCGGCGGCCATACACTCCAGATCGGTGTGGCTTGCCAGCCCCAGTTCGACGGCGCGGGGGCCGAACGAGGTGAGGCAGCGTTGCGCCCAGGTCTCCGCCCACCACGACCGCTCCTCGTCGGTGCTGTAGCACCATGTGCTGGCTGACGCGGTGACCTCGTCGAATCCGGCCTCCCGGCACCAGGCCTTGAGGTGACTGCCAGCATCCGGTTCGCCGCCGTTGGCCCGCGCCGTGGCGATGTAGATCTCCTGCCAGGCACGCATGCCCTCGTACTGGGGGTACCAGGTCATGGCGGAGTAGATCGCGTCACGGACCGCGACGATGCCGCCCGGCCTCGTCACCCACAGCATCTCCTTCAGCGCCGCGACCGGATCGGGCAGGTGCTGGAGGACCTGGTGGGCGTGGACGACGTCGAAGTACTCGTCGGGCCAGAGCAGCTCGTACACATCCCCCCGGACGAGTTGCACGCCGTCGACTCCCCGATCCCGCAGGGTGGCTCGCGCCGCATCCAGGGCCTCCTCGGCATTGTCCAGCCCAATGACCTCACCGGGCGCGACGAGTTCCGCCAGGTCTGCGGTGATGGTGGCAGGACCACAGCCGACATCCAGGACCCGCTGACCCGGCTGGAGGTGTGGCAGCAGGTGAGCGGCGGAGTTCTGGGCGGTGCGGCTGGCATGGGAGGCCAGCACGGCGGCCATGTGTCCGTGGGTGTAGCGCGCGGCTCCGGTCATGAGCCCAGTCTTCCCATCGAGTCAGGAGATCGGCCCCCGTCTCACGAACCGGTACATTGGGGCCGACCTTCGGGAGGACGCATGGCAGAACTGGGACGTTGGACGCGGGCGATGGGCACCGGGCTGGGTACGGACACCTCGTGGCGCGCCGTCGTGCCACCGGTCCACCTGTCGACGAACTACGTGTTCGACTCCCCGGATTCCCCGGGTCGCTACGACTACTCCCGCGCGGGCAACCCCACCCGGGATCTCCTCGCCGAAGCCCTCGCCGAGCTCGAGGGCGGCGCCACGGCGGTGCCCGTCGCGACGGGGTTGGCGGCGGTGACACTCCTGGTCGAGGCCGTCGTCCCGGTCGGCGGCGTGGTGGTCTGCCAGCACGACTGCTACGGCGGGACGTGGCGGCTGCTGGACCACTACACCCGCAACGGTCGCCTGAGCGCCCGATTCGTCGACGTCAACGATGCCGACGCCTTCACCGACGCCCTCGAGGGTGCGTCGCTGGTGCTGGTGGAGACCCCGTCGAACCCGTTGCTGCGCATCACCGACATCCGCGCCACCGCGGCGGCGGCACACGCCGTCGGGGCGCTGGTGGCGGTGGACAACACCTTCTGTTCCCCGCTGTTGCAGCGGCCCCTCGAGCTGGGGGCCGATCTCGTGCTGCACTCCACCACGAAGTTCATCAACGGGCACTCCGACGTGGTGGGCGGGGTCCTCATCGCGCGCGAGGAGGACCGGGGGGAGCGGCTGGCATGGCTCGCGAACGCGCTCGGCCTGACCTCCAGCGCCTTCGACGCCTATCTCACGTTGCGGGGGCTGCGCACCCTCGACGCTCGGATCCGGATGCACGCGCTGGGCACCGAGGCGGTTGTCGAGGCGGCCCTCGGGCACCCGGCCGTCGCGGCGCTGCACTGGCCCGGGCTGCCGACCCACCCGGGTCACGACCTGGCGGCCAGGCAGCAGTCGGGTTTCGGGTCCCTGGTGAGCATCGACCTCTCGGGGGGACGCCCGGCCGTCGACCGATTCCTCGATGGCCTGCCGGTCTTCCATCTGGCGGAGTCGCTCGGCGGCGTCGAGTCGCTGGTGTGCCATCCCGCGACGATGACCCATGCCGGGATGTCGCCCGAGGCCCGCGCCACGGCGGGCATCACCGACGGTCTGGTCCGTCTCAGCGTCGGCCTGGAATCGGCCGAGGACCTGGCGGCCATCATCCGGGAGGCCCTGGACCGGGCGGAAGCGCCCGGTCGTCGACTCCCCTCAGCCTCCCCACAGTGAGGAAACCGGAAGCGCCCACAATCGGTCACCCGCTCTGGCCGAGGTGACGGAGTTCAGCACCACACCGGCCAGGAACTCGTCCCCCAGTCGCTCCCGCAGCGCGATGAGATGCCTGAAATGGGCCTGGGTCGGGCTGACAGCCGTCTTGACCTCCACGGCGATGATCCCCGTCGGGGTCTCGATGATGAGGTCCACCTCGCCCCCGTGCCGGTCGCGGTAGTGGGAGAGTTCACACGTGGTGGTGCCCCAGCCCTGTTGGCGCAGCAACTCATTCACGACGAAACACTCCAGGAGCATCCCGAAATGCTCAGCCCCGCTCATCGCGGCCAGGTGTTCGGCGCCCAGGCCCAGGAGCGCGGCCGCGAGTCCTGAATCGGTGACCTGAATCTTGGGGCGGCTCACCTGACGACGAGTCAGGCTACGCGACCATGCCGGGATCAGACGTATCAGGAACAAGGACTCCAGGACATCCAGATAGCGGCGGACCGTTGGGCGCGAGATTCCCAGTGTCTCCGCGAGCCGCTCCTGGACCAGCTCTCCACCCGTGGAGCTCGTGATCAGCCCGAGGAGCCGACGCAGTACGGGAACCTGAAGCGTCCCCAGGTCGGCCGAATCCCGCTCGAGCAGCCGATCGACGTAGTCTCTCAACCAGATCTGACGGGAGGACTCGGACAGCTGTTGCACCCTGGGGTAACCGCCCACGGCGACCCGTCGCACGAGTTCCGCCCTGTCCCCCGGTGGCGACGTCTCGGGCAGACCGGCGACGAAGGTGACCCAGTCGTCACGGCGCTGCTCCACCTCTCCTTGCGAGAATGGCTGGAGCCGCACGGTCAGGGCCCGTCCCGCGAGAGAATCCTCGGCGCCGGGGACACGCAGCAGGTTGGCCGACCCGGTGAGAATGAATCTGCCCGGCCGCGGGTCGGAGTCCACGATGTACTTCAGCGGCAGCACCAGTTCGGGGCTCCGTTGCACCTCATCGATGACGAGTCTGCGTTCCCCGGCTTGCTGCAGGAAGCCGATGGGGTCCTCACGGGCCAGCTGCCGTGCAAGAGGATCATCCATGGTCACCTGCATCGTGTTTCCTTCGCCCCCCAGCATGGCCGCCAGTGTTGACTTGCCCACCTGCCTTGCCCCCTCGACCACCACGACGGGGCTGAACTGGAGCAGCTCGGTGAGACGATCAAGAAGGTGTCTGGGTACCAGTTCCACACCCACACCATAGCCCGGATCTCCGATTCGCCGCACCCAAACTTCCGTTTCGCCGGACGATCGCTTCCGATTCGCCGCCCGGGGAGCTCCGGTTCGCCGAGGCGCGGTGGGACTATCCTGATCCCGTGCCGACAACGCTCAACGACGACTTCGACCCCACCGTGGTCCAGCAGATCCAGACCCGTCTCGACGGCGTGGAGACCGAGCATGGCGTGGCGGTGCTCTGGGCGGTGGAGTCGGGCAGCCGGGCCTGGGGGTTCCCGTCGCCGGACTCGGACTACGACTGCCGGTTCCTCCACGTCCGCCCGCTCGAGGACTACCTCTCCCCCTGGCGACCCCGTGACGTCATCGAGACCCCGCTCGACGAGGTGCTCGACGTGAACGGCTGGGATCTCGTCAAGGCCGTGCAGTTGGCGGCCTCCAGCAACGCAACCGTCGCGGAATGGCTGCAATCCCCCTTCATCTACCGCGGGGACCCCACCTTCGCCGCCGAGATGATGGACATGTGCCGTGACATCGTCGACCTGACCGCCGTCACCCGCCACTACCATCACGTGGGCCGTTCCCACTGGAACCGTTCCGGGGCCGCGACCGGGTCATCCGTGCCGCTGAAGAAGCTGTTCTATGCGATCCGTCCCGCCGCCGCCCTGCACTGGATGCGCACACACTCCTCACCGCTGCCGCCCATCCACCTGCCGACGCTGCTGGCGGAGGCGCCTCCCGAGGGCGACGTCGTCGAGGCCGTCACCGAGCTCATCAGCGCCAAGGCCAACACGCGGGAACTGGGCGACGGCGTCGTCCCCGAACCGATCCGGCGATTCGTCACGCGGGAGTTCACCCTCGCGGAAGGGGCAGATCACCTGCGCTCCAAGCCCGACAACGCCAGGGCCAGGGCCACGTTCATCGACCTGGTGCGACGCTTCGCTCCGGGCTGACGTGGCAGCAGGATCGCTCACTTGCCACCTCGGCTGGCGTTGCGCCGAACCACCCGACCTAGAATGGTCGGACCAGATTCGAGTCCCTCGAGGAAAGACACACATGACCACGCTCGCAGAACCCACTGCGGAAACTGACAACACCAACGATCCGTGGGAGGGGTTCAGCCCTGGCCCCTGGCAGGAACGGGTCGACGTCCGGGACTTCGTGCAGCGCAACTACACCCCCTACACCGGAGACGCGTCCTTCCTCGCCGGCCCCACCGCCAAGACACAGCGCCTCTGGGACACCCTGGAACGCGACTACCTGTCGGTGGAACGCGCCAGGCGGGTCTACGACGTCGACGTGGACACCCCCGCCGACATCGACGCCTTCGCACCGGGCCACATCAGTTCCGATGACGACGTGATCGTCGGGCTGCAGACCGACACCCCGCTCAAGCGCGCCATGATGCCCTTCGGCGGCTGGCGCATGGTGGAGACCGCGATCCGAGAGGCTGGGAAGGAGCCCCGAGCGGACGTCAAGGAGATCTTCACCAAGTACCGCAAAACCCACAACGAGGCGGTCTTCGACGTCTACACGCCCCGCATCCGGGCCGCCCGCTCCGCCCACGTCATCACGGGACTGCCGGACGCCTACGGTCGCGGCCGCATCATCGGCGACTACCGTCGGGTCGCCCTGTACGGCGTGGACCGGCTCATCGAGTTCAAGCAGGCCGACAAGGACGCCGTCGTCGACGCGCCCTTCAGCGAGCACTGGGCGCGATTCCGCGAGGAGCACGCCGAGCAGATCAAGGCGTTGAAGAAGCTGAAGGCGATGGCAGCCAGCTACGGCTTCGACATCTCCCGTCCCGCCCGCACCGCCCAGGAGGCCGTGCAGTGGACGTATTTCGGCTACCTCGCCTCGGTGAAGTCGCAGGACGGCGCCGCGATGAGCATCGGTCGACTGTCGGCCTTCTTCGACTGCTACTTCCAGCGCGACCTCGAGGCGGGACGGCTCACGGAGGAGGGCGCGCAGGAGATCATCGACGCGCTGGTCATCAAACTGCGCATCGTGCGGTTCCTGCGCACCATCGACTACGACCAGATCTTCTCCGGCGACCCGTACTGGGCCACCTGGTCCGACGCGGGCCTCGGCGAGGACGGCCGCCCGCTGGTGACGCGGACCTCCTTCCGGCTGCTGCAGACCCTGAGGAACCTCGGTCCCGCCCCCGAACCGAACATCACCATCTTCTGGGACCCGAGGCTGCCGCAGGGGTACAAGGACTTCTGCGCGGCGATCTCCATCGAGACCTCGTCGGTGCAGTACGAGGCCGACGAGCAGATCCGCTCCCACTGGGGCGACGACGCCGCCATCGCCTGCTGCGTCTCCCCGATGCGGGTGGGCAAGCAGATGCAGTTCTTCGGTGCCCGGATGAACGCCGCGAAGACGCTCCTCTACGCCATCAACGGCGGTCGCGACGAGATGACCGGCAAGCTCGTGGTGCCCGATCACGAGGGGGTCCAGGGCGACGGGCCGCTCGACTTCGACGACGTGTGGCTGCGCTACGAGAAGATGCTCGACTGGGTCGTGGCCACCTACATCGAGGCCCTCAACATCATCCACTGGTGCCACGACCGGTACGCCTACGAATCCATTGAGATGGCGCTGCACGATTCGGAGATCGTGCGGACCCTCGGCTGTGGGATCGCCGGGCTGTCGATCGTCGCGGACTCCTTGTCGGCCATCAGGTACGCCAAGGTCACCCCCGTGCGTGACGAGACCGGTCTCGTGGTGGACTACGTCACCGAGGGCGACTTCCCCACCTACGGCAACGATGACGACCGGGCCGACGAGATCGCCGCGGCGATCGTCCACACGGTGATGAGCAAGATCAAGGAGATCCCGCTGTACCGGGATGCCATCCCCACCCAGTCGGTGCTGACCATCACCTCCAACGTCGTCTACGGCAAGGCGACGGGGTCCTTCCCATCCGGTCACCGGGCGGGGACCCCCTTCGCTCCGGGCGCGAACCCGGAGAACGGCGTCGACAACCACGGGATGCTGGCCTCCATGCTGTCGGTCGGCAAGCTCGACTACGCGGACGCCCTCGACGGCATCTCGCTGACCAACACCATCACCCCCTCGGCCCTGGGCCGCACCAAGCAGGAGCAGGTGACCCATCTCGTCGGCATCCTCGACGCGGGTTTCGTACCCGAGGGCTGCTGACCGATCCACAAGGAGGACAACCATGGCGATCAAGACCTACCAGGAACGCGTGGCGGACATGCGGGCACAGCGTGAGGAGCGCGGCACCGCACCCGGTCTGTTCCACGCGAACATCAACGTGCTGAACCGGGAGACCCTCGAGGACGCGATGGAGCACCCGGAGAAGTACCCGAATCTGACGGTGCGGGTCTCCGGGTATGCCGTCAACTTCGTCAAGCTCACCAAGGAGCAGCAGCGCGACGTGCTGTCCCGCACGTTCCACCAGGGGTCGTGACCTCCGCCACCGTCGACGGGGTCTCCGGCGAGTGTCGGCTGGCCCCCGTCGAGCTGGGGTACCCGACGCTGCGCGCCGGGGGCGCCGGCACTGACGGGATCGACCTCAGCGACGACCTCGCGAGGACCGAGCAGCTGCACCTGGTGCGCGACGGCCAGCTGGCCTCCATGCACTCGTGGGAACTGGTGACGGGTGTCGACGGCCCCGGCACCCGGCTGACGGTGTTCCTGTCGGGTTGCCCGCTGCGGTGCCTGTACTGCCACAACCCGGACACGATGTTCGCGGCCAAGGGGCAGCCCGTGCGGTTGGAGGATCTGGCGGCCAGGCTGCGTCGCTACCGTGGCATCTTCCGCACCACGAACGGCGGGTTGACGATCTCAGGCGGGGAGCCCCTCATGCAGCCGGCCTTCGTCGCGAACCTGCTGCGTCAGGCGAAGGAGTTGGGCATCCACACCGCCATCGACACCTCGGGCTTCCTCGGTGCCCGCGCCACCGACGAGCTGCTCGACGACGTGGATCTGGTGCTGCTGGACATCAAGTCGGGCCTGCCGGACACCTATCGCAGGGCCACGGGACGGGAACTCGCCCCCACCGTCGACTTCGCGCGGCGTCTCGCCGAGCGCGGCTCGGAGGAGGTGTGGATCCGGTTCGTCCTCGTACCGGGTCTCACCGACGCCGTCGAGAACGTGGCCGCGGTGGCCGACATCGCGGCGGGGCTGCCCGTGGTGACCCGCGTCGAGGTGCTGCCCTTCCACCAGATGGGTCGCGACAAATGGGCCACGCTGGGGCTGCGCTACGAACTCGCCGACGTCACCCCGCCATCACCTGAGGTCACCGAGCGGGTCCGGGACCAGTTCCGCTCCCACGGGCTCACCACCTACTGACGCCACGCACGACCCGCGGACCGCAGGGGGATCCGGCCTTGCCACCGGCGAGGCAGTAAACTACGGCCGTGCCCAGGTTCCTTGCAGCGAAGCCCGATGCGGCCCTCATCCGTCTGCCCTGGAACACCCCGCTGGAGGAGTGGCCGACCCAGTACCTCGTCGCATTGCCCCGCGGTATCTCCCGCCACGTGGTGCGGTTCCTCCAGGTGGGCGACGACATCCTCGCGGCGAAGGAGATCCTGGAGGAGGTCGCGGTTCACGAGTATCGGCAGCTGACGGAACTGCGGCGGCTGGGGGTTCCGGCGGTGGAGCCGGTGGGGGTGGTACTGGGGCGTGCCACGAGCACCGGCGAGCCCCTCGACCCGATCCTGCTGACCCGGCACCTGCCGTTCTCGCTGCCGTACCGTGCCCTGTTCTACTCCGGCGTGAAGCTGGACACGGTGAATCGACTGCTGGATGCGATGGTGGCGTTGTTCGCCCGGCTCCACCTGACCGGGTTCTACTGGGGGGACGTCTCCCTGTCGAACATCCTGTTCCGTCGTGACGCGGGCGAGTTCGCCGCCTACCTCGTCGACGCCGAGACCGGCGAGGTGCACGACCGCCTCACCGACGGGCAACGCGCCCACGACCTGCAGATCGCCCGCACCAACCTGTTCGGGGAGTTCTGCGACCTGGAGGCCGGCGGCATGCTCGACCCGTCGCTGGATCCGCAGTGGCTCGTCGACACCATCGAGGAGCGCTACCAGAACCTCTGGGCCGAGTTGACCGGGGTCGAGGAGTTCTCCGACGAGGAGATGTACCGGCTGGAGGGTCGGGTCCGGCGCCTCAACGCGCTCGGTTTCGACGTCGCGGAGATCGACGTGCAGACCTCGGCCGACGGTCGCACCATCCGGATGCAGCCGAAGGTGGTCGAGGCGGGACATCACGCCCGACGCCTCATGCGCCTGACCGGACTCGACGCGGAGGAGCACCAGGCCCGCCGTCTCCTCAACGACATGGACACGTTCCGGGCGAAGCTGCCGATGAACATGAGCGAGTCGGTGGCCGCCCACAAGTGGCTCATGGAGGTCTTCGAGCCGGCTGTCGGCCGGATCCCCAGCCACCTGGAGGGCAAGCGCGACCCGGCCCAGTTCTTCCACGAGCTCCTCGACTACCGCTGGTACCAGTCACAGCGGGAGAACCGCGAGGTCTCGACGGAGGAGGCGGCGGCAGGCTACATCGCCGACGTGCTGGCCACCCTCCCGGACGAGCACATGAGCAACGTGGAACCCGTCGGCCAGGAACTGGTCAACAAGTACGACCCGTCACATGGGTTCGTCGACGACGACTACGAGAAGCCCTACGACCCCTGGGAGGACGAGGCCAACGACCCGGAGATCCCGGTCATGTACGGCTTCGACATCGAGGCCCTGCGCGCCAAGGCGGCGAAGGAGCAGTAGGCCCCACCGCCACCCCTTGACTCCCGTCCCGCTGTCAGCGAGGCTGGTCCCTTGAGGACAGTCGAGGAGGCTCGCATGTCACCCATCAAGATCAGCCGGGCAGGTTACGTGCTCGCGCTGTCATTCACGGCAACGGCCCTCGTGCTCAACATCCCCGCCGCCATGGAACCCACCTGGGAGAAGCTGATCCAGATCTTCCTGCTCGGGAGTGTGCTGCTCATCCTGGGCCTGGCCAGCCCGGCGTTGACCTCCCGTCGGAAAACCCGCTGAGTCCACTGCCGCCCGAGAGCATCAGCCACCCTCCGGAGGTGGAACGGTAGAATCCCGCAGGTGACGCTACGCCTGTACAACACCGCAACCCGCACGGTCGAGCCGTTCCGCCCCCTCGTGGAGGGCAAGGTCTCGATCTACCACTGTGGGCTCACCGTGCAGGCGTCCCCGCATCTCGGCCACATCCGCAAGGAGGTCGTCTTCGACGTGCTGCGTCGCTGGCTGACCCATCGCGGCTACGACGTGACCGTGGTCGCCAACGTCACCGACATCGACGACAAGATCCTCGCGAAGTCGGCCGAGGCCGGGGTCGAGTGGTTCGCCCACGCCTACATCTACGAGCGGGAACTCCACGACGCCTACGCCGCGCTCGGCTGCCTTCCCCCCACCTATGAGCCACGCGCCACCGGCCACATCCCGGAGATGATCGAACTCATGGAGGCCCTCATCGAGCGAGGACACGCCTACGTGGCCGAGGACGGCTCGGGCGACGTCTACTTCGACGTGCGTTCCTGGCCGCGCTACGGCGAACTGTCCGGTCAGCGCGTCGACGAGATGGCCCCGGCCGAGGACGCGGACCCCCGCGGCAAGCGGGATCCCCGCGACTTCGCCCTGTGGAAGGGACACAAGGAGGGCGAGCCCGTCACTGCGTCCTGGCCCACCCCGTGGGGGCGCGGCCGGCCGGGCTGGCACCTGGAGTGCTCCGCGATGGCGGGCAAGTACCTGGGGGACGTCTTCGACATCCATGGCGGCGGCATCGACCTGCGGTTCCCCCACCACGAGAACGAGCTGGCCCAGTCCGCCGCGGCCGGGCGGGGCTTCGCGCGGATCTGGATGCACAATGCCTGGGTGACGATGGCGGGCGAGAAGATGAGCAAGTCGCTCGGGAACACGGCCCTCGTCGCGGAGGTGACGAAGGCATTCGACCCGCGGGCGGTCCGGTTCTTCCTGCTGGCTCCCCACTACCGCAGCCAGATCGAGTTCTCCCCCGCCGACGAGTCCACCCGGGGTTCCCTCGCCGAGTCGGAGAAGGGCATCCAGCGGATCGACGCCTTCCTCGCCGCGGCGAAGGAGCACGGCATCACCGGCGGCTCTGCCCGGGGCTCCCAGTGGGACGCCTTCGCGGCGGCCCTCGACGACGACCTCGGTACCCCAGCCGCCGTCGCCGCCCTGTTCGACGCGGTGCGGGCGGGCAACAAGGCCCTTGCCGACGGCTCCCCCGAGGCCGCCGACCTCCACGCCACCGTGGCCCGGATGACCAGCGTGTTCGGCATCAACCCTGACGACATGCCGTGGGCCGGGACCAGCGACCGGGACGACCTCAGCCCCGTCGTGGATCAGCTCGTCGCCACCCTCCTCGCCGAGCGGGCCGAGGCCCGCGCCGCCAAGGACTGGACTCGCGCGGACGCCATCCGTGACACGCTCGCCAACGCGGGCCTGACCATCACCGACACCCCCGACGGGGCACGCTGGAGTCTGGAGAAGAAGTAATGCCTGGCAACTCACAACGGCGCGGCGCAGGTCGTCGTGGCAGGACGACCGCAGCGGGTTCCGGCGGCCGGATCCGTCGCTCCCTGGAGGGCAAGGGTCCCACCCCGAAGGCGGAGGACCGGGTCTACCACAAGGCGTACAAGGCCAAGCAGGAGGCGCTGCGTCGGCAGGCTGGCCGCCCGAAGCAGAAGTCGACCCGCACTGCGGTCGGGGCCGACTGGGTGGTGGGGCGCAACCCGGTGCTCGAGGCTCTCGAGGCGGGACTGCCCGTCAAGCAGGCCTATGTGGCCGAGGGGGCGGAACGCGACGACCGGCTCCGCGACATCCTCAAGTTCGCTGCCGAGCACTCGCTGCCGTTGCTGCAGGTGACCCGCGCCGAGCTGGACCGCGCCACCGGTGGCCTGGTCCATCAGGGGGTCGCCGTGCAGCTACCCGCCTTCGACTACACCGACGTCGAGGACGTCTTCGAGGCGGCCCTCGAGGTCCCGGCCCGCGGACTGGTCGTGGCCCTCGACGGGGTCACCGACCCCCGCAACCTGGGCGCGATCATCCGCTCCGCCGCTGCCTTCGGTGCCCATGGGGTCATCATCCCGGCCCGACGCTCCGCGTCGATGACGGCAGCGGCCTGGAAGACCTCCGCGGGAGCGGCGGCCCGCATCCCCGTGAGCCGGGTGACGAACCTCAACCAGACGCTGCGTCGCGCCTCCGATGCGGGATTCACCGTGGTCGGGCTGGCGGGTGAGGGCACCACCCCCCTGTCGGGCCTCCCCGGCACGGACGGTCCACTGCTCGTGGTCGTGGGGTCGGAGGGTGAGGGACTCGCCCGCCTGGTGCGAGAGCACTGCGATGCGTTGGTCTCCATCCCCATCGCGAGTGCCGTCGAGTCCCTCAACGCCTCCGTCGCCGCCTCGATCGCGCTGTACGAGATCACTCAGCAGCGGCCCTCCTGACGACGCCTCAATCCTCCTCGGAGAAGGGCTGTCTGCCGTCCCGGCAGAGCACCGTCTGCCCGTCCTTGGGTTCGAGGAGGTAGTCATCGACGACCTCCCGGGTGCAGGCGCTGGAACGGTAGGCGATGTGCCCCCAATTGTTCGAGATGACCAGTCGTGAGCTCGGCAGCATGTGCGCCACCTCCTGGGCGTTGCCGACGTGGGTGGCGGGGTCGAACTCGTTGCCGACCACCAGCACCGGAGCCGCGGTCCTCCTGTTGAAGGGGCCACGGTAGGAGTCCTCGTCGCGTGACTTCCACGTCGGGCTGGCGCAGGCCGCCATACTCCAGTGCCAGAAGAGCCCGAAGTATGGCAGTGCCTTGGCGATGGCGTCGTGCTGCCTGCGCATTCCCCGCTCGGTGGTGTGGCTGCCCTCCGAGCAGATCACCGTCAGCAACCGGGAGCGCTGCTTGAGACCCACCCATTCGTCGTACTTGGACCAGGCGGTCTCCGCGGCCTCCTCGAGTTCGTCCTCTGCCCGTTCCTCCAGGGCGAGGAAGGCCTGACCGAGCTTGATCTGCTCCTGGGCCGGGACATCCTCGGGCGAGGCGAGTTGGTCCAGGATGACGATGTACTCGATGACGTCGTCGAAACCGTCGTCACTGTAGAGGAATGAGGCCATCACGGCGGTGAAACGCTGGTAGGTGATCGTGATCTCGCTGCCGTCACGGAGGGGGAAGCTGACCGGCTCGGTCCTCAACCGTTCCAAGGTCCGGTCGAGCGTTCCCCTGGGGTCCGCGAGATGGCACTCCTCGGATGCGGCGCACCGGTCCAGCAGGGTGTTGAGGGCGTGCTCGGCACCCAACGCGGAACCGTTGCGGAACCCGAACGACTGGGACGCGGTGTGGAAGGTGCCCAACCATTCGGTGGGGTTCATCACACCGTCGATGACGACGGCACGGACCCGGTCCGGGAACATGTTGGCGTAGACCTGACCGAGGTAGCTGCCGTAGGAGACCCCGAGGTAACTCAACTTGTCGTCGCCGACCGCACGGCGCAGCACCTCCATGTCGCGGGCGACCTGGGCGGTGCTCATGGCGGAGGACAGCTCCGAGGCGTTGCTGGCACAGGCCTCACCGATGGTGCGGAGGCTCTTCTGGAAGGTGCGAGCCTCCTTCCGGGTGGTGGGGAAGCCCATTTCATCGGCCTCGCGGAGAGCATCCATCGCCGCATTGGGGTCGGCGAAACAGTTCAGCGGGGTGCTGTCACCGATACCCCGCGGATCCATGCCGATGAGATCGAAACGATCCACGATCTCGGGGCTGAGCTGGGTGGCCAGGACGACGGCAAAGTCCTTGCCGGAACCGCCCGGGCCGCCGGGGTTGACGAAGAGGGAGCCGATCCTCTCGTCCGGCTTCCTCGCCGGGTGCTTGAGCACGGCCACATCAATCTGGGTGCCCTCGGGTTCGTCGTAGTCGAGCGGCAGTTTCACCGTCGTGCACTCCATGCCTGGTCGGCCGGGGCACTCCGCCCAGGCCAGCTCAGGGGTGGGGACGCTGTCGACGCGCTGCTGCTCGATCGTCGAGGTGACATCCGGGGGAGGATCCTGGGCAACGGCACGGGTGCCGGGCAGACTCACCCCCAGACCCAGCACGAGGGCGGCCGCAGCCAGGCAGACGCCGAGGCGTCGTGGTGTTCGCGAGTCAGGGGCGCAGGCCATCGTCATCGTTGTCTTGCTCCTTTCAGGGCAGCCTCCACCACCTCCACCGTAGGAACCCTCGCCGTGCAGGTGAAGAGGGTTCGCGCAGGTTGAACAGGAGGACGACAGCGCGGAGAGCCGTCACCGTCACCTCGACTCGTCATCGCGGCTGTTCAGTCGGCGACCCCCCCTGTCCCGCCACACGGGCCGTGTATTAGGTTAGGTGAGCCTGATACGAGAACGGAGTACGAATGTCTGCCGCGGAAGAGGCCGCCACCCCCACCATCCACACGAGTTCCCGCGCAGGGCTCCAGGGATCGGTGCTCCACACCCGCACCCTCATGACGGTGGCCGCCTGCGCCGTGGTGGGCGCCCTCCTCATCGTGCCGCTCAACTTCGTCAGCATCGCCGTGGCGATCTCCCCCGGCGGCATCCTCATCATGTGCGCCCTCATGGGGCTGTGGCTCATTCCCTACCTGCTCCCCGGGGCGCTCACGAAGAAGCCCGGGGCGATCATCATCGCCGCCCTCATCCTCGGGATCATCTCCACCTTCACCACCCCCGCCGGCATCGGCGCCATCGTCGGCAACCTCATCGGCGGTGCCCTGTTGGAGATCCCCCTGGCCCTGACGCTGTACCGGCAGTGGAACTGGATCGGCTACGGGCTGGGCGCGATCGTCTTCGGCCTGTTCAACAGCCTGCTCTACGGCACCATGATGCAGATCGAGCTGTCCTTCGGTCAGGTCCTCCTGGGAGCGGCCCTCTCGCTCATCTCATGCTTCGCCGCCGTCGCCGTCACCCTCACGGTGGTTCGCGCGCTGCGCAGGGCAGGGGTCGGGGTCACCACCCGCTGACCATGCCGTACACAGTGTCACAGGAGCGGACCACCACCGACGTGCTGCCTGCCCTGGCCCGCTGCATCGAGGTCGGGGTCCGTCACGAGGGGCGTGGTTCCTGGCACCCCGGGGCGACGACGCTGGAGTTGACCCCGGGTCGACTCATGGCCCTCATCGGCCCCTCCGGATGCGGGAAGTCGTCACTGACCCTCACCCTCAACGGGCTGGTGCCACATTCCGTGCCGTCCGCCTACCGTGGTTCAGTACTGGTACGGGGTCAGGAGGTCGCGGACCAGGAGATCCGGGACCTCGCCACGACAGTGGCCATGGTCCTGCAGGACCCCGACTCCCAGATCATCACCACCAGCGTGCTCGACGAGGTCTGCTGGGGTCTTTGCAACCTCTGTCTTCCGGTCGACGAGATCCGGGAGCGGGCCAGCGAGGCCCTCATCCGGGTCGGCCTGATCGACCAGGCGTCGCGGAACCCCTGGGAGCTCTCCGGCGGGCAGCGGCAGCGCCTCGTCCTCGCGGCGGCACTCGCGATGCGTCCCGCCCTGCTGGTCCTCGACGAACCCACCGCGAACATCGATCCCGCCACCGGGGAGGCCCTCTACCAGCTGCTCGCCGACGAGACCCGCCGAGGCACCGCCGTCCTGGTCGTCGAGCACGACCTCGACCCGATCATCGGCCACGTCGACGAGGTGATCGCCCTCGACACCACGGGGGCCACCCTCGCCCAGGGAACACCCCGGAAGGTGTTCAACGAACATCGCGATGCCCTGCTCGCGGCCGGGATCAACCTGCCGACCTGCGTCCAGCTCAGTCAGCGGATTCCCGAGCTCGACGGGGCGCTGACCCTCACCGAGGGCATCTCGGCGCTGCGGTCGCACCCCGGGGCGAGGACCCGTCTTCGTGAGCACATTGCGACCATGGGCCGCGCCATCCCTGACGGCATGGGTCTCGAGGTGACGGGGCTGACCCTGCGGTTGTCGAGGGATGACACCGTCCCTCCCGTCCTCGACGGGGTGGACCTTCAGATCCCTTCGGGCGCCGTGACGGCAGTGGTCGGGGTCAACGGGGCGGGCAAGTCCACCCTGCTGCGCTGTCTCTCGGGGCTTCATCCGGGTACCCGCATCGAGGCGTGTGCCACCCCCACGGGGGAGCTGACCCTCACCTGCCCGGACCAGCGCGTCGGTCACGTCTTCCAGAACCCCCAGCACCAGTTCCTCCACCCCACCCTGAGGGACGAGCTGGCCCACTCCGGGCGCGTCAACCGCGCACCCGACGACGAGGTGCGGGCGGAGGTCGATCATCTGCTGGCGGAGCTCGGGCTCACCGACATGCAGGACCTGAGCCCCTTCCTGCTCTCCGGAGGGCAGCAGCGTCGTCTCTCCGTGGCGACTGCCCTCAGCGAGGGGCGGGAGATCCTCTGCCTGGATGAGCCGACCTTCGGGCAGGACGCAGCCTCGACGCGGGTCCTCATGGGGTTGCTGTCGCGGGCCGCCGACCGGGGCACCACGATCGTCATGGCCACCCACGACCTCTCCCTGGTCCTGGAGCACGCGGCCCACGTCGTGGTGCTCCACGAGGGCAGGGTGCGGGCCGCGGGAGATCCGGTGACGGTCCTCGGACAGCCGGTCATCGCCGAGTGCGGGCTCACTCCCCCACCGGTGATGCGCCTGGCCGAGGCCACCCCCACCGTCGCCGCCACCTCCCTGGACAGCACAGCTGCGTCGCTCCCGGAGCCCACACCGTCGCCGCTCGGCCCGTTGACCCTGTTCCTGGGCCTATTGCCGGCCCTCATCCTCGTGCCGTTGACCACGAGACACGAGTTTCCCCTCGTCATGCTGACCCTCGCGTCGCTGTTCCTGCTGTGGCGGGGGCGCGGACGCATCCACCACAGGGTCGCCCTCGTCGCTGTCCTGTGGCTGGTGGCGGGAATGCTCACCTGGTCAGGCATGGCCTCGTACCGGTTCGACCTGCACGGACACCACCCGCCGGTCGGGATCGGCCCGTTCCAGATCGACGGCGGGCAGTGGCGATCGGGCCTGAGGACCGGGCTCCGCGTGCCCGCGGTGCTCGCCCTGGTGCTGGTCTCCGGAACCCTCACCTGCCCGCAGGACCTGCTGCGTTCCCTCACCCGCACCTTCCGGCTCCCGGTCCGGATCGGACACGCGGGCATGGCGGCCGTGGCCTTCCTGGAACGGTTCCGCACCGAGCACCGCGTCATCCGGCAGGCCAGGCGGATGCGCGGCAGCCGCGCGCCGCGCTGGTTGGAACCTGCGGTCGTGTGGGCGGGGTCGACGATTCCGCTGCTCGTCAGCGCAGTCCGCCACGCGGAGCGGGTCTCCATGGCCATGGATGCCCGCGCCTTCGGCGCCCACCCCCATCGCACCGAACTGACGGAGAACCGATGGCGTGGTCGCGACACCGTCGTGCTGCTGTCCCTGTGGGCGGGAACCCTCCTCATCGCCCTGCTCCTCCACCACTTCGACCTGCTCGGAAGGATCGGTCTTGACTACACCAACCGCGGTTGAACCCTCACCTGTCCCCGTCGACTCCCCCGCCAACCTGTGGGCCCTGGTGGCGAGTGCCCGCGGATCGATGATCCGTGGCTTCGTCCTGGCGGCCTTCGGCGCCGTCGCGAAGGTCATCCCCTACATCGCGCTCGTGGAGATCGCCCGACGTCTCCTGTCGGGCCAGTCCGACTCCGGAGCGTTGTGGCTGTGGGTGGTCGTGGCCATCGTCGCGATGATCACCCACGCCCTGCTCTACGGAGCGGCGCTGGGCAGCAATCACGTCGCGGAGGCCAGGCTCCGCGAGGAGCTGCGGGAGCGACTGGTCACCAAGCTCGGCAGGGTGAACCTGGGATGGTTCACCTCGCGCAGTTCCGGGCAGATCCGCCGCTCCGTCGCGAAGGACACCGCCGAGATCCACGTGCTCGTGGCACACCTCGCCGGGGACCTGGCGAACTCCATCTTCAGCATCCTCACCTCACTGGTCTACCTGTTCTGGCTCGACTGGCGGTTCACCGCGATCCTGCTGGGCGGCATGGCGCTGCTGTTCCTCATGGTCATCCTGCTCACCATGAGGGGGGTCTCCGATTCGGTCCGCGCCTACACCGCCTCCCAGCGCGAATTGGCGAGCAGCGTCGTGGAACTGGTCGACGGCATCAAGGAGGTCAAGAACTTCGGGATGACGAACCGGGTGTTCGGTCGGTTCGACGCGGCCCAGAAGCAGCACACGAAGGTCTCGGTGCAGTGGTTGGAGAAGCAGGGCATCGGGATGGCGCTGCTCGCGGCGGCGATGCAGCCGGCGGTGATCTTCGCCTCGACGGTGGGTCTGGGTCTGCTGTTCACCCTGCAGGGGTGGCTCCCGCCGGTCACGGTGGTGGCCTTCGCGCTGGTGTGGGTGGGGCTGCCGGAGGGGTTGCTGGCCATCGTCGGCATGTCTCAGATCCTGTACACGGCGCAGCAGGCCGCGACCAACACTCTGCAGATCCTCCAGGCCGAGGAGCTTCCCGAGCCCGGCGCCTCCGCACCCGCCGTGCCCGAGGCCCCGGCCGTCGAGCTGCGCAACGTCACCTTCGCCTACGACAAGGGCACCAATGTCATCGAGGATCTGACCCTCTCCTGCCCCCGGGGAAGCGTGACCGCGCTCGTCGGCCCCTCCGGTGGTGGCAAGACGACCGTGGCGAAGCTGGTGGCCCGGTTCTGGGACGTGGACGAGGGGGCGGTCCTCGTCGAGGGCCGCGACGTGCGGGAGATGACCTCCACCGACCTCATGTCATCGATGTCGTTGGTGTTCCAGGACGTCATGCTGAGCAACGACACGGTCCGCGCCAACATCGCCCTGGGCAGGGAGGGGGTCTCGGATGCGGAGATCGAGGCGGCGGCCCGCGCGGCCTGCATCCACGAGCGGATCATGCAGCTCCCCGACGGCTACGACACCGTCGTCGGTGAGGGGGCGCACCTGTCCGGGGGTGAGGCGCAGCGGCTCACCATCGCCCGCGCCTTCCTCGCGGCCGCGCCGATCCTCATCCTCGACGAGGCGACGGCGCAGGCGGACGCCCATTCGGAGCGTCTCATCCAGGAGGCGATCAGCAACCTGTCGGCGGGTCGCACCGTCATCGTCATCGCGCATCGCCTCGGCACCATCCGGGGCGCCGATCAGATCGCCGTCATCGACGAGGGTCGTCTCAGCGAGTGCGGCAGCCATGAGGAGCTGCTCGCCCTGAACGGCAGGTATGCACGGATGTGGCGCAACCAGAACCCGGAGGACCAGGAGGCCCGGACGTGCTGAAACGACTGTTCCGCTACCTCGACAAACCACGAGCCCTGTTCTGGATGGTGGGCGGCTACGCGACGGCCGCCCTGTTCCAGGGGTTGGCCTTCCTCGTCATGGTCCCCTTCCTGAGGGCCTACCTGGGCGACTCCCCAGCCGCTGCCCTGCCGTGGCTGTGGTGGCTCATCGCCCTGGCCGCCGTCGCCTTCATCGCCCAGTTCGCGACCCTGGCCAACTCACACCGGATCTCCGTCGAGGATGTGTGCGGGGACCTCATCCACAAGATCGGCAAGCGGGTCTCCAACCTGCCGCTCGGCTGGTTCCGGGCCGGCTCCCCCGGGGAGGTCGCCGCGCTGACCTCCAGTCAGGCCGACGTGTTGTCCCACCTGGGCTCGATCATCCTGCCCAACCTGTTGTCCGCGACGATCACTCCCCTGACGGTGCTCGTCGGGTTGCTGTTCGTGGACTGGCGGATGGCGCTGGTGCTGGCACTGGCCGTCCCGGCGACGTGGTGGCTGTGGCGGTGGGGTCGCCGGGTGCTTCGTGAGGAGCATGATCGCGAGCCCGCCCTGGCATCGGCCAGCGCCAGTCGGCTCATCGAGTACGCGCAGCTGCAGCCGGTGCTGCGGGCCCGTGGGCTGCGTGGCACGGCGTGGACCCCACTCGACCGTTCCCTGCGGGAGGAGAACGAGGGGGTCATGAACCTGCTGCGGCTGCAGGGCCCGCCGCTCGGGACGGCAACGTTGCTCTCCCAGGCGCTGTTCGCGGGCACGCTGTCCTTCGGCCTGTGGCTGTGTCTGGGCGGCTCCCTCGATCTGGCGGCCTTCCTGGCCATCATGCTGCTCACCACCCGGTTCACCACTCCGCTGGCCCAGGCCCTGCTGTACCAGTCGGAGTTGCAGAAGGCGGAGGTGGCACTCGACGCCATGGGACAGGTCCTCGACGAGCCGGAGATGACCTCGGGATCGGCCGAGCAGGATCCGCAGGGCCTCGACATCGTCCTCGACGACGTCGACTTCGGCTACGAGCCGGGCACACCCGTGCTCTCCGGGTTCTCGTTGCGGGCACCGCAGGGTCGGATCACGGCGCTGGTCGGGCCGTCGGGCTGCGGCAAGTCGACGATCACGAAGCTCGTCGCGAGGTTCTGGGACGTGGAGCGGGGACGGATCACGATCGGTGGCGTCGATGTGCGGGAGATGCCCGTCGAACAGCTGATGTCCCTCGTCTCGATGGTCTTCCAGGACGTGTACCTGTTCGACACGACGATCCTCGAGAACGTGCGGCTCGCACGCCCCGATGCGACGGACGAGGAGGTCGCGCGGGCGGTGAGCCGGGCGCGACTGGACCCGGTCATCGAGCGGCTCCCCGAGGGGCTGGCGACCCGTGTCGGCGAGGGCGGATCCCGGCTGTCGGGTGGGGAGCGGCAGCGGGTCGCGATCGCGAGGGCCTTCCTCAAGGACGCCCCGATCCTGCTGCTGGACGAGATCACCTCGGCGTTGGACGCGGAGAACGAGGCGGTGCTCACCCAGACCCTCGCGGAACTGTCCGAGGGCCGCACCGTCGTGGTGATCGCCCACCGGTTGAGCACCATCATGAACGCCGACTCGGTCGCGGTCCTCTCGGGACGGGAGAAGGGTGAGGCGACGAGGATCATCGAGCAGGGTCCCCCGTCGGAGCTTGAGGCGGCCGGGGGTCTGTTCGCCGAGCTCGTCGCGGATTCCAAGGCAGTGAGTCGCTGGCGCCTCGGCTGAGAGGCCGGTTCACTCCTGGGTGAGGGTCCCTCCCTCGGGATGGGCGACCTGGAAGGGGGCGTCGTCGTTGGCACGCCAGGCGACGGTGAGGCGGTCGCCCCAGGTGGGGGCCAGCGACGCGATGAGGGCCGCCACGAGGGGCTCGGGGTCGTCGGTGGGCATGGTCATCTCGTGCCTGCGTTCAGGCTCCAGCCGGGTGTCAGCGCTCAGCTGCCGGGCGAGGGACACCACGGTCGCCATCTCGTCGACACCGAGTTCCAGCCACGGGTCGAAGTGGCCGTTTCGGCTGAGGCGCTGGTACTCGTCGTCGGTGATGTCCGAGATGCGCGCGACGACCGTCGGCTTGCCGCCGTCGGAGAGGAGATGCTGGATCCGGGCGTGGGCGGCGTCGGAGGTGGTGAACCATTCGAGGATGTCCGTGCCGTTGACGCGGACGATGGTGTCCTCGTCGCCGTACCAGGTCTCCCACATCGGGGGCAGCGGCCACGGCAGCTCCGGGTGGTGCTGCCTGACGGCATCGAAGACGGCGGCGTTGACCTCGTCCATGGGGCCGTCGCCGCGCACGCCGGGGCGGAACTCGCCGAGCGGGCCGGTGCCGTCGTTCCAGCTCCACATGGCGCCTAGGCACTCCGACATGAGCATTCCGGTCAGCCAGACACTGGTCGGGAGCTCGTGGGGCGAGAACTCGAGTTCCGCGACGGGGTCATCGCCGCCCGGGGGCACCAGCAGCTGCCAGGCTCCCTGATCCTCGGTCCAGATCACGATGCGGTCGTCCTCGACGCTGATGGTCTCAGGGGTCGCGGCCTCGTCCTGAACCGCGCGGAGTCGGTGGCCGAGGAGTTCGAACCATTCCCGGATGGCGGTGGGCAGCGGCAGGCCGAGACGCTCCTCGATGGCGGCGAGTTCGTCCGGGGTGCAGCCGTCGGCGACGACGAGGGGGTCGCGGTGCCATCCGATGATGCGCTTGACCTGCTCCCAGCGCGGCTGGGAGAGCACTTCCTGCTGGCGGGGCGACAAGGACATGGGGAGACTCTGCCACACGCGGCTCCGTGCTGGTGGCGCCGAGCGGCATTCCGTGTGGGTGGGCGGGGCGGGATAGATTGGGTCCCACCGCCCTACTCACCAGGAGTCACCGTGACCGAAGCCCTTTCCGGCGCCTATCAGACCCTCCTCGCCGCCATCGAGGCCGTGGAGCCGCGCATCGCACAGGCCACCCGCGACGAGTTGACCGATCAGCGTGCGTCGCTCAAGCTCATCGCCTCCGAGAACTACGCCAGCCTCCCAGTGCTCGCCACGATGGGTACGTGGCTGAGCGACAAGTACGCGGAGGGCACCGTCGGGCACCGCTTCTACGCGGGCTGCCAGAACGTCGACACGGTCGAGTCCGTGGCGGCCGAGCACGCCCGGGAGCTGTTCGGCGCCGAGTACGCGTACGTGCAGCCGCACTCCGGCATCGACGCGAACCTCACCGCCTACTGGGCGATCCTCGCGCACCACGTCGAGACCCCGGCGCTGGAGGAGTTCGGCGTGAAGAACGTCTCGGAGCTGAGCGAGGCCGACTGGGAGACGCTGCGGGCCCGCTTCGGCAATCAGCGGCTGCTGGGGATGAGCCTCGACGCCGGCGGTCACCTGACCCACGGGTTCCGTCCGAACGTGTCCGGGAAGATGTTCCATCAGCGTTCCTACGGCACCGACCCGGAGACGCAGCTGCTGGACTACGACGCGCTGGCCAGGCAGGCGGCCGAGTTCAAGCCGCTGGTGATCGTGGCCGGGTACTCGGCGTATCCGCGTCGCGTGAACTTCGCCAGGATGCGGGAGATCGCTGATTCGGTGGGCGCGGTGCTCATGGTGGACATGGCTCATTTCGCGGGGCTCGTCGCGGGCAAGGTGTTCCAGGGTGAGGAGAACCCGGTGCCGTACGCCCACGTGGTCACCTCGACGACGCACAAGTCGCTCCGGGGTCCGCGTGGCGGTCTGGTGCTGGCGACGAAGGAGTACGCGGCCGATGTGGATCGTGGCTGCCCGATGGTGCTGGGCGGCCCGCTGTCGCATGTGATGGCGGCGAAGGCCGTGGCCCTGGCGGAGGCCCGGACGGACGCGTTCAAGGATTACGCGCACCGGGTGGTCGACAATGCCCGGGCGCTGGCGGAGGGCCTGCTGAAGCGGGGCGGGAAGCTGGTCACGGGCGGCACGGACAACCACATCGTGCTGCTCGACGTGACGGGCTTCGGCCTGACGGGCCGCCAGGCCGAGTCGGCGCTGCTGGATGCGGGCATCGTCACGAACCGCAACTCGGTGCCGAACGACCCGAACGGCGCCTGGTACACCTCGGGTGTGCGGCTGGGCACCCCGGCCCTGACCTCGCGTGGCTTCACCATCTCCGACATGGACGAGGTGGCGGCGATGATCACCGACGTGCTGACCGCCACCCAGCCCACCACGACGAAGGAGGGCAAGCCGGGCAAGGCGAAGTACACGATGCCGGAGGGCCTCGCGGAGACGACCCAGGACCGGGCCGGAAAGCTCCTCGAGATGCGCCCCCTCTACCCGGGCCTCACCCTCTGACCCACCACCTGGACGATGCCCCCGCAGCCAGCCTGCGGGGGCATCGTTGCTTGTACAAAGCATTTTGATGGACATATACGGACGATCACCAACGTGGAACCCGGAAGCATCGTCGCCCGACCAAACCAGCACAACCGGCACAACTCAGGTCAAGGGACCGCCGCCCCGCTGGCTGAGATGTCCGGTCGAGACCACCGTCACCGCCCAAGCCAACCCTCACCCGGTCAGGCACCACCCCCTCCACCACACCCCGGGACCCGGGTCGCCTTCTCTCCGCTGGTCGAGCCGAGGCCGGAGGCCTCGTGTCGAGACCTCCGCAACCATCCCGGCGAACCCGCACCGGGTCTCGACACGATCCCTGTCCCTGCGTTCCGGGGACCGGCTCAACCAACGGAAACCGGAGAAAACTTCTTCCCAACCCCTTGCACTAGAACATCTATTCGATTACAATGGGGTCATGAACCCACTCCCCGCCACCCTCAACGAGGCCTACCAGGCCATCCACGAGGCCGACGCCCACGCCCGGGCCGCGGAGGTGGCCCTCATCATCGGCATCGCGAAGGCCGCGGAGTTGTATGAGGTCGACGATGCTGCGGTGATGGAGGCTGTGGAAGGTTTCCTCGAGCCGGGTGGGGATGGGACTCCGTCGGTGGGTGAGTTTCTGGCCCATGAGGTGGGTGGGATTCTTCAGATCTCCCCGGATGCGG
>NZ_RQYT01000031.1 GCF_003932785.1 Arachnia propionica | reverse complement strand
ACGCACCCCCACCTGCGCCTCCACCCTCACCGCAGCCGACCGCAACGCCTCAGCAAGACTCGAACTCACATCGAAATCCCACACCACATCCTGCGCCGCATTCAATTCATCCAAACTCAAGTCAGCCATGACACGTCCTCCCCGCAGACACAGGACAACAACCACCGCCATGCTAGCTCGCGCCAAGGACATCCCACCTGACTCCAGCCCCGCCACTTTGGGGGGGGTCGGCTGGGACGGAGCGTCGAGACTCCAACCTCCTCTGGTACTTGAGCGGATCCCGGCCGGCGGGCGGCGGGGCGACCGGCCGGGACCCCGATCAGCCCCAGCCGAGTTCGTGGAGGCGGTCCTCGTCGATGCCGTGGAAGTGGCCGATCTCATGGACCAGGGTGATGGCGATCTCCTCGTACAGTTCGTCCTCGTCCTCGCACATCCTGGTCAGCGGGCCCCGGAACAACACGACGCGGTCCGGCAACGCGCCGAACCAGGAGGAGTCCCGCTCAGTGAGTGCCGTGCCCTCGTAGACCCCCAGTGTGTCGGAGCCGTCCTCGGGTTCGTCCTCCGTCACGATCACGACGTTGTCCAGACCATCGAGGATCTCGGTCGGCAGGTCCGCCAGGGCCTCCGTCACCAGCGCCTCGAAATCGTCCTCGCTGATCTCCACGCGCTCGATGATACGCACGTCGGCTTGGGGACAGGTGGCTTCATCTGGCAGAATGGCCCAGCACCTGTCGCTGGCGCCCTCTCAACCCGGCGAGCATGGTTGTCCTCGGCGGACCGCCCGCGTGCCCCACACGCGCGCGGCCAGTCACCCAACTCGTCTGGACCCAGACTTCACACACAGGAGAATCCACACCCGTGGCTACCAAGATTCGTCTGAAGCGACTCGGCAAGATCCGCTCGCCCCACTACCGCATCGTCGTGATGGACTCGCGCGCCAAGCGTGACGGCCAGGCGATCGAGGAGATCGGCATCTACCACCCCAAGAACGATCCCTCGGTCATCCGCGTCGACTCCGAGCGCGCCCAGTACTGGCTGTCCGTGGGCGCCCAGCCGACTGAGGCCGTCATCGCCATCCTGAAGCGTTCCGGCGACTGGCAGAAGTTCACCGGCGACACCAGCCCCTCCGGCATCGATCCGCAGCCTGAGCGTCGCGATCGTGAGGCCGAGTTCGCCAAGGCCCTCGCGGAGGACGGCGACGCCGTAGCGCCCGCCATCTCCAAGGCCCGCAAGAAGGCCGAGGAGGAGGCCGCCAAGAAGGCCGCCGAGGCTGAGACCGAGGCCGCCGCCGAGGAGCCCGCCGCCGACGAGGCCGCGGCTGACGAGGCCGCCGAGGCGTGAGCACCATGCTGGCCGACGCGCTTGAGCACCTCGTCGCCGGAATCGTCGCCAACCCGGACGACGTGACCGTTCGGGACAAGGACCTCCGGCGTGGCCGCCTCCTCGAGGTGAGGGTGAATCCCGAGGACGTCGGCAAGGTCATCGGCCGCCAGGGGCGCACCGCATCGGCGCTGCGCACCGTGGTGACGGCACTCGCCGGCAACGAACACGTCCGCGTCGACTTCGTGGATGTCGACCGACCGCGTCGCCGCTGAGTCACTGCCTTGGCCGATCTGGTTGAGGTGATCGTGGGTGTCGTGGGCAGGGCCCACGGCATCCGCGGTGACGTCCACGTCGATCTGCGTACCGACGAGCCCGGACGCCGGTTTCAGCCGGGGTCCGGGCTGCGTCTCATCTCGGGGCGGGTCCTCGAGATCGAACGGCTGCGGTGGGACCGGGGGCGCCTGCTCGTGTCCTTCGTCGGTTTCCCCGACCGGACCGCCGTCGAGACGCTGCGCGGGGAGAAACTCATGGTCCTCGTGTCGGCCGACGAGCAGCCCAGCGAACCGGAGGAGTACTTCGACCGCCAGCTGGTGGGCCTGCGGGTCCTCGATGCGGCAGGAGTGGACGTCGGCGTCGTCGTGGAGGTCCTCCATCTCCCCGCCCAGGACTGCCTCACGGTGCGTACCGACGGCGGGGACCGACTCGTGCCCTTCGTCAAGGCCCTCGTGCCCACCGTCGATCTGGAGCAGGGCCACGTGCGCCTCGCGGATGTCGGGGGGCTGCTGGAGGACGAGGGATGAGGATCGACGTCGTCACGATCTTCCCGGAGTACCTGGCGCCGCTGCGTCTCTCCCTCGTCGGCAAGGCGATCGAATCGGGGGTCATCGACCTCGCCGTCCACGATCTGCGCACCTGGACCCACGATCGACACCACACCACCGACGACACCCCCTACGGTGGGGGAGCAGGCATGGTGATGAAGCCCGAGCCCTGGGGCGAGGCCCTCGACGCCCTCGAACAGGAGCATCCCGCCCCCATGTGCGTCGTGGTACCCACCCCGACGGGGGTGCCGTTCAGCCAGGCCCTCGCCTACGATCTCGCCGCACGACCCCGGCTGGTCTTCGCCTGCGGGCGTTACGAGGGCATTGACCAACGGGTCCTCGATCACTGCGCGGCGCACTACGACCTGGTCGAGGTGAGCCTCGGCGACTACGTCCTCAACGGGGGAGAGGTGGCGGTGCTCGCCATCACCGAGGCCGTGGTGCGGTTGCTGCCCGGGGTGATCGGCAACCCCGACTCCCTCGTCGAGGAGTCCCACGCCCCGGGTCATCGCCTCCTGGAGTACCCGAACTACACCAAGCCCGCCGAGTGGCGTGGCCGTCAGGTGCCTGAGATCCTCCTCAGCGGCAACCACGGGGCGATCGCGCGGTGGCGCCGGGAGCAGGCCATGGATCGGACGCGTACCCGCCGCCCGGACCTGCTCGACGATCCCCTCGTGGAGGGGCGCTGAGGCGTCAATTTCGCACAGCGATTTTTGTCTAAATTGCCTTGAGATGGGGGATTTCGGCGTGTTTCCCGACACCCTGTAGTAAATTCCCCGCCCCCTGCGACGTCGCCCGGATCGGGGGGCTAGAGTGAGCCCGTGGCAACAACACTGACGACCCATCAGCGGGCGGTACGCTCCACGGTCACCCGGAAGGCCATCATGGCCGTCTCCGGTCTGATCATGATCGCGTTCCTGCTCGTGCACATGTACGGCAACCTCAAGATGTTCCTGGGCTACGAGGCCTTCGATCACTACGCGCACTGGCTGAAGGGGGCCTCCGACGACGGCGGGCTGTTGTACCCCGTCCTCCCGGCAGGCACCTTCATCTGGATCTTCCGCTTCGGGCTGCTCGCCGCGATCGCCCTGCACATCTGGTCCGCGGCGACCCTGTCCGCCAAGACGATCCGCAACCGCGGTGACAAGTACCAGGTGACGAAGCGTCGGGCCCAGACCTACTCCGCGCGCACCATGCGCTGGGGTGGTGTCATCATCCTGCTCTTCGTGATCTTCCACCTCATCCAGTTCACGATCGTCCCCGGCATCCTCGGCGGCAAGGCCGAGCATCCGCACACGATGGTGCTGGCGGGCTTCCAGCAGTGGTGGATCCTCGCGTTCTACGCCATCTGCATGGTGCTGATCTGCATGCACATCCGCCACGGCCTGTGGAGTGCCTTCGCCACCCTCGGGGCGAACCTCTCGGCTAACTCCCGCAAGTGGCTCAACATCATCGCGATCTTCGTGGCCGTGGTCCTGTACATCGGCTTCATGATCATGCCCTTGGCCGTTGCCTTCGGAATCCTGAAGTGAGTAGCACCATGACGACCACCAACGTTCCCAACATGTACTGGGCCGAAGGCGCTGACATCGCCGACAACAAGGCCCCCCAGGTCGAGATCGACAAGGTCTGGCAGACCCGCCAGTTCCAGGCGAAGCTCGTCAACCCCGCCAACCGTCGCAAGCTGAGCGTCATCATCGTCGGCACCGGCCTGGCGGGTGGCGCGGCGGCTGCGACGCTGGGTGAGGCCGGTTACAACGTCCTCAACTTCTGCTACCAGGACAGCCCGCGTCGTGCCCACTCGATCGCCGCCCAGGGCGGCATCAACGCGGCCAAGAACTACCGCAACGACAACGACTCCACCCACCGGCTGTTCTACGACACGGTCAAGGGCGGCGACTACCGTGCCCGTGAGACCAACGTCTACCGCCTGGCCGAGGTGTCCGCCAACATCATCGACCAGTGCGTGGCCCAGGGCGTCCCGTTCGCCCGCGAGTACGGCGGCCTCCTCGACACCCGCTCCTTCGGCGGCGTCCAGGTGCAGCGCACCTTCTACGCCCGCGGTCAGACGGGTCAGCAGCTCCTCATCGGCTGCTACCAGCAGCTGGAGCGTCAGGTCGAGGCCGGCACCGTCAAGATGTACCCGCGCCACGAGATGGTCGAGCTCATCGTCGTCGACGGTCGCGCCCGCGGCATCGTCACCCGCAACATGGTCAACGGCAAGGTGGAGGCCTGGACGGCCGACGCCGTGGTGCTGGCCACCGGCGGCTACGGCAACGTCTTCTTCCTGTCCACCAACGCGATGGGCTGCAACGTCACCGCCACGTGGCGTGCGCACCGCAAGGGCGCCTACTTCGGCAACCCCTGCTACACGCAGATCCACCCGACCTGCATCCCGGTGCACGGCGACACCCAGTCGAAGCTGACCCTCATGTCGGAGTCCCTCCGCAACGATGGCCGCATCTGGGTGCCGAAGAAGGCCGAGGACTGTGTCAAGGATCCCCGTCAGATCCCGGAGGAGGCGCGCGACTACTACCTGGAGCGCATCTACCCGGCGTTCGGCAACCTGGTTCCCCGCGACATCGCGTCCCGCCAGGCGAAGAACATGTGTGACGAGGGACGCGGCGTGGGTCCGGCGGTTGCCGAGAAGCAGGCGGACGGCACCACGAAGCAGGTGCGTCGTGGTGTCTACCTCGACTTCTCGGACGCCATCAACCGGATGGGCAAGGACGCCGTCGAGAAGAAGTACGGCAACCTCTTCGACATGTACCAGCAGATCACCGGTGAGAACCCCTACGAGGTGCCGATGCGCATCTACCCGGCGGTGCACTACACCATGGGTGGCCTGTGGGTCGACTACGACCTCCAGTCCTCCATCACCGGCCTGTACGTGTGCGGTGAGGCCAACTTCTCCGACCATGGTGCGAACCGCCTCGGCGCCTCCGCCCTCATGCAGGGCCTGGCCGACGGCTACTTCGTCCTGCCGAACACGATCAACGACTACCTCGCCGGGGCCCCCTTCGAGAAGCTCGCGGCCGATCACCCGGCCGTCGTCGAGGCCGTCACCTCCGCCAAGGACCGGATCAACCGGCTCCTCAGCATCCAGGGCACCCGCTCGGTCGACTCGTTCCACAAGGAACTGGGCCAGATCATGTGGGAGTACTGCGGCATGGAGCGGACCGAGGAGGGCCTCATCAAGGCCATCGGTCTCATCCGCAAGCTGCGCGAGGAGTACTGGAGCAACGTCCGGGTCACCGGCGTCAACGAGGACTTCAACCAGGCCCTCGAGCGTGCGGGCCGCGTCGCGGACTTCATGGAGCTCGGCGAGCTCATGTGCATCGACGCGCTGCACCGTCGTGAATCCTGCGGCGGCCACTTCCGGGCCGAGTCGCAGACCGAGGAGGGAGAGGCGCTGCGTCACGACGACGAGTTCCTCTACGTCGCGGCCTGGGAGTGGGGCGGTGAGGGCGCCAAGCCCGTGCTGCACCGCGAGCCCCTCGTCTACAAGGCAATCGAACTGAAGCAACGGAGTTACAAGTGAAGCTCAAGCTGCGCATCTGGCGCCAGGCCGGTCCCAACGCGACCGGCCAGATGGTCGACTACCACCTCGACGGGGTGTCCGAGGACATGTCCTTCCTCGAGATGTTGGACATGCTCAACGAGCAGCTCACCGCCGAGAACAAGGAGCCCGTGGCCTTCGATCACGACTGCCGTGAGGGCATCTGTGGCATGTGTGGTGTGGTGATCAACGGTGTCGCCCACGGCGGCTCCGCCACCACCACCTGCCAGCTCCACATGCGGTCCTTCGCCGACGGGGCCACGATCGAGATCGAGCCGTGGCGTGCGGGCGCGTTCCCGGTCATCAAGGACCTGGCCGTCGACCGCACCGCCCTGGACCGGATCATCGCCTCCGGCGGCTACATCTCGTCGAACACGGGTTCGGCCCCGGACGCCCACGCCACCCCCGCGCCGAAGCGCGAGGCCGACCGGGCCTTCGACAACGCCACCTGCATCGGTTGTGGTGCGTGTGTCGCGGCATGCCCGAACTCCTCGGGCATGCTCTTCACCGCGGCCAAGATCACCCACCTCGCGATGCTCCCGCAGGGCCAGCCCGAACGGTACCGTCGCGTCAAGGCGATGGTGGCCCAGCACGACGAGGAGGGCTTCGGCAACTGCACCAACATCGGTGAGTGCGCCGCGGTGTGCCCGAAGGGCATCCCGCTCGAGTCGATCTCCCAGCTGAACCGCGACCTCATCAAGTCGCTGTTCAAGGGCGACGGGAAGTAAGAGGGAACCCACCCGCTCCCTGCCACCCACGTGGGGCGTCCGGACATCCGGGCGCCCCACGTTGGCTTGTGCGGCCCGCGACTGGCATACTTGGGGGCTGCTGCCCGTGAGGGTGGCCCGTCGTGCTCCGGCTCCTGCCACAGGGGGATCGTCCGGGGCCGTTCGGAACCACAACTACCGCGGTGTCCTGTGGCACTGACGAGGAACATCATGACCAACCCGATCATCAAGGCCATCGACGAGGCCTCGCTCCGCACCGATGTGCCCGAGTTCCGTGCCGGTGACTCCGTGCGCGTGCACGTGCGAGTCATCGAGGGCAACCGCTCCCGTATCCAGGTCTTCGCCGGTGTCGTGATCGCCCGCAACGCCGGTGGCGTCCAGGAGGCCTTCACGGTCCGCAAGGTCAGCTTCGGCGTCGGCATCGAGCGCACCTTCCCGCTCCACAGCCCCATCATCGAGAAGATCGAGGTGGAGCGCCGCGGCGACGTGCGTCGCGCCAAGCTCTACTACCTGCGGGGTCTGCGCGGCAAGGCTGCGAAGATCAAGGAGAAGCGCGCCTGAGAGGGGATGCGCGGACAGGGGCACCGGGGTGACCGCAGTGGTTTCCGCCTCTCCGCGCTTCCCACATGCTCGTACCAGGCCCGCGCCGGTAGGGTGAGTCCCGACGGCGCGGGCCGTTTCGTTGTCTGAAGGAGTAACAGTGAGCGAGGCTGAGGAGACCGCCCCCGAAACGACCGCGGAGAAGCGACCGCGATCCCTCGGACGCAAGATCCTGGGGGCGGTGGGGGAGATCGGCGCCCTCCTGGCGGTTGCTCTCGTCATCATCATCGTGATGCGGAGCTTCATCGCGCAGATGTTCGTCATCCCCAGCGGCTCCATGGAGAACACGCTGCAGGTCGGCGATCGTGTCATCGTCTCCAAGATCGGCGGCTTCCAGCGGGGCGACGTCGTCGTCTTCGCCGATCCCGGCACCTGGCTGCCACCGTCGACGAAGGACACGAGCCCGGCCAAGCAGGTCCTCGAGTTCATCGGGATCCTCCCGAACTCCGGGGTCGAGTACCTCATCAAACGTGTCATCGGCATGCCCGGTGACCGGGTCAAGTGCTGCACCGAGGACGGTGCGGTGACCGTGAACGGAACCGCGATCGACGAGAGCAGCTATCTCTTCACCGAGAGCGGGGTCCAGGTGGTCCCCTCCAGCGTGACCTTCGACGTCGTGGTTCCCGAGGGACACCTGTTCGTCATGGGGGACCATCGCAACGCCTCGGCGGACTCCCGATGCCGGCTGCAGCAGGACGGAACCTCAGGCGTGAAGGGAGCGGCCGCCTTCGTCCCACGGGACAAGGTCGTGGGGGCCGCCGTCGCGATCGTCGCGCCGCTCGACCGACTCGCCACGTTCCGGGTGCCGGAGGTCTACGCCTCGGTTCCCGACCCGACGGAGCCGCCCCCCGCCGATCCCGTCATCCTGGAAGCCCCGCCGGGGTGTTGACCGGCGGCGGATACGAACAACTCCTCGCCGACTCCGGGCTGGCCCCCGTGGCCGGTGTCGACGAGGCCGGGCGTGGGGCCTGCGCGGGCCCACTCGTCGCGGCCGCGGTGATCCTCGATCCCGGGCGCCCCATTGCCGGTCTCGACGACTCCAAGGCCCTCACCGCGAGGAAACGGGAGGCCCTGTGCGAGCGGATCCTCGAGCAGGCCCTCGCCGTGTCGTGGGTCCGTGTGGAGGCGGCCGAGTGCGACGCGTTGGGCATGCATGAGGCGGACATCCAGGGGATGCGTCGGGCCGTCGCCCGACTGTCGGTGCGTCCCGCCTTCGTCCTGACCGACGGGTTCCCCGTCGATGGCCTGGGCATCCCGGGACTGGCGGTGTGGAAGGGCGACAAGGTGGCGGCGTGTGTGAGTGCCGCATCGATCGTCGCCAAGGTGACGCGGGACGCCATGATGGTGGCCCACGACGCGGAGTTCCCCGGCTACGGCCTGGCCGGCCACAAGGGTTACTGCACCCAGGCCCACATCAAGGCCCTGGCCGAGCTCGGACCGACGACGCTCCACCGCATGAGCTACTCGTGCGTCGCGGATGCGGCTAGAGTGGGCTCACCATGAGCGCAGAAGAGCTGGAGCAGTACGAGAGCAAGCTGGAGCTTGACCTCTACCACGAGTACAAGGACGTGGTCAGCATCTTCACCTATGCGGTGGAGACCGAACGTCGCTTCTACCTGTGCAACGCCGTCGACCTCAAGGTCCGCACCGAGGGTGGGGACGTCTACTACGAGGTGTCGATGGGCGACGCGTGGGTGTGGGACATGTACCGCCCGGCCCGCTTCGTGAAGTCGGCGAAGGTGCTCACCTTCCGTGACGTCTCCATCGAGGAGATCGCCCATTCGGACTTCCAGGTACCGGATCAGGGCTGACGCACCGGCAGGTGCTTCGCCCAGAAGGCCATGACCGCCTCGAAGCGCTGCCGCCGGTGCCACGGCGTACCCGAACGGGTCAGTTCGTGGTTCTCCCCGGGGAACACCAGCATCTCCGTTTCCACCCCCGCCTGCTTCAACAGCGCGTGGTACTGGAGTCCCTGATGGATGGGGCAACGCAGATCCTGCTCGGAGTGGATCACCAGCGTGGGGGTCCTCACCCGGTGGGCCAGGTTCATGGGTGATTGACGGTCCGCCTCGGCGTGGTCAGGGCTGGTGTACTGCTGGGGGAAGAACCAGCCGATGTCGGAGGAGCCGATGAAGCTCCAGGTGTCGAGGAAGGCACGTTCCACGATGGCAGCACGGAACCGGTGCTCGTGAGCGATGATCCAGGCGGTGAGGAAACCACCGTAGGAGCCGCCCATGATGCCGACCCGGTCGGCGTCGAGGGAGGCCTCGACCGTGAGGCAGTGGTCGAGGAAGGCGAGCACATCCTTGGCATCGAGGTTGCCCATGTCGCCCTTGATCGCCCTGCCGTGGTCGGTGCCGTAGCCCCAGGAGCCCCGGGGGTTGCACATCACCACGGCGTACCCTGCCGCCACGGCCACCTGGGCCTCGTCGAAGAAGGTCCGGCGGTAGGCGCTGTAGGGGCCGCCGTGGATCATGAGCAGCACGGGATGGGGTCCGGGACCGGCGGGGGTGAGCAGCCAGCCGTGCACGGGGTACCCGTCGGGGGCGGTGGCGTGCAGCTCCCGGGGTCGCGCGGCCCCGCCGAGAGCCGCGCCGAAATCGGTGAGCACCTCCCAGCGTCCCTCCCGGAGCACCGCCAGCTCGCCGGTGCTCGTGGCGCTCGTCACCGTCGCGACGACGACGTCACCGGCGGCGGCCACGGCCTCCACGTCCCAGGTGTCGTCCTCGATGGTGTGCGTGGCATCCGGGGAGACGATCACGGCACGTTGGGTGCCGCGGTGCGCGGTGGGAACGACGATCCTCCCCTCCGACATGGCGGCGAAGGGCCCCACCACGGTGAGATCCTCCAGCTGCCGGGAGGGTTCGTCAGCCAGCCACACCGTGGGGTGGTGGCCGACGAAGTCGATGCCGTCCCCCAGGTCCCCCGCCGCGAAGTACAGGCGGTCGCCCGACCGGCACGGGGAGTGGGTGTCCGTGGTCAGCTCCGGGGTGAGGCAGACCGGTTCGTGGCCCTGACGCAGGCGCCACAGGTCGCTGGCCAGCGTGTGATCGCCCCGGCGGTTCGCCGCCGCGATGACGGCGCCGTCCGCGTCGAGGATGGGGGTGGCCCAGTCGAGGTCGTCCTGGGTCATCCGGATGGCCTCGGGGAACTCCGAGCCCTCCTCGATGCCGTGGACCTCGCCCTGACCGCTCGGTGTGAGATGGGGTTCGTCCTCGGGATCCGGGAGCGTGACCGTGAACACCTGGGCCGGGCGGTCGCGGAACCACCCGAGCCCGTTGTGCCTGGTCTGGAACTGGCTGAAGGCCCGCGGGGATTCGTGGGCCGCGTCGATGTCCTCGACGGTGCCGTACCGTCCCTGCTCGGGGACCCGGGCGATGAACACCACACGGGACGAGTCATCCGAGAAGCTGAAGGAGGACACCCCCAAGGGCTGATCGGTGACCTGGACGGGCTCCCCTCCGGCCGCGGGGGCGACGAACAGCTGGGCCGGGGTGCCGGGATGGCGACGCAGAAAAGCCAACAGCCTCCCGTCGGGGGAGAAACGGGGTGAGGTGTCGTGATAGCCGCGGGTGATCCGCCGACACCGACCACCGTCGAGGGGGACGCGCCACAGCTGACCGACCTGGTCGTCGACCCTGAAGCTGGCGTGGGAAACGGCCACCACCGCATGATCCCCACTGGGATGGAGCGTGGGGCGGGACAGGATCGGCATGGCATCCAGTTGGTCGGGGCGCATGACCGACATGTTAGAGGGTGCGCGGACGGGCACATCCACTGTGGTCCCGGGAGTGTCCCCATGACCACCTGAGATTCCCGAGGTCAGTCCCGGATGATCTCATAGGCCTCGAGGGCTGCTCGACGGGACTCCGCGAGATCCACCACGGGGGTGATGCCACCCGGTTCCCGAAGCGACAGCCATCGTCCGATGTAGCGATTGTCCGGGTCATGCCGCCGGGCCTGCAGGTCCGGGTTGAACACCCGGAAGTACGGGGCTGCGTCAGCGCCGCACCCGGCCACCCACTGCCACTGGACCGGGTTGTTGGCCTCGTCGGCATCCACCAGGGTGTCCCAGAACCACTGCTCCCCGAGCCACCATGGTTGCAACATGTTCTTGGTGAGGAGTGATGCGGTGACCATACGGACGCGATTGTGCATCCAACCGGTGTGCCACAGCTCGAGCATGCCCGCATCGACCAGGTCGATGCCTGTGTGCCCCCGCTGCCAGGCACGCAGCAACTCCGGCGACTCCTGGTACGGGAAGTCCTCGAAACGCTGGCGCAGCGGGCGGTGCCGCAGATTCGGGACGTGGTAGGTCAGGTGCCAACAGAACTCCCGCCAGTACAACTGCCTGACCCAGGCCGTCACATCCTTCGATGGCAGGGATCGGCCCTGGGCCGCCAGGAGCAGTGTTCTGGGGGAGATCTCCCCAGACCTGAGATGGGGGGAGAGCCTGCTCGTCGAATCGGGGTCGGCGGGCAGGTCCCGACTCGTGGCGTAGGACCCCAGCCAGGTGTTCGTCCTGTCGAGTCGCTCCAGGGCAGCCAGTTCCCCCGGACACCAGTGCTGTTCCACGGTGTCACGCCACCACGGTGGGCTGTGGTCGAGCAGGCCCAGCTCGTCGAGGGAGCAGGTGACGCGGTCCGCCGCGAGGCGTGCCATGGCGTCACGGATTGCCGCGTCAGGCTCTGGCAGGAGTGAGGGAACGGCACGAAGTGGGCCCGTCGGAACCGCTGCTGCGGCTCGATGGAATGGCGTGAAGACGCTGTAATGACCGCCCGAGGCGGTGGAGACCAGCCAGGGTTCGACGAGCAGCGCTCCCGGATGGCTGTGGGCCCGGATCCCGCTCTGGAGGACGGCGCTCTTCACCATGGCATCCAAGGCTCTGGCGCCCGGGGCGTAGCGACGTGACCATCGCACGGTGGAGGCACCCAGCGCGTGGGCCACCCGGGGGACGATCTCGCGTGGATCCCCTCGGGTGAACAACAGGGGGATGCCGAGTTCGGCAAGTCGGGGCGCCAGTTCGGCCAGGCTGCGGTGGGTCCACCAGCGGCTGGCCGCCCCCAGCGGACGTGCCCCCAGCGGACGTGCCCCCAGCCCGGGTTCCGCCGAGTCCGGGAGTTGCTCCCGGATCCACAGGGCGACCACGCACCCATCGTGCGCCCTGGCGTCGTCGCTGGAGGCGCTCAGCGCCTCGTGATCGGTCAGCCTCAGGTCGTCGCGGAGCCACAGCAACGTCGTCATGGGTGTCCTCCCGGGTCGTTGCCGTGGCCGTGATCGCGTCCGGGGAAAGCGACGTGGGACGGGCAGCCGGGACGAGCGTCCCGGCGGAATGTCGGACGGCTCCCGGGTCTCACATCGGGTTCCGAATCACCTGGGCGGCCAGCCGGGCGGCCTGATGTCCGGAGGCCATGGCGCCGTCGGTGGAGGCATTGCCGAAGTGGTCCCCGCACGAGATGACAGCCCCGTTGCGTTCGACGCGTGGCCCTGCCGCTTCTCCCGGCAACACGGCGGGCAGGGTCCCCGGGATGTCCTGGGTCGCGATCATCCGCCATGGCCCCGTGTCGACGCCGAAGAGCTCGGAGAGGTGATGGCGGGTGTTCTCCTCGGTGGGGTCGTTGTCAGCGGTGAGCGTGAGTGCTGCCACGAGGTGTTGTCCATCCGGGGCGTACTCGGGAGCGAGATGACTGATGACGCAGCTGGTCACGACGGGGTGCCCGACGTCGGCTCGTTCCCGGCCGTCGATGTGAATGGCAGGGCTGTCACTGGGGGATTCACTGGTGCTGAACCAGAAGGTCCGGGTGCCTCGCATCGGCGGAGCGGGGTGGTTGGTGAGCGAACAGGTCGCCTCCGGGCCAGCGGCGACGATGACGATTCGGCAGGACAGCACCTCCCCGCCACGGGTTGTGACCCGTACCAGCCCGTCAGTCGGCTCGATGGTGGTGACGTGCTGTCCCGTTCGGACGTCGAGCCCTTCGGCCAGGAGACGCGGAAGGGTGCGCATGCCGCCGCTCGGAAGCCCGGGGGTGCCGGCGACGAAACGACCGATCAGCCAAGCCGTGTGGTGCCAGGACGTGCTCCCGTCCCGCTCACAGACGACACCCGAGAGGAAGGGATCGACGACCCTGCGGCGCAGGGGGCCGGTGAACCCGACACGGTCGAAGGCCTCCCCTCGGGTGCTGTCCACGCCCCGGAGCTGCATCAACAGGCGCACGGCCGCCAGATCCTGCTTCCCGAGGAGTCCCGATCTCAGCATCGCGGGTAGGGCCTGAGGGCGACGGGTCGGATCGACCAACTCGACGAGACCGTGGTCCGTACGCACCCGAACGGCCCGCGGGAATGGACGCATTCCCAGGCGTGACACGTCGATGCTCCGCCCGAGGTGCCGATAGGCAGGATTGAGGACCTGGAAGCCTCGATCCACGAGGAAGCCGTCCACCTCATCGGTGGTGATCCGGCCGCCGATGCGGTCACTGGCCTCCAGGACGGTGACGGTGTGCTCCAGGTCCCGAAGGCGGCGTGCCGCTGCGAGGCCTGCGACGCCGGCGCCGACGACGATGACGTCTGCGGTGAGGTCTGTCGTGTCCATGGTGTGCTCCCGAGGTGCGATCCGGTGGCCGGTGCACCGCGCCCTCCCGGATCCCTCGTGCCCGACGGGATCCTCGGGTGTGGTCGCCTCGACCCTGTTCCGAGAAGCATGCCAAACCTGACAGCGATCTGCACCAGCACCGGCTTCGACAGCTCCAAGGATGGCATGCCCCTGTTCACGGAACCGGCTGTGGAGAAGCGTTCTGGGGGACCTTTCCTGCCCTAGGAAGTGGCAGGAGGTCATCGTGAACGCAGTCACCGCACCACACGCACTGGGACGTCGCGGCGAGGAACTCGCCGTGCGTCACCTGGCCACCCTCGGGTGGCACATCCTCGACCGGAACTGGCGATGCCGGGACGGGGAACTGGACATCGTCGCCTTCGACCCGGAGGCAGACGCCCTGGTCTTCGTCGAGGTCAAGACCCGGGCCGGACTCGGTTTCGGCGACCCACTCGACGCCGTGACATGGCGCAAGCAGGGAAAGCTGCGGCAGCTCTGCCTGCTGTGGCTGGCGGAGCACGCGGTCCCGGCCCCGACGTTGCGGCTGGATGCCATCGGGGTGCTGCTCATCCCCGGGGAGGAGCCGCGGCTACGACACGTGAAGGGGATCGACGGATGTTGACCGCCTCAGCCTGGTCCGTGGCCCTCAACGGGATCGATGGTGAACCCGTCGAGGTGGAGGTGGCGCGGGGCGGTGGCCTGCCCCGGATCGCCCTCGTCGGCCTGCCGGACGCCGCTCTCTCCCAAGCCAAGGAGCGGGTCCGGGCAGCAGTGCTGGGAGCCGGCCTGGAGTGGCACTCGGGGCTCGTGACCATCAACCTGACACCGGCCAACCTCCCCAAGGCGGGGACCCATTACGACCTGGCCATCGCTGCGGCCCAGCTGGCCGTCACGGGGCAGGTGCCGGCCACGGCGACACGCCGCCACGTCTACTGGGGAGAACTGGGCCTGGACGGGCGCCTGCGGCGTGCCTCAGGGATCCTTCCCGCACTGTTCGCGGCCAGCAGGGCGGGCTTCGACTCCGCGTTCGTCCCCGCCTCCCAGGCCGCGGAGGCGGCCCTGGTGCCAGGCATCCGCAGCGTGCCCCTCTCGGACCTCGGGCAGTTGCAGGCGGTCCTGAGGGGAGAGATCCCTGAACCCGACCATCCATCCCCGGACCCCACGGAGGGGGCGGAGGAGAGCCCCGTGAAGGATTTCCGCGACGTGCACGGTCACGCGGAGGGGCGCTGGGTCATGGAGGTGGCCGCTGCGGGTCGACACCATGTGCTTCTCCACGGCGCCCCCGGGGTCGGCAAGACGATGCTGGCCGCAAGACTCCCCAGCATCCTCCCGCCGCTGGACAACGACGAGGCCGTCGAGGTCTCGGCCCTTCATTCGTTGGCCGGTGAGGACCTGAGCTCGGGGCTCCTGCTCCGACCGCCCTACGCGGACCCGCACCATTCGTCGAGCGCGGCGGCCATCATCGGAGGAGGTGCCCGTGTGGTGCGCCCAGGGGCGATCTCGCTCGCCCATCGAGGCGTGCTGTTCCTCGACGAGGCCCCGGAGTTCGGGGCCCGGATCCTGGACAGTCTCCGGACCCCGCTCGAATGCGGCTGGGTCACCATCGGCAGGGCGAGCGGGCAGGTCCGGTACCCGGCCAGTTTCCAGCTGGTACTGGCGGCCAACCCGTGTCCCTGTGGCTTCGCCGGGGTGGTGGGCAAGGAGTGCACGTGCGCCCCGGTGACGGTGCGGCGGTACCAGGAACGGCTCACCGGGCCGGTGATGGACCGCATCGACATCCGGCACCAGATGCTGCCCATCCGGCAGAGCATCGTCTCCACCGAAGGACCTCCCCCGGAGGGCAGCGCGACGATCGCTGAACGGGTCGCGGCGGCCCGGGATCGACAACGACGCCGGCTGGCCGGCACCCCGTGGCGCACCAACGGCGAGGTCCCCGGCCCCTTCATCAGGAGGGAGCTTCCGCTCCCAGAGGACGTTGCCCCGCTCGAGCGGGCCCTCGCCCGGGGACAGCTCAGCGCCCGCGGGGTGGACAAGGTGTTGCGGCTGGCCTGGACGGTGGCCGACCTTGCGGAGGAGGAGGTCATTTCCGCCACCTCACTGCGCATCGCCATGGCGATGCGGCAGGGAACGCTCGGGAGCGCGGTCTGATGGACGAGGAAAGACTGGCACGCATGGGGCTGTGCGCTCTCAACCACGTGGCGGATCCGAGACTGGCTCAACTCATCAGGAGCCACGGACCCGAGGAGGTGTGGCACGCGGTGCGGGCGCAGGGGGAGACCACCGCGTTGGGACGTCGCGCCCGGACGGTGGAGCCGCAGGTCCTGGCGGAGGAGACGGCCCGCTGCGGAGCGCGTTTCCTCATCCCAGGCGATGAGCAGTGGCCCCGGGAGTTCGCGGCGCTCGGCGACGCGTGCGTGGGGGAGATGGGAGGTGAACCCATCGGGGTCTGGGTGACCGGGAGTGCCGAGGGCCACCTTCCGGGACGATCCGTCGCGATCGTCGGCGCCCGGGCCGCAACCGGCTACGGGCTCCACGTCGCCGAGGAACTGGCGGCGGGACTTGCCGATGCAGGGTGGTGTGTCATCTCCGGGATGGCGTTCGGGATCGACGCGGCGGCCCACCGTGCGGCCCTCGCCGTCGGCGGGAGCTCAGCGGCTGTCATGGCCACGGGCATCGACAGGACCTACCCCACCACCCATGAGCGGCTTCGGCGGCAGATCGAGGGCCGGGGAACGGTGTGGACGGAGCTCCCGCCCGGGCAGCAACCGGTTCGGGGAACCTTCCTGGCGCGCAACCGGATCATCGCCGCCCTGGCGGTCGGGACCATCGTCGTGGAGGCGGGGGCAAGGTCGGGGGCACGGAACACGGCGGCCTGGGCGGGGGAGATGTGCCGGATCCTCATGGCGGTCCCGGGACCCGTCACCTCCTCGATGTCCATGGCGACCCACCACATGATCCGGGATGGGTCCGCGTCGCTCGTCACCTGCGTCGATGACGTCCTCGCCCTGTTGGAGCCCCTCGGCAGTGTCGCCGAACCACTGCTGCGGGGACCGGCTGAGCCGTTGGAGACACTTCCGCCGCAGCTCAGGGCCGTCCGTGAGGCCATGCCGACCCGCGGGGTGGCCGGGGCGGAATGGTTGTCCGCTGCCACGGGCCTGGCGGTCCCGGTGGTGCTGGCGGCGGTGGCGGAACTGGTGGAACGGGGTTGGGTGGTCGAGTCGGAGGGGGGATGGAGTCTGCCGCGACGGCCTGGGTGACCCCGACGAGACTCAGCGTGACGAGGAGGGCGGGCGCGTAGACCCAGTCGCCGTGCTCCTCCACGGTCTCGAGGTCGATGAACCACATGTTGCTCCGCACGGCTGCACCGAAGACGAGGAAGGTGATGGCGAATCCCGCGCTCGCCAGGTACAGCAGGATGCGTGAGTCCCGGGGGAGCAGGCGGGACTCCTCGTGGGTGAACTCACCGTCGGTCAGCAGACGCCACATCAAGCCGATCAGGAGGGCGGCCACAGCGGAGGCACCGAACAGTGCGGCCAGCGGATCGTCGAGGAAGAAACGGAAGTCCCCCAGTGTCTGGGCGGCGGCCACACCCAGCAACAGGGCCGCGCTGCGGGGGCGCCATTGGCCGTCGGCCAGGACCCACACCGTCGCGGCGACGAGGGCGAGGTGCAGCCACACCGCGATCGCGGTCGGGGTGATGGACAGATGGAGGTCGACGGGCACCACGGCGGCTGCCAGGCTGAAGGCCTGCAGGATGACGAAGGTGGCGGCGAGGGCCCCGACCTGCCAGATTCCCCGTCGCCGCGCCATCCTGACGCCAAGGCCCACCAGCACCAGTCCGGCGAGCACCCTGAAGAGGCGGGTGAACCAGTCGAGGTTGCCGAGTTCCGTGAGCCGGGTCAGCCATGGGGGAGCGGTGGTGCCCGTCAGCGTCATGACCAGCGTGGCCACCGTGGCGTAGGAGGGGAGGAGGAGGCCGAGGCCCGAGGCCAGGACGAGGAGATAGCTCACCGCCGTGAAGGGCTCGATGAGGGTGACCGGGCCCCCGGCCGGTCCCCGGGAGGCCAGCCCCTGAAGTCCGCGCCAGGCCAGCCAGGAGCCCAGCACCGCGATGGCGGCCCACAGCAGTGACGGCAGGAAGTGGTCGGGGGGTTCGGCGAGTGCGTCGGAGAGGATGGACCAGCTGCGCCACAGCAACAGGCCGACGAGGAGGCCGATGAGCCAGCGAGGGGCGCCCCGGGTCGTCAGGGCCGTCCCCGTGGCCAGGCCGATCTGGGCGGACAACTGCGTCAGGGTGGCGCCCGCCACGGTGAGGCTCGGGACGGCCAGGATGAGGACCAGCTGGAGCTGGCCCCCCAGGAGGGTGGGACGAAGGTCGCCATGACCGAGGGACAGCCAGGACATCGTCCCTTGCAGCGGCAACGTGGTGCTGACGAAGGTCAGGAGGGCCACCGTCATGAACTCCCAGGTCCTGAACCCCGGGCGACGGGGCAGGAACAGCAGCAGCCCGAACAGGACGACACCGCCCAGCGAGGCCCAGAACAGCCACGAACCCCTCGACACCGGCATCAGCAGCAGGCAGCCGGCGAGCTGATGGGCCAGAGCGAGGAGTTTCAGGGGCCACCCCACCCTCAATGCCGCCGTGTTGAGCAGGGTCAGACAGAACCACAGTCCGACGGCGATGAGCGGCATGGTCGCGGCGGGCATGTGGATGCCGGGCCAGACCTCGACGAGATCCGTGCCGGCTCGGAGGAAAGGGGTGGCCAGGACGGTGCCGGCACCGATCAGGAGGAGGGCGGCCATGACGCCGCCGAGCAGCCGTAGGGTGGGATGCCAATGGGAGGGCCGAACCAGTCCGCTCTCGAGGGGGCGCACGAGGGCCGAGTTCCACACGATCCGGAGGGTCTCGATCATCGCGTCCCCCTCAGGAAGCCGTCCGATCCGAGGCTCACCACACCCCTGTCCGTGACCCCGAGTCGGGCCTCGCCGTCGCCCGGGAGCGTCTGCATGCGCCACGAGTCGACGAGGTTCCCGGTGGCGTCGAACACCTCGAGGCGCTTCCTCGTCAACGCGGCGAGGACCTGTCCGTCACTCGCGACATCCACGAACTCGCCCGCCTCGGTCCACAGGGGGACGATCCTCCCACCATCGACGGAGTAGCCACGCAACCCTTGCGTGGTGCGGGCCACGAGGACCCCCGCCACGTCGAAACCTGCCCGCAGGGTGTCCTGCGGGGGCAGGGATGCCGTGCTGAGACGCTGCCCGTTGGGGTTGAGCAGTTCGATCCGGGACAGCCCGAGGGCGACGACCCTCCCGGCCACGCAGGCCAGGTCCGTCGTGGGCTCCGGCAGGTCGACCTCCCAGTCCCCGCCACCGTCGTCGCCGTCGAGCCCCACGACGCCCTCCGCCGTCGCGACCACCGCGTGCTCCCCGCACCAGATGGGTGCCGCCCGGGGCGGATCATCCAGGAAGGTCTCCCAGATGACGTTGCCGGTGTGCGCGTCGAGGACCGTGATCGTGGAGGTCGCGTCCTGCACGAGGATCCTGTCGCCGGAGAAGGCCGGTTCGACGGGGACGACCTCCGCCAGTCGACGTTGCCAGCGTCGCCGCCCCTGCAGGTCGTGGGCCACCAACGCCGGGGTGGTGGTCGTCGTGAGGACGAGATCCCCTCGCCGGCCCAGGGTGAGCACGTCCCCGCCGGGATGGGCCCGGAACGAGGCGTCGGGCAGCCGGGAGAAGATGAGGTCCTCGCTGGATCCGTGGGCCAGGACCAGGAGGTCCCCGCGGCCCACCGGGGCGAGACCGGTGTGCCAGATGAGCGGTGCGGGCGGGGTGAGCGGGTCCGAGAAGTGGGTCCAGGACGCGGGGTTCCACGCGATGTCGTCCGACAGATCCAGGGGCGGGAGGGTGGACCGGCCGCCGGGCTGGGGAACCACCCCTCGTCCCGGGCACCAGGTCTCCTCCCGGTCCTCCTGATGATCCCCCGTGGTGAGCGTGCCCGTGACGACGAGGCATCCGGATTCCCGCTGGTGATCGTCCTCAGGGGTGTCTGCCCGTGCCTGCCACTGCCAGGCGGATTCCCCGGTCCCGTCCACGAAGCGGAGGGTCCCACTGGAACTCCACGTGTCCCCGGGGCGGGGATCGGCGGGGAGTTCCAGCAGAGGAGGGGAGAAGAGATGGACCTCACCGTCATCGGTCATGGAGAGGGTGCGTTCGATCCGGCCCTCCCGCAACAGGCGCAACACCGTGCCGTGGGAGACGACGGCTCCCTCCGTCCGGGTGGTGAACTGCAGCCACCAGTTCGCGGCGAGGACGTCCTTGAACTCGGGCAGGCTGAGCACCGCCCACTCGGGCCCACTCTCCGCCATGGGTGCGCCGCGGGTGATCGCGTGATCGTGGGTGACCCACGCCTCCCCCTCCCGATGGGCCGAGGCGACACCGTCCTGCGGCGCGAAGGGGGACTGACCGGGTTCCCGGTGGGGCCAGCTCAGGTGGACGGTCGCGGCGGAGATCCCGACGATGCCAGCCATGGCCAGCACCCCCGGGACCCCCACGCCGTGACGTCTCATGAAGGGGAGGCTACGGCAGTCGCCACTGCACCTGCCGCCCGACGGTCCCCCACAGCAGCGTGGGCTGTTCCTGGAGGTCCTTGATCCGGGACGCCACGGAGGCACGACGGGCGGCCAGCCCCAGCCTGCTCGCCGTCTGCCGGTGCAGTTCGTTCGAGGTGAAGTCGTCGATCGAGTCGAGGGATCGTTCCAGCCTCGCCACCTCGACGTCGCGCAGCGCATCGATCCGGGCGGCGTACCACTGCGATGCCAGCACGGAGTCGCGGGAGAAGGTCTCCCGGAACGGGGCGTCGTCGAGGGTGAGCCCGTCCGCGGTGTGGCCGTTCGCCATGATCTCGAGCAGCGCTCGGATCGGGGGAACGGCCAGCGCGATGGTGCCGTCCTCGATGTAGCTTCGCGCCACCCGCCGGTGGGTCGTCGAGATCGTGCGGACCGAGTCGGCGAAGACCTGCGGATCCTGCAGCTCCGGGCGGAGCATCTCGGGGGTGAACACGGCGTGCGGGTGGAGGAAGATCCGGCCGAAGTACTTCGTCGCGAACTTCTCCGTCATCCGGTACCCCAGCCGCGAGGCGAGGATCAGCTCCCCGTCGATCTCGTAGTCCTCGATGCGTTCCAGGCAGCCGTCGGCGATGAGGTTCCCGGCGTCCCGCTCCGTGGGGCTCATCCTGGAGAACACCTCGGGCACGAGCAGCGAGATGTCATGGTCGACGCGCACGTGCGGTCCGACGACCCCGGCGCTGGACAACCAGCCGTCGTAGCCCGTCAGGGCGAAGGAGAGGAAGGCCGCGTTGAGGTCGTAGACGGCGGGCAGGGCATTGAACGGACCCTTGGTCATCGCTCCCTCGGAGCCGGCACCCGTGGTGGAGGGCGACTTGCCCGTCATGGAGCTGATGAACTCCATGAACAGCTCGGGGAGTTCCATGAAGTGCAGGGGGGAGTACGCACACAGCGGCGGCACGCCCTCCTCGGCCGCATTGTTGCGTCGACCGGCCGCGACGACGTCCACCGCCAGCTTCAACGGTCGGGTCATCGGGAGTTTGCGTTGCAGCCGTGCCGCCAGTTCGGCGAGGGCTGAGCGTTCCGGGGCCGCCACGTCCGGGCGCACCTGCAGGTACCTGGGGTTCTTGGAGCGTTTGCCGCCGACCAGCCGGGTGTGGGCGGAGCTGACGACCCAGGCGGGGGAGGACTCCTCCTGCGAGGCGAACCGGCGCAGCAGGTCCTGCATGGGTGCGGAGAACTGACTGAACTCGACGGCGTTGTCGACCATCGCGCGCACGGCACGCTGGTCGAGGGGCTCGAAGTTCGACAGGAACGTCCCCGGTTGGGCGATGTCCAGCTCGGCCTGCTTGTCGTAGCCGCGATGCTTCGCGTCGTCGGGTCGCTGGAACAGGAGGTTCTCGCAGTTCTTGACGAACTTGCGTGAGGTGGGGGCCCCGGCTGCGTCCGGGGGCACCACGATGCTGGCGGTGATGTCGTCCTCCGTCTGGATCTTGGCGGCGGGGTGGAAGTCGTGTCGCAGTCCGAACAGCCGCCAGGAACCGTCGGGCGCGAATCCCACCCGGAGCATGTTGACGTGGATCTTCTCACCGTCGAGGCGCAGGGAACTGCCCTTGCGGCCGTTGATGATGCCCACGGTGAAGTGGCTGGCCCAGTCCTCACCCCATTCGGGCCGGTAGAAGCGTTTGACGACGAAGACGAGTTCCTTGACGTGGTGGGGGATGCTCTCCAACCAGACGTTGTACTCGTCGGTGTAGTCCGAGGAGGGGGAGAGGAGTTTGATGACCGAACCGACCGACCGCTGGTCGGAGAGGACGGCGCGCTGGTCGCTGCCCATCAGGGCAGGGTCGCGGAACCGGGTGGAGTAGTCCCGCTCGAGGATCGCCGCGACCGCGGACATGTCCTCGTCGAAGTCCCTCACGTAGGCGTTGCCGGTGATGAAGGCATCCGTGATGGCCTTGGAGATCTCCGACTTGCCGCCCCCGGAGACCGTGGCCGGTTTGTGGCAGTGGGTGGTGACGGGCGCGGTCCCGATGAGCGTCCACTGGGCCCCGTCGCTGGCCAGGTGCTGCAACTGGACGAGGTAGCCGTCGGGCCCGACGTAGGTGCGGTCGGCGCGCAGGGGGATCCGGCCGGGGATCCCGTCGACCTCCCAGGTCACCTGCTGGGTGCGCAGGCTGTACGTGGAGCCCTGGGGCACCAGGACCACCGACGGGTTCTCCCGGTCGACGGCGTGGCCCTCCGGCTGCGGGATGAAGCGTTGTGGGTCGCGGGCGATGACGTCGGCGAGGGTGTAGCTGGGGTCGGCGTAGTTGTCGGTGAACTGCTGCCCGAGGTTGTAGCGGGGGAAGCAGATGGCGCCCCCGGCATGCTCCTCCTCGACGAGGCCGAGGAGGTTCGCGGCGTAACTGATCTGCGCCTTGACCTCCTTCTTGCAGTACCCGAAGTAGTTGTCGGCGATGACCGTGACGATGACCCCGCGCTCGTCCCTGGCGCACACCTTGAAGGCCTGGCCGTCGTTGTACAGCTCGTCGGGGCTGCTCCAGCACATCCCGTCCCGGCGTTGACGTTCGGTGGCGTCCTTCTCGTGGGGCAGGCCCAGCTCCTTCTTGGTGAGCCGAGTCAGGTGGGGGGCCAGGATCACGGCTCCCGTGTGGCCGGTCCAGGCGCGGGGCATGAGAGAGGCGTCGTTCTCCGGAAGGTAGGGGTCACCGCCGTTGCCGAAGATCCCCTCCACGAAGTCGAGGTTCGCCACGAGGGTGCCGGGAGCGAAGAAACGGATCTCCAGGCTCCGTTCCCTGAACTGACCGGGGACCTCGGGCACCACGACGGGGCGCAGCAACAGCGACACCCACGCCCTCGCCGGCTCCTCCTGGCCCGTCGTGTAGGGCAGGGCCATGGTGCGGGGCGGGGGGTTGAAGGCGTGTTCGAGGAGACGACCGTAGACCTCACGCGGTACCGCCAGCTTGTCGTCCTGGATCGGCAGCCCACCCTCCGCGATGTGGAAGACCCCCTTGGTGGTGCGTCGATCGTTCACGGGGTTGTGCAGGATCCCGTTGGCGAGGCGGTAGCTGCTGAGGTAGTCGGAGGTGAAGGTGTCCCCGTTGAGGGGAAGGGACAGCGTCCTCGCCAAGCCCGCCTGATCGAGGACGAGGGTCTGACGTGGCAGCTGCGGGCTCGTCCCCGTCCCCTCGAGGTAGGAGTCGAGGAAGGCCTGGATGCGGCCGTCCACGGCGGGAAGCCGATGCGACAGGCGTCTGTTGAACTCCCGCTGACGGGCCAGCAGCGGTCGGACCAGCTCGGCTGCGGTCTCGTCCCAGGTGGAGCTGGGTACCGGGAGGTCCAGGAGACGGAGGCGTAGGTTGATGGCGGCGATGTCAGCGGCGGAGGTCATGCCACAACTATGCTGCACCCCTCCCGTCGCGCAACAGAGGGGGCACGTTCATCGCACGATCTCGAAGTTCACCTTGATGACCCCCTGCTCCAGGTCCGCGATCTCCCGGAAGGCGCCGGTGGTGAGGTCGAGGCAGCGTCCGGCGACGTAGGGGCCGCGATCGTTGACCGTGACGACGACGGACTTGCCGTTGCTCGGGTTCGTCACCCTGAGACGGGTGCCGAAGGGCAGGCTCCGGTGAGCGGTTTTCATCGCCCACCGGTCGAAGGGTTCCCCGGATGCCGTGGCGGTGTCGTCGCCGTAGAACGACGCGAGGCAGGACTGGGTGCCGGTGGGGACGGTTCCCGGGGCGGTCTCCGAGAGGTACCGGGCAGTGACCCAGCGCGTGGTTCCCCGCCACACCACCTGGGCGCGGCCGCGACTGACGGTACCGGTGATCCTGAGTTCGGTGCCCTTCGGGACGGTGCCGCGGTATCGGCTGCCGGTGGCGGAGACCCAGAGGTTCAGTTCAGTGGTGGCCCAACGGGACCCGGTGGTGGCGGGCGCGGGTGTCGGGGTCGGGGAGACGACGGGGTCCGGGGCCGGGACAGGGGCGGAACCACCACTGGCCAGGTAGCGGGAGGCCACCCAGGCGGTGCCGCTGCGCCACACGATCTGGGTCCACGTCCCGGACACCACCCCGGTGGTCCCGACGGTGGCGCCCTTGGCGAGGACCGTCAGGGGGCGGTTGGAGGTGCTGGGCTGCGGCCGCACGTTGAGGCGTGTCGTCGTCCTCGCCTGCCCGATGGCGGTCGCATCCGCGGGAACGGGCGCGGTGGCGGGGCTGGTGCGGACGTGGGGCGCCGAGACCCAGGCGTCCCGACCTCGGTGGGAGACCGGCACCCACCCGTTGACGGCGGAGCCCCGGGCCTGGAGGGTCTGTCCGGCCCGGAGCAGCCCGAGCCTCGGGTGGGAGGTGCCCGGGCCACTCCTGATGTTGACGTTCACCCGAGCGGTCACGGTGTCCCCGGCTGCCGCGACGGCCGTCGTGGTGGGGAACACCGCGGGCGCTGGGACACTGAGCACAGCGGTGAGCCCTGCGACGACGCAGAAACGACGTACGTGATCGATCATGCTCATGAGGTACTCCTGAATCATTCGATGACGTTCGACGTCACGTTAAGCATCTTGGTTCCGTTGGCCCAAGTCCCGGGGTCCCCAACCCTCGACCCGATGTCGAGGTTCAGGGGTGAGCTGGGCCCGGGCCTTCACGAGGGTGCCCGGAGGAGGGGATCGTGACGACCGCAGTGGATGTGCCTGTCCGCTCGCCCGCGAAACCGTCTCACGATGCAGGACAGTGGGGGAGAAGTGCTTGACATGCACCGTCCGGGGCGCAATTGTTGGCCCATGACCAGCGGCCAGCTCGTAATCGTCTGACAGCGTTTCGATCCACCAGTCGAGACGCTCCCTCGCGCGCCCAAGGCGCCGAGGGTTTTTTGTTGGGGAAGCAACGGTGCAGGCCGAGACCGAAGGGAGAGACATGTCGGAGGCAGAGGGCAGGATGATGACTGGCGCCCAGGCGCTCGTCGAGTCGCTGGAGCTGGTCGGCGTCGAGGTGGCCTTCGGCATTCCGGGTGGGGCCATCCTCCCGGCGTACGACCCGCTGTACGACTCGAGGATCCGGCACATCCTGGTGCGCCACGAACAGGGGGCGGGGCACGCCGCCGAGGGCTACGCGATGGTGAGTGGACGGGTCGGGGTCTGCATCGCGACCTCCGGTCCGGGCGCGACCAACCTCGTCACCCCGATCGGCAACGCCTACATGGACTCCACCCCGCTCGTGGCGATCACGGGACAGGTGAACTCGACGGCGATCGGCACGGATGCCTTCCAGGAGGCCGACATCCGGGGCATCGTCATGCCGATCACCAAGCACAGCTTCCTCATCAAGCGAACCGAGGACATCCCGCTGGCGATCAAGGAGGCGTTCCACATCGCGTCGACGGGTCGGCCCGGTCCCGTGCTCGTCGACATCGCCAAGGACGCCCTGGCAGGCAGCGCCCCCTTCCACTGGCCGAAGGAGTTGGAGCTGCCCGGCTACAAGCCGACCGTCAAGCCCCACGTCCGCCAGATCAGGGCGGCGGCCCGCCTCATCGAACAGGCCAGACGCCCGGTGCTGTACGTCGGCGGTGGGGTCGTCAGGGCCGAGGCCTACGAGGAATTGGCCCGGCTGGTCGAGATCACCCAGATCCCGGTCGTCACGACGCTCATGGCCCGGGGAGCCTTCCCGGATTCCCACGAACTGCACATGGGCATGCCTGGCATGCACGGCACCGTCGCCGCGGTCGGTGCCCTGCAGAAGGCGGACCTCCTCGTCGCCGTCGGCACCCGTTTCGACGATCGGGTCACCGGAAGGCTCGACTCGTTCGCCCCGCACGCGAAGGTGATCCACGCCGACATCGACCCGGCCGAGATCGGGAAGAACAAGGCCGTGGACATCCCCATCGTCGGGGACTGCCGTCAGACCCTGGCGCTGCTCGCCGAGGAGATCGGCGTGGCACCGCAGGCCGCGGCGTGGCGGGAGATGCTGCTCGGCATGAAGCAGCGCTACCAGCCCCGTTGGGACGAGGCGCCCGACGGCAGGCTCTCCCCCCAGGAGGTCATCCAACGCATCGGTCAGCTCAGCCCCGAGGACACCGTCTACGTCGCCGGGGTCGGGCAGCACCAGATGTGGAGCGCACATTTCCTGCCCCATGAGCGGCCCCGTTCCTGGCTCAACTCCGGGGGGGCCGGGACCATGGGCTTCTGCGTCCCCGCGGCCATGGGGGCGAAGGTCGCCCACCCGGAACGCACCGTGTGGGGCATCGACGGCGACGGCTGCTTCCAGATGACCAACCAGGAGCTCGTCACCTGCGCCCTCAACAACATCCCCATCAAGATCGCCATCATCAACAACAACGCGCTGGGCATGGTGCGGCAGTGGCAGTCCCTCTTCTACGGCTCGCGCTACTCCAACACCGATCTGTCCACCGAGCACCTCCCCAACTTCCCGATGCTGGCCGAGGCCATGGGGTGCGTCGGCATGCGGGCCACCAACGAGGAGGAGATGGAGGACTGCATCGCGAGGGCCCTGGAGATCAACGATCGTCCCGTCGTCATCGAGTTCGTGGTCCACAAGGACGCCATGGTGTGGCCGATGGTGCCGGCCGGTGTCAGCAACGACGAGATTCTCGTGGCCCGTAACATGGCCCCCGAATGGGAGGAGGAGGAACTGTGAGCACGCACACCCTGGGGGTTCTGGTCTCCAACAAACCCGGCGTCCTCACCCGGATCTCCGCGTTGTTCTCGCGCCGCGGGTTCAACATCGACTCGCTCGCGGTCGGTCCGACGGAACGCCCCGAGATCTCCCGCATGACCGTCGTCGCCTCCGTCGAGGACGACGCCGCCCTGGAGCAGATCGTCAAGCAGCTCAACAAGCTCATCGAGGTGCGCAAGGTCCTCGAGCTGGGCCCCAGCACCGTCTGCCGGGAGATGGTGCTGGTGAAGGTCAGGGCCGACGTCAACTCCCGGAGCCAGATCATCGACGTGGTGAGCCTGTTCCGGGGCAAGGCCGTCGACGTCAGCGCCGAGTCCATCACGATCGAGGCAACGGGCAGCCCGGAGAAGCTCACCGCCCTGCTCGAGATGCTCAGCCCGCACGGCATCCAGGAACTCGTCCAGTCCGGTCAGGTCGCCCTCGGCCGCGGCGCACGCACACTCAACGACCACAAGTCCAAGTAACCACCCACACGAAGGAAACCCACATGGCAGAGATGTTCTACGACTCCGACGCCGACCTGTCCGTCATCCAGGGCCGCAGCGTCGCCGTCATCGGGTACGGCTCCCAGGGCCACGCCCACGCGCTCAGCCTCCGCGACTCCGGTGTCGACGTCCGGGTGGGGCTCCGCCCCGGCTCGAAGTCGGCGGCGAAGGCCGAGGCCGAGGGGCTCCGGGTCCTCCCCGTCGCGGAAGCCGTCGAGGAGGCCGACCTCGTCATGATCCTCGCCCCCGACCAGGTGCAGCGGAAGCTGTACGCCGAGGAGATCAAGCCTCACCTCGTGCCGGGTGATGCCCTGTTCTTCGCCCACGGGTTCAACATCCGCTTCGGCTACATCACCGCCCCGGAGGGCGTCGACGTCTGCATGGTCGCCCCGAAGGGGCCCGGCCACCTCGTGCGGCGCGAGTACTCCGAGGGACGGGGCGTTCCGGCGATCATCGCCGTCGAGGTGGACGCCACCGGCAACGCCTGGCCGCTGGCGCTGTCCTACGCGAAGGCGATCGGGGCGCTGCGTGCCGGCGGCATCAGGACCACCTTCACCGAGGAGACGGAGACGGATCTGTTCGGTGAGCAGGCGGTGCTCTGCGGCGGGGCCTCGGCCCTCGTCCAGGCCGGTTTCGAGACCCTCGTCGAGGCCGGGTACCAGCCCGAGGTGGCCTACTTCGAGTGCCTGCACGAGCTGAAGCTCATCGTCGACCTCATGTACGAGGGAGGCATCGCCAAGCAGCGGTGGAGCGTGTCCGACACCGCGGAGTTCGGCGACTACGTCTCCGGCCCCCGGGTGATCGACGCCCACGTGAAGGAGAACATGAAGGCCGTCCTCGCCGACATCCAGTCCGGGGCCTTCGCCAAGCGCTTCATCGACGACCAGGATGCGGGCGCCCCCGAGTTCAAGGCGTTCCGCGCCGCGGGGGAGGCCCACCCGATCGAGGCGACCGGCAAGGAACTGCGGGGCCTCATGAGCTGGGTCAAGGATCACGGCACCGACGACTACGTGGAGGGCTCGGCGGCTCGCTGAATCACGTACCGGTCCAATCAACGTGCACGGGGTGTCGACGGCTGCGTCGGCACCCCGTGTCGCCGTTCGAGGGACGGCCCAAGGCCGGGATGACCCGGGGTCTTGGTAGCATTGGGAGACGCCAAGGACGGGAGGAAACACACCGATGAGCATCTTTCTCATCCTCGGAATCCTTGGTTCCCTGGCCCTCGCGGTGTTCATCATCCTGGGGGACTTCTTCGACGCGGCCTTCCACTTCGACGGGTTCGACTCGGAGATCTTCTCCGTCTCCGCCATCGCCGCCTTCGTGGGGGCCTTCGGCTTCGGAGGGTTGGCGGCGTCGGCCTTCCTCGACACCTTCTGGGTGACGGTACCCGTGGGTCTCGTGAGCGGCTTCCTCGCGGCGTGGGGTGCCGTGGGGCTCACCCGCTGGCTCAAACGGGGGGAATCCGGGGCGATCGTGAAGAACGAGGCACTCGTGGGTTCCGAGGCCCGCGTGGTCACCGACATCCCGTCGTCCGGATTCGGCGAGGTCCGCATCCACGGCAGCCACGACAAACGGGCGGCCATCTCCCCCGTCCCGATTCCCGCAGGAACCCAGGTGTGGGTCTCCGCGATCATCTCCCCGACGGCGGTCGAGGTCCGACCCGTCGTTCCTGAACTCCCACCCCAGTAGAAAGGACCATCAATGCCAGAACTCTCCTCCCTCCTCACGGGTATCGGGGGTGTCATCCTCCTCGCCATCCTGGTGATCTGGCTGATCGCCAGCCGGTACCGGGTGGCGCGGCCCAACGAGGCGTACATCATCACGGGCCAGAAGGGGAGGGCGGTCACCAATCCCGAGACCGGTGTTGTCTCCACGGACCTGTCCGGCCAGAAGGTCATCATGGGTGGCGGCGTCTTCGTCATCCCCCTCATCCAGCGTCTCCACGTGCTCGACCTGTCGAGCCGTCGCATCATGGTCCAGATCCGCAACGCCGTGTCCGGGCAGGGCATCAAGCTCAACCTCGACGGTGTTGCCATCGTCAAGGTCGGTGGCAACGAGGACTCCATCCGCGCTGCCGCGCAGCGGTTCCTCATGCAGCAGGAGGAGATCGAGACCTTCACCCAGGAGACCCTCGCGGGTGCCCTGCGGTCGATCGTCGGTGGTCTCTCCGTCGAGCAGATCATTCGCGACCGTGCCGCCTTCGCCCAGCGGGTGGCCGACGAGTCGGAGGCGTCCCTGACCGGTCAGGGACTCGTGCTCGACACCTTCCAGATCCAGGACATCACCGACGACGGCACCTACCTCTCCGACCTGGGGCGTCCCGAATCGGCCAAGGTCGGGCAGATCGCCGCCATCGCGGAGGCGAACGCCCGCCGGGAGGCGGAGCAGGCCCGTATCGCCGCGGAGCAGGAGATCGCCATCTCGGAGCGGGCCCTGGTGCTCAAGGAGGCCGAGATCAAGGCCGAGACCGACGCGGCTCGCGCCCAGGCCGCGGCCTCCGGCCCGCTGGCCCAGGCGGATCGTGACCAGGCGATCCTCGCCGAGCAGGAGAAGGTGGCCGTGCGTCAGGCGGCACTGAAGGACCGTCAGCTCGACACCGAGGTCCGCAAGCCCGCGGATGCGAAGCGGTACGAGACGGAGACCCAGGCCCAGGCGCGTCGGAACTCGGAGATCTTCGAGGCCGAGGCCCGCAAGGCCGCTGCGATCGCCGACGCCGAGGCCGCCGCCGAGACGGCACGGCTCACCGGTGAGGGTGAGAAGCAGCGCCGTGCCGCACTGGCGGAGGCCGAGGCCATCGAGGGTGCCCGTCGCGGTGAGGCCGAGAAGGCCCGTCGTATCGCCGAGGCCGAGGCCACCCGCGCCGAGGGTGAGGCGAAGGCTGCCGCGGTGCTCGCGATCGGTGCCGCCGAGGCCGAGGCCATGGACAAGCGGGCCGCGGCCTTCGCCAACTACAACGAGGCCGCCGTCCTCCAGATGTTGGTTGAGGTGCTGCCGCAGGTGGCGGAGAAGGTCGCGGCCCCGATGGGCGCGATCGACAAGCTCACCGTCGTCTCGACGGACGGGGCGGCCGCGCTGCCGCGCCAGATCAACGACAACGTCCTGCAGACGGTGGAGATGATCAAGAACACCACGGGCATCGATGTGCTGGACATGCTGAAGTCCCGCACCGGTGGTGCCCAGGGTGTGGTCAAGGGCGAGGCGACCGAGGCCTGATCGCGGCCCCGCGAGGCAGGTGATGATGGAGGCGCTCCCACATGGGAGCGCCTCCGCTCTTGATGAGATCGTCCGTCAGGAGACCGCAGCGGCGATCCGGTCGCCGACCTTTGAGGTCGACACGGGCCCGGCGGAGCGGGCGGAGATCTCGTGCGCGACGGCGTCGTCGATCCTGGCCGCCAGATCGGGCCGGCCGAGGTGGGCCAACAGCAGCGCGGCCGAGCTGATCGCAGCGACGGGATCAGCCACGCCCTTGCCTGCGATGTCCGGGGCGGAGCCGTGGACGGGCTCGAACATCGAGGGGAACTCGCCCGAGGTGTTGATGTTGGCCGATGCCGCCAGTCCGATCCCGCCCGTCACGGCGGCCGCCAGATCGGTGATGATGTCGCCGAACAGGTTGTCGGTCACGATGACGTCGAACTGGGCGGGGTTGACGACCATCGCGATCATGGCCGCATCGATGTGGAGGTAGCTGCGTTCCACGTCGGGGAACTCCTCGCCGACCTGGGTGAACAGCCGCTGCCACAGGCCGCCGGCGTGGACCAGCACGTTGTGCTTGTGCAGCAGCGTGAGTCGGCCACGACGGGAACGGGCACGCTCGTAGGCGTCACGGATCACCCGTTCCACGCCGAAGGCGGTGTTCACGGAGACCTCGGTGGCGATCTCCTGGGCGGTGCCGGAACGCACCGCGCCACCGTTGCCGCAGTAGAGCCCCTCGGTGCCCTCACGCACCACGACGAAGTCGATGTCCCCCTTCGCCACGACCTCGGGAGCCAGAGGGGTGTCGACGCCCGGGTGGAGACGGGACGGTCGCAGGTTCACCCCGTGGTCGAAGGCGAACCGAAGTTTCAGCAGCAGGCCCCGTTCCAGGAGCCCGGAGGGCACGGCCTTCGAGCCCGGTGCGGCGCCGACCGCTCCCAGCATGATGGCGTCGACGGTGGCGAGTTCCGTCAGGACCGAATCCGGCAGGACCTCCCCGGTGCGCTGCCAGCGTTCGGCGCCCAGGTCGTAGTGGACCTCCTCGAACGCATCCGGTCCGGCGACGGCGCGGAGCACCTTCAACGCCTCGGCGGTCACCTCCGGCCCGATCCCGTCGCCGCCGATGATCGCCAACCGCTGTTTCGTCATGGTGTGAACACTAGAGGGTGTCTCAGATCGTGGGGAGCGGATTCCCAGCTCGCGAGACATTGCCCTACCGTTGCCGGAACGGTGAAGGAGAGCATCATGTCCCGAGTTCCACAGCGCCCTGCGGAGTTCCACCTGTTCGACACGAGCCTGCGTGACGGTGGTCAACAGGAGGGGATCAATCTCAGCGTGAAGGACAAGCTGAGGATCGCCCGGTATCTCGACGAGTTGGGGGTCACCTTCATCGAGGGCGGGTGGCCGGGGGCCAACCCCGCGGACACCGAGTTCTTCGCCAGGGCGCGCGAGCTCGAACTCACGACGTCCCGGCTCGTGGCCTTCGGCGCCACCCGGCGTCCCGGGGGCACGGCCGCGACGGATCCGCTCCTGGCCGCGCTGCTGGAGGCTGGCACCGAGTACGTGTGCGTCGTCGCGAAGAGTCACGACGAACACGTCACTCGGGCACTCAGGACCTCCTTGGTGGAGAATCTGGCGATGGTCACGGACACGGTGGAGTACCTCGTCGGTCAGGGACGGCGGGTCTTCGTCGACTGCGAGCACTTCTTCGACGGCTACCGCGCGAACCCCGACCATGCCCTGGCGGTGGTGTCCGCCGCCGCCGAGGCGGGGGCCGAGGTGGTGGTGCTCTGCGACACCAACGGCGGCATGCTCCCCAGTTGGATGGGGGAGGTCGTCAGGGCGGCCGCGGGCACGGGGGCCCGGCTGGGGATCCACTGCCACAACGACTCGGGCTGTGCCGTCGCGAACACCCTCGCCGCAGTCGAGGCCGGTGTCATGCACGTCCAGGGGACGTTCAACGGGTACGGGGAACGCACCGGCAACGCCGATCTCGCCACCATCATCCCGAACCTGGAACTCAAGTACGACTGGCGGGTCCTGCCGGAGGGGAGGCTGTCCGAGCTGACCCGCGTCGCCCATGCCATCGCCCTGGTCGCCCACCAGCCCCTCCTCGGCAGGATGCCCTACGTGGGGCACTCGGCCTTCGCCCACAAGGGGGGCCTCCACGCCTCCGCCGTGAAGGTCGACGCCAACCTGTACCAGCACATCGACCCGGCGCGGGTCGGCAACGACATGCGGATGCTCATCTCCGACATGGCCGGACGGGCCAACATCCAGATCAAGGGGCAGCAGCTGGGATTCGACCTCGCCGACAGGGACGTCGCGGCCAGGATCACGGATCTCGTGAAGGCGAAGGAGGCCGAGGGGTACTCCTACGAGGCCTCCGACGCGAGTTTCGAGTTGCTGCTGCGTGACGAGCTGGGGCTGCCGATGGCTCCCGTTGAGGTGCACTCGTGGCGGGTGTTCACGGAGGAGCGGGACGGGGTCTCCATCACGGAGGCGACGGTGAAGCTCACCGCGAAGGGCGAGCGACACATGGTCGTGGGCGAGGGCAACGGCCCCGTCAACGCGATGGACCAGGCGCTGCGGCAGGCCGTCGCCCCGGCCTACCCGGAGGTCGCGGAGTTCGAGCTGACCGACTACCGGGTGCGCATCCTCGACGAGGGCCACGGCACCGATGCGATCGTCCGCACCCTCATCGACACGTCCTGGGGTGGCCTGACCTGGACGACGGTCGGGGTCGGCACCAATGTGATCGAGGCGTCGTGGGAGGCCCTCTTCGACGCGATCTGCTACGGCATCATCACGCATCTGTGACGGTAGGCTGCGCCCATGCGTATCGCTCGTTTCGCCGCGGCCGGTCAGGATCCCGCCTACGGCATCATCGAACTCGCCGTGGACGGTGGCGATCACCCGGACACCGTCGCCGCCATCACCGGTGACCCTCTGGCCGGTGTCGCCGTGAACTACACGGGGGCACGGTTCGACCTCGACGAGGTGAGGTTGCTCGCCCCGGTCATCCCGCGCAGCAAGATCGTCGGGGTGGGGCGCAACTACGTTGAGCACGCGGCGGAGCTCGGCAACGTCGTCCCCGAGGAGCCGTTGCTGTTCCTCAAGCCGAACACCTGCGTCATCGGCCCAGGGGATGTGATCGTGCGCCCGGAGGGATGCGAGGACCTCCACTACGAGGGCGAGCTGGCCGTGGTCATCGGCCGCATCTGCAAGCAGGTGCCCCTCGAACGCGTGCCGGAGGTCATCTTCGGCTACACCATCGCGAACGACGTGACCGCCAGGGACTGGCAGCGGGAGCAGTGGACCCGTGCCAAGGGCTCCGACACCTTCTGCCCGCTCGGCCCATGGATCAACACGCACCTGAGCCTCGCCGAGGCCTCTCGTCTCGGGATCGAGACGAGGCTGGGGGAGGAGATCCGTCAGTCCGGCAACACCTCCCAGATGGTGCGGGGCATCGCTGAACTCGTGGTCCACGTCTCCTCGTTCACGACCCTGTTGCCCGGGGACGTCATCCTCACGGGAACCCCGGCCGGGGTGGGAGCGATGGCCGACGGTGATGTCGTCACCGTCGAGATCGACGGACTCGGTGCCCTCAGCAACCCCGTGGCGGGGGCATGAGCGGGGGGCTCCCGGTGCCCTCCGGGGTCGTCCACCCGCTCGTGCTGCGCGGGCAACCGCCCGTCCAGTTGCTGCTGGGGGCGGTCACCGTGCTGGGACTGTTCCTCATCCTGCCGGGGGTCATCGCGATGGTCGTCGTCATGGCCGTCGCCGGGATCCGTCAGGTCGACGACGTCCCCGGCCACGTCAGCGCGGCGTTGGCCTACCACTTCCCGGAGGGGGTGCTGGCAAGCCATCTGGGGCTGGCCTCGATGATCCTCGTCGTGTGGGTGCTCATGCGCCATCTGCACGCCACCGATGTCGTCTGGACGGCGTCGGTGCAGCCGGGGATGCGGTGGCGGTACCTCATCGTGTGCGCCCTCGTGGCCGTCGTGCTGCTCAACCTCCTCGTGTGGATCGGCCCTGAGTCGCCCGGTCAGCACTGGCAGTCCCCCCAGCCCGGCTGGTACGTCTTCCTCGGGATCATCCTCGTCAGCTCGCCGCTCCAGGCCGCGGCGGAGGAGGTCCTCTTCCGTGGTTACCTGCAGCAGACCATCGGCTCGTTGGCGGGCCGGGCGTGGGTCGGGGTGGTGGTGTCAGCCGTGGTCTTCGCGGTGTTCCACGGTGTCCAGAACCCGCCCCTGTTCCTTCATCGGCTCGGGTTCGGGCTCGTCGCCGGGGCCCTCGTCATCGCCACCGGTGGCCTGGAGGCGGCCATCGCGGTGCACGTGGTGAACAACCTCATGGCCTTCGGTTACGCCCTGTTCACCGGTGGTGTGGCGGCGACGGCGGCGGTGACCGCCATCCCATGGGGGGCCGCGGCGTGGGCGCTTCTGGGCTTCGCGGTGTGTGCGGTGGCGTCGAGGTGGATCGGAAGACGCATGAACGTCGCGACACGAACCCCGGGGGCCGGGCTGCGCTGAACACGGCTTCGGGGCCCTAGACTGCCGTCGTGTTCGATGTTCGTCTCGCCGATGTGCACCGGGGTTGGGTCGCGGAGTCCGCTCATCGCGGTCGACTCTGCGTCAGTGGTCCCGAGGGGGTCCGGCTCAGCCTCGGGGAGATGGCGACCCCGGTCCTGCCGAGGTCGGCCCTCAAACCCTTCCAGGTGATCGCCATGCTCCGCAGCGGGCTCGACCTGACCGGTGAACTGCTCGCCCTGGCGGGTGCCTCCCACCACGGCCAGGAGATCCATCTCAGGGGGGCGTTGACGATCCTCGAGCGTTCCGGGCTCGGCGTCGACGACTTCCAGCACACGGCCGACCTGCCCGGCGATCCGGAGGCCATGCGGGCCTGGCTGCTCGCGGGGCGGGACAAGGAGCCGCTGGCCCACAACTGCTCCGGCAAGCACGCGGCGATGCTGCGCACCTGTCTGCTGGCGGGATGGCCCGTCGAGAACTACCGGGATCCGTCCCATCCGCTGCAGCAGGGCATCCGCGAGGTCATCGACGAGTACTGCGGTGTCGTCGGGGAGCCGGTCGTGGACGGGTGCACCGCGCCGGCCTTCGCGACGACCCTGCCCGGGCTGGCTGCCGGGTTCGGTCGCATCTCCACCGAGTCCGACGGGCCCGCCCGGCTCGTGGCCGATGCCTTCCGGAACCACGCGGAGTACACCTCCTGCATCGGGGGGAGCGTCGCGAAGCTCGTCGACCAGGTGCCGGGCGCCGTCTGCAAGGTGGGTGCCGAGGGGGTGCTGGCCGTGGGGTTGCCGGACGGCACCGGCATCGCCCTGAAGATGACCGATGGCATGGGTCGTGGTCGCTTCGAGGTGATGGACGCCGTGCTCAGGGCGCTCGGCCACGAGGTGACGAGTGGCCCCGGCGAGGTCGTCGTCGACGAGGAGTTCACCGCCGCGCTGGAGGGCCTCGAGCGCTAGGGAAGGGCCGTCCCGGTCGTCGTGTGGGGCGTCCTGGAGACGATCGAGGTGCCTCACGTAGGAATGAGCGCGAAGGGTGGGTTGGTGCCTCACGTAGTGTGAGCGTGAGGCTTGCGGTCATTTTGGGGTTCGGA
>NZ_RQYT01000004.1 GCF_003932785.1 Arachnia propionica | reverse complement strand
AGGCGGGTGGGCAGGACATGCTGCCCCAGGCCACGGTATTCGTCCACATCAACGCCGACGACCCCGCCCTCAACCCCGACAGCGACTCCTCGGGTGTGGCCGAGGTCGAACGGTGGGGCGCCTTCCTCACCACACGACTGCCGGAATTCTTGAAGGACTCGAAAGTCACCATCCGACCGATCGTTGATCCCCTCCGGCATGCACCCGAGGATCTCCACGACCCGTCGATCGGGTTGCGCGCCGCGGTCACCGCATTGATGCCAGTCGATGTGTTCCCCTACGCCTCCCGCACCTCCAGGGCGTGTGATCTGGATCACACCATCCCCTACCGCGACGGCGAGACCGGACAGACCCGGTGGGGCAACCTCGCACCCCTGGCGCGTAGGTCGCATCGGGCGAAGACCTTCGGTGGCTGGGTGCTGACCCAACCCGCCCCGGGCTGGTTCCACTGGAAGTCTCCGGCAGGCTTTGAGTATCTGGTGCATGCCACCGGCGGCACCATCCGCCTCCACACCCCGGAACCAGTCGTGCGGGTGGAAGAGCCACCCCCGCCGTGGCTCGACCCACCAGAACCCCCAGAGGCCAGGCCGCTGGAATCCGAGGCCTGGGAATGGATCCACTACTCCCTGTGCTGAACACCCTCTTCCCACCCCGCTGGTCGAACTGAGGGCGCTGTGCGCCCGATGGTCGAGACCTGGTGAAGATCCCCTTTCCCCCGTTGGTCGAGCCGGGCCCCGGAACGTAGTGGAGGGACCCGTATCGAGACCCAGCGAGGATTCGCGGGAACCCTTGCAGAGGTCTCGACACGAGGCCTCCGGCCTCGGCTCGACCAGCGGAGAAGTATCGATCCGGGCGCGCATACTGCCCGAGCTCCGGTTCCCCCTCCCAAGCCGAGGATTCCCTTCCCCCGCTGAGCGAGACGGCCCCCTCCCTCCCCGCTGGTCGAGCCGGGACCTGGAATGTAGTGGAGGGGCCCGTATCGAGACCCAGCGAGGATTCGCAGGAACCCTTGCAGAGGTCTCGATCAGACAGCTCGCTCGCTGGCCGACGGGGAACGTCACGCGGATGTCCTCCGCCGGGCGTCACCGAGACGACCGCTGTGGATGTCCCCCAGTCGGGCACCCTCTATGGTGAGGGCATGACGACCTTCACCCGAACGCAGGACCTGTGGATCTCCGTCCAGAACCCCGAGGAGGTCGACGCCGCCGCAACGGTCGCGTCCTACGTCGGATATCCCTATTCCCTCGGGACTCCCACCCCGGAGGGATGGGACTGGCTGGCGGAGCGTCCCGAGTGGCCCACACACATGGGCAACTGCGATTCCGGCAAGCTCTCCTCCCCCGCCCTGGCCGAGTGCCCGAAGGACATCCAGGAGTTCTTCGAGCGCGGGCTCTGGACGCGGCTGCGGACGTTCAGCCTCGTGCAGTTCGACCTGGGCCAGGAGTTCCGTGAGGGGCTGGGCGGTCGTCTCCTGGCGTTGATGCGAGACCACCAGGACCTGCTGCACTGGGCGCTGCTCGTGCTGCCAGACGGCACCTCCCGCGTCGTCGCCTCCCCGTACCCGCTCGGCCGGGACGTGGACAACGAGAGGATCACCGAGGCCCCGTGGTGTTGCGTGGCGGATTCGTTCACCGACTTCGTGTTCCGGTGGTGGCACAGCAACGAGGTCGTCGCCTACCACTACCCCGACGAGATGGCCGACGACGAGGACCTCGACGACGATGACGAAGACCTGGAGGATGACGAGGATCTCGACGAGGTGCACGAGGCCTTCGCCGATCGTTGGACGGAACTCGGCCCGGGCATGCCGCTCGGCGAGGCGAAGCCGTATGACCCCACCGTCTGATCCACACGCCGCAGCACTCCCATGACCCTTCCCCTCGACGACATCACCGGCCAGGCGGAGCGGATCCGACGCAAGCTCGCCGTCGCCCGCCTCGTCGACCACTTCCGCGACGTCTCCGGGGCCGCCTCCCACGACTATGTCCTCCATCCGCCCCTGGGACTCGACGCCGTTCGGCGGTTCGAGACCACACGGCGGATCACCCTTCCGGAGGCCTATGTCCGCTTCGTCACCAAGGTGGGCGACGGGGGACCTCGCCACCCCGGACACACCAACGACGGCCTGGGTGCCGGCCCCGGCCACGGCATCATCCCCCTCGAGCACGAGGAGCACAGCTGGCAGGAGACGATCACGCCGGGCGAGGTGACCGACGACGAGTGGCGCAGCGTCTTCCATGGGGCCGACCGCCCGGACCGGGACATCCTGGCACGGATCCAGGATGCCGTCCTCCCGGTCAGCGAGGGCGGCTGCGGCGCGTTCCACGGTCTCATCCTGTGCGGTCCCCTGGCCGGGTCAGTCATCCATGCGATGAGCGACGGCGACTTCCTCGATGCCGCACCCGAGATCGTCGCGGACGACTTCCTCGCCTGGTACGAGACCTGGCTCGACCATGTCCTCGGCGACGGCGTACCCCGGGCATGGCGGGACCCCGGCCGCGGCCCCGGCCAGCTCTTCGACGACCTGGAGGCGGGTGTGGCCGACGACACAGCCGCGCGACGCAAGCGGTTTCACCTGCAGCTGATCGGCGGCCTCCCCGGCCGCGGCCCGGAGCAGATCGCCCTGCTGCAGGAGTACCGGCGAACGGCCGGGGAAGAGCGGGTCCGCGACCACTGCCTGGCCCTGCTCGCCCAGTTCGACCCCGAGGCCACCCGCCCCCTCCTCGACCAGGCCAGCGACGCCCTGCTGATCCACATCCTCGCCACCCGCGCCCCCAGCCTCATCCCCTCCTTCACCGACCGCCTCAACCAGATCCACACGAAGAGCCAGGACCTCGCCGACGCCGTCGACCTCATCCGTCACACGTGATCCCGGCTGGCATCTGTGCCACGATTCGCCCATGGCCCTTCCCCTCGACGACATAGCCAGTCCGACGGAGCGGATCCGACACAAGCTCGCCGTCGCCCGCCTCGTCGACCACTTCCGCGACTACTCCGGCGCTGCCGACCACGACTACATCCTTCATCCGCCAGTCGACATCGACACCGTCCGGAGCTACGAGGCCCGGAAACAGATCCAGCTCCCCGACTCCTACGTCCGCTTCGTCACCGAGGTCGGCGACGGCGGACGTGGTCGCCCCCACTACTTCCACGAAGGCTTCGGCGCGGGCCCCGACTACGGCCTCATGCCCCTGGAACACAAGGACCACGGTCGCCGCAGAAAGCTGATGAAGCGTGACGCCCTCATCGGCGCCCTCACCCAGGACGAGTGGAAACGCACCTTCGGCAGTACCAAAGGCCTCTCTGAGAAGGACCATGACAAACTGCTCGACAGGGTCCATCGCGGTGTCTTCTACCTCACCTGCGGAGGCTGCAGTGACTTCCACGGCCTCATCCTCTCCGGCCCGGCACGAGGCGCGGTCATCTCCTCGAACTGGGAGCACGACTTCCCGGACGGCCCACCCGAGATCGTCGGCGAGGACTTCCTCAGCTGGTACGAGGCGTGGCTCGACGGCATCCTCGACGACGGTGTGCGCACGTCGTGGCGCACCTACAGCCTCGGCCCCCGCGAACTGTTCCGCCGACTCAAGGAGGCCATGGCCGACGGCACCGCACACCGCAACAGCAATCTCCACCTCCGGATGATCGGCGGCCTGCCGAAGCTGGGACCCAAACACACCGACCAGCTCCGCACCCATCACGCGACAGCAACAGATCCCTGGGTCCGCGACTACTGCCTGGCCCTGCTCGCCCAGTTCGACCCCGACCACACCCGCCCCCTCCTCGACAACGCCCCCGACCCCCTGCTCATCCACATCCTCGCCACCCGCGCCCCCAGCCTCACCCCCTCCTTCACCGACCGCCTCAACCAGATGCGCACGAAGAGCCAGGACCACGCCGACGCCGTCCACCTCATCCTGGCCCGCTAGCAACCCACCCGTGTCACCAAGCTGCCGCATTGTCCCTCTTGACCCGGGACAATGGATGCGTGGAACAAGCGCTGTGAGGTGACGATGACCAGGACCCTGCTGTTCGCCCCCGAGACCTTCAACTTCGCGGAGGTCACCCGTTGTGTGGAGGTGGCCCGCCGACTGCCGGAGTTCCGCTGCGTCTTCGCCGGTTTCTCGGATCGTTTCGTCGACCCCATCCTGCAGGCGGGGTTCGAGTACCGGCCACTCACGCCCGTCCTGACCGATGAGGAGGGGGACATGGCCCTGGCCCTGGATCAGGGCCGCGGATGGAAGCATCCGTTCACGACGTCGATGGTGCGGGAACGTGTCGCCTCCGAGCGGGCGCTGATCCGGGAGTTGCGTCCCGAGGCGGTCCTCATCGGGACGACGCTGACGCAGCTGATCTCCGCCCGAGCCGAGGGGGTCCCGCTGTACTACGCCAAGCCGTTCGCCTACTCGGTGCCCCACATGACCCAGATGCGCCGCACCGGGTTCCTGCCCACCGGCACCGCCTGGCAGCGGTTCACGGATCGCAGCTGGGCGTGGTTCATCCGCACCGTGCTGTCCCGGGTGATCCCCATCCCGCGGAGCTTCACCACCGTCGCCAAGGAATGTGGTCTGGACCTGCCGCGGAGCATGGTCAGGTTCATCGACGCCGACGTCAACCTGCTGGCCTCGCCGCCGGAGCTCATCCCGGACTGGTGCACCCTCGACGACACCCACGTCGCCGTCGGCCCGCTGTACGCGCAACTCACCCTCCCGATCCCTGACGAGGTCGCCGGGATCCGCGACGCGGGGCGGCCCGTGGTGCTGGTGGCGATGGGCAGCTCCGCCAACCGAGACCTGGCGCTGCAGGTGCTGCACGACGTCTCAAGGGCCGACGTGATGGTGCTCTCCCCGACCAGGCTCTACCTCAGCGATGAGGACATCGCCACCCTGCCGGGCAACGTCCACGTCACGGACTGGCTGCCGGTGCACGAACTCGGCGCCCTGGTGGACGTCGCGATCACCCATGGCGGCGAGGGCACCGTGCAGACCAGCTGCGCCAACGGCTGGCCCTTCATCGGGATCCCGCTGCAGTTCGAACAGCGCTACAACGTCACCCGATGCGTGGAGTTCGGCAACGCGAGGCTCGTCACGCGCAAGCAGGCGGCACGCACCGACTGGGCGCGAGCGGCGACGTGGCTGCTCGAGGACCAGGCGACGCACCGGGCGGCGGCGAGCATGGCGGAGCTGTTCCGCACCCAGGACGGCCCGGGCCGCTGCGCCGCCGAGATCCGTTCCCGGTTGGGGAGCTGACCTCTACCATTCACCCATGGTCTTCCTCCTCGACGATGTCGCCGACCCGATGGAACGGATCCGACGCAAGCTCGCCGTCGCCCGCCTCGTCGACCACCTCCTCGAGGTGTTCGGGGCGGACGGCCACGAGTACCGACTCGGGCCCCCGCTCAGCCTGGAACGGGTCCGGCGCCTGGAGGACAAGCGGGGCTTCACCCTGCCGGACAGCTATGTGAGGTTCGTCACCGAGATCGGCGACGGCGGTCTCACGAAGGAGTCTCCGGCGGAGACGGGAGCCGGGCCGAGCCACGGACTCATCACGCTTGACCGCCGCCGCTGGGATCGCAAGAAGTCAACCCGCCGTGAGGCCCTCATCGGGTCGCTCACCGCCGAGCAGTGGCAGGAGCGGGGACGTGACCTGGATGAGTTGGACGACGACGCCGTGTACAAGCTGATGCGGGCCACCCACGACGGGGTGCTGGAGATCGGCTGCGGCGGTTGCAGCGACTTCTACGGCCTCGTCGTGACCGGCCCCGCTCGCGGATCGGTCATCTCCGCCAGCTGGGACCACATTCCACTCGATCAGTGTCCCAGGATCGTCGCCGACGACTTCCTCACCTGGTACGAGACGTGGCTCGACGACGTCCTGAACGGCGGGGTGCGCCGATCATGGCAGGACCATGGCCTGACGGCCGGCGAGATGTTCCGTCGGTTGCGGCAGGGGGTCGACCGCGGAATCGCCGGAGTCACCTCGAACCTGCACCTGCGGATGATGGGCGACCTCCCGAGGCTGAAGCCGAAACGCCTCGCCACACTCCGCGAGTACCACGAGACGACGGATGATGCACGGCTACGCGACTACTGCCTGGCCCTGCTCGCCCAGTTCGACCCCGACGCCACCCGTCCCCTCCTCGACAACGCCACCGACCCGCTGCTCATCCACATCCTCGCCACCCGCGCCCCCAGCCTCATCCCCTCCTTCACCGACCGCCTCAACCGGATGCGCACGAAGGGCCAGGACCTCGCCGACGCCGTCGACCTCATCCGCTCGGTTCAACCGTCATGACGGCGCTGCCTCATCCGCTGGTCGAGCCGTGAAGCGAAGCGAACGTGTCGAGACCTCGGGGCCGTCTACTGGAACTCTCACCAACGAGAAAAGGCCAAGCCTGGGAGTCAGCCTGAGACCGAGCCGAGCAGTTTCCTCGCCATCTGGTCCACGCGACGTTGTTTGGTCTCGTCCTTCTTCGCGTCGTCGACCGCCATCGCCCATTCCCGCTGGTGACTGTACGACAGCTTCTCCCACGCAGCCCGCAGCGCCGGGTCCGCGTCGAGCCGCTCCTGGATCGGTCTCGGCGGGATGATGACGCGTTCCTCCTCGTCGAGGACGACCGTCGCCTCGACCTCGTCGCCGATCTCGACCCCCAGCGCGGCGCGGCTGGCCTTGCTGAGGAAGACACATGGGGATCCGCTCATCCTCGAGATCCGTAGCCTCGCCGTCCTCCCGCCGATCGTGACAACGACCGGCGGCTGTTTCGCGGTGCTGAGGGAGGCCGCCTGGTCCTCGGTCAGTTCGATGCAACCCGCCGGGCCGAATGGGGCAATGACGGCGGAGAGGTGGATGCTCATGCAAGATGAGGGTAGTGGTTGGGGCCTTCCTCGCGCGCCGGGACGCAACAACCGGTACCCTCACACCAAACCCCATCCGCCGGGCGAGACAGGACGGTCACGAGCATGCGGCACCGGATCCGCTACCGCCGAATCACGGCACCCGATGCCGTGGACACTGGCGACGCCTACTCGCAGACCATCGGGTTGGCCACCTACCTCGTCAAGGACCGCGCCCGGATCGTGACCCTCTGCCCCGAGGAAGAGCTGCGGGTCTGGGACGCCGACTCCGGTTCACTGTTGACCGGCCCCTTCCAGGCACGCCCCGATGCCTGTCGTGCCTCCTTCCGCGACGACCAGGCACGAGCCTTCATCAACTTCGAGGTCGACGGGGAGCCACGTCTGGTCTCGTCACTCAACATCGATTCGCTGCACCTGTGGGACCCGGAGGACGGCCGTCTGATCCAGCAACCCATCCTCCTCGGAAACGCCACTCCGGGGCCACGGTTCACGTCACTCATGCATGTCGATCTGCCCGCCGGGCCGCTGCTGGCAGCCGCGACGGAGCACGGCGAGGTGCACCTGCTGGACGCGGCGACGGGGGAACCGACCGGAACCTGCATCCACGCCGACGACGTGCGCATCGTGACCTTGGACACGGTGCGGACCCGCACCGGCCGCACCCTGCTCGTCGTCGGCAGCGCCGACGGTGCGATCCGCGTCTGGGACGTGATGACGGGGGAGGCCTTCGGCGAGACGGTGGCGGCGCCTGCGGGTTTCACCGCCACGATGCCGTTCCTGACCGATGACGGACGGGTGGCGGTGGCGGTGGTGGACCAGGACGTCGAGTGCTGGGAGATCGGCTCAGGGGCTCCGCTGCGGACCTTCTCGGCGAACTGGAACGCCGCCCTCACCGTGCTGGAGGGGGTCGGCGCGATCTGCGTCACCGTCGACTCGGCCGGTCGTGCGACGCTGTGGCGGCTGTCGGACGGCGAGGAACTGGGTGTGGTCATGACCGAGGCGGGCAGCCACCTCCGGTCCGCCTTCCAGGCTGGCAGGCATCTGGCCCTCAACTTCTGCGAACGTATCGAGCTGTGGCTGCCCTCCCCTTGGCGCCACGCCACGACCGTCAGTCCTCGCCGTCCCGGCTCCGCCTCCGAGGTGACCAACGTGCTGTGTCTGATCTCGCTGCCAGATGGGCGCCTCGTGCTGGGGCTCGAGGATGGCTGGGGCGTCGTCGACTTCTCCGGAGCGTGACCGCCATGACAGAAACAGCCCCCCTGGCCCTCACCTCCCCGTGGTTGCGACGCTCGGGGACGGGATTCCAGGTGGATGATCTTCACCCTCTCTCCGACGGCGGAATCGCCCTCCGGGCGCCGGGGCGGCTGGACATCGTGAGGCATGACGCTACGACCAGTCTGCACCTTGACGTCCGGACGATCGCGACCTGGGGAGACGATCGGCTCGTGGCGGTCACGAACGATGAGACCCTCGCGGTCATCGACGTCGCCGACGGGAGGTTGGCGGTCCCGGAGCTCCCCCTCAACGTGGATTCGGAGGCCATCACCCTCGCCCTGGCAGTGGATCATCGTGGCTGGGCTGCGACCGCAGGGGACGAGCGGGACATCACCGTCCACGATCTCGCCTCCGGGGCGGCCGTCGCGTCGTGGGAGGACCTCGATGAGGGAACCACCTGCCTGGCCTTCCTGCCCGATGGTCGTCTGGTCTCGGGAGGCTGGGAGGACCAGATCCGTGTCTGGGATCCGGCAACGGGGGCGCTGCTCCCGGGACCGCTGTTCGGTCTGGTCGACGGAGAGCTGTGGGGGCACCGCGACGCGGTGAGTCACCTGGTGCCGTTCGAGGCGCCCGATGGTTCCTGTCGGCTGGCGTCCTCCGGTGAGGACCGCACGGTGCGGGTCTGGGACCTGGTCACGGGTCGGGAACTCGGTGGCACGATCCGCAGCCATGATGCCATCATCCGCGGTCTCGTCGTGGACGGTTCCCGCGTGGTCTCGGTCGGGGCGGAGGGACGCATCGTCGTCGTCGACGGCGACGGCAACCTCGTCAGCACGCGGGAACTCGGCCCGGTCACCGTGTGGGATGCGGCGATCGTGTCAGGGGAACTCGCGCTGGCCCTGGACGACGGGTGGGGAACCGTTGCGCTGCCCTGAGCCCGTGGCCCTCACCTGTGTCACGGGGCCGGTGACCTCCCTTGCGGCGATCGACTTCCACATCCGTCCCCTGCTCGCCGTCACGACGAGCGATGGCCGGATCCATCTCATCGACCCGATGGAGGATCGCCGCATCGGGATCTGGAGCCCCTTCCCCACCCGGGTCCCGGAGTCGATCGTCGTCGAGGGGCTGAAGGTTCGTGTGTCGGTGCGGGACGGCCGGGCGGTGGTGCTGATCGAGGACGATGAGCTGCTGCACACCTTGGGCGAGGGGGTGGCCTGTGTCCACGCGACGATCGTCCACGGCGCCCCGAGGGTTGTCACCGGCGGCGTCGACGGTGCCATCCGGATCTGGGATCCCGCATCCGGAGCCCCCATCGGGGGCCCGCTCCGGACTCACGTGGGGCCGGTGAAGGCGCTGTGCGTGGTGGATGATGTCCTGGTCTCCAGCGGCGAGGACGGGATCCTGCAACGCTGGCGGTGGCAGCTCGACTGGTGACGGGGCATAGGGTTGTGGCCGTGGGAACCGTCGCTGAGCACATCCATGCCATCGTGATGGCGGGGCAGCTCCCGTCGGGAACCCGGTGTGGGCTGGACGAGGAGCTGGGGCGGGTCGAAATCGAGGTCCCGGGGACGGTGCGGGCCTGGGTGGAGCCCTTCGTCGCGGTGTTCTCATCCGACAGGGCGGTGTCGATGCGCTACCCGGGGCTGGATGCCGAACTGCCCGAGGGACCGCCCTTCGTCGTGGATCGGGATCCGATGTCGGTGTGGCACTTCCGCTGGTCGATCCTCGACACCGACGACGAGATCCTGCACACCGGCTGGATGGAGCACGACGTCGCGCCGCTGGTGGAACGGCTCGTCACCGCCGTCGCCTTCGATGCCGGGGCGGGCGGCAGGCTCGCCGATGTCCGGATCCCCGCGACACCACCGGGGCCCGATCTCCCCGTCCCCGACGGGATTGCCCTCGAGCTGGACCCGTCACTGACCGGAGTCGAGCTTCCCGACCTGGACGCCCAGCGGATCGCGCGGCACTGGCCCCGGGATGCGCGGGGTCGGCCCGCGCCGCGGACCCGGGTGCTGCTGGCGACGCTCGGCGAGGCCGCACGAGGCAGGCGGCAGCCGTGCGTCATGATCTCGAGCGCGCGTACGTTGAAGGGGATGCCGTCGTTCACCGTCGCCGTCACCGACGAGATCCGGCACAACTTCCAGCACCACTGGGGGCGGCATCCGCACCTGTGGTCGTCCGTGGAACCGCCAGCCCCCACCGAACTGGAGCGTCGCTGCCGCACCCTCCTGGCCAACGGGGACTGGGGGAAGGCGTGCGAGCTGGCCGGGGTGCAGGTGGAGCCGGGTCTGCTGCGGCTGCTGCAGGGGCTCCCGACGGGACCCGTCGATCTGGTGGATCAGGATCGGGTGACGGCGGCCCGGCAGCTGCTGGCCCGGCTGGCCCCGTGGCAGCTGGCCGAGACCGTCACCTGGCTCCACGAGGACCTGCAACGCGGCCGCAGATCCAGGCTCTCCCCCACCGGCTGGGAGATGAAGCTCGGCTGGTTCCCCGGCCAGCGCACCGCGTCGAAACTCGGGGTCATGCTGGCCCGGACCAAGGACGGCGCCCCCGTGCTCCGGCTGGCCTGGAACGGCGACAACGCGACGACCCCGGCCGAGTGGTGGCAGAGCTGACGAGGTCTCTGCCTGCCTCTTCTCACCGCTGCTCACACCACACCGCGAGCGCCAGCGAGCCGTCCGGCCCGAGATCCCCACAACGATCCCAGCAAACCTTCACCCGGTCTCGACACGGGTCCCTTCACTCCGTTCCGGGCCCCGGCTCGACCAGCGAAGAGAAACGGGAGCCTTCCTGCCTTTCCGCTGGTCGAGCCGGACCGCGAGCACCAGCGAGCCGTCCGTGTCGAGACCCCTGGCACACGGTGCTGGGACTTGAGCCGGGCAGCAGGGGGTCGGCAATGTCGTGTTCATGTGGGGGTGGTTAGGAGTTTTGTGGCTTGGTCGGGGTGTCTGGCGTGGTGTCTGAGGCGGGTGACGATACCGGTGTTGGGGCCGTGGGTGAGTCGGATCACAATACCCCCAGATTAGTGCACACCCCAACCACCAAAACCCCTAACCAACCCCAACTCCACCACCCAAACCACAGAAAATGAGCCAAGTCAGGTTCGCGGTGACCAGGGCGTGTTCGAGGGCTTCCAGGGGAAGCGCTTCGGTTGTCATGGTCGAGCGGGTGGACCAGCCAGCAATCCGACGGGAGAACGCATCGATCACGAACGCGGTGTAGCACCAGCCTGTGGTGGTGCGCACGTAGGTGATGTCAGCGACCCACAACTGGTTCGGGGCATCGGCTGTGAAACTACGCTGGACCAGATCAGGCCGAGATGCTGCAACAGGTGCAGGAGTCGTGGTGCGGGGACGCCGTCCCCGCACCACCCCGGTGAGGCCTGCTGCGCGCATCAACCGGGCGACCTGGTCCCTGCCGATCTGCCAGCCCGCCCGACGCATCGCATACCCGCATCTTCCGTACCCCGTAGACGCCGTAGTTGGCGGCATGGATCCGTTTCAGCTCAGCGATGAGAACCTCGTCACGCAATGCCCTGGCGCTGGGAGCACGGCGTTTCGCGGCCCGGTACCCGCGAGAGGTGATGAACCCGCCCTCAGTCAGAAGGTGCTCGACCCCGAACTGATCGCGATAGGTGTCGATGCAGCACGGTCATCTCGTCGAGGGGCGGCCTGGCTCCGCGGCGAAAAACGCCGACGCGGTCTTCAAGATCTCGTTGACCCGCCGCAACTCGGCATTCTCCCGCTTCAACCGCTTGATCTCAGCAGCAGCATCCAAGGCCACCCCTGGCTGGGTCCCGGCATCGATGTCAGCCTGCTCGACCTAGCGCTGCAACGCCGCAGACGACACACCCAACTTCGGCGCGATGTCACCAACCGCCCGATACCGGCTGACCCCTTCCTCCTGCTCGATGCGGTCGCGCACCATCCGCACCGCCCGAGCACGGAACGCTTCTGGATACTTCCTCGGCATGACCCAATCCTCTCAACAACAGATCGGAACCAAACCCAGGACGGTTCACTTGGCCGGTGGACGCGGTGGGATCAGCGGCTCCAACACAGACCACAACTCATCAGTGACCAGCCGCAGCGGAGGGGAAGAAACCCGCTTCGACATGACACCCATCCTCACAACCCCCACCCACACCCGCCAGCAACGACACACCATTTAGAAACGACCTCTAAATGAGCCAATTCAGGTAGGAGGATAGCGAATAGGCCTTCGATCACGTCACCGTTCATCCTACCCCGACAACGTCAAACCCCCACCGCCACCACGAAATCGCCAAAAGATCCGAGACGAGCCTAAACACCCCAGACAGGCAAAGAAGTAAACACGACGTAAACACTAAGAGCAAACGACGTCGAGTTTCGGAGAGCACGAAGCGCTTCGGGATTCACGGCGGCACCATGCAAACCAAAGCGAAGTGGACATACCAAATTAGGGCGTTATTCACGAAGGTTTTTGTCATTGGGTTCTCAGGAGTTCGAGTTGGGTGACGATCCGGATGATGGCGGGGAGTTCGTTGAGGCGTCCTCGGTAGCCGGTGGCGAGTATTTTCCAGTTCTTCAGATGGGCGATGCAGTGTTCGACCTTGGCTCGGATACCGGCGATGGTCTTGTTGAATTGTTTCTCCCATTCAGTGCGGGGATGGTTGAGTTTCTTCTTGACCGGAGTGAGGGCGGTGGTGGCAGTGTGGGCGGTGTCAGCAACCCACGTGACGCCTGCTTGGGCCAGGAGGTCACTCGAGCCGGACTCCTGGATCACCCTGGCGTCGTGACGGGCGCCAGGGAACGGGTCAGAGACCGCTACGAGGTCTCCCCAGTCTTTGGCTGCGACCTGGAGGTCGAGGCATTGGACCTTCCGTTTCCCGGAGTAGTTCGCTGCCGCCTGACCGCTTGCTGGGCGGTTTCCCGTCGGGACGAAGCTGCCATCGACCAGCAGGATGCGTCCCTGCTGGATCGCTTCGGTCCGGCCGCCACTGGTGAACACCAGCACCGTCTCCAGGATCTCGATGTTCCGGCGCCAGATCCTGCAGATCGTGGGCTGGGACACCCCGACCATGTCAGCGATGACCATCTGGGACATGTTCTGCCGCAACAGGATCAGGCAGATCACGACCTGCCGGTAGAGCTTGATCTTGTGGCGGGTGAGGTCAAGTCCTCGACCTTGGGCCACGTCCCAGACCCGGGCCACGATCTCCTGGATCACATCCACCGGGAGACCTGTAGTAGAATCGTAACGTATCGACTGCTTCCTCGAGAGATACGGACTTTTTCCAATACCCATTCTCTCATGAAGCAGTCGATGCCCCATCAAGGGATTACTTTAGACGCACAAATAGCCCTCGTGAATAACGCCCTTAGACGAGAGTCTCGACTGACGGCGGGGCAATGAGCTGAATCCCGGCCCGTCTTACGAAGAGGTCAACGGCCTCCTGAATGGCACCAGCTTTATAGACAATACCGAGGTTAATCATGTCACTAAACGCGACCACAGGAATTCTTTGCGTGGGGATTATTTGACCACGCACTTCGCGAGTATGAACGGCAGCTATGACACCAGCAAGATAGAGCCGGGATCCGATGACCGTTGCCCCACTACGGGAGAAGTACATCCCTCGGTCATAAATGATTACCGGGCTTCCACTCGACCCAGGGAACACTGACGCATCGATAAGAAAGGATGGCTGAGCTCGGTAGTCATTGTAGATCGGAGTTGCGGTCTGGCCGCGCCGTATGATCGGCATCCACGAGGCCGTATCGAAGAGGCCGTTCGGGTATCCAACGAAGAGAACCTGCTCGATTCCGTCAAGTTCCTCAGCTTGAGCCTGTGTCAGGAAGTTTTCTGGACCAAACACCCGATAGAAAGGGGCTGCACCATTGCTCGTCATGGCGTTCAACACGCTATTGAACGGCATCACTGCGACGTCCACATTCTCATCGGGATGGCCAACCCAAGTCTCCCCGGGAACTATATCAGAGACAGATATCTGAGTTGCTCGCCGACTGGGGGCTCCATTCTCAGCAGCGACCATCCGGAACGTCACCTCAGAGAAATCACCTAGGACATGCTTATTTGTAACTAGGATCGACATAGTTCCAACAGATGTTTGATAGTTGACCACGAATCCAGTGCCAGTAGCGACGCCGCCGGGCGCCACGGCTTCTATGTAAACAGTCGTGAAAAACAACTGGTCGGCAATGGTTTCAACTACACGCATCGAGCATCCTCACTCATAGGGACCGAGGAAACGCTCCCCGTTATAGTGGATCATGTGCGTAGGGTGGTCAGCGCACCAGATTTCGGATTCCCAAGCAACCTTGTCGACATATTTGCGGAACTCAGCCCGATCAGGGAAGCAGGAGACGTAAACGAGACCTGCTGTTGATGCTTCGAACAAGTCGGCGAGTTCAGATTGTCTTTTGGAGTCGACCGGGCCATGTGAGCTTGCTGCCTCAAGGAGCACGAGCCAGTTGCGATCGGGAAGGTAGACGACGAGGTCGGGCATCTTGCCGTGCTCATTGACTTCCACATTGAGCGAGGCGAGGGTGTCGCGCTCGAAGAGCGCCCACTTGTCACCTGCGTCGCCGATGTAGAGCACCTGTCCACCTGGGGTGAATCGTTGACAGAAGTCTTCAATCATTGCCTTGAGAAGCACGTTCTGGCCGCCAGGAGTCAAGGTAAATTTCGAGCCATCCGGGAGCTTGAGTGGAATGCGATTCATCTCACGCGCAGCCGCATAGCGGGCCTTAAGTCCAGGCAGATCGGCGAGGTATTGATCGACAGCCGAACTCCAGTCATCGGTACCGTATTGTCGCAGGACATCTAAGGCCTCAGCAGTAACTTGGTAATTCCATTTCGGGGAGTTGACCGGGCGCCGCGGCTCATCGGGGTTCTGTACTACAAGCTGCGCTTCAACGAACTGATGGAGCGTGAACCGCCGGAGAGTCTCTCGACTGTTCGGCGCGTAGTTCTTTTCGTACTCGTCTCGGATGAAGTCCATGATCGCCCGCGTGCCGAGCATCGGATTCCCCGCTTCTGCCCAGGATTGAGATGGCGCAAGGCACAGGAGCGCCAAGAGGACGAGCGCCGAACGTTCGTTGCTGCGCTCGGCGTCCATGCCGAGCGTTTCGAGGACTATGCGCGCATCTTCCACTCGCTCATAAGCGGCATCACTCAACTCGCGCATGCGACGATCAACTCCTTAACCAGGGAGTCCACACCTAGCTGGGATGAGACCACATTGCGACCCAATTCACGCAATGCATTTGCGGTAGGGAACCGCAAGGATCGCAGGTCGGTGGCGTTGACCTGCGTGTGGCCAGAAAAGGTACGGAAGAACTTATCAACAATGGAGGAGTTGAGCCATAGGGCCATGCCTTTGGCGAGGTCTTCATCCAAACCGTTGCCTCCGATATGAAAGACGTTGAGATGATTCTCGAAAGCCACCTCACCGGGATTGTCCACGGGTGACCAGACCGATGCAACGATCCTGCGGCGTTCTTCCTTTGCACTGAAACGCTTGACGACTGTGTACCAGCCTTCTGGCAGGAGCATTCGACGGTCTTGGTCATCACTGGGTCGGAACCACTGAGGCTTACGAATCTCTCGCGGCCAGACTACCCTGCCGTGCCGGAGATTAGCAGGGTAAACTAACGGCACTGCCTCTGGCTGTTCAACAGCACTCAAAGCATGGCGCGACCGGAAGTCCACCACACGACCCGTGGAGACTTGAACACCAATATCCATAAGCGTGCAAGGTTGGGAAATCACTACGTCGGCGACTGCCGTGTCGTCGACATCGGTGGCCAGTCGAATGAATCGATTGGGGTCGTCAGGGAAAACAACTTTCTCGTAGGCAACAGCACGAGATGACATGCCATCTGTATGGCCACGACTGGCTGAGAGTTCGACAACGCTAGGCGTCGCGCCCCGTGTTCCAGAAAAGATCACGTTTTCCTGGAGGACACCGGTATCCGCAAAGACCGTCGAGCGAGATTCAAAGACGTGCACTCGGTCGAGCGCGATCGAGTCGAGTAGGTGAGCACGGAACGCGCCAAAGTACGGACCATTGAAGAACGAGCGGGGAGTGATCGCGACGATCTGCCCGCCTTCCCTGAGAGCCGAGACGGACAAGGAAAGGAACGCCGCATAAAGGTTGGGCGCATCGACTCCAGCAGCACGCATGGCTGTTCGATGGGTGCTCGACACCGCCAGCTTCCCGTACGGAGGGTTCTCAATCACGAGATCGAACTGGCCATCTAGGCTGAGTGACGCCTCCAAGCCAACTGAGTCCAAGATAAAATCCGCTTCAACAGCGTTGGTCTGGACCCGCCCACCACCGGCGCGCTCACAAGCAGAGAGCGTAGCCCGAAGGCTTGGCAGCACAGCAGGGTCGCACTCAACCGCCAAAACCTCGATCGACAGACCTGGTCGCTCTGAAAGCGCACGGCTGACAAGCGCCGCGGCAAGCACGCCTGAGCCCGCACCGGGGTCAAGCACACGCAGCATCCCAGCCTCAGGCAGGCGCGGCATTGAAGCGATGAGCCGAGCCGCAGCTACCGGTGTGAAGAACTGACCAAACTCTCTCTGAGTGTTCACGTCAAGCCAGCTGAGGGCGGCAACTCGCTCGGCCTCGGCAATACTCAAGAGATCTGTCGTCAACATCGCTTCATGGTATCTCGAGCCACTGACACCTCGCCGGAAACACTCGGACCAGCAACCAAGACCGCTCATCCGAAGTAGCCACCGTACCCGGCCAAGGTGTCGCCCATGCCTTGCGGCAGAGCTGTCACTGATGTCCCGAGACATCACAGGTGAGGCAGGTGAACGGGAACACACGGCATCGTCTGATGCATCCTGTTCCCATAAGAGACCTTGAGTGGAGCTAAGGGGATTCGAACCCCTGACCTTCTCATTGCGAACGAGACGCGCTACCAACTGCGCCATAGCCCCGAGTACCGGACGATGCTAGCACCGTTCCGGCGCCGAGCGCCAACCGGGCGGGTGTGGGTCACTCGCCGATGGCCTTCTTGCGGAAGGACACGACCCGGCCCTCCTGCGACGACTCCTCCGACGCCTCGGTCGCGGGGGCGTCCGGGTTCTCCGCCGTCGGGACGACCTGCTCGCCGACGACCGGCGCCGACAGGTCAATGGTGCGGACCGTGCGCGGCACCAGCGGCTTCGACACGTACGTCGGCGCGACCACCGGGACCGGCTCCCACAGCGCACCCGTGGTCTCCGGGGCCGTGAGGTCTATCGACATCTCCACCGACGGCTCCGCCTCGTCCAGCTTGAGGATCGTCGTCTCCTCCGCCTCGTCGAAACCAGCCCTCAGCTTCGCCGCCCGGGCGTCGAAACGCCGGTACATCATCGTGACCCCCACCCGGGCCAGGATCATGAACGTCCCAAGCAGCGCGGCCGGGATGACCGGCACCCACCACGGCACCACCGAGAACGCCCACAGCGCCACCCCGAGCGCCATTGCACCCGCCAGGGTCGCCATCACCCGACGACGACGACGCGCCGCGGACCGGGCGAGCAACCGCAGCTCCTTCAACTCCGCGCGACGGGTCAACGGCGTGGACACCTCCATCTCGGCCTCCTCCGCGTAGTCGACGACGTCGCGACGCAGGATCCGCATGGTGTCCGAGAACCGTTCCGTCGGGTCGACATCGACGGTGTCAACAGCGTCCCGATGCCCCACGAGCCAAGGCAGGCCCAGGGCCAGGATGGCCAGGACCATGACGCTGATGACAATTCCCGCAAGCACGCTTCAACGTTAGTGGGCGACCGAAGGAAACCGTCACGGACGCGCCGCGGACCCCGTTCCTGCCCTCAGAACTCGCCCAGCAGCCAGCACTGGACGGCCTCGCCGGGCCGCACGACCTCCGTGTGCTCGTCGAGCAGGATCAGGGCGTTGCTGCGGTTCAGTTCCGCCATCGCGAACGGGTCCGCGACCCGCCCGACAGTGCGGATCCGGCCGTCGTCCTGCAGGTCGCCGCGCAGCAGGTGCAGCTGCCCCCTCACGGAACGCAGCATGTCGTTGGAGATCGCCCGGATGGTCCGACGACGCACCTCCGCCCCCATGAGCCGACGCAGCAGCGGCACCACGAACACCTGGAACGACACGTATGCCGACACCGGGTTGCCCGGCAGCATCACCATCGGCACCCGCTCGTCACCGATGAGGCCGAACGTCTGGGTCCGTCCCGGCGACATGGCCACCTCGACGGCGTCCACGAGGCCCAGCTCCGACATGGCCTTGGCCACGGCCTCGTAATCCTCACGACTGCCCCCCGTGGTCGAGATGACCAGATCGGCCCGGATCAGCTGATCCGTGATCGACTGCTTCAGCTCCTCGGTGCCGTTGCCGTGCACCGCCACCCGGAACACCGTCGCACCCACCGCCTTCGCGGCCGCCGCGATGAGATAGGAGTTCGCATCCGTCGACTCGCCGTGCGCCAGGGTGGCCCCCGGCTCGACCAGCTCCGCCCCCGATGCGACGATCACCACGCGGGGCCTCGGCCGCACCAGCACCCGGTCGATCCCGGCCGCGGCGAGCATGCCGATGTTCCGTTCGTTGAGCATGTCCCCCTCGGACAGCAGCCGATCGCCGATCGCCAGGTGCTCCCCGGCAGCGCGCAGGTACTCGCCCTCCCGTACCGCCTGGATGACGTCGATCCGGTCGGCCTGCTCGGTGACGAACTCGGCCGGGAGCACCGCCGTCGCTCCCCTCGGCACCGCCTCGCCGACGCCGATCCTCACGGCCTGACCGGTCCCGAGGTGCTGCACCTCCTTGGCGAGCAGGAGCGACTCGACGGGGCGGCCCTCGTCGTCGTGCAGATCGGAGGCGCGCACGGCGAACCCGACGACCCGGCTCGTGGAGTTCGCGGGGACGTTGATGAGGGAATTGATGTCCTCGCACACCACCTGGTTCAACGCATCGACCACGGCCATGCCGAACGGCTTCATCGGCTGGACGAGTCGCAGCAGGTAGTCAACATGGTCACTGACCCGACGCAGTCCGTTCGCATCCTCGTACGGCGCGGGCGGGAGGATCGGCCCCGTCTCCTCCTCGATCTCGGGCTCGACCTTCTTCTTGCGTCCAAACAGCGCCATGTTCCCTACCATAGGCCAATGGACTCCACGGCCGACAAGGGCGCGCTGCGACTGGCACGGGATGCCGCCCGGCGGAACCTCCCCGCTGACGAGCACCGTCGCCGCGACGCCGCCCGCACCCGCGTCCTGCTCGACCACCTGCCGTCCCCCGGGGTCGTCGCCCTGTACGCGTCACGTCCCGGCGAACCCGGCACCATCGAACTCATCGACGCGGTACAGCGTTCGGGTTGGCGGGTGCTGCTGCCAAGGCTGGGACGCGAACCGGACTGGGCCTGGGCCACCAACCCGCTCCGCCCCGGGTGGGCCGGAATCCCGGAACCGACGGGACCCGCCCTCGGCGCCGATGCCCTCGCCGGGGCCGACCTCGTGATCCTCCCGGCCCTGGCCGTTGCCCGCGACGGTACACGGCTGGGAACCGGTGGCGGCTGGTACGACCGGGCGCTCCCCCACGCCCGGCCCGGCACCCCTCGCTGGGCCCTCACCCACGCCGACGAGGTCGTCGACACTCTGCCGCTCGAGCCTCACGACCTCCCCGTCGACGCCGTCATCACCGAGGCGGGATTCACGCTCCTACGCAGGGACCACGTATCCTGATCGACGTTTGTCCGCCCACCGGGAGAATGCATGCCCACCTATCAGTACCGCTGCACGGCCTGCGGCGATGAGCTCGAGGTCGTCCAGAAGTTCACCGACCCGGCCCTCACCACCTGCCCCGCCTGCGAGGGTGATCTGCGCAAGGTCTACAACGCCGTCGGCGTCGTCTTCAAGGGCTCCGGGTTCTACGCCACCGACTCCCGCGCCTCGAAGTCGGCCTCCAAGCCCGCGGAGAAGACGGAGAAGAAGTCCTCCGAGAAGAAGCCCGCCACCACTGCCAGCTGAACCCGGCCTGTGGACAAGCGTCCACAGGCCGCCTTCCTGTCCAGAGAGAAGGCATGGACAGGATTCCGCCACGCCTGGCGCGCTTCATCTCCTGGCATCGCCGGACCATCGCCGCGGTCCTCGCGGGGGTCACGGCGATGCTCATCTTCTCCCAACTCACCCCTTCCGGGGCGGACCTCGTCGACGCGGTCGTCCTGGCACGGGCTCGCACCCAGGGGGATCGCCTCGCCGCGAATGACGTGAGACTCGCCCGTCTCCCCCGCTCCTCGCTCCCGGAGGACCATGTCGCCACGCCCGAGGAGGCCGTCGGACGTGTCGTCGGCGTCGGCCTTTCACCCGGCACGGTTCTCCAACCCGGCCTGCTCTCACCGGCCCCGACGGTGGCGGAGGGCCGTTCCCTGACCCCCATTCAACTGGCGGATCCGTCGCTGGCGGAGGTCCTCGCCCCGGGCATGTCGGTCACCCTCGTCCTCACCGAGACCAGCGAGGTGGTGGTCTCAAATGCGCGTATCACAACGCTCACAGCCGATGAGGACTCCGGTCCGTTCCGGGTGGGATCATCGTCACGCCCCCTCATTCTCCTCGACGTCCCTGCCGAGTCCGCCCCCACAGTCTCCGCCCTGGGGCAGACCGGACAGCTGTCGGTGGTCATCGAGACATGACACCACGAGACGGTCCGAGATGGTGGACCTTCCCCGGCGCTCCGCGTAAAGTACGAAGCGCCCCTGATCTGGGGGCCAGACCCGGAGACTGAATCCACAGTACCGGGAAGTCCCGGCCCCTCGGCCGGCCCACCATGAAGGATTTGGAATGCAGGGCTTCAAGGAATTTCTGATGCGCGGCAACCTCGTCGAGCTTGCCACCGCAGTCATCATCGGCACCGTCTTCTCGAAGGTCGTCGAGGCCTTCACCGGCATCATCACCGACTTCATCGGCTTCTTCGGTGGTCAGCCTGACTTCTCGTCGCTCGCCATCGCCGGAATCAACATCGGCAACTTCATCAACGCCGTCATCACCTTCGTCATCACCGCCGCGGTGGTGTACTTCTTCGTCGTCAAGCCGTACAACACCATGCGTGACCGCTTCAAGAAGAAGGAGGAGGAGTCTCCCGCCGCCCCGACCTCCGAGCAGCTGCTCACCGAGATCCGCGACCTGCTCCGGACCCGCAACGTCTGAGCACCGTCCACCTCGACGAAACGGCCGTCCCGCATCCGCGGGGCGGCCGTTTCCGTCATCCCCAGTGGGGCGGACGCTCTGCCGCGAGCCGTCGTTCGTCGTCGTTGAAGGGTCGATCAACGACATGGGAGCGGGAGAGCTCCCCACTCAGCCCGAGCATGCCGCGCAGCTCGGCGAGTCGCGCCTCGAACCGGGCGAACCCGACCTGACGCACCGCAGCCGCGTCGACGGGGAACGGCCACGGTCGCCGCTCCGCCTGGCGGCCCCGCCTGAGTGAGACGAGACGGGACGCGTCCCAGCCGAGCTGCACCAACTCCGCCACGAGCCCCGGCAGCTCCGGGCTGCTGACGGGGAGCTCCTCGCCCGTCAGAGCGCGGGCCAGTTCGACGGCCTCACTCACCCAGCGTGGTCCCGTCGGCAACGACACGGGCGTCGCCGTCGTCGTGGAGCTCCACCTCGCCGACGACCCGCACCCCCCGACCGAAGGTCCAGTCCCCCTTCACACGCAGCACCTGCGCATCCTTGAGCGACGGGGCCTCAGGAATCCTCTCCTCGAACTTCTGGATGGTCTTGTAGTAGCGGCTGTCGAGGCTGACCTCGGGGGTCTCGGCCTGCGCGACGAGGTGACCGTCGTCGTCGAGCCGGTACACGTCGGAGCGCAGCAGCAGGAGTTCGTTGGTGGTCTTGACCGGCTGGAACCGATCCCGGCCGACACAGATGGCGGTGGCACCCGGGAAGACCTCGATGGCCGCACCCATGGCGGACTCCACCTGGATGACCGGCGTCGAGGAGCCATCCGCAGGGTCGACGGTCTTCTCGTTGCGGATCATCGGGAGCCCGAGCACCGCATTCCGTTCCATGAGGATCTCCATGAGCCGCCGCAGGTCGAACCACAGGTTGTTGGTGTGGAAGAAGGGGTGGCGGTGCTCGTCGGTGAAGAAGTCCATCTCCTCGGGCGCGGTCTGGGCGGTGTCACGGAGGATGAGCTGGCCATCGCTCCGACGAATCGCGAGGTGGCCGCCCTTGCGATCGTTGACGGTGCGACGACACAGTTCCGCCGCGTACGGGGCCCCGGATGCGGCGAACCATCCGGCCAGTCGGGCATCGGGGGCCGCCCCGAGGTTGTCGCCGTTGGAGATGCAGGCGTAGCGGAATCCCTTGTCGAGGAGCTGCTGCAGCACCCCGGAGCCATAGAGCGCGGTGTACAGGTCACCGTGACCGGGCGGGCACCACTCCAGCGTCGGATCGGCAGGCCACTCGACGGGGGTCAGGTCATCGGCGCGGAGCTTCGGCTCCTGGTTCTGCAGGAAGGACAACGGGAGTCCGTCGACGACGAGGTCGTCGTACCGGGCCAGGTGTGCCAGCGTGTCGGCCTCGGTGCGGAACGAGTTCATGAACAGCAGTGGCAGCCGCGCCCCGTGGTCGCGGCGAGCCGCTTGGACCTGCCGCACGATGAGGTCGAGGAAGGTGAGGCCGTCCCGCACCTCGAGGAGGTTCTTGGCCTTGTCGAGCCCCATCGACGTCCCGAGCCCACCGTTGAGCTTGATGATGACGGTGGCGCCGATCGCCTCCCGGGCCTGCTCGTCGGAGACCTCGACGGAGTCCAGGGAAGGGACGTCGAGAAGAGGCGTGATGCTGTCCTCCCGGATCAGCCCGGTCTCCCCCGACTCGAGCATCCGGTAATAGTGGGAGAACACCTCGATGGCCGGGCGGGACACACCGGCCTCCTTCATCTTGCGCCGAGCGGCTTCCAACCCTTGGTTCGACATCGATCCCATCCCTTCGTTGACTCGCTGCCATCCTACGGGCCGCCTCCGATCTCGCGGCGTCCCGGGAGGAGGTACGCTCACCTCAGCGACTCCCCAGGCCGAAAGGGTGACGACCATGAAGTTCTCCAGGACCATGCTGGCGGGAACCGCCTTCGCTGCGGCGGTCCTCACCGGCTGCACCGGCGGACAGGGTGGAACCACCGTCCCTGCCACCAGCACGACCCAACCCACCAACCCGGAGGTCGTGTCGGTGGAGATCATCACCTCGGCCGCCACCGCCACTGCGACCGCCACGGTGACCGAGACCGTCGAGCCCGAGATGGAGCGGCGCCCACGATCCGTCGAACCGGATCCAGGGGACCCTCCCGTCGAAGGGGCCTATGCCGGAGCCGGCGGCCCGAAGCCGCCGACGGCCCTGCCGATCTCCAGCATCGACCCGGCCTCCGCCAAGGCCCTCATCGTCACCCCGTCGGGCAACATCACCTGCGCGCTCTCCGATCACGACGCGGGCTGCGGGCTGTCCTCCTACGTGAAGGATGCCCCCTACGGCTCGGATGCCCAGGGGCCGCGGTGGTGGGTGCGGCTCGACTCGACGCCGCCGCGTCTCACCTCCACCTCGGAGAACCCCCTGTCCCAGTCGACCGGGGTGAAGCCGCAGGTCGTGGAGTACGGCCAGATCGTCCATTACGGACAGTTCGTGTGCGCGTCCGAGAAGCACGGCCTGACGTGCTGGAACGTTCTGACGGGGCACGGCGCCTTCATGAGCCGTGAGGCCACTCGCGTCTTCTGACCAGAATTCAGCGGGCGACGGTCCAGCCCCGCAGCCCCCCGCAGGGAACGGACCGTCCGCCCAGCCTCTGTGGTTGCGTCGCGTCGCTCCGTTCCTTCGTGCGGGAGTCCATCCGACGCCCGGCCCGAAGAGGATCCTCAACGGTTCCGCCGATCCTGGCTCCGGCAGGGCAGAAGTCCAGTGACCGCATAGATGTTTACATCTTCAACGATCACGACACAACACCTCAGCCCAAGGAGATGACCAATGCCGAGGAAGTCTGGCTGAAGGTCATCTCTGCTCAGCCGAAAGTATGACAAGCGGGGTGTGTCGGACCCTCAGCCGATGTGGAAGTAGCGGTCGACGAGCGCCTGGACCGACACCTCGGAACGCGCCAGCTGCTCGCGCAGGGCCCTGTCGTGGTGGGCCTCCAGCTTCGCGCACCACGCGTCGATCAGCCCGGGCGGGAACACCCCGTGGGCCTCGTAGTCGGCCCGCTGCTCCCGGAGGCGCACGGCGGCCTCCGCGCAGGAGGTGGGAAGCTGGTCCAGACCCGCCAGGCTCGACGCGTCGCCCACCACGTGTCGGCTCTCCGCGAACTCCAGCATCGACGGGTCCGTCAAACCCACCCGCGCGGCGACGGTGATACCGGCCAGCAGCAGGTGCACGCTGGCCGAGCCGTCGGGGGAACGCAACTCGACGGTCTGCGAGTCGTTGACCATCTCCCCGAGCGGCTCGTCGTGGGGATTGGCGTCGCGGTACATCCGATCGTCGACACCCTGCCACCCGAGCGGCACCCGCACCAGCACGGAGCGGTTCCGCTCGCCCCAGCAGATCGCCGTCGGCGCCTCCTGGTGCGGGACCAGCCTCAGGAAGGACGTGGGGACGGTGTTGCCGAAGGCGGTGAGGGAGGCCGCGAGCGACAGGTAGCCGCCGATGACCCGCTTCGCGGTGTCCGTCAGCCCCTGCCCCTGCGAGAACTGGTTGACGCCGTCCTTCATGAGCCGGGTGTGGAAGTGCATGCCGGAGCCGGCCTGCCCCACCTCGATCTTGGGCGAGAACGACACCTCGACGCCGCGCCGGTGGGCCACCTCGCGCAGCACCCATTTCGCCAACGCCACCTGATCCCCAGCCCGGGTGACGTCGGTGGGGCTGAACTCGATCTCCTGCTGCACCATCTGACGGCCGTCCGCGACAAAGTTGCCGACCTCCGAGTGGGCGTACTTCACCGAGCACCCCATTCGCACGAGGTGGCCGAGGGTCTCGGTGCGGATCTGCTGCCACTTCGAGAACGGCCCGGCCTCGTGGTAGCCGCGCTGCGGTTCGACGGGGAACAGTTCCTCCACGTCGGAGAACAGGTAGTACTCCAGTTCCCCCAAGGCCTCGAGACGGCATCCGGTCTCGGCGAACAGCGCCTCCTGGGCACGGCGCAGGACGTACTGGGGCGAACTGGCGAGCGGTTGGCCGTCGACGTCGTAGAAACCGCAGAGGATGTCGAGGGTCGGCTCGCTGGTGAACGGGTTGAGGAATGCGGTCCGCAGCTGCGGCACGACGTAGAGGTCGGAGCTGGCGGCGTCGACGAAGTCGAACAGCGACGACCCGTCGACCCGCTCCCCCATCGTCAGCACCCGCATGAGGTGCTCCCGCGACTGAATCGCGAAGTTGAGGGCCTTCAGCCTGCCGTCACCGCCGATGTAGCGCAGGTTCAGCATGAGAATGTCGTTGTCACTGACGAAACGGACGATGTCCGCCCGGGTGAATTCGTCGGCGGGTTTCCCGAGTGCCCGGGCCAGCGGATTGGGGTTCAGACTCAGTGACATGGTGCTCCTCATCGAGATCGGTTTCACCGACAGCTTAGAGGGTGCGCGGATAGGGGAATCGTAACGAAGACCGACACGGTGGCCTCCTGGCAAGGCGAACGACGAAGAGCGCACTGGAGGCGTCGAAAGCGCGCCGTGGCGGGCACGAACCGCCGCTTTACTTCGGCGAGCCCGCGTTTTGAAACGTTCCAATCAAAGCAGGACGGCGATTCGTGACCGTGCTTCGAATCAGCGTGGTGAGGGGCCGGTGGGGCGCGGCGAGGGGGACGCGGCGAAGGGGACGTGGCGGCGGGGCGGGCGCGGGCCTCCCTCCCCACGGCATGACGCGCCTCGGGCGCAGGTGTCAGCGGCGACCCACCGGGAGGCGGTCCAGGTCGGACAGGGCCACGACGTCCGGATGGATCGCACCGGCCTCGGCGAGGTGGGCCGTCGTGTCGGTGTAGCGGGTGGAGAAGTGGGTCAGGGCCAGCCTCCTCGCCCCCGCCGCGACTGCCACCCGGGCCGCGTCCTCCGCCGTCGAGTGACCGTGCTGGGGCGCGAGCGCGGCGCAGTCGTTGGCGTAGGTGGCCTCCATCACCATGAGGTCGACGTCCTCGGCCAGCAGTTCCGCTCCCCGGCAGGGCTCGGTGTCCATGACGAAGGCGAAGGAACGTCCCACCCGGGGACTCGACACCTCGTCGAGAGTGGTGACCCTCCCGTCGACCTCGATCCGCCCCTCCCGTTGCAGCTGCCCGACGAGCGGTCCCCGGATGCCCCGGCGTCGCAGTTCCTCCCCGTCCATGGTCCTGGCCGGCAGGTCCTCCACGCGGTACCCGATGGCGGGAACCCGATGCTTCAACGACACCGCTCTGAGCAGGAACTGCGGGGTCATGAGAACATTCCGCAGCTCGTCGCTCCCCCGCACCGGCAGGAACTGCACGTCGGCCTGATCGTGGTAGATGCTGGCCCGGTACAGGCGCTCCACGTACTCCTGCCCCTCGGCGGGATACACGACGGTGACCGTGTGGGGCGGCTGCTCCAGCGAGATCCGTTGCAGCACCCCGGGCAGCCCGAGACAGTGGTCACCGTGGAGGTGGGTCAGGGCGATGACCTGGATGTTCCGCACCCCGAGCCCGGCATGGGTGAGCTGCCGCTGGGTGCCCTCGCCACAGTCGAAGAGGATCCCCACCCCACCCCAGTTGAGGTGGTAGCCATTGTGGTTGCGGAGCTTGGTCGGAAGGAAGCTCGACGTGCCGAGCGCAGTGAACTCGTGGCTGCTCATCGGGCCAGCCTCTCCGCCAGATCGTCGAGACCAACCTGCCAGTTGACACCCCACCGGTCGACGCAGCTGCCGTCACGCCCCGCTGCAGGATCGGCGGACAGCCCCGCCCGGAGCCGTTCGACCTCGGCCTCGTCACGGCACAGCACCATCATCGACACCCCCGGACCGAAGGTGAAGTCGTGGAAGGTACCGGCATCCATCGCCGCGAACCACTGCTCGTTCAGCCGGAAATCGGTGAACATGACCGACCCCTCCGCGACGGGAGCCCCGGCCCCGTACCGGACGAGGTCACCCCGCCCGGAACCATGGAAGAGGTCCAGCCAGGCGTTCGTGGCGGGCTCCGCGTTCCCATCAGCGACCCCGCCGAACATGAACGACGGCGTGAGGAAGGGACGCGGCTCCGCCGCCGGGTCGGTGAGCATGAGCTGCCACGTGAAGCCGACCTCGTCACGCACCCAGGCGTAGCGTCGACTGAAGGGGTACTCCTGCAACGGCATCAACACCCCACCCACACTGAGCCGGTCGTACAGCTCGTCGAGGTACGCGATCGCCTCGGCCTCACCACCGAGGGCCGTCGGATCGAACTTCAGCAGCGCGCTGATCGATGGGTTGGGCGTTTCGACGTCATCACCGTCGACGAGACACAGCCGCGTGCCGTGCACCGCCACGACGGCCGCGCCCGGATGCTCCTCGACCACCGTCGCATCCCGGAACACCCCTGCGAGGGCGCGGGCCCCCTCGACCGCGTTCCCGGGGCACCGGATGGCTGGCATGATCTGAACGTTCATCCGACCAGACTACAAAGTGCACCCCCGGCCCCCGCCGGGTCATGGCTGGGGCATGATGAGTCAGTGACCAAGGTGACAGATCCGACCCTCATCAACTCCGCCGTCGCGACTGCCCGCCGCTGGGCGAAGGAGTCCCTGCAGCATCCGGAGCCGCGCGCCGCCAGACTCCTCGCCGGGGTGCTCGCCCACCCCGACGGGCTGAAGTTCACCCTGGAGTTCGTCGACGGGGTGCTGCGGCCCGAGGACCCCGCGGTCGCGGCCCAGAACCTGGCCCGGTTGTCCCGGCAACCCGCACCCTTCCTGCCCGCGCCGTTGCGGGCCGGGCTGGGGATCGGCGTGCGGTCAGCCCCACGCGCGCTGCTGCCGGTGGTCCGGCGTACGTTCACCCTGCTGCTCGGCGACCTCGTCATCGACATCGGCAAGGATCCGGGACCCGCCCTGGCCCGACTGCGCGCCAGTGGTGCCAGCCTCAACGTGAACCTGCTCGGCGAGGCGGTCCTCGGCGACGAGCACGCCCACGGCCGCCTGCAACGCACCATCGACCTCCTGTCCCGCGACGACGTCGACTACGTCTCCATCAAGGTCTCCTCGGTGACCGGCCCACACTCCCCCTGGGCCCATGAGGCCACCGTCGAGGAATCCATGACCCGGCTGCGACCGCTCATGAGCCTGGCCGAGCGCACCGGCAAGCTGGTCAACCTCGACATGGAGGAGTACCGCGACCTGCACCTCACGCTCGAGGTGTTCGAGCGGTTCGCCCTCGAGATGCCCAAGCTGCGGCTCGGGCTGGCGGTGCAGGCATACCTGCGTGAGGTGTCGCTGCTGCTCAACCGGGTCGAGGCCGTCGCCCAGCGTCGCCACGACGCGGGCGGGGTGCCGCTGCGGGTGCGGCTGGTCAAGGGCGCGAACCTTGCGATGGAGCGCACCCTCAGCGAGATGAAGGGGTGGCCGAACCCCATCCATCCGTCGAAGATGATGAGCGACGCCAGCTACCTGGCCTGCCTGGACCGGCTCATCACCCCGGAATCGCTGGAGCGCCTCGAACTCGGCGTGGCCAGCCACAACGTCTACAGCCTCGCCACCGCCGTCGAGCTGGCGAAGGCCCGAGGCGTGCAGCAGGGGGTCCAGATCGAGATGCTGGCCGGCATGGCCGTACCGTTGCAGAAGGTGCTGCTGGAGGAGACGGGGTCGCTGCGGCTCTACGTCCCGGTGGTCCCGCGTGACGAGTTCGACGCGGCCATCTCGTACCTCGTGCGTCGTCTTGAGGAGAACGCCGCCCCGGAGAACTTCATGTCCGGGGCGATCGGGCTGGGCCGGGACTCGGCCTTCCTCGACCGCGAGGAGCAGCGTTATCGCGGCGCGATGGAGCTGGTCGACAGCCCCACCCCGACCGCGTGGCGGCAGCAGAATCGCGCCGAGTCGCCATTCTTCAGCAATGCCATCGACACCGACCCGGCGCTGATGTCGAACCAGACCTGGGCCGACGCGATCCGCGCCGCCCTGCCCTGCCCGGGGCTCGGCGAGACGACGGTGTCGAACGCGAAGGTCACGAGTTCGAAGGGCATCGACGAGGTGCTGGAGCGGGCCGTCAAGGCGGGCGTCACCTGGGCCGCCACCCCTGCGGCTGACCGGGCGGCTGCGTTGCGTCGGCTGGGCGCGACGCTGGAGGAGATGCGCACCGAGCTCGTGACGGTGGCGGCCGACGAGGTGGGCAAGCTCATCGACCAGGCCGACGTGGAGGTCTCGGAGGCCTGTGATTTCGCACACTACTACGCCGAATGCACCGAGGAGAGCGTGGCCGGGGCCTCCCATGTGCCGCCCTCCGTCACCCTGGTCACCCCGCCGTGGAACTTCCCGCTGGCGATTCCGCTGGGCGGGGTCGCGGCGGCACTGGCCGCCGGTTCCTCCGTCGTGCTGAAGCCTGCGACCCCGGCGCGTCGCTGCTCGGCGCTGCTGGCGGAGGCGTGCTGGCGCGCCGGGCTGCCCAAGGATCTCGTGCAGTTCGTGGTGCCGGGTGATCGGGCGCTCGGGCAGCAGCTCGTCAGCGACCCGCGGGTGGAGCTCGTGGTCCTCACCGGCTCCGCGGAGACTGCCCAGCTGTTCCGCTCCTGGCGGCCGAACCTGCCGCTCATGGCGGAGACGTCCGGCAAGAACGCCCTCGTCGTGACCCCGACCGCCGACCTGGACCTCGCCGCCGCCGATCTGGTGCAGTCCGCGTTCGGGCATGCCGGGCAGAAGTGCTCCGCCGCGTCGCTGGGCATCCTCGTCGGTTCCGTGGCCCGCTCGCGGCGGTTCATCGACCAGGTGGTGGACGCGACGTCCTCCCTCGTCGTCGAATGGCCGACGGCTCCGCTGGCGCAGATGGGGCCGCTCACGGAGGCTCCCGGCGAGAAGCTCCTGCGCGGCCTGACCCGTCTCGGCCCCGGTGAGCGGTGGCTGCTGAAGCCGGAACGGATCGACGAGCGGCTGTGGCGTCCGGGCATCCGGGTGGGGGTGCAGCCGGGCAGCGAGTTCCACCTCACCGAGTACTTCGGCCCGGTGCTGGGCCTCATGGCGGCGAAGGATCTCCGAGAGGCGATCCGCTGGCAGAACGGCACCGACTACGGGCTCACGGCGGGCCTGCACTCGTTGGACGCCGACGAGATCCAGCTCTGGCTCGACCGGGTCGAGGCCGGGAACCTGTACGTCAACCGCGGCATCACCGGGGCCATTGTGCGTCGGCAGCCGTTCGGCGGCTGGAAGCGGTCGGCGGTCGGGACCGGCGGCAAGGCGGGCGGCCCGAACTATGTGGCGGGCTTTGGGCACTGGGAGCCGGGCACCCTGCCGGTGCGGCCCGTCACCGAACCCAGGCTGGCGAGGCTGGTCTCCGGGGCGGTGACGTTGCTCGATCCGGCCGACCTGGATCGGCTGCGCGCGGCGGCGGCCTCGGACCAGCAGGCGTGGCGCACCGAGTTCGGCGTGGTCCACGACCCGTCGGCGCTCGACGCGGAGATCAACGCCTTCCGGTACCGTCCCACGAAGGTGACGGTCCGGGTGGAGTCCGACGACAACCTCGCGGTGCTGCGGGAGGCCTCGGCCGCCGTGGCGACGGGGGCCGAGTGCGTCTTCTCGTTCCGTGACGCCCCGGCCGAGGATCTGGCCGGGCTGCTGCGTGACCTCGGTCTCTCCGTCGAGACGCTGCCCGATGCGGCCTTCGACGATCGGATCCGGGGCCGGGTCCGGTACCTGGGTGAGCGGGACCTGCTGATCGCCGTCGGCGGGTCCATCGACGTGACGGTGCACGCCGGGCCGAGCCTGCCCCCGGGACGGCTGGCCCAGCTTCCCTATGTGCGGGAGCAGGCGGTGTCGATCACGAACCACCGGTTCGGGCACCCGACGGCGCTCACCGCGGACCTGCGGCTGTGACGGCCGACGGGGTCGATCAGAGCGCCCTCGACGACGCCGTCGTCGCCTTCTACACCGACGCCGACGAGGACTCCCGCATCCAGGGGAGCAGCACGAGTGGGCTGGTGGAGTTCACCCGGGTGCAACGTCTGCTGCGTGCGCGGCTTGAGCCGGGCTCCCGGGTCCTCGACGTCGGGGGCGCGACCGGCGTGCACAGCCGCTGGCTGGCGGCCGACGGACACCGCGTCACCCTCATCGACCCGGTGCCGCAGCAGGTGGAGCGGGCGGCCGGGATCGGCACCTTCGAGGCCCTCGTCGGGGATGCGCGACGGCTGCCCTTCGACGACGGCTGCGCCGATGCCGTGCTGCTGTTCGGCCCGCTGTACCACCTGGCGGAGCGGCAGGACCGGCTCGGCGCCCTCACCGAGGCGGTGCGGGTGTTGCGCCCGGGCGGCCTGTTGTTCGCCCAGGGCATCTCCCGGTTGGCCGCGCTCTCGACGGAGGCCGCCATCTTCGGGTACGGACAGCTGGACGCGGCGCTGTGGGAGCTGCTGCGGACCGGCCGGTGGGCCAGTACCGCCGGCGGATTCCCGGGCGGGCACTTCCACACCGTCGCGGAACTGCGCGACGAGGTGGCTGAGGCGGGCTGCGTCGTCGAGTCCGTGCACGGGCTGGAGGGTCCCCACGCGGGGGCGCTCGACCTCCTGGCGGCCGATGAGCAGGTCGCGGAGGCGGCGCTGGAGCTGGCGGAGCGGTTGGAGCAGCGGGTCATGGGGTCCCGGCTGGGCGACGCCGTCGCCGAATACAGCCCGCATGTCATGGTGGTGGCGCGTCGCGTGATTGACTGAGGTGATGAGGACCTTCGAGATCCGAACCCGGCTGCCCCATCCGGCAAGGGATGTGTTCGCCTGGCACGCCCGACCCGGCGCCCTGACCCGGCTCAGCCCGGCGTGGGCGATGCGGGTGGTGGCCGAGGCCAGCCCTCCGCTTCAACCGGGCACCGTCGCGCGGCTGCGGGCCGGGGTCCCCCTCACCCGCGGCCTCGTCCGGCTGCCCTTCGCCAGCCGCATGGAGGCGGGGCCGCAACCGATGTCCTTCGTGGACCGGATGGTCCGCGGCCCGTTCCGACGCTGGGAGCACACTCATCTGTTCCTGGGCGACGACGAGTGCGAGCTGGTGGATCACATCCGCTGGGAGGCCCCCTTCTGGATGCCCCGACGGTTGGTGAACCGGACCCTGGCCGCCACCTTCGACGCCCGCGCGGCGCGACTCCGCTCGGAACTCGACCACGCCGCGGAGCTCACGGCCCGGTTTCCCGGCGGGCTGCGGGTGCTCATGGGTGGCGCGTCGGGGCTGGTCGGCACGCAGGTCGCGGCGCTGTTGACGACGCTGGGGCACGAGGTGCGCCGGCTGGTCCGTCGGGACCCGCGTAGCGGAGAGGCCCGCTGGGACCCCGACCGCGGCGAGCTCGACCCGGCGGACGTGGCCTGGGCCGACGCCGTCGTCCATCTCGGAGGTGCGACCATCGGCCGCCGGTTCACCGCTCAGGGCAAACGGCTCATCCTGCAGTCGCGGGTGGACTCGACCCGGCTGTTGGCCGAGGCCATTGTGGCCCTGCCCGAGGCCGATCGGCCCGGGGTGTTCGTCTGCTCGTCGGCCACCGGGTTCTACGGGGCGAGGCGCCCCGGCGAGGACCTCACCGAGGACTCCACCTCGGGGGAGGGATTCCTCGCCGAGGTCTGCCGGGCGTGGGAGCGGGAGGCGGCCCGCGTCGAGGAGGTCGGGGTGAGGCGGGTCTCCGTCCGCTCCGGCGTGGTGGCCTCGACGCTGGGCGGCACGCTGCCGCTCCAGCTGCCGCTGTTCCTGCTGGGCCTGGGCGGCACCCTCGGCGACCCGCGCGCCCATCTGCCCTGGGTCTCCCTCGACGATGCCGCCCGCGCCTACCTCCGCGCCGTCGTCGACCCCGCGCTGCACGGCCCGGTCAACGCCGTCGCGCCGGAGCCCGTCACCCAGGCGGAGTACGCGGCGACGCTGGCGCGGCTCTGTCGGCGACCCGCCTGGTTGCCGGTCCCCCGGTTCGGGCCCCGGCTGCTGCTGGGCCGCGAGGGCGCCGAGGAGCTGGCCTTCGCGGACCAGCGGGTGGTCCCGGCGAGGCTGACCGAGGTCGGGTTCCGTTTCAGCCACCCGCACCTGGCGCAGGCCCTCGCCGAGACCACGGGACTCACAGCGTCCGGTCCCAGCGGAACAGGACGGTGCTGAGGATCCCGAAGACCATCGCGCAGCCGACGAGCACCGCCACGGACAGCCACGGCCAGGGCTCGCCCTGCCAGCTGGCCTCCACCAGCCTGGCGATGTGGTGGACCGGGGAGAACTGCATGGCCGTCCGCACCCCGTCGGAGAGCGCCGCGGTGGGGATGAAGGCCCCGGAGGTCATCATGAGCACGATCATCAGTCCGTTGCCGATGCCGGCGGCCGCGGCGACGCTGGGGTAGAGGGCGGCGAGGGTGTAGCCGATGGCCAGCATGGCGACGAGTCCCAGCGCGAGCGCGGCCACGACGAGCACGAAGTGGACCGGCCAGTCGACCCGGAAGACGAGGATCCCGACCAGCAGCGTGAGCAGGGCCCCGATCAGGCCGAAGCAGAACTGCACGGTGAGGTCGGCCGCGACGTAGGTGCGGGGCTTGAGCGGCGTGATCCGCAGCCTGGTCAGCGCACCGCTGGAGCGCAGCAGGAGTTGGTTCTGCGGCACCAGCATGATGCCGACGATGACGATCGAGATCACGGTCAGCCCGGGCAGCATCTGGTCGACGAAGCCACGCATGCCGAAGTGGGGCTGCGGGGTGTTGCCGAAGATGAGGCCCAGGACCAGCAGCAGGACGGGCGAGAAGACGAGGGTGAAGAAGAACCCGATGGGCTCCCTCAGCTGCGACTTCCAGAACGCGGTGGTGAGTTGCCTGTAGCCGCGCATGTCACTCTCCTTCCCTCATGCGCCGACCGGTGAGGGTGAGGAACACGTCCTCGAGACTGGGTTCCGACACGGTCATCGAGACGACGTCAATCCCGTCGGTGGTCAGGGCGGCGAGCACCTTGGGCGTGAACTGGCCGGAGCCGGTGACGACGAGCTCGTCGCCGTCGTCGGTGATGTCGGTGACCCCGTCGATGTCGGCCAGGACGTCGCGACGCACCGGGCCCGAGGTCCGGAGCCGCAGCACCGTGCCGCCGGCGTGGCGTTCGATGAGCTGGGCGACGGTTCCCTCGGCGATGATGCGGCCGTGGTCGATGATGGCGATGCGGTCGCACAGGGCGGCCGCCTCCTCCATCGAGTGGGTGGTGAGGATGATGGTGCGCCCCTGGTGTTTGAGGTCGCGCAGCACCTCCCAGATGGCGAGCCGGGCCTGCGGGTCGACGGCCGAGGTCAGCTCGTCGAGGAACAGCAGTTCCGGGTCGTGAAGGAGCGCCAGGGCGATGTGGACGCGTTGCCGCTGCCCCCCGGACAGCTTCTCGACGCGCGTGTCGGCCTTGCCGCCGAGGCCCAGCTCGGTGAGCAGCGCCTCGATGTCGCGGGTGTGCTCGTGGAAGGAGGCGAAGGTGTGCAGGGCCTCCCGGACGGTGAGCCGGGGGATGATCGTCGATTCCTGGAGCTGGCTGCCCACCCGGACGGTGAGCTGGTCGCGGTCGCGGATCGGGTCGAGGCCGAGGACCTCCACCTGCCCGGAGGTCGGGCGGTCGAGTCCCTGCAGCTGGTTGAGCAGCGTCGTCTTGCCGGACCCGTTGGGGCCGAGCAGCCCGAAGATCTGGTGGGGTTCGACGGCCAGGTCGACGCCATCGAGGGCGGAGACGTCCTTGAAGTGCCGGTGGACGTCCCGGCAGGTGACGGCGCTCATGACTCGGGCTCCGGCTTCGGGGGCATCGCAGCCATCATGTCGTTCAACGCGGAGGCGGGAAGAATGGCGATCCCGCGGGCACGGTCGGCCAGGAGCAGCACCTGGTCGCCGGGTTGGAAGCCGAGGAGGTCGCGGGCCCCCTTCGGGATGACGATCTGCCCCTTGGGGCCGATGGTGAGGGTCGCGGCGAAGCGCCCCTCGACGGGGGGAAGTCCTGCCTGGTCACCCATGACAACTCCTATCCGTTGGACTTGGTAGGAATAGTAATACTTTTCTTACCAGGTTGCACCCTCTGCTCGACACCTGCGAGCGGAGTTGCTTGTTGGAGACTCCGACGCTTGCTACATTTGCTGCATCTGATGCAGTTGCTTCAGATGATGAGGAGCGATTCCATGACGACAGTTCTGCATGCTGCAACGGTGACCCGCGAAGCTGTCCACCAGGTTCACTCGCTGGCGGACCAGCTGGGCAACAGCCCGCTGTCCGCTGCGTTGCTCCACTTGGTGGACGCTGTCGAGCGTGGCGTTGATGTTGCACTGTTCGATGCCGACAGGGAACTGTCGCCGAACGAGGTCGCGGAGATCCTGAGGGTCTCTCGCCCCTACGTCGTGAAGCTCATGGAACGCAACATCCTGGCGTTCCGCATGGTGGGGACGCACCGCCGTGTCGCGATGGCTGATCTGATGGACTACATCCAGCGCCACGAGCGAGCGAACGCCCACATGAGTTCCGTGGTCGCCAACCGTGCGCAGTCGATTGCCGAGTCGATGGATGAGGCCGCGGTACTCACGGATGAGGACCTCGCAGAGCTGGCCTCACTCGACTGAGTACCGCCGCCGGATCAGATCGACAACGAGCTGAGCCGCTGGCCATCGTTCCTCACAGGCAGGACAGATCGGCAGACCACAGCCATCGTCCTTGGTGGGGACGAACCAGAAACCACAGACTGATCGAACGGACCGGCCCTGCACCACAGCCCGCGTCAGTCCATCACGATGCACGTAGTGCAAGTGGGTCGGCGTGATCGCCTCGTCGGGGATGCCTACTTGGGGATCGTCAAGTTCGGCGGCCGCAACAATCTGAGCCAGCTTGGCGTGACTCACGGTGAGCCAAATGCTCATGTTTCCGGCCAGATCATAATGAGCATCGATGCCGGACTGGTCACTCTGAAGGACTGGGAGAACTTCTTGCAAGGCTGCGTCAACCGCTCGCTGGGAGGGGCCGGAGCATCTCAACTCCATGGTTGCGATGCTGGAAGAGGTCGCGAGGCCCGCGCCATCGCTCAGGGCGTCAGGCTGCTCATGCTCCTCGAACCGGATGGTCAACCGTGCTGTTTCCGTTCGGGCTGGGGGCGCCTCCAACTCGACATCGATCGATTCGTCCTGTTTCAAGGCCGCTGCGATACCCACGATGACGGAATTGACGATGCCTCGACGCCAGTCGAACTCCAGTGCGGCACGCTCTTCCCGGGCTCGAATCTTGTAGTCCGCCTTGGTAGGCATCCTCCCGGACAAGGGCGCCACCTTCGTGTCTTGCGACACTTTTGCCGAGAGTGCGCCTGCCACGCTGGCATGGAAGTGGTCGTGTTTGGCTGCATAAGTGAGCCAAGGATCTCCCACGTCGTCTCTGACGACGGCACCGCGCCAGCCTGCACCGGATCGGTCTCGCACTTCATAGACTGGCATCCTGGCTGCTCTGGAGGCTTCGGCATGACGGTCCGGGGTCCGGTCAGGGAAGAAGGTTCGCGCGTTCTCCAAAAGGGGTTGCTCAAGGTCGTACAGGCGAACGTCACGCTTCGGGTCCTGAACGAAGAGTTCGATGCTTGCACGTTGTTGCTGGTCGCGAAATGTCTCTGCTGGGAGCGCCTTCAGGACGCGGTATGTTCGGCGCGGTTGCCGCTGTCCATCAGTGAATCCCATCTCTGCTCCTCATGAACACCTTGTTGGCTCACCCAGCCAATCGAGGGTGTGCCACATCCAGGACTTGTCGTGAAAGTCGTCTGCGAGGCCCCATGACCCGAACCACCCGCTTCCGACGAGGTCGCCACGACCCCGTTCCGCTGTCCGCCGATGCCCTGAACCTGCGCTACGTCGACTCGCCGTCGTCGATGGTCGCGGTGCTCACCCTGGCCGGGTTCACCGTGCTGCTGTCCTGCGGGGGCGTGTGGGGGCTGGCCCGAACCGGTGGTGGCCACGTCGCGGCATGGCTGGCCCTGGCCGCGGGCCTGACGCTGGCCGCGTTGACCGCGTGGCTGGGCTCCCTTCGGATGACGGTGAACGCGACGGGCTTCCACCTGTGTGCGCTCTCCCGACGCAAGGACATCCCGTGGCCGACCTCCCGGCGGGGGCTCGCCAGCCGCCAGATCCCCCTGCGGGCCGGTCTGGTCCAGACTCACTGCCTCGTCCGGCACGACAAGGGACCCGTCTGCATGATTCCCGGACTCATGCGCGGCGGCTTCGACAGGGCGGCCCTGCGGCAGAAGGCCGAGGCGGACCTTGACCGCATCTGGGACTGGGGACTACGGAAGGGTTACGTCCGCGCCCCTTGGTGATGGGCCTCCAGCCATGGATCGACGAGGCCGTGGAACAGCTGCGGGTCGTCCCGGCGGATGCAGTGGCCCACCCTGTCGAGGTACTCGAACCGCACGACGTCGTTGGCGAGGATGCCGGGATCGCAGCGGAGGTCGCCGTCGGCTGCCCACAGCACCAGCGTCGGCACCCGGAGGGCGTTGAACACCTCGGCAGGGTCCACCTGCCCGAGCTCGCCGTGGCGGAGCATCCCTTGGTCGACCTCGGGCTTGCACGCCGCCCACGCCTCCAGTTCCGCCTGCGACCAGGAGGTCTCCGCACGCATCCGACGCAGCTCCGGCTCCGGGTCCGCGGCCACCGTCTCGACGTGCTCCACCCACCCCGCGTTGGAGCCCGGGGCCAGGATCGGGCGGTCGCAGATGGCCGGATCCTCCAGCACGAGGCAGGTGAACAACTCGGGGCGGCGCAGCGCCGCCTCGGCCGCCACCCGGCCCCCGAGGGAGTGACCGACGACGGCGACCGGCCCGTCGCATCCCTCCGCCACCGCGATGAGGTCCGCGACGAGGGGTTCCATCAGGCGTCCCATCTCGTCGGGCGCGAACCGGGGGGAGCGGCCGTGGCCCCGCTGATCCACGGCGAGCACCCGCCACGACCCCCACCACCTGGCGACGGCGTCGGGCCAGGCCGCGCCGCTGTCGGTGAGGCCGTGGAGGAGGATCAGTGGCGGCGCCTCCGTGGGGCCGTGCGCGTGGATGTGAACAGCTTCGTCGCTCATGGGGGTTACCGTAGCGCCATGGCTGCGACACGACCCGAAGCACCCACGAAGGCGGACGAGGAGGGGACCCTGCTCGGCTTCCTCGACTTCCTGCGCGCCACCGTCGCCATGAAGACGGCCGACCTCACCGATGAGCAGCTGCAGACCCTCCATCCGTCCTCCGCCATGACCCTCGCCGGGCTGGTGAAACACCTGGCCTTCGTGGAGGCCTACTGGTTCATCGCGGTGCTCTCCGAGCGGGGGCTTCCCGAGCCCTGGGCGTCGGTGGACCGGGCGACCGACCCGGACTGGGAGTGGGTCACCGCCGCCGAACACACCGGAGCGGAGCTCCACGCGATGTGGCAGGACAGCATCCTGCGGTCCCGAGTGGCGTGGGCGGAGTTCCGGACCCGCAACGACCTGACCACGACGGTCCCCCACGGCGACGAACGCGTCTCCGCCCGCTGGCTGCTGACCCACATGATCGAGGAATACGCCCGCCACTGCGGCCACGCCGACCTCCTCCGCGAGGCCATCGACGGGGTCACCGGCGAGTGATGACGTGTCGACGCCGTCGACACGTTTCCAGGACGTGTCGAAATTTTCGCTTTTCTTCGACACATTGGCCGGACATGGTTACGCTGCGTACATGTGGTTGCATCCGGAGCGTCCCCACCAGGATCTCCCGCCCCTGCCGCCCACGCGGCCGGTGGAGAGCGTCGCCGTGCTCAAGGCGACGGTCTCAGCGGGTCGGGCCCTGGCCCGGCTGGACGGCGCCTGCAAACGACTCCCCGACCCCACGATGCTCATCAACCTGATCCCTCTGCTGGAGGCGCAGGCCTCGACGGAGATCGAGAACATCGTGACCACCCATGACGAGGTCTTCCGGGCTGCTCACTACGACTCTCCGGGCACAACCCCGCAGGCCAAGGAGGCCCTGAGGTACCGGGAGGCCCTCCACCACGGGTTCGACTCACTCCGGGTGCGACCCGTGACCACCCGCACCGCCCTCGACGTCTGCACTCGTCTCCAGGGCAAACCCGCCAGGATCCGCAACACGCCGGGCACCTACATCGGTGGGTCACGCAGTGGCACCAGGGTCTACACCCCGCCGGAGGGCGAAACGGTCATTCGCGACCACCTGGGCGCCTGGGAGCGGTTCATCCACGCCTCCCACGGTCTCGACCCGCTCGTGGTGATGGCGATGGCCCACTACCAGTTCGAGGCGATCCATCCGTTTTACGACGGGAACGGCCGGACCGGCCGGGTGCTCAACCTGGTGCTGCTGGTGGAGCAGGGACTGCTGGAGCTCCCCGTGCTGTACCTCTCGGGCCACATCCTGCGTCACAAGGACGAGTACTACCGGCTGTTGAACGACGTCACCCGGCAGGACGCCTGGGAGGAGTGGCTGCTGTTCATGTTGGCCGCGGTGGAATCGACCGCGGACTGGACCCTCGGGCTCATCGACACCACCGACGAGTTGCGGCAACGGTTCAGCACGAGCATCCGCGCCACCCATCCACGACTCCCCGCCGCCGATCTCACGGAACTGCTGTTCCGGCAGCCCTACCTGCGGATCGAGAAGGTGGTCGAGTCGGGTCTGGCCCAACGCCAGACGGCAGCGAAGTGGCTCACCGAGCTGGCCGACAGCGGACTCGTCGTCAAGGAGAAGGTGGGGCGAGGCGTCGTCTTCATCAACAAGGAGCTGCTCGACACCCTCTTCGAGACCCCACTACCCGAGTGACCCCGGGGCGGAGCGGCTCGTCATCCTGCCAGGTCGCGGGCGAACTGCTGGATGAGTTCCGCCACCTGCTCCGGGTGGGTGAGCGGCGCCAGGTGAGTGGCCCGCGGCACCGTCACCAGCCTCGAGGAGGGGGTGAGGCGCTGGTAGGCGCGTTCGTTGAGGCGCATCTGGTCGAACTGGCCATTGATGAACAGCACCGGGCAGTCGACCCGGGTCATGAGGTGGCTGGGGCAGTCGTCGATGACCGACTGCCACGCGGCCGGGAGCACGGCATAGGCATCAGGGGCCGGGAACTGATCCTCACTCAACCCCAACCTTCGGGCGACGGCGTCACGGACCCGCGCGAGCCTCGCGTGGTCGACCTTCCCGACCAGCCAGGCATAGGCGCGGTAGACGACGGCCAGCGGGCTGCGCGGATCCCCCGTCGCCCCGATGAGAATGAGCCCCGCCAGCACCCCGGGGTTCCGGGCAGCGTGGAGCGAGGCCAAGTAACCGCCGAGGCTGTGTCCGGCAAGGAAGACCGGCTGCCCAGTGGCACGCTGTGCCACCGCCTGCTCAATCGCCCGGATCGCGGCTCGCGTGGTGAACACCTCGTCCCCCCGTCCGCCGTGCCCGGGCAGGTCGACAGCGACGACGTCACAGTCCGGCAGCAAATCGGCGTAGCCACCCCATTCGTCGGCGCTCGACAGGGAGCCGTGCACCAGCACGAGGAGAGGTCTCATGACTTCACGATACCCACCTATGCGGGGCACCCGTCCATCAGATCACCCGCCCCCTCAGCATTCGGCGACATCATTGGGGGACGAGGGCAGAATGTACGGCAGGAAGGGGACCGACATGAGCAAGAAAGGAGACATCGTGCTCAACGTTGACCCGGGGCACCTTGTTCCTCACGACTCAATTCCACCCCTACCACCAACTACTCACGCCGGCCGATCGAACTGACCGGCCCGAACCTTCACGGCGGGTCAAGCCGCGTAGGTGGTGCGGAACAGGGGGTTGTCGTCAAGGCTGGCCAAGCCGTCGAAGTAGGCCTTGTTCACCTTCGACAGTTCCATCGCCTCCACCACGTCGACGGGATCGGTCCCCGAGCCCCTCCAGTAGGTTTTCAACGGCTTGTCCTCAGGGTCGAGACCGTACCAGATGTACACCGCAGCCTGATAGTGACCTCCGAGGAAGAAGGGGACGTACGGGGCATAGTCGGTGAACTGGAGACCGGCACGGCTGGCCCGCACCCACTCCCCGATGTAGGCATTGGCATCGGTGAACAGCGTGAGTCGAGCCTGACGCGCCGACTGCTCACGTTCGTCGGCATACCTTCCCACCCTCTCCTTGGCACGGGCCTGCTCGGCCCGGATGAGGGGCCGAGCCTGCTCGGTCACGGCTGCATCCACCCCAACCTGCTCCAGGTCCAGCGAACGAGCCTCCGCATTTCCCTCGGCCTTGAGCACCGCGAGCAGGAACCGCAACAAAGCGATGTTGCGTACGACGTGATGCCTGTCAAGGGCATCCAGGATGGGCGTGACACTGTCGAACTCGTATCGCTGCCGGTACTTCAAGCCCATCACCTGGGCCTGGTAGTGCCGCTCCCGCAGATTGAACACACGCAGCCAGATGTTCAGCTCACGGTAGTGGGCAGCCGCGTCAGCAGCTGGCACGAAGTGCACTCCGAGCTCCGGTTCCAACCGGTACGGAGCAGGCGACGGCGTGGCCGTCGGCCTCGGGCTGCGACGCGTCGCCTCGGCGAGCGAGGCCGGGAGCACCGGGGCCATGGCAAGACCAACGGCTCCGGCGAGGACGAACCTGCGAGACTTCATGGTACGACTCCTTCAAGGTCTGTACAGCACGTCGCTGTTCTGTATCCCATCCTCACGCCCACCTGGTTGAGAACTCAAGGGATTTTTCGGATCCTATTGACCGCCTATCATGAGGCGCATTCAGGGAGCGGCGAAGCGCCTAGACAGAGCCTCTTTGGCCGCCCACCCTTCAAGCCTCGATCTTGACCTGCCCTTGACATCAACTCATGACCGGGCCGTGCATGACGAGCTCAATCCACGAACGGGTGGTCGGTGTCGATGTGGACACCGGAGGGTTGTTCAGGCGGGCGGCCAAAGTGGCTCTGGCCAAGCACTTCACCGATCCCTGAACAAACCTCCGGGACAAGACAGGCGAAACCACGTCAAGGCAGGCGAACCCACCGCGGTCACGAAGCGACGCCCTGGCGGGTCGTGCAGCGGGAGGATGGACGCCGAGTCAGGGCAGCTTGGAGGGCGCGCGGACAGGGGGATCGTGACGAGGATCGTCACGATGGCCTCTTGGCGAGGCGGACGACGAGGAGCGCACTGGATCGTGGCAGTCGAGGAGGTCCGCGGTCAGGGAGCACCGGGGCGACCGCAGTGGATGCGCCCATCCGCGCGCCCTCCTGGAGGCTTCCGCTGAACAAGCCTCCGAGTCCGAAAGCGGTGAGTCCGTTGCCGAGCCGGGCCACCCACTGGGCGACCCAGATGACCATGAAGGCCCGAAACCTCACAGCCGTGGTGACGTCAGGGGCCATGGACGGTGAGGGCATCTCGGACCTCCCGGGGACGACGCGTCGAACTGACGTCCCGACGCTACCCCATGCCGGGAACCGACCCACCTCACCCACTCACCCAATGCGCCGTCGTCTCCACCGCCGGTCGAGCCGGGCCCGAAGCCTGCGGAGGCCCCGCGGGACTCCCGCCCAACTCAAGTCCCGGCACCGGGCACCAAGGGGCTCACGCCGGACGGTGCGCTGGCGCGCACCGTCCGGCGTGAGCAGCGGAGAAGAAGGGCGTCAACAACACCTTTCAGTAGGTGCTCCTCACGAGCGGGTTGCTGTCAAGGCTGGCCAGGCCGTCGAAGTAGGCCTTGTTCTGGTCGGACAGGCGCTTGGCCTTGGCGACGTCGATGGGCTCGGTCCCCGGCTCCTCCCAGTAGAAGGCCACCGGCTTCTCCTCCGGCTGCGGGTACAGCGAGGCGTACATCGCCATCTCGAAGTCGCCACCCAGGTAGAAGGGGACATAGGGAGCATGGTCGGTGATCGGGGTCCCGGCCTCGCTGGCCCGCAGCCAGGTGGCGATGAAGGTCTGCGCCTCGGTGAACAGGGCGAGCCGCGCCTGACGAGCTGCCCTCTCGCTCCTGCTGCGGTACCTCTTGACCTTCGCCCGGGCATCGGCGTACCCGGCCTGGATGAGGGGCTGAGCACTGCGGGTGACGGCGTCCTCCACGCCGACCTTCGTCAGGTCCAGTGCCCGGGCCGCCTGGTTGCCCTCTGCCGCGAGGGTGGCGAGGAGGAACCGCAGCACGGCGATGTTCCAAGGTCCCTGATGGCGTTCGACGGCGGCACGCAGATTGCGCTGCTGCACCGGGGAGGCCGCGACGTCGAGGGCCTGCACCTGAGCGCGGTACTGCTTCTCCCGCAGCTGGAGAACCCGCAACCACGTGCCGAGTTCGCGGTAGTGAGCGGCAGCGTCAGAGGCGGGTGAGAAGTGGATCTGCAGCCTGGAGTCGACCTTGTAGACGGCTGACGGGCGCGACGTCCGTGCCTCGGCGGGCAGCGCGGTCAGGATCGGGGTGGCGGCCAGGCCGAGGGCCGCGGCGAGGACGGAACGACGGGACTTCATGGTGATACTCCTTGTCGGATTGGTGCAGCACACCGTTGTTCTGGAGTTCCGACCCTACGCCCATTTAGTTGACAGTTCAACGGTTTTTCGGCTCCAGACCCCCATCCCTTTGGCCGACGAAACCGGAGGAATCGACCTCTCAGTCCACGAACGGGTAGTCGGTGTAGCCGCGCTCCCCACCGTCGTAGAAGGTGCCGGGGTCAGGAGTGTTCTCGGGCAGATCCTCCCGCCAGCGACGCAGCAGGTCAGGATTGGCGATGAGTGGCCTGCCCACGGCGACGGCATCGGCGAGATCCTGCGCCAGGATGCCCCCGACCTCCTCACGACTGCTCGGGGAGGCGAACCCGGTGTTGATGATGAGCGGCGCGGCACTGGCCCGCCGGATCTCCTGCACCAGGGCGCTTCCCGGCTCGGGATGCAGCACGTCGACGAAGGCCAGCCCCAAGGGCGCGACAGCCGCAGCGAAGGTCGCGTACGTCTCCCGCGTCGTCTCCGCATCCGACTCGTCGATGCCTTGGATACTGTTCCCCGGTGAGAGACGGATGCCGGTCCGCTCTCCCCCGACCGCTTCCACCACCGCCCGGGTGACCTCGATGGCGAACCGGGCCCGCCGGGCGGGGGACCCTCCCCAACCATCGCTGCGCAGGTTCGTCGAAGGGCTCAGGAACTGGTGCACCAGGTAGCCGTTGGCCCCGTGCACCTCGACGGCGTCAATCCCGGCCGCGACGGCACGTCTGGCCGCGTCGGCGAACCCGCGGATGACCTCCCAGATCTCGTCCTCGGTCAGGGCGTGGGCGGTCGGCGCCTCCACCTTCCCGCCCGGCAGCCGTGCCGGCTCGGGGCCCGCCGTGGCACTGGCGGACACGACCCTCCCGGTCCCCGTGAACTCAGGATGGGACAGCCTGCCGCCATGCATGATCTGCATAGCGATCCGGCCTCCCTCGGCGTGAACGACCGACGCGACACGCCCCCACGCCTCCGCCTGATCGTCGTCGGCGATGCCGGGCTGCCCGAGCCAACTACGTCCCTCCTGCACCGGCCAGGTGCCCTCGGTGAGGATCAACCCCACCGAAGCCCGCTGCCGGTAGTACTCGACGACGGTGTCATCGGGGATGCCATGGGTCCCGGAGCGCAACCGCGTCAGCGGCGCCATGACGAGACGGTTGGGTAGATCGATGCCCCCCATACGGACGGGGGTGAGCAGGGTGCAGGTCACGAAACGCCTCCTTGAGTTCCGACCGAATGCTATCTGGTCGGACCATGGTGTCGTCCACTCCGGTCACGAACCGGGTGCACCGATCCGATGGAGCGACCTCAGCGCCGGAGCCGTCGCACCAGCTTCGCGATCTCCTCCGCCCACAGCACCACCGAGCCGAGCCCGATGGCCAGGAGCCAGTGATGACCGTCGAGGGCAACGGTGCCGAAGGCTGTCTGGAGGAGAGGCACATGCACCACCGCGACCTGCAGCAACGCGGCCACCACGACCGACAGCCACAGCCAGCCGTTGCTGAACAGACCGTTGAAGGCCGACCGGTCCTCGGAGCGGGAGTTGAAGGCGTTGAACAGCTGCATGAACACCAGGGTGGTGAAGGCCATCGTGCGGGCGGTTTCCAGGGAATCCGTTCCACCCGGGACGAGGCCCCCTGGCAGGGACAGGTCGAGGGCGAACAGGGTCACCAGCCCCATGACGACACCGGTGAAGACGATCCGACGCCACATCGCCTTGTCGACAATGCGCTCGCCAGGGTGGCGGGGCGGACGGGCCATCACGTCGCCGTCCTCCGGATCCACCCCCATCGCCAGGGCCGGCCCCGAGTCGGTGACCAGGTTGATCCACAGAATCTGCGCCACCAACAGCGGCACGGCCAGCGAACTGCCCGCGGCGGCGTCGGACAGCCCGATCACCCCGGCGAGGACGATGCCGAGGAACACCGTCACCACCTCCCCCATGTTGGAGCTGAGGAGGTACCGCATGAACTTCTTGATGTTGTCGAAGATGCCCCGCCCCTGACGGACCGCCGCGACGATGGTGGCGAAGTTGTCGTCGCCGAGGATCATCGTCCCGGCCTCCTTCGTCACCTCCGTGCCGGTGATGCCCATCGCAACCCCGATGTCGGCGGACTTCAGCGCCGGGGCGTCGTTGACGCCGTCGCCGGTCATCGCCACGACCTGCCCGCCGCGCTGCAACGCGTCGACGATACGGATCTTGTGCTCTGGCGCGACCCGGGCGAAGACGGACACCCGGGCGACGGCCTCGGCGAAACCCTGTTCGTCGAGGGAGTCCAGATCGGCGCCGGTCAGCGCGGGGGCTCCCGGGGCGACGATGCCGAGGTCCGCTGCGATCCGGGCGGCGGTGACGGGGTGGTCGCCGGTGATCATGACGACGCGGATGCCGGCGCGGTGGGCGGCGGCGACGGCGTCGCGGGCCTCGTCGCGGGCGGGATCGATGATCCCGACGACACCCACGAGCACGAGCCCCTGCTCGGATTCCGGCCCCACCTCGACCTCCAACGCCTCGACCTCCCGGTAGGCGACCCCCAGGCTCCGGTAGCCGTGGGAGTTGAGGCGTTCCACCGTCGCCGTGATCTCGCGACGGGCCTCGTCGTCCAACGGCACGACCTCCGTCCCGACGCGACGGGCGACGCAGCGCTCCAGCAGCACGTCGGGGGCGCCCTTGGTGATGAGCCTCGGGGCGGCCAGTTCCGGATGGGCGGCCAGCACGGACATGAGTTTGCGTTCCGAGCTGAAGGGCACCTCCGCCTGCCGTTCGGCTGCGGCGACCCGGTCGACGAGTCCCTGCACCTTGTGCTGGGCGACGAGGAAGGCCGCCTCGGTGGGGTCGCCGGTGATGCCCCAGTTCCCGTCGTCGTCGCGGGCGAGACCGGCGTTGTTGGCCACCGCTCCCCCAGCCAGGGTGAGGGTGACCTCGAGCAGCGCCGCGGGGGCGGGATCCCCGAGCACCTCCCCCTCGGGCGAGTAGCCGGTGCCGCTCAGTTCCACCTCGCCGGAGGCGGTGGCGATGACTCGGATCGTCATCTCGTTGCGGGTGAGGGTCCCGGTCTTGTCGGAGCAGATCACCGACGCGGATCCGAGGGTCTCGACGGAGTGGAGGTCCTTCATGACCGCCCGGCGGGCGGCCAGCTGCTGCACACCGATCGCGAGGACCATGGACAGGATCGCCGGGAGCCCCTCCGGGACCGCGGCGACCGCCAAGGAAACCCCGATGAGCAGGATCTCCACCGCCTCGGAGACCGAGCCGGGCCGGTTGAGCAGGAAGAGCACCACCATGACCACCGCCGCGATGCCGAGGACGACGAGGCCGAGCATCCGGGTGAGGGAGGCGACCTCCCGGTCGAGCGGTGAGGGGTCGGTCTCCGTCTCGTCGAGCAGCGTCGCGATGGTGCCCATCTGGGTGTCCATGCCCGTGTCGGTGACGACGGCCCGCCCGACCCCGTGGACGACGGCGGTGCCCTTGAAGACCATGTTGGCGCGGTCACCGACCGCAACGGGGTGGTCGATGACGGCCGGGTCCTTGTCCACCGCCTCCGACTCCCCCGTCAGCGACGCCTCCTGCACCTTCAGCCCCGTCGCCTGGATGAGTCGGGCGTCGGCGCCGACCGCGTCGCCCTCGGCGAGCAGCAGCAGGTCACCGCGGACGAGTTCACTGGAGGGGATGACCCGCTGCTGGCCTCCCCTCAGCACGGTGGAGGTGGCGGCGGTCATCCGGGCCAGTGCCGCGACGGCCTGCTCCGCCCGCCCCTCCTGGACGAGCCCGATGGCGGCGTTGAGCACGACGATGGCCCCGATGACGATGACGTCGATCGGGGCGCCGTGCCCGCCCTCGAAGATCCACGCCACCAAGGAGATGGCCATGGCCACGAGAAGCAGCGTGACCAGCGGGTCGCGGAACTGGGCGAGGATGCGTCGCCACAGCGGCACCGGTGGCTTGGCCCGCAGCTCGTTGGGGCCGTCCGCGGCGAGCCGGGCCGCAGCGACCTCGACGTCGAGCCCCCGGGCCGGATCGACGTCGAGACCGGTCAGCACCGCGTCGACCTCCAAGCGGTGCGGCTCCGCCAGCCGTGTGGTGTTGATGGTCATGACTGCCCCTCTCCCCCGGTCCTGTCCCTCCATTACACACGCCCCGGCGAGACCTGTCCCCGCGAGTTGGGGCGACGGTGTTGAATGGGGACATGACGAGTTCACCGATCATCACCCTGAACGACGGCGTCCAGATCCCCCAGCTCGGCCTGGGCACGTGGCAGATGACCGACGACGAGGCCACCGCCTCGGTGTCGAAGGCCCTGGAGGTCGGCTACCGGCACATCGACGGGGCCGCGATCTACCGCAACGAGGTGGGTGTCGGCCGAGCCATCAAGGAGTCAGGTCTGCCCCGTGAGGAGATCTTCCTCACCACGAAGCTGTGGAACGCGGTGCAGGGCCGCGACCTGGCCCGTTCCGGGCTGGAGCGGTCCCTGGAGAAGCTCGACCAGGAGTACGTCGACCTCTACCTCATCCACTGGCCCTGCCCCGCCAAGAACCTCTACACGGAGACGTGGGAGCAGCTCATCGACTTCCGCTCCGAGGGGCTCGTGAAGTCCATCGGTGTGTGCAACTTCCTGCCGGAGCACCTTGACACCATCGTCGACGAGACGGGCATCACCCCGTCGGTCAACCAGATCGAGCTCCACCCGACCTTCCAGCCCGACGACCTCATCAGTCACTGCGCGGACCTCGGGATCACCATCGAGAGCTGGTCGCCGCTCGGTCAGGCGCAGGACCTGGAGCACCCGAGCGTCGTCGCCATCGCCGAGCGGCTGGGCGCGACCCCGGCCCAGGTGGTCATCCGCTGGCACATGGACCGTGGCTTCGTCGTCATCCCGAAGTCGAGGACCCCGGAGCGCATCGAGTCGAACTTCAAGGCCCTGGACATCACCCTGACCGCGGAGGACCGGGCCGCCATCGACGCGCTCAACGTCAACAACCGCATCGGTCCCGATCCGGCGACCCTCGACGCCTGACCCTCGGGTCACAGCCCCTCGACGACCGGGCGGGCGACGGCATCCGGCCGCAGTCCCACGGAGGTGACGACGGGTTCCGTCTGCCCGCCCGAGTGGGTGAGGGTGCCGTCGCCATTGACGGTGAGTTGGCTGGCGTGGTGCCGCAGCGCCTCCTCGACGCGGGGGGCGAGGTTGTCGAGGTCGAACCAGCGCACCCCCTCGCCCGGTGCGTGGACGACGGCGGCGAAACCGACCCCGAGCAGGCGGGCCGCCGCGACGCAGGCCCGGTGCATCCGCACGTGGTCGGGGTGGCCGTAGCCGCCGTCGTCGTCGTAGCTGACCACGAGGTCGGCGTCGACGTGCCGGAGCCAGGCCGCGAGATCGGCGACGACGTCATCCAGCGGCCGGGAGCACAGTGAGTCGGGTTCGGCGTCGGCGGCCGGGCCCGCCAACCCGGGTCGCAGCCAGGTCATGCCTGAGTCACGGTAGCGACGCCCGGAGCCGACCGGCGGGTCGCCGAGGAAGGCGTGCCGGGCGAAGCCGAGGCTGGCGACGGCTCGAGCGAGTTCCCCGATGCGGTGCCGTTCCAGTTCGGGGGTTCCGGCCAGGGAGGACAGCTCGCCGGGCACCACGTCGCCCCGCTCCCCACGGGTCGCGGTGAGCAGGCTCACCTCGTGGCCTGCCGCCACCAGGTGGGCGGTCAGGGCACCCGACCAGAGGGACTCGTCGTCGGGGTGGGCATGGACGAAGGCGATCCGCAGCGACTTGCTCATGCCCCCATTGTCACGCCGCGGGAAGGTCCAGGCCACCGCGGCGGGTCACAGCACCCGTCGGTACTGCTCCAGGGTTTGCTCGGCGACGGCGTCCCAGGTCATGGTGAGGGCCCGTTGCCTGCCCATCGTCGCCATCCGTTCCCGGCGCTGCGGGTCCGCCAGCAGCGAGGTCAGTGCCGAACCCCAGGCCCACGGATCGTGGGTGGGGACGAGTAGCCCGGTGTGCGTGTTGCAGATGGCCTCCGTGAGCCCACCGGCGGCAGCGGCCAGGACCGGGACCCCCGAGGCCGACGCCTCCAGCGCGATGAGACCGAAGGTCTCGGAGTGCGACGGCACCAGCATGACCGAGGCGTGGCGGATGAGTCGAGCCAGCGACTCCCGATCCGGGGCGGTGATGAAATGGACCTGTTCCCGCAGCCCGAGACTCTCGACGAGGCACTCCAGCTCCACCCTGTAATGGGCGAAGTCCGCGGAGGCCTCCCCACAGATCACCAGATCGGGTCGTTGTTCAGCCGGGACGACGGCGAGCGCGCGGATCGCGACGTCGGGTCCCTTGAGCGGCTGCAACCGCGCCGCGAGGAGGACGTAGCCCGGCCGTACGCCGTCGGGATGCCAGTCGTCGTCGGCGGGATGGAACAACTCCACGTCGACCCCCGGCCGGACGATCCGCACCCGCTCCGGGTCGGCGTTGCACCTCCCGATGACGACGGCCGCCTCGTGGTGGGAGACGCACAGCACGAGGTCGGACTCCTCGGCGCACTGCACCTCGCCGTCGACCCGGGCGGGCGACTCGGGCGGTTCCCCGTCACGCAGCGGCGAGTTGGGGTGGGCGGCGACGGAGTGGAAGGTCATCACATGGGGCGCGCCCCAGTCCCTGGCGACGGGCAGGGCCGCCACCCCGGACATCCAGTGGTGGGAGTGCACGAGATCGTAGGGCACCAGCTCGGCCATCGCGTCGCGGAACTCGGGGATGTGCTGATCGATGAGGCTCTTCGGCAGCGGGGTTCGCGGCCCTGCGGGCAGCCGACGCAGTGTCACCCCGGGCGCCACCTCCTCGAAGGGCGGCTGGTCCTCACCCGAGAAACGGGTGAGGAACTCGACGTGGACGCCGAGACGGCCGAGGGACCGGGCCAGGGCGAGGATGAGGACGTTCATGCCCCCCGCATCGGCCGATCCGGCGCGTTCCAACGGCGAGGTGTGCAGGGTGACGAAGGCGACGCGCAACTGTGGCTCCCCCACGACGGCTCCTTCCCGGGCTGATCCACCCGACCTCGTTGCTGTGATCGTACTCAACGCCCCCAACCCCACCGGTAACCTGCCTCCATGAGGATGGCAGTCATCGGATGCGGGTACCTGGGGGCCGTCCATGCCGCGTGCATGGCCGAGATCGGGCACGACGTGGTCGGCCTGGACATCGACGATCGGAAGGTGGAGCAGCTGGCCGCGGGCCGCGCCCCCTTCCACGAGCCCGGCTTCCCGGAGGTCCTCGCGCGGGCCGTGTCGAGCGGGAGGCTGGCTTTCACCACCGATCCGGAGCGCCTGGCGGATCGGGAGCTGATCTTCATCGGCGTGGGGACCCCACAGCTCGCAGGACGCCTCGGCGCCGACCTGAGCCACGTCGACGCGGCGATCTCCTCGATCATCGAGCACGCCCGCCCCGACGGGGACCGGCCCGTCCTGGTCGTCGGGAAGTCGACGGTGCCCGTCGGCACGGCGGAGCGCCTCGCGGCCCAGCTGGCCGCCTCCGGGAAGGCGCTGGCCCTGGCCTGGAACCCCGAGTTCCTACGGGAGGGCCACGCCGTCAAGGACACCCTGGAGCCGGACCGGCTCGTCTACGGGCTGCCGGAGGACCGGCCCGCGGGCGAGGCCGCCCGGGCGATCCTCGACGAGTGCTACGCCCCGATCATCGCCGCCGGCACCCCCGTCGTCGTGGCGAACTACCCGACGGCGGAGCTGGTGAAGGTGGCGGCGAACTCGTTCCTCGCGACGAAGATCTCGTTCATCAACGCGATGGCGGAGCTGTGCGAGGCGACCGGCGGGGACGTGACCCGGCTGGCCGACGCCATCGGCCTGGACGACCGGATCGGGCCGAAGTTCCTGCAGGCCGGGATCGGGTTCGGCGGGGGCTGCCTGCCGAAGGACATCCGCGCATTCATGGCCCGGGCCGGTGAGCTGGGCGTCGACGAGGCCCTCACCTTCCTGCGCGAGGTGGACGCCATCAACCTGCGCCGCCGGGAACGGGCCGTCGCCCTGGCCGAGGATGCGGTGGGCGGGCGGCTTGTCGGCAAAACGGTTGCCGTGCTCGGCGTCACCTTCAAGCCCGACACCGACGACCTGCGGGACTCCCCCGCCCTCGACATCACCTCGCGGCTGTGGGCCAGGGGAGCCGAGGTCCGGGTCGTCGACCCGGCCGCGGGGGCCGAACTGCGACGCCGCCAGCCCGGCCTCAGCGTCTGCGACTCGGTGACGGAAGCCCTTGTCGGAGCGGATGTGGTGCTGCTGCTCACCCCGTGGGCGGAGTTCCTCGACCTCGACCCGGAGGAGTGCGCGAAACACGTCGACCATCCGGTCATCATTGACGGCCGGAACGTCCTGGACCCGCATCGTTGGGAGGCCGCCGGCTGGACCTACCGAGGAATGGGACGCGGCGTCCCCATGTGGTGACGAGTGGCCAGAAACCCCGGAAATACGGGCATTTCAGCGCGTTGGAGCTTGACACGGCGCGGAATAGCGCCAAATATGATGACGACCTCACGAAAAAGGAGACTGTCAATGACCAAGCGTGAACTCATCCAGGCCATCGCGGCCAAGGCCGGTCTGACCAACGCCCAGGCCGAGGCTGCGCTCGACGCCTTCGGCGCCGTCATCACCGAGGCCCTCGTGGCCGACAAGAAGGTGCAGCTGCCCGGTGTCTTCACGGCCACCACCACCCAGCGCGCCGCCCGCGAGGGCCGCAACCCCGCCACCGGCAAGGCCATGACCATCCCGGCCCGCCGCGTCGCGAAGTTCGCCCCGGCGACCGCCCTGCGCAACGCCCTCTGAGCGTCTCAAGGCAACACCGAAGGCGCCGGACCCCTCGGGGTCCGGCGCCTTCGTCGTCGTGTTCGCGTCGTCGACTCAGCGGACGTCGATGAACTGGTTCGACGCGGCCGACTCGATCATGGCCTCGCACACGCGCACGACCTTCGCGCCCTGCTCCAGGGTGACGATGTCGGCGGGCTTGCCGAGGACGGCGTCGCGGAACGACTCGTGCTCGGTGCGCAGCGGCTCGGGCTTGGCGATGGCGAAGCGCGTGACGTCGCCCTCCGTGACCCCGCGGAACTGCGCGATGTCGTCCCAGGTGGTCTCGATCTGCCCGTTGGCGAAGAAGGTGAGGTCCGCAGTGAGGGTGTCCGCGATGAACATGCCCTTCTCGCCAGTGACGATCGTGAGGCGCTCCTTCGTCGGGGTCAGCCAGTTGACGAGGTGGTTCGACATGAGCCCGCCGGAGAGCTGGCACGTGGCGGAGACCATGTCCTCGTACTCGCGTCCGGCCTTGAACATCGTGCGGGCCGCGACGAGCTCGTAGTCCCGCTGGGTGACCCAGGCGGTGAGGTCGATGTCGTGGCTGGCGAGGTCCTTGATGACGCCGACGTCGGCGATGCGGGCCGGGAAGGGGCCCTGACGCCTCGTCGTGATCTGGTAGAGGTCACCGAGCTCGCCCGCCTCCAGGCGGCGACGCAGTTCCTGCAGCGCGGGGTTGTAGCGCTCGATGTGGCCGACGGCACCGATGAGCCCCTTGTCCGCGAACGCCCTGACGAGCGTCTGGGCGGCCTCGACCGTCTTCGCGAGGGGCTTCTCGATGAGAGCGTGGACACCGGCCTCAGCGATCTTGAGGCCGATCTCCTCGTGGTACATCGTCGGGGCGGCGACCACGACGTAGTCGAGGTTCTCCGACAGCAGCCCCTCGATGTCGTTGTGGAGGGGCAGCCCGGAGGCGACGCCGTGGGGGTCACCCTGGGCGTCGGCAACGGCGACGAGGTCGACCCCGTCGATGGCCTTGAGGTTGCGGGCGTGGTGGCGCCCCATCATGCCGAGGCCGATGAGGCCTGCGCGAAGGTTGCTCATCATGCACCTGCCTTCGCGAGGGCGTTGACGGCGGTGACGATCCGCTCCAGGTCCTCCTGGCTGAGCGACGGGTGAACCGGCAGGGACAGGCACTCGCGGGCGGCGCGCTCCGTCTCCGGCAGCTCCACCTGGGCCTGGAACGGCTTGAGGCGGTGGTTCGGCACGGGGTAGAACATGCCGGAGCCGACCTGGTACTCCTCCTTGAGGGCGGCGGCCAGGCCATCGCGGTCCTCGGGGACGCGAATCGTGTACTGGTGGTAGACGTGGACGGCCCCGTCGGCCACCGAGGGCGGGGTGACACCCTGCAGGTTGGCGGTGAGGAAGGCGGCGTTGTCCTGACGCTGCTTGGTCCAGCCGTCGACCTTGGTGAGCTGGACGCGGCCGATGGCGGCGTGGATGTCGGTCATGCGGTTGTTCAGGCCGACGACCTCGTTGTGGTACTGCTGCAGCATCCCCTGGTTGCGGTACAGCCGGACGTTGCGCTCGATCGTCTCATCGGCGCAGGAGACCATGCCGCCCTCACCCGAGGTCATGTTCTTCGTCGGGTAGAGGGAGAACATCGCGAAGGAGCCGAAGGCGCCGACCGGGGTGCCGTGGAGGGAGGCGCCGTGGGCCTGGGCGCTGTCCTCGAACAGCATCAGGCCGTGCTCGTCGGCGATCTCACGCAGCTGGTCCATCTTGGCGGGGTGGCCGTAGAGGTGGACCGGCATGATGGCCTTGGTGCGCTCCGTGATGGAGGCCCTCACGGAGGCCGGGTCGAGGGTGAAGTCGTCGGCGGCGATGTCGGCGAAGACAGGGGTGGCACCAGTGAGGGCCACGGAGTTCGCCGTCGCCGCGAAGGTGAAGGACGGCACGATGACCTCGTCGCCGACGCCGATCCCGCAGGACAGCAGGCCGAGGTGGAGGCCGGAGGTGCCGGAGTTCACGGCGACGCAGGCCCGGTCGAGCTTGAAGTGCTCGGCGAACTCGGTCTCGAACGCGGCGACCTCGGGGCCCTGGGCGATCATGCCGGACCGCAGCACGCGGTCGACGGCCTCCCGCTCCTCATCGCCGATGATCGGCTTGGCCGGGGGGATGAAGGACAAGGACATCATGCTTCCTTTACGAGGTTGAGGACCTCGCCCACCTGCTCGAACTCGTCGCCGGTGTGCGGATCACGGAACGTGTTGGGCCCGGTTTCCTCGAGGGGAAAACCGGAGCGACCCACCCACTTGATGCGGCGGGCGGGGACCCCGGCCACCAGGGCGTAGGCGGGGACGTCTCGGGTGACGACGGAGCCGGCGGCCACCGTCGCCCACTCGCCGACGGTGACGGGGGCGACGCAGACGGCGCGGGCGCCAATGGAGCAGCCCTTCTTGAGGGTGACGCCGACCGGCTCCCAGTCGTGGGCGGACTTGGCGGTGCCGTCCGGGTTCACGGCGCGGGGGAAGGTGTCGTTGGTGAGCACCGCGGCGGGGCCGATGAAGACCCCGTCCTCCAGGTGCGCGGGCTCGTAGACGAGGGCGTAGTTCTGGATCTTGCAGTTGTCGCCGACGTGGACCCCGCTGCCGATGTAGGCGCCGCGCCCGACGATGACGTTCTCGCCGACCTCCGCCCCTCCTCGAACCTGGGCCAAGTGCCAGATGGACGAGCCATCGCCGATCTGCACGCCGTCGTCGAGGTCAGCGGAAGGGAGGATGCGGGGTTCTGCCATGGGGTTCGCCTCTCGAATCGGATGGGGCCTGCCTCGCAGTCTAGCCACGCCTGGCGACGACTGTCCCGGCAGGGCTGATCTCGGACGACGGACCCGCCACGGTCACGAACCGCCGTCCCGCTTCGCTTGGAACGTTTCAAACGACGGCTCGCGCAAGCAGAGCGGCGGTTCATGCACGCCCCGACGCCCCCCTCCAGCTCCGCTCCTTCCCCGCGCCGCCCGCCGGTAAGATCGGGGCGTCCCGTTCCCGACGTCCGACGGAGAGCCATGCACACCCCCATCGAGACCCCCGCCTTCGTCGTCGACGAGGCCCTGCTGCTGCGTCAGGTCCGCTCCTTCCGGGAAGCCCTTGACCGGGGGTGGCCGAACTCGACCCTCACCTACTCGGTGAAGACCAACTCGCTGCCGTGGCTGGTCGAGTGGATGGGCCGACACGACGTCCCCGCCGAGATCGTCTCCGCGGAGGAGTGGGAGCTGGCGCTCCGCACGGGGCACGAACCGGCGCGCGTCGTCGTCAACGGGCCCGTGAAGACCCCCGAGCTCCTGGCCGCCGCCCTCGACGTCGGCGCCGTCGTCAACCTCGACTCCCGCCGCGAGCTGCGCTGGGTCATCGAACGGGCCGCCCGGGGCGAACGCGTCGACGGGGTGGGGCTGCGGGTCAACTGGGACGTCGACCGCGACGCCCCCGACCACACCGCCTCCGCCGCGGCGGGGCTGCGCTTCGGCTTCCACGTCGACAACGGCGACCTCGACTCGGCCGTCGCCGAGCTGCGGGACGCGGGGGTGCGGATCGCCGGGCTGCACCTGCACGTCACCTCGCTGACCCGGGCGCTGGACACCTACGTCTCCGCCGGCCGCACCGCCCGGGACATCATCGCCCGCCACGGCCTCGACCTCGAATGGCTGGACATGGGAGGCGGCTTCTTCGGCGGCGACTCGGACCGATTCCCCACCCCCGACGAGTACGTCACCGCGATCCGCGAGGCCGTCGGCGACGCCGTCGACCCGACGCGCACCCGTCTCATCCTGGAGCCGGGGGCCGCCCTCGTCGCGGTGCCCTTCGACCTTCACACCTCCGTCATCGACGCCAAGCCGGTCCAGGACCACGTCATCGTGGTCACGGACGGCTCCCGGACCAACCTGGACCCCTTCCTGCGGAAGTCGGCCTACGAGCACACCGTCGTCTCCGACGGCGAGGCGTGCGCGACGCCGCAGATCGTCTCCGGTTTCACCTGCCTCGACAACGACCGCCTCATGACCCTGACGGACGCCCCCCGGCTGAGCGAGGGCGACCGGATCGTCTACCACAAGGTCGGCAGCTACACGATGACGTTCAACCCCCTGTTCATCCAGTACCTCCCCCGGGTCTATGCTCGCCTGACCGACGGCTCCCTCACCGAGGTGCGCAAGCGCTGGGGCGTCGACGAGTACCTGGCCGGGAACACCTGGTGAGCCGAGAGGAGACCCCCATGAACGTCCTGATCCTGACCGCGGGCAGCCGCGTGCAGACGGTGTCCTACTTCCGACGGGCCCTGGCCGGGCGGGGACGCGTCATCACCACCGACGCCTCCGAGCTGGCCCCTGCCCTGTACGCGGCCGACGGCCACCACGTCGTCCCCCTCATCAACGACCCCGAGTACCTGCCGACGATCCTCCGCATCTGCCGCGAGGACCAGATCGCGGTGGTCCTGTCGCTGCTGGACCCGGAGCTGAGCCTGCTCGCCCGCCACGTCGACGAGTTCGAGGCGATCGGCGTGAAGGTCATGATCTCCCCCGCCGAGGTGGTGGAGCGCGCCTTCGACAAGTGGCTGATGTTCGAGTGGTTGCAGGCGGAGGGGCTCCCGACGCCGCGGTCCTGGATCTCCTTGGAGGCCTGCCACGCGGACCTCGACGCGGGCGTGGCGCAGTTCCCGCTGTTCGTGAAGTCCCGCACCGGCTCCGCCTCGGCGGGGATCGCCAGGATCGACGACCGCGGGCAGCTGGACCAGGCCTTCGCGACCACCCCGGACCTCATCATCCAGGAGTTCCTGCCGGGCGAGCCCGTGGACGTGGACGTCTACGTCGACATGGTCTCCGGCGAGGTCGTGTCCATGTTCGCGAAGAAGAAGCTGCGGATGCGCGCCGGGACGGCCGACAAGTCGGTGTCCTTCAAGGACGAGTCCCTGTTCGCCCTCGTCGCGGACTTCGTGAAGCGGTGCGGCTTCCGCGGCACCATCGACGTGGACCTCTTCTCCACCCCCGACGGCTGGTCGATCCTGGAGGTCAACCCGCGTTTCGGCGGGGTGTACCCGCACGCCTACGAGTGCGGCGTGGACTTCCCGACGCTGCTGCTCAACAACGTCGAGGGCCGCGCCAACGAGCCGAACATCGGCGCCTATGAGGAGGACTGGGCAATGCTCGGCTACGACGGCGTCATCATGCACCACATCGACGGGCTGTCCCAGCGCTGACGGGTGGGGTGCCGCCACCGGCATGACGGGTGGGGCTAGGCTCGTTGCCATGCGGAATCTCAGTGTGGCAGAGCTGGCAGAGAACGTCGTCGAGGGATCCCGAGGGCATGTGGCCCGGGCGATCACGCTGGTCGAGTCACTGAAGCCGCAGCACCGGGAGCAGGCCCACGAACTGCTGCAACTGCTGGCCCCCCACACGGGCCGGGCGTTCCGTGTCGGCATCTCCGGGGTCCCCGGAGCCGGGAAGTCCACGTTCATCAACGCGATGGGCACGAAACTCATCGACGAGCACGGCCACCAGGTGGCGGTGCTGGCCGTCGACCCCTCCTCGACCCGCACGGGCGGCTCCATCCTCGGCGACCGCACCCGCATGGGCGAGCTCGCGAACCGGGAGGCCGCCTTCGTGCGCCCCTCCCCGTCGGCCGGGCATCTCGGCGGCGTCGCCCGAGCCACCCGCGAGTCGATGCTGGTGCTCGAGGCCGCCGGTTACGACGTCGTGCTGGTGGAGACCGTCGGGGTCGGGCAGTCGGAGGTGGCGGTCGCCGGCATGGTCGACACGTTCCTGTTCCTCCACGTCGCCCGCACCGGCGACCAGCTGCAGGGCATCAAGCGCGGCATCCTGGAGCTCGCGGACGTCATCGCCATCACGAAGGCCGACGGCGACAACGAGCAGGCGGCCCGGGTGTCGGCCCGGGAGCTCAGCATCGCCATGAAACTGATCTCCAGCGACGAGTCGAAGCGACGTGCCCCCGTGCTGACCTGCTCCTCGTACACCGGGGCGGGCCTGGACGACCTGTGGTCGACGGTGGAGAAACACCGGGCGGAACTGGAGAGCGCCGGCGAACTCACCACCCGCCGCCTCGAGCAGCAGCGCGCCTGGCTGTGGAACATGGTGGAGCAGGAGGTCGTGCAGCGGCTCCGCACCTCACCCGAGGTCCGGGAGGTCGCTGACCGAGTGGAGGCCGACCTCGACGCGGAACGGCTCAGCGCCGTCGAGGGGGCGGCCGCGATCCTCGAGGCCTACGCCGCGACGTTCGGGCGCTGACCCGTCCCGTGGCATCCTGACAGGGCACACCCCGGGAGGGGACGAGGGGCATTCCGCGCAGTGGAAGACCCTCGATGGATGCCATTGCTGACTCGAACCTCTAAGCTGGCGACGTCGAGAGGAAGGTGAATGGGAGTTTTCGACCGTGCCGAGAAGAGAATCGGCGCTGCCGTGGACAAGGTCTTCGCCCGCGCCTTCAAGGGTGACGTCCAGCCCGTGGAGATCGCTGCCGGGATCCAGCGGGAGCTCGACGCCGAGGCGAAGCTGCTGAGCCGCGACCGTCGGCTGGTGCCGAACTCGTTCACGGTGGCGCTCTCGCCGCACGACTACAACCGGCTGTTTCCCTACTCGAAGACGCTGAACGCGGAGATCACCCCGACGATCCGGGAACACGCCGCCGAGCGTTCCTACGTCTTCAACGGCCCCATCCAGATCCTCTACGTCCTCGACCAGGGGTTGACGACGGGGCAGTTCAAGATCACGAGCCGAGCGGTGGCCTCCGATCCGGGACGGGCCCCGATGCGTCGCCCCGGCAACGCCCCCCTCGTGCTGGAGGTCGCGGGGGTACGGCACCCGCTGGTCCCGCCGGGTCTGGTGGTGGGGCGCGGCTCCGACGCGGATCTCAGGATCAACGACCCGGGGGTGTCGCGTCGCCACGCCCTGGTGTCGGTGTCCGGGGTGCCGGGGAACCTCACCATCACCATCGAGGACCTCGGCTCCACCAACGGCGTGCTCGTCGACGGGGCCAGGGTGCAGCGCGCCCGGCTCGGGGACGGGTCGCGGATCGAGATCGGCAACACGAGGATGCTGGTGCATTCGCCGACGGAGGCCTGAGCATCGATGTCCGACCTCATCGCCGCGGCGATCAAGATCGTCTTCCTGGCCCTGTTGTGGCTGTTCATCTTCGTGATCGCCGATGTCATCCGCAAGGACCTGTTCGGCCGGAAGGTCAAGGTCACGGACCTGCCCCCGTCGGAGCCCGCCCCGGTCAGGCGGCGTGGCGGCGGCCGGGTCCCGACGCGGTTCGCGATCACGCAGGGGGCGCAGCAGGGGCTGTCGGTGCCCGTGGCCCCCACCATCAACCTGGGTCGGACCGCGGACTCGACCATCCTCCTCGACGACGACTACGCGTCCTCGCGTCATGCGCAGCTCAACCAGCGCGACGCGGAGACCTGGGTGGTGACGGATCTGAACTCCACCAACGGCACGTACCTCAACGGGACCCGGCTGACGCAGCCGACCCCCATGACCGTCGACGACATCCTGCGCATCGGCCGCACCATGATGAGGCTGGAGGTGTGACGTGACGTTCTCCCTCGACTTCCGCGTCCACTCCGAGGTGGGGCGGGTGCGTCAGAACAACCAGGACGCCGCCTACGCGAGCCCGCACATGCTGCTCGTCGCCGACGGGATGGGCGGCGCCGCCGCTGGGGACCTCGCCTCCGCCGTGGCCGCGAAGGAGGCGCACTCCAGCGATCGTCGGCTGGGTGACGAGCATCTCCTGGAGCACATGGCCGGGGTGATGCAACGAGCCAACGACCGGCTCGCCGACCTGGTGCAGTGGAATCCCGAGTTCGACGGCATGGGGACGACGTTCTGCGGGGCGGCGTTCTCCGGCTCGATGCTCGGCGTCGCCCACATCGGCGACTCGCGCGGCTACCTGCTGCGCGACGGCGAACTCAAGCAGCTCACCCACGACCACTCGTGGGTGCAGGCGCTCATCGACGAGGGACGGCTCACGCCGGAGCAGGCGGCGTCGCATCCGCACCGTTCCCTCATCCTCAAGGTCCTCAACGGCGCCGACGGCACCGACCCCGACTTCTTCGAGCTGGACGCCCGGGAGGGCGACGTCCTGCTGTTCTGCTCCGACGGACTGTCCGGGCTGGTCGATGAGGAGGAGCTGCACCGGCTCATGGCCGGGGACGACCTGGACAAGGCCGTGAAGCAGCTGGCGGCGCGGGCCAACCAGCTGGGGGGCTACGACAACATCTCCCTGGTGCTGGCCCGGGTCGTCCCGCAGAGCGACGAGCTGGATGGGCGCGACGGGGTGCTCGCCGGTTCGGCGCTGGAGCGGCGCATCCCGACGGTCACCGTCGCCGACGACGAGGGCTACCCGGAGCCCCCGGTTGCGGAGGACGAGACCGAGCACGGCGTCGAGGAGAACGCCCGCTACGCGCCGAGCGACACGAAACGACGCTGGGCGCCGCCGCTGGCGGTGGTCCTCGCGGCGCTGCTGCTCATCGGCGGGGCCGTGTGGGGGGTGCGGATCTACAGCTCGTCGCGGTACTTCATCGCCGAGTTCGATGGGCACGTCGCCATCTACAACGGGTTGCCGGGGGCGCTGCTCGGCCGGGAGCTCAACCATCTCGTCGAGCGCCGCGGCACCCTCGTCGAGGACCTGCCCGTCTACTACCAGCGGCTGGTGGCCAACACGATCGGCTCGGACAGCCTCGAGGGCGCCCGACACACCGCCGACACCCTCGACGACTACGCGAGGCGCTGCGCAGCCGTGCGGCGGGAACGCGCCCTGTCGCCGTCGCCCAGCCTCCCCTCCCCGCCGCCGGGGACCGACCCCCTGCCCACGGTGTCCGCGCCCCCGCCGGATGCGACGGCCACCGCACAGACCCCCGGCCAGCAGAACTACCCGACCGTGCTCGCCGCCGTCACCCCGACGGCCGCGGAGGAAGCCGACCCCGAGGCCTGCTGATGTCGGTGACCCAGCAGCCCTCAGCCACGGGCGAGTACATCGTCTTTCGGCGCCGCCGCGGCGTCGAGTTGATGCTGTTGGCGATGTCCTGTTCCTTCGGGCTGGGCGGGTGGATCATCAGCCACCTCAACATCCACGGGGCGTTGCCGCCGGATCTCGCCTGGGGTGCGGGGATCTGGTTCGCGATGGCTCTGGTGGCCCACCTCGTGGTGCGCTGGAAGGCACCCTACGCCGACCCGGTGATCCTGCCCGCGGTGATGCTCCTCAACGGGCTGGGCCTGGCGATGATCGCCAGGCTCGACCAGGTGACGGACCCCGTCCGGCACGACGCCGCCCGCCAGGTGATCTGGACGGCGCTGGGGCTGGCGCTGTTCGTCGCGGTGCTGGTGTTCCTGCGCGACCATCGTCGACTCCAACGCTTCCCCTACCTCATGTTCCTCGGCAGCCTCGTGATGCTGCTGCTGCCGCTGCTACCCGTCATCGGCCGGGCATCAGGCGGTGCCAGGATCTGGATCCGCATCGGGGCGTTCAGCTTCCAGCCCGCAGAGGTCGCGAAGATCCTGCTCGCCGTCGGGTTCGCGGCCTACTTCTACGAGAAGAAGGACGTCCTGGCGTTGGCGGGGCGACGGTTCGCGGGCATCGACTTCCCGCGGGCCAGGGATCTCGGCCCGATCGCGATGATGTGGCTCATCGCCCTGGGAATCATGGTGTTCCAGAACGATCTCGGCACCGCGATGCTGTTCTTCGGGATGTTCACCGTGATGATCTACATCGCCACCCAACGACCCGCCTGGCCGATCCTGGCCGGTGTGGGCTTCCTGACGGCCGGGGTCCTGGCCGCGAACTTCACCCATCACGTGCCCAGACGGATCAACGCGTGGCTGGACCCGTTCAGCAACTACGACGCGAACTACCAGGTGATCTCGGCCCAGTTCGGCATGGCCTGGGGTGGGCTGTTCGGCCGGGGTTGGGGTCAGGGGCGCCCCGGGCTGACGCCGCTGCCGAAGGATGACTTCATCGCGGCGAGCCTCGCCGAGGAGATGGGGCTCGTGGGGCTCATGGGCATCGTCGTCGTGTACGGGATCATCGTCTCCCGCGGCATGAAGACCGCCCTCATCTGCCCCGACGGCTACGGCAAGCTGCTCGCCGGCGGGCTGTCGTTCACGTTCGCGCTGCAGGTCTTCGCCATCATCGGCGGCATCACGCGGCTCCTGCCGTTGACGGGGTTGACGACGCCGTTCATGTCGAAGGGCGGCTCATCGATGATCGCGAACTGGATGATCGTGGGGATCCTCATCGTGGTCTCGCACCGGGCGCGGATGCCGCAGCGGGCGACGGCCACCCCCCAGGAGTTGCTGGAACCGAGCGACGGGACGGCGGTGTTGGCACGATGAACGGACCCCTGCGGAAGGTCAGCCTGTTCATCGGGCTGCTCCTCACGGCCCTGCTGGTCAACATCACGTGGATCAGCATCGGGCCCCAGGCCCAGCTCAACGCCGACTCCCGCAACAAGCGGGTCAGGGATGCGGAGTTCTCGACGAGTCGCGGCGCGATCCTCGTCGGCAACGACCCGATCGCGGTGAGCGTCCCCTCCGACGGCAGGTACCCTTGGGAGCGCACCTTCCCGCAGGGCACCACGTGGTCGTCGGTGACGGGCTGGTACTCCTACACCTACGGTCGGCAGGAGCTGGAGCGTTCCTGGAACGAGGAACTGTCGGGGACCGATTCGTCGCAGACCCTCAACCGCATCATCGACCTGCTGACGGGGCGGCAGCCGGTGGGAGCCACCCTCAACACCACCCTCAACCCGGCGGCGCAGAAGGCCGCTGTCGAGGCGCTCGGGAACAAGCAGGGGGCCGCCGTCGCCATCGACTACACCACCGGCGAGGTGCTGGCGCTGGTCTCCAGCCCCACCTACGACCCGAACCTGCTGACGAACCTCGACTATGCCACCGAGTCCGCCAACTGGGAGCAGCTGCTCAACGACCCCTCGGAGCCGTTGAAGAATCGGGCCGTCCGCGAGGTCTATCCACCCGGTTCGACGTTCAAGCTCGTCATCGCGGCCGCCGCCCTGGAGGCGGGCCTGCAGCCGTCGTCCGAGGTCGACGCCCCCGCCAGCTACCGGCTGCCCGGATCGTCGCACTCGATGGGCAACTCCACCAACTGCGGTGGCACCCGTATCACCCTGGCGGCGGCGCTCGCCACCTCCTGCAACACCTCCTTCGGCATCCTCGGCGTCGAACTCGGCGCCGACAAGGTACGCAGCATGGCTGAGCGGTTCGGGTTCAACTCGGACCCGCGCATCGACCTGCCGTCGGCGACGTCCCGGTTCCCGAAGGAACTCGACGAGGCCCAGCTGGCGCTCAGTTCCATCGGGCAGTACGAGGTCGCGTCGTCGCCGTTGCAGATGGCGATGGTGACGGCGGCGATCGCGAACGACGGGGTGCTGATGCGCCCCCACCTGGTGAGAACCGTCGCCGGCAACGACCTCAAGATCGTCCAGACCGTCACCCCGGAGCGGATGGGTGAGCCGCTCAGCGCCAACAACGCCGCCCTGCTGCGGCAGATGATGGAGGGGGTCGTCTCCGATGGCACCGGCAAACCGGCCGCCATCGACGGCCTGACCATCGGCGGGAAGACCGGCACGGCGCAGTCCGATCCGAACCGTCCGCCCTACGCCTGGTTCGTCGGGTACGCCGTCGAACCGCACGTCGCGGTGGCGGTGTTCGTCTCCGACGCCGGGCTGGAACGCGACGACATCTCCGGCGGCCGGGTGGCCGCACCGATCTTCAAGGCAATCGTGGAGGCCGTCCGATGAGGGCGACGAGCAATCTCGGCTTCCATGCATCACAATGGTTCCCGATCAACACGAAAGGACCGACGCGATGAGTGAGCGCGGGACCCTCCTGGGCGGGCGGTACGAGCTCGACCAGATCATTGGCCGTGGTGGCATGGCCGAGGTCTGGCGGGCGCACGACACCCGTTTGGTTCGCGATGTCGCCGTCAAGCGGCTGCGGGTCGACCTCGCGAGTGACCCGACCTTCCAGGCCCGCTTCCGCCGGGAGGCCCAGTCAGCGGCTGGTCTCAACCATCCGAACATCGTCGCGGTCTACGACACCGGCGAGGAGCGGGACTCAAAATCCGACGTGATGGTGCCGTACATCGTGATGGAACTCGTCGAGGGCATCACGCTGCGTGAGGTGCTGCGCGACGGGCGGAAGATCCTCCCGTCCCGGGCGCTGGAGTTCACGGCCGGGGTGCTGGATGCGCTGGCCTACAGCCACCGCGCCGGGATCATCCACCGCGACATCAAGCCCGCCAACGTGATGCTCACCCCGTCCGGCACCGTGAAGGTGATGGACTTCGGCATCGCGCGCGCCGTCGCGGACACCTCCGCGACGATGACGCAGACGGCCGCCGTCATCGGGACCGCGCAGTACCTCAGCCCGGAGCAGGCGCGGGGTGAGAAGGTCGACAACCGCTCCGACCTGTACTCCGTCGGCTGCCTCATGTACGAGCTGCTGTGCTGCGAGCCGCCCTTCAAGGGGGACTCCCCCGTGTCGGTGGCCTACCAGCACGTGCGGGAGACCCCCATCCCGCCGAGCCACCGGGACCCGGAGGTCACGCCGGCGATGGACGCCATCGTGCTGAAGGCCCTCGCGAAGGCCCCGGTCGACCGGTATCAGGACGCCCGCGAGTTCCGCGACGACATCACCCGGGCGCTCAACGGGCAACCCGTCCACGCCGCGATCCCCGTCGCGGCCAGTGACCTGCCGACGACGGTGCTGCCGGCGTCGAACTCGGCGGGGGCGCGCCGGGCGGTCATGGAGCCGCCGACCGCCGTCGCCGAGCAGCTGCCGCCCGGGGTGGCCCCCACCGGGACCCTGCCCGCCGTCGAGGAGGAGGAAGAGCAGAAGAGCCGGAAGAAGCTGGCGCTGATCCTCACGACCGTGGGCCTGCTCATCGTCGCGGTCGTCGTCGGGCTGTGGTTCGCCCTCAACCCGAGCAAGCCGGCGGTGAAGGACGTCGCGGTGCCCACCGTCGTCGGCTCCGACCAGGCGACAGCAGAGCAGAAGCTCAAGGACGCCCAACTGGTGCCGAAGGTGGAGCTCGTCGAGTCCACCGAGGAGCAGAAGGGGCTGGTCGTCGACGTCGACCCCGACGCGGGCACCCCGGTGCCGCTGGAATCGACGGTGACACTGAAGGTCGGTCAGGGGCCGAACACCCTCAAGGTGCCGGACCTGACAGGGCTGGACGTCGAGGAGGCCAAGAGGAAGCTCAAGGAGGCCGGGTTCACTGGGCCCGTGAAGACCGAGGATGCCGACCCCGCCACGGAGGACATCAAGGCGAAGAAGGGGGAGGTGCTGTCGACGGAGCCGTCCGCCGATGCCCAGGTGACGGCGGAGAACGAGTTCACGTTCGTCGTGGCGACGGGCACGTCGCTGGTTCCCGAGCTGACCGGCAGGTCGCTGGACGACGCGAAGAAGGAGGCCAGGGACAAGGGCTTCACCGGCGAGCTCGAGGTCGCGCAGGAGGAGAACAACGACAAGCCGGAGGGCACCGTCCTCAAGCAGAGCCCGGACAAGGGCAAGCCGCTGGATCGCGGCGAGACGATCAAGGTGACGGTCGCGGTGGCGTCGAAGACGGCCGTGATGCCGGACCTGTTCGGGATGGATGAGGCGCAGGCGCGCGCGGCCTTCAAGAGCGCCGGGTTCACCTCCGAGCTCAGGATCACCCGCACCCAGACGAACGATCATCCGCAGGACCGGGTCTACCAGCAGTCACACCCGGCCGGGGAGACGCTGGAGAAGACCGCGGCCGTGGAGATCTCGATCGCGATCCCGGCCCCGGTGTCGGCACCGACCTCATCGGCACCCCCGTCGGGTCCGCCGTCGCAGAATCCCCCCAGCGAGACGCTGCCGCCCCAGCCGGGCAACAGCTGACCCCGTGGCCGTGGAGAGGGGCACAGCAACCACCTACCCACGCTCCCGTCGTCGGCCCCTCGGGTTCGCCTGCCTTACGACGGGTTCGCCTGCCTTGGATCGGAAACGCCTGCCTTGTCTGAATTCGCCTGCCAAAAGAGACAGGCGAGCCGCAGAAATGGCAGGCGAAACCGAGGGGAACGGGAAGAGCGGAAGGGGTTGCGGTCAGCCTTGGAGCTGGGTCGTCGCCAAGGGGGTGAGCGCTGCGGCCCGGGTCGGGGCGTCGAGGTCGCCACAGGTCGCGAGCCAGTTCGCGAGCATCTGGTAGCCGCCCTCGGTCAGCACGGACTCGGGATGGAACTGCACGGCCTCCATCGGCCAGGTGCGGTGCCGTACCGCCATCACGACGCCGCTGTCGGTGCGGGCCGTCACCTCCAGGTCCTGGGGGATGGTGTCCTCGACCGCCGCCAGCGAGTGGTAGCGGGTGGTGTTGATCGGCGACGGCAGCCCCGCGAAGACCCCCGCCCCCTCGTGATGGACGGGCGAGACCTTGCCGTGCAGCAGCTCGGCGGCCCGATCGACGACCCCGCCGAGGGCGACGACCATCGACTGCAAGCCCAGGCACACCCCGAACAGGGGCTTACTCCCGCCGAGTTCCCGGATGACGTCGACGCACACCCCGGCGCGCTCCGGGGTACCGGGCCCGGGCGACAGCAGCACCCCGTCGTAGGGGGCCTCCCATCCGGGGGACGCGAACCGCGGGTCGTCGTTGCGCCACACCTCCACCTCGGCGCCGATCTGCGCGAGGTACGAGACGATGTTGTAGACGAACGAGTCGTAGTTGTCGATCACCAGGATGCGTGCCACGGCGTCATTCTGGCACGCGGCGAGGGACTCGGTGAACCGCTCGCCCCCTTCCCCGCACCAAGCACCCCCGCCCGCACCGGGCACGAACCGCCGCTCTGCTTCCATGGCAGCGTTCACATCGCGGTCTCACCGAAGCACAGCGGCGGTTGGTGCACACCCCGCCGCCCCTCCCGCTGGTCGAGCCGGACCGCGAGCGCCAGCGAGCCGTCCGAGTCGAGACCTCCGGCACCCGGTGCTGGGACCCGAGTCAGGAGGGAATCCCACGGAGGTCTCGACACGGGTCCTCCGCAGGCTCCGGACCCGGCTCGACCAGCGGGAAAGTCATCCCCGCTTCGCGTGGCTGACCCCCACAATCACACCAGAGAAACACAACCACGCTGTGGGGCTCACCCCCGCTTCGCGTGGCTGATCCCCACAACAACACCAGAGAAACACAACCACGCTGTGGGGATCACCCCCGCTTCGCGTGGCTGATCCCCACAATCACACCAGAGAAACACAACCACGCTGTGGGGATCACCCCCGCTTCGCGTGGCTGATCCCCACAGCGCCCTCAAAAGCGGGGAGGTCCAGTGCCGCGACCTCCGCCTGCTCGTAGCCCAGCCCGTACGCCTCGACGTACTGGCGGTAGATCCGGATGGCCGGGGCCTCGTCGAGGGAGCGGGTGAGGTCCTTCGCGTCGCCGATGGCCTCGATGACGTAGGGCGGGGCGTAGGGGATGCCGTGGAGGACCACCGAGTTGCCGACGCACTTGATGCCCGTCGTCGCGATGACCCGCTGGCCCTGGATGCTGATGGCCTCCGCGCCCCCTGCCCACAGGGCGTTGACCACGGCCTGGATGTCCTGCTGGTGCACGACCAGCGAGTCGTCGTCCACGCCCGCCGGCTTCACGTCGACGGGGGCGTCGGTCAGGATGACCCTCACTCCCGGCCCGGAGACGGGTTCCGACCCAGCGTCGAGGGCGACCTCGGCCAGCCGCGTGTCGTCCTCGGGGCTGGCGTTCAGGGCCTTGGTGAGTTCGTCGACCTCCGTGCGCACCGTCGCGACCTCCCGGGACAGGTCCTCGTTGCGTTCCGCCTGGGTGGCGACGAGCTCACGGAGGCTGAGGTTCCGGTCCGTGCGCAGATCAGTGCCACGAGCGGCGACGGCCGCCACGGAGATCATCAACCCCGCGAGCACACAGACGACGACGGTGGCCGCGCGGCCCCTCGGGTTGCCGGGCGTCGCCTGCTGGCGGCGGCGCAGGATGTGCGCCAGCCGGGCCCGTGCCCCCTCCGGGCGTCGATCACTCATGACCCAAGAGTAAGGGGTGCCGCGTCGCCGAGGTGATTCTCGGGGGTCCGCTGGTCTACTCTGTGTTGACCAGTCATGGAAGGAGTGGGTCTGTGCCCGAATCCAAGGTCCGCAAGGAAGCCAAGGCGAAGGCCCGCAAGAAGCAGGCCGAGGAGCTCGTCGAGGCGCGGAGCGAGAAGAAGCGGCTTCACAGCACGGGTGAGCGCAACTGGGTGCCGTGGGCGTTCGGCATCGTCGGCATCCTCGGCGTGCTGTGGATGGTGGTGTGGAACATCGCGGGCGACAAGATCGGTTTCATGCGGTCGCTGGGCGACTGGAACGTGCTGATCGCCATCGGCCTCATCATCTCGTCCTTCATCATCGCCACCCTCTGGAAGTGACCGCGGCCCATGGGCTGGCAGCGTCGCGACGGTGAGGTCATCGGGGAGTTCGATGCGGTCATCCTCGACCACGACGGCACGATCGTCGACTCCGAGACCGCGATGTACCGCGCCTACGCCAGGTGGGCGGAGGAGTTCGGGGTGGATGCCACCGAGTTGCCGAAGTACATCGGGATGCCGAGTGCCGCCATCTCCGAGATCCTCGTGCCCGGGCGGTCCCAGTACGCCGCCGACCGCATCGAGCAGCTCGAGGTGGAGGACACCGACGGGGTGACCGCCATGCCCGGGGCGATGACGGCCCTCACGGAACTGCCTGCCGACGCCGTCGCGATCGCCACCTCCTGCACTGCTCCCCTGCTGCGGGCACGGATGGCCAAGGCTGGGCTGCCCCTGCCCCCCGTCGTGGTGACCCGCGACGATGTCACCGAGGGCAAGCCGTCGCCGGAATCGTTCCTGCTCGCTGCCGAGCGGATGGGGGTTGAGCCGGAGCGAGCACTGGTCATCGAGGACGCCCCTGCCGGGGTGCGTGCCGCGCGGGCGGGCGGTTTCCCGGTGCTTGGGATCCTCAGTTCGCAGACCCCGGAGATCCTGGAGGCCGATCACCACGTGAAGGATCTGTCGGCGGTGGTCTGGGAGATCGCCGACGGGGTGATCCGGGCGCGCCTCACGTCGTCGTCCTGACGGGCGGGCGACGGTAGAATCCCGTCCCGTGACTGAAGCGCAGGCAATCGAACCGACCGACTCCGAGCAGACCGCCGTCCGCAAGGAGAAGCGTTCCCGGCTGTTGGAGGGTGGGCAGCAGGCCTACCCGGCGGATCTGACCCGCTCCCACACACTGGCCGAGCTGCGCAACCACCCTGCCTACCAGGCCTTGGCCGATGGTGAGGAGACCGACGACGTCGTGACCGTCGGCGGCCGCGTCGTGTTCATCCGCAACACGGGCAAGCTGGCTTTCGCGACGCTGCAGGACGGTTTCACCCCGGACGACAACGGCGCCCGGTTCCAGGTGATGTTGGCGCTCAACGAGGTCGGCGAGGCGGGGCTCGCCGCGTGGAAGTCCGACGTGGACCTCGGCGATCACGTGTGGGTCGAGGGGCGTGTGGTGCGTTCCAGGCGTGGGGAACTGTCGGTGATGGCGTCGTCGTGGCGGATGGCGTCGAAGGCGCTGCGCCCCCTGCCGACGCTGCACAAGGAGTTGTCGGAGGAGTCGCGGGTGCGGCGTCGCTACGTCGATCTCATCGCGCGGGATGAGGCGCGGGCGATGGTGCGGTCGCGGGCGGCGATCACGCGGGCGATCCGGGAGACGCTGTACGGACAGGGCTACATCGAGGTGGAGACCCCGCAGCTGCAGCTCGTCCACGGCGGCGCGGCGGCGCGCCCGTTCACGACGCACATCAACGCGTTCGACATCGACATGAGTCTGCGGATCGCACTGGAGCTGCACCTGAAGCGGACGATGGTCGGCGGGGCGGACCGGGTGTTCGAGATGGGGCGGGTGTTCCGCAACGAGGGCATCGACTCGTCGCACTCGGCGGAGTTCACGATGCTGGAGGCCTACCAGTCGTGGGGCGATCAGCGGACGATCGCCCGGCTCATCCAGGACATCATCGTCGCGGCGGCCGATGCGGTGGGGTCGAGGCGGATCGAGACGGACCAGGGGGTCATCGACCTCGACGGCGAGTGGCGTTGGCTGCCGTTCTTCGACGGGCTGAGCGAGGCGGTGGGCCGCACGATCACCGTCGAGACGCCACTGGAGGAACTGCAGGCGATCGCCGACGAGCGTGAGGTGGAGTACGACCCGAAGTGGGGTGCGGGGAAGCTGGCGATGGAACTGTTCGGGGACCTCGTCGAGCCGGACCTGCTGCAGCCGACGTTCGTCCACGACTACCCGTCGATCGCACAGCCGCTGGCGCGGCCGCACCGCAGCGACCCGGGGAAGGTGGAGGCCTGGGACCTCATCATCGGCGGCATGGAGCGGGGCACGGGCTTCACGGAGCTCATCGACCCGGTCGTGCAACGGGAGGTGCTGGTGGCGCAGTCCCTGGCGGCGGCCGCGGGCGACCCGGAGGCGATGCAGCTGGACGAGGACTTCCTGGAGGCGCTGGAGTACGGGGCCCCGCCGATGGGAGGCATGGGGCTGGGCATCGACCGCCTGGTGATGCTCCTCAACCCGGGCGCGGGCATCCGCGAGACGATCCTCTACCCCCTGCTCCGTCCGACGCAGGGCTGAGGAACTCCCGCCCGGACGAGTAGGGTTCCAGGTGTCCCCCATCGTGGGGATGACCCGTTACGGGAGTACGGGGAAACAACGCTCAGAGCAAAGAGTGGAGATGCTCCTCTAGAGCGGGCACTCCTCATCCTCGAAGCCCGATCGACAGCTCCCGGTAGCTGTGAGCCCGCAATGCTGTTCCGCATCAGGAACAGGCGGATCGACGTCGCGATCACGGCCCCTGCCGAAGGACGTGACAGCGTCCGGAGCCACAGCCAGTTCATCAGAACGCACCGACTCCACCGGATAGCGTTCCACGGCTCCGCGAGAGGACAGCGCTAGCGACTGGAGGCTCCTACCAGGCGTCAAAAAATCCGCATCTCAGCTATTATCACTACGCAAACTAAAACGTCATCACTCCCGGAGGGCATCATGGTCACAGTCGCTGAGCACATCACGAGCACAGACAACGCTATCTGCAACAACATCGCGACTTTGGCGCACCATCGGGATTTACTGTCGCAGAACATTCTGAGCCAGATGCGGAACCTAATCGAAGGAGTCGCCGTGTACGTCCACACCGGCCGAGGCGACACCGACTACAACTACAACAACGCCATCATGCCTGCCCTCGAGTGGATCTCGACCCAAGGCAAGCTCAACTTCATCAAACGCTTCCACAAGCTTCTTCAGCCGTCAGCTTCGCACTACACCTTCGACGGCGACACCTCTGAACGCCTCATGCTCCGCTACTACGAGTACCTCCTGCGTCTCCGCAAGCTCCTGCATGACAAGACCAGCGTCAACATCTTGGCCAACCTCGAATCATTCCCCTTGAACCAAGATCCTGCGCTAACTGAGTACCACGAAAAGATCGCCATCGCGATTGAAAAGTCGGGACCACCCCCTTCAAACCGCCGCAACCGCTATTACATTCACAAGACCCACCCCTTCGTCCACAACGGCCGAGTGTACTACGAAGTTACTTTCCATCCAGCGGTCAACTGGAGCAACAAAGCCCAACGAATCGTAGCATTCACCGACATCGACATCGCGGACAACTACGCCGCTATCCTCGGCCTCCAAGACACCACCATTGAGGTCTTCGGGAAGGAGATGCCAATCACACTTATCCGCAGCTGGGAAGTGGCCATCCGGCCCGCCGAGATACAAAACTTCGCTCGACTCGTTGGCCAGCACATGCCAAGAGGGAGAACCGACTCCCCCGAGTACAGGTCCGTCATGCGAGAGCTCAGCACTGGCTCCACGCTGCTGGATCTGATAGATGCGCCAGATGACCGATACCACGCAATGCGGACGCAGGCCATCACCAAGACCAGCAATCCTCAAATCTTCCCCGCACTGGACGAAGCCCGACGCATCATCCGTGGCCGAAAACCCGGGCAAAATATCCTGCGCTACCTACTATTACGCATGAGGAACAGAGACCTCAAGCCTCAGTACGACTCGGCGCCAAACAAGCGCCTCTCCAACCTGAACCTTTCCTACGGCTGCATCCCCTTCGACGAGATGCCTTTTTGTTCGATGCCCCTGAAGCACACACCACGATTCTGGGATCTCATAAACAGTCTTGATCAGACAGAACGCACCCACGAATTCCTTGCACGCCGCATTCAACGCAACGTGGAAGATCGAGGCACCCTGTACACCCCCCTATCAGAACTAACTGATTTTGGTGATATTAGGGCTCTCATCACCACCCATAATGACGCTCTCTACTACAAGCACCGCCCCGCCCGGGATCTCGTCCTCGACAAAGGCCATGTCTTCATCCAAGGCTATGAAGACGAAACCTACAGCATCATCACCAAGCTACAGTCCCGCGCCGCCCAAGGGGTTGCCGGATACACTGCAGCCGTCACGCAGTGGCTGAATACCACCACTCACGACGTCGATGACGTAGCCAAGAGGGATGCCCTCACCACGCTGTTTGCCCAGTCCCGCGTCGCTCTAATCTATGGAGCTGCTGGCACCGGTAAGACACGGATGGTCGACCACATCGCCAATTATTTCGCCGACAAGCAGAAGCTACTCCTCGCTAACACTAACCCTGCCGTTGAGAACCTCCGTCGCCGCGTGAAGGCACCAAACTCCCAGTTCCGTACGATCGCAAGCCATAAGGCTAAGCCACACGACAGCTTCGACCTACTGGTCATCGACGAGTGCTCGACAGTCAGCAATAACGATCTGCTCAAAATCCTGAATGAAACCGACTTCAAACTCTTAGTGCTAGTCGGCGACGTATACCAGATCGAAGCAATTCGATTCGGAAACTGGTTCAACGCCGTCCGCTCCTACATCCCCTCCGAATCAGTCTTCGAGCTAACAACACCGTTCCGCACCTCCGATAAACCCCTCATAGACTTCTGGACGAAGGTACGCGCCCTTGACGACACGATCCCCGAAACGATCGCCCGAAACCACTACTCCACGAAACTCAATGCATCTCTTTTTGAGAACCATTCCTCCGACGACATCATCTTAGCGCTCAATTACGATGGCCTCTACGGCATCAACAACATCAACCGCTTCCTGCAGGCCAGCAACTCCAACCCCGCAGTCGCATGGGGCCCAGCAGTCTATAAAGTCAACGACCCGGTACTGTTCGGCGATAACGACCGATTCCGCGGCCTCATCTACAACAACTTGAAGGGCACAATTGCTGGCATCCAAGCATTTGAAGAACGCATCGAGTTCGACATCACGCTTGATCGCCCTGTTACTGAGTTCGACGCAGAGGGTTACGATGACCTCGAATGGGTCAGCGACTCCACTGTCAGGTTCTCGGTATATGACGTGGACTCTAGTGAGGAAGACGAGGACCACGACATTTCCACCGTGCCCTTCCAAATCGCCTACGCTGTCGGCATCCACAAGGCACAGGGATTGGAATATGACACCGTTAAGATCGTCATCACCGACGCCAACGAGGACGACATCACCCACAACATCTTTTACACAGCGATAACCCGTGCTCGAAAAAACCTACGCATATACTGGTCCCCTGAAACCCAGCAAGCTGTCTTGCGTAGCCTCCACATCAACGACACCAGCAAGGACGTTGCATTGCTGTCGATCCGCAGAGGGCTCAAGCCGTTCAAGAAATAGTCATCATCACTGATGGAACGACCAATGAACCGTCCTAGGTTTGGTTCCGATCTGTTGTTGAGAGGATTGGATCATGCCGAGGAAATATCCAGAAGCGTTCCGTGCCCGGGCGGTACGGATGGTGCGTGACCGCATCGAGCAGGAGGAAGGACTCAGCCGGTATCGGGCGGTTGGTGAGATCGCGCCGAAGTTGGGTTTGTCGTCTGCGGCGTTGCAGCGGTGGGTCGAGCAGGCTGACATCGATGCCGGGACTCAGCCAGGGGTGGCCTCGGATGCTGCTGCTGAGACCTGACTTAGAGGTCGTTTCATAACTGTTGGCGTGTTTGTATGAGGAATCGCATCGCGGTGTAGGCCGCGGCGAGGGTGAGAAGAGCGTTGGTGGTCGTGGCGGTACGGTCCCAACGACGGTCAAGACGCCGGAAGGTCACCAGCCAGGCGATGCTGCGTTCAACGACCCATCGGTGGCGGCCTAGGTGTTGGGAACTGTCCACACCCCTGCGCGCGATCCGAGGCTTGATGCCGAGCCGGCGGAGGTGACGACGACACCGCGTGTAGTCATATCCCTTGTCAGCGTGCAGGCTCACGGGGCGCCGACGTCGCCTGCCCGGCCCGGGTGTCTTGACCGCCGGGGCGGCCTCCAGCAGTGGCTCGAACAACTGGGAGTCATGGGTGTTGCCAGCTGAGAGGATCACTTCCAACGGGATGCCGTGGGAGTCGGTCAACAGGTGGTACCTCGATCCGTTCTTCCCACGGTCCACCGGGCTGGGGCCGACATGTTCGCCCCCCCTTTTTGCCCGTACTGACACGGCATCGATGCAGTGGCGCTCCCAGTCGATGGCACCGAGCTGACCCAGTTCATCGAGGATGAGGTGGTGCACACGGGTCCACACACCGGCCTGCTGCCAGTGGCGGAGCCGCCGCCAACAGGTGACCCCGGACCCGAATCCCATCTCTGGTCGAAGGTCACGCCACCGGCAACCGGTGGACAACACGAACACGATGCCCTCCAAGGCTGCGCGATCTGATGCCCGTGGTCGTCCACCAGGCCCCTTGGCCGGTGGACGCGGCGGCAGCAACGGCTCCAACACAGCCCACAACTCATCAGTGACCAGCCGCTGCGGAGGGGAAGAAACCCGCTTCGACATGACACCCATCCTCACAACCCCCACCCACACCCGCCAACAACGACACACCGTTTAGAAACGACCTCCAAGTGCGGTCCACGCCTGCGGGCTGGATCCGCATCTGGGCTTCGTCCACTCCTCCACCCGTAACAAGCCTGCTCTGGCACTGGACTTGATGGAGCAGTTTCGGCCACTGTTGGCGGACTCGACAGTGGTGGCGGCAATCAACAACGGCGAACTGACTTCAAACAGCTTCCACCAAGGGCTTGGAGACCATCGTCTGACCGACGACGGGCGCCGCGCGATCACTGCCGCACACGAACGACGAGTTTCCCAAGAGTTCAAGCATCCCGTCTTCGGCTACAAAGTGTCCTGGCGGCGCGCCATTGAGGTCCAAGCCAGGATGCTGCTCGGGTACCTGGATGGTTCCCAGGAGCGTTACGTGGGAGTCAGGACAAGGTGAGCCGTCGCGATGAGAGGTTGTTCCTGGCCGCCTACGACGTCCCGGACGATCCTCGCCGTGACCGCTTGGCCAAAGCTCTGCTGAGCTATGGGGATCGTATCCAATACAGCGTTTTCCTCATCGAGGCGGCTCCGGTCAAACTGGCCCGCCTACGGCGTGAGCTGCAGGCGCTGATGAGCGAGGAGGAGGACTCCGTCCTCCTGTGTGATCTTGGCCCGGCGGGGAGTTCGATGGGGACCACCATCGAGTTCCTGGGCCGAGAACGAAACCTGACAACTCCACAGAGTTTCATCGTCTGATGCCGCGAGAGGGGTACGGAACACGCGACACGCCTTGACCGCTCGCGCACCGAAACACCTTGTCAGAAGGAAGCGAGTACCACCTCCCCCAGAATCCCGGTGCGACACGCCCCCTTGAACGGTCACCTCTCGCAGACCCCCATCAAAACCCCAAGCCAGAAGCGGGTAAAATTGAGGGCTGTCGCCGGTCCTCCGGGACCGGCACTTCGCTGAGGACCTCATCCAGTGTCATCGACAACAGGCGGCATTCACGGGGCTGAGGCGGTTGTTGATGACGGCCTGTGCGCCGTCCATACCGCCGCTGGTCAGGCCGGGGCCGGAGCTCGGAGAGGAGCCGTGTCGAGACCCCGTGGGATTCCTGCTCAACTCAAGTCCCAGCACCGTGCGCCAGGGGTCTCGACACGGACTGTTCGCTGACGCTCACGGTCCAGCTCGACCAACGGGTCAAACGGGTACCAAGGGTCTCGACACGGACTGCTCGCTGACGCTCACGGTCCGGCTCGACCAGTGGATGGAACGTGTGCCAGAGACCTCGAGAGGTCTGGACTCGGGCGGCTCGACCAAGGGGTCCAATTCGTCCCAGAGGTGTCGAGCCGGGCCAGCGGGGAAGAAGGGTGTGGTCAGTTGCCGAACAGGCCTGCGATGATGATCCCGATTCCGATGGCCCCTCCCACGATGCCGATCCACTGCATCGGGATGCCGTAGAGGGTGTGGCGGTTGGTGAGGGTCTTCCTGACCTCCTCGACCTCCCTCGCCAGCAGCAGTTCCGCCTGGCCGTAGCCCTCCTCGCGGCTCTTCGGGACCGCCGCCCCCGGCGAGACCTGGAACTGACCCTCATCGACGAGGCCCTGCAGCTCCGTTCGACGCTCCACCTCGTACTGCGCCGCCTTGCGCTGCGGCACGTTCTTGTTCAGATAGGTCCCCAGCAGAAACGCCGCCGCCCCACCCAGCAGCGCCCCGATACCGGCGAAGGTCATGAACAGCTGCCCCTCCAGCTTCATGCCCGCCGCCGACGCCACCCCCACAATCGCACCCAACAACGGCAGGCCCAGCCCCAGCCCGCCCCAACCTCGAAACACCAGAATCATGGGAGAAATCTACGGGCTGCCACCGACGAATCGCCAGCCCCCACCTTGAGTGAGTGAGTCCTCACTCATAGACTTGGCGACATGATGTCCCGCGCCACCCCGCTCTCCCCCGACGAACGACGCGCCTCCCTCATCACCGTCACCCGCGAACTCATCCGCGAACACGGCCACGACGTCACCACCAAACAGGTCGCCGACGCAGCCGGGGTCGCCGAGGGCACCGTCTTCCGCGTCTTCCCCACCCGCCGGGACCTCATCGCCGCCACCGTCGCCGACGAGCTCTCCAGCACCCGCCTCGACGATCTCCTCGCCGCCGTCGCCCCCACCGACACCCTCGACGACACCACCGAGACCTGCATCCGCACCGTCGCCGACTACGCCAGCGTCGCCGCCCAGCTGTTCAAACGCCCCGGCTGCCCCGCCGACCTCAACCGCGACCCCCATGACATCGTCTCCCTGTGGCGGGAACGGCTCGCCCAACTCCACGCCTGGATCGACGCCCGCCTCACCCCCTTCGACGATGACCTGCTCCCCACCCGCTCCGAGTTCACCCACGTCGTGTTCACCCTTGGTATGGGGCTCGCCCACAACCTCCACTCACCCACCCAGCCGAACCCGGCCCTGCTCACCCGGATCGCCCTCGACGGCGCCCGCCGCAAGGAGACCCCATGCTGAACCGCCTCGTCCGGCTGGTCGCCACCTACCTGCGCCCCTACTGGCGCCCCCTCACCCTCGCCGTCATCCTGCAGATGATCACGACGGCCATGGCGCTGTACCTACCGACCCTCAACGCCCGCATCATCGACGAGGGGGTCATCGTCGGTGACATCCCCGCCATCTGGCGTTCCGGCACCCTCATGCTCGTGTTCGCCCTCATCCAGGCGGCCACCCAGATCACCGCCATCCGCTTCGGTGTCCGCGTCGCCACCTCCATGGCCCGCGACCTCCGCGCCGACCTCTTCGACCGCGCCCTCAGCTTCTCCACCACCGAGGTCCGCGACGTCGGCGCATCCTCCCTGCTCACCCGCACCACCAACGACGTGCAGCAGATCCAGACCATCGTGCAGACCAGCCTCACCATGCTCATCGGCGCCCCCATCACGATGGTCGGCGGATTCATCATGGCGTGGAGTGAGGACCCCGGCATGTCCTGGATCATCGGGGTCGGTGTGGTGGTCCTCGGCGTCGCCCTCACCGTCCTCGTCCTGTTCGCCACCCCCCTGTTCCAGCGGATGCAGCAGAACCTCGACGCCCTCAACCGGGTCCTCCGCGAACAGATCACCGGCATCCGGGTCGTCCGCGCCTTCGTCCGCGAGGAGCACGAGGCCGGACGGTTCGAGCAGGCCAACCGGAACGTCCACGACGTCTCGTTGAAGGCCGGTCGTCTCGGCGTGCTGCTGTTCCCGCTGGCCTTCCTCGTCATGTACCTGTGCCAGGTGGCCGTCATCTGGTTCGGCGGCCACCGCGTCGACACCGGGGACATCCAGATCGGGCAGCTCACCGCCTTCCTCGCCTACCTCATGCAGGTGCTCATCTCGGTGATGCTGTCCACGATGCTGGTGTTCATGGCCCCCCGCGCCGCCGTCTCCGCCGACCGCATCCTTCAGGTCCTCGACACCGTCCCGACGGTGGCGCCCCCGGCCCGCCCCGTCACCCCCGCGACCCGCACCGGCGTCGTCGAGTTCCGCGACGTCACCTTCGCCTACCCGGGCGCCGAGCAGCCGGTCCTCGACCGGATCAGCTTCCGGCTGACCCCGGGGCGCACCACCGCGATCATCGGGTCGACGGGCTCCGGCAAGTCGACGCTGACCAACCTCATCCCCCGCCTCTTCGACGTCACCGGCGGTCAGGTGCTCGTCGACGGGGTGGACGTGCGGGATCTGGACCCCGACGACCTGTGGTCCCGGGTCGCGCTGGTGCCACAACGGCCGTACCTGTTCTCCGGCACCGTCGCCTCGAACCTGCGCTACGGTCGCCCCGACGCCACCGAGGCCCAGATGTGGGAGGCGCTGCGGGTGGCGCAGGCCGACGACTTCGTGGCCGCCCTCGACGGTGGTCTGGACGCCCCCATCTCCCAGGGCGGGACGAACGTCTCCGGAGGCCAGCGGCAGCGCCTGTCGATCGCCCGCGCCCTGGTCAAGGATGCCGCCATCAACGTCTTCGATGACGCCTTCTCCGCCCTTGACGTCGCCACTGATGCCCGGCTGCGGGCCGCCCTCGCCCCGGCGACGCGGGACCGCGCCACCCTCATCGTGGCGCAGCGGGTGGCCACCATCCGGGACGCCGACGAGATCCTCGTCCTGGAACACGGGCAGATCGTGGGACGCGGCACCCACGAGGAGTTGCTCGCCGACAACGCCACCTATCAGGAGATCGTCGAGAGTCAGCTGAGCGTCGAGGAGGTTGACGCATGAGCGCCACGACCCGCACCCCCGTCGTCGCCAAGGAACGCCCGAAGCACGGACCCGGCAGGATCGGCGGCTCCCACGGCCCCCAGGGGACCGGGGAGACCGCCGCCCAGTTCGGGCCGTCATTGCGGCGTCTCCTGAGCCATCTGAGGCCGAGCCGCGTCGTCGTCGCGATGGCGGTGCTGCTGTCACTCGCCTCGGTCGTCATCGGCACCCTCGGCCCGAAGATGCTCGGCCACGCCACCGACCTGCTGCTCGCGGGTGTGATCGGACGGAACCTGCCGGCAGGCACGACGAAGGAACAGGCCATCGCCGCCGTGGAGGCGCAAGGCAATCAGACGCTGACCGACATGCTGCGACGCGTCGACTTCACCCCCGGTGAGGGCATCAACTTCGCCGCCATCGGCTCGGTGGTGCTGCTCGTCGTCGCACTGTACGTCGTCTCAGGGATCGCCGGGTACCTCAGCAGTTTCCTCCTCATCGGGGCGGCGCAGCGTTCGGTGAAGCGGATGCGCACCCAGGTCCAGGAGAAGCTGGAACGCCTGCCGCTGTCGTACTTCGACCGGCAGCCACGCGGTGAACTCCTGAGCCGCGTCACCAACGACATCGACAACATCCAGCAGACGTTCCAGCAGACCCTGCCGCAGCTGCTCAACTCGACCCTGACGGTCATCGGTGTCCTGACGATGATGCTGTGGATCTCGTGGCCGCTCGCCGTGGTGACCATCCTGGCCATCCCGTTGTCGATGGTGGTGGTGCCGTTCATCATGAAACGTTCCCAGAAGCAGTTCGCCGCCATGTGGAAGGCGACGGGGGAACTCAACTCCGAGGTGGAGGAGGCCTACACGGGCCATTCCCTGGTGAAGGTGTTCGGCCGCAAGAGGGAGGTCGAGGCCAGCTTCCACCGTCGCAACGAGGAGTTGTACGAGTCCTCCTTCGGCGCACAGTTCCTGTCCGCGGTCCTCATGCCCATCATGTTCCTCGTCGGGAACCTCAACTACGTGGTCGTCGCCGTCTTCGGTGGCCTGCAGGTCGCGACCGGGCACATGAACATCGGCGACGTGCAGGCCTTCATCCAGTACTCGCGGCAGTTCACGCAGCCGATGACCCAACTGGCCTCGATGATGAACCTCCTGCAGTCGGGAGTGGCATCCGCCGAGCGGGTGTTCGAGCTCCTCGACGCCGAGGAGATGTCCTCCGAGCCCGGCCGGGACCTGCCGGTGCGGCGCGGGGAGGTGGTCTTCGACCACGTCCGGTTCTCCTACTCCCCGGAGCGCCCCCTCATCGAGGATCTCACCCTCACCGCCCGGCCCGGCCAGACCGTCGCCATCGTCGGTCCGACCGGGGCGGGGAAGACCACCCTGGTCAACCTGCTCATGCGGTTCTACGACCTCGACGCAGGCCGCATCCTGCTCGACGGCGTCGACATCGCCACCGTCGACCGCGGTGAGCTGCGCGGCAACATCGGGATGGTGTTGCAGGACACGTGGCTGTTCGGCGGCACGATCCGCGACAACATCGCCTACGGCCGGGAGGGCGCGACGGAGGAGGAGATCGTCGCCGCCGCGAAGGCCGCCTTCGTCGACCGCTTCGTCCACTCGCTGCCGGACGGCTACGACACGGTCATCGACGAGGAGGGCAGCAACGTCTCGGCGGGCGAGAAGCAGCTCATCACCATCGCCAGGGCCTTCCTGTCGGATCCGGCGCTGCTCATCCTCGACGAGGCCACCTCGTCGGTGGACACCCGCACCGAGCTGCTGCTGCAGAAGGCGATGTCCGCGCTCCGCTCCGGCCGCACCTCCTTCGTCATCGCCCACCGGCTCTCGACGATCCGCGACGCGGACCTCATCCTCGTCATGGTGGACGGCGACATCGTGGAGCAGGGCAGCCACGACGAGCTCCTCGCGGCGAAGGGACGCTACTTCGAGCTGCACCGCTCGCAGTTCCGCTCCGGCACCGACCCGTCCGACGATCCCGCGCAGCCAGGGTGAGAGGGCACGCCGTCCGACGGGCGGGTTGGCCCCGCCTCCGGCTGAGCCGGGATAATGACCTCTCAGACGTGGGAGGTGAGGGATGAGCGACCAGCAGATGTACATCGCGGTCCTCATCGCCTGCGGTGTCCTTCTCGCTGGTGTCGTCGCCGTGCGCATCTCGTCACGCAGTTCCCTGCCGGGCCTGCTGCTGTACCTCGGGATCGGCCTGCTCATCGGCGAGGCCGGCTTCGGCATCCGCTTCGACGACGCCCGGCTCGCCTACAACATCGCCGTGCTGCTCGTCGCGATCCTCCTGTTCGACGGCGGCTTCACCACCCGCTGGTCGGAGTTCAGACCCGTCGCCGCGCGAGCGGGCCTCCTCGGCACCGTCGGGGTGCTGGTGTCGGTGGCGATCGCCGCCACCGTCGCCGTGCTGGTCCTGGGCGTGGACGTCCGCACCGGCATCCTCCTGGCCGCGATGGTGTCCTCCACCGACGCGGCCGCCGTGTTCGCCATTCTGCGACGGCTCCCCCTCAAGGCCCGGGTCCGCACCACCCTGGAGGGCGAGTCCGGGGTGAACGACCCGCCGGCCATCATCATCGTCACCGTCGTCGTCTCCGACGCCTGGCACGAGATGGACATCCCGACGATGATCTCCACCGGGTTGTTCCAGCTGGCGGTGGGCGCCGTCGTCGGACTCGTCATCGCGCGTCTCGGGCAGTCACTGCTGCACCGGATCTCGCTGCCGAGCGCGGGCCTGTACCCCTTGGCGACGCTGGCCATCGCGCTGACCGCGTACTCGGCGGCAGGTACCCTTCAGGCCTCCGGCCTGCTGGCGGCCTACGTCGCGGGCCTGTGGCTCGGCAACCAGGCGCTGCCCCACCACGCATCCACGGAGGGATTCACCGAGTCGCTGGGCTGGCTGTCACAGATCATGCTGTTCGTGCTGCTGGGGCTGCTCGCCTCCCCCAAGGAACTTCCCGCCGCCATCCTCCCGGCCCTGGTCATCGGGTCGGCGCTGATGTTCCTGGCCCGGCCCATCTCCGTCGCCGTGTGTCTCACCCCGTTCCGGGAGCGGTTCCGCACCCAGCTGTTCATCTCCGCGGCGGGCATGCGTGGGGCCGTGCCGATCATGCTGGCGACGATCCCCCTCACCCAGAACCTTCCCGGCGCCTCCCACATGTTCCATGTGATCTTCCTGCTCGTGGTGATGTTCACCCTGCTGCAGGGCCCGCTACTGCCCCGACTCGCGCCCTGGGCGGGGGTGATCGACCGGATCTGCCCCCAGGCGCTGAACTTCGAATCCTCCCCCCTGGAGGGGATCAACGCCTCCCTCGTCCAGTTCACCGTCCCGAAGCAGGGCCAGCTCGTCGGGATGTGGGGGACGGATCTGCGCCTGCCCCACGGCGCGGTCCTGTCCATGGTGGTGCGGGAGAAGGAGATCATCGTCCCTGACGCATCGCTCCGACTGCGAGGCGGTGACCAACTGCTCCTCGCCGTCGATTCGGGGCTGGTGGAGCGGGTTCAGGGACGGTTGAGCCTCCTCAACGAGGGCGGCCCGCTCGCCCGATGGCTGGTCTCGGGCCGCAACCGTCGCCGCCTCCTGGACGGCGACGCCTGACCGATTCGCCCCGTCACGACCTGTGTGGCCGCCGTGGGCGGCCTCGGCACCGGGCGCGAATCACGAGCAACAGAGAAGAACCCCGACCCTGAGGGTCGGGGTTCCGGGTGGTGCGCGAGAGAGGAGTTGAACCTCCACGCCCTTGCGGGCACCGGCACCTGAAGCCGGCGCGTCTGCCATTCCGCCACTCGCGCATCGGACTGGATCCGGGGATGAACACTAGCACGTGCGAAGCTCAGGAACCAACCCTGCCTCGACGGAGGGTGGGTTGACCCCGCGGCCCCTAGCATTGAACCTCAGGAGGAACACATGAGCAACAACCAGTGGCAGGGCGGCCCCATGGGCCCCATGGGCAACCAGGGCGGCTACCCGCAGCAGAATCCCGGCGGATACCCCCAACCGAACCCCACCGGCCACCCGCAGCAGGGCTATCCGGGGTCGGCGCCCTACGGGCAAGCCCCACAGCAGTATCCTGCACAGGGATACGGCGGCCTCGGATACGGCGGCCCCTACGACGGCCAAGGACCGGGGATGCCGGGCCACGGCGGCCCCCAACCCCCGGGGAAGAACTCCAAGGCCCTGCTCATCGCGCTCATCGCCGTCATCGTGGTCGCCCTCGGCGTCGGCGTGACCTACCTCATCATGCGCAACCAGGGCTCCTCCGCCACCCCCACCACCACGACGTCGGCGCCGGCCCCCGAGAAGTCGAAGGAGTCCACCCCCTCCCCGGAGCCGAAGGAGCCGTCCAAGGCGCCGGAGTCGGAGAAACCTGAGCCGAAGAAGCCGGAGAAGACGCCGAGCAAGGAGACCGACGAGCCCACCTTCGACCCGGGCCAAGGGAGCAACGCCCCGAACTTCCCGTCGTCGTTCGGTGACTACACCTCGATCACCGATCCCAGCAACGTCCTCGGCACCTACACCTCCACCAACGGCGACGTCTTCATCACCATGTTCACCTCGTCCCCCACCTTGGCCCAGTACTACGAGAGCCAGTTCACCGACGCCAAGAAGGACGGGGACATCGCCTGCGGCAAGCTCAACCTTGACGGCTCCGAGGACTCCTGGAACTGCGTGCGGGCCGTCCATGGCGGCACCCTCGTCACCTCGAGCATCAACGCCAAGTCGGTCGACGAGGTCCTCGCCACGACCAAGGAGTTCAACGCCGCCTGGCAGTGACCTCCTGCCCTGTCCCGGAGCCGACGCCGGTCACGGACGACGTTCGCAGACAGCCTTGAGGCGGGCCAGCCCACGGCTGAACGTCGGTCCGTGGATCCGGCTCATCGGCACGAAGTAGGCGAGAACCCGGATGGCCCCGCTGATCTCCCCATGGGTGGTCCACGTCACCTGGGTCCCGCTCCCCGTTCGGGCCAGCCGGAACTCCATCTGCTGCTCGGAGACCACCGGGCGTCGCCACTGCACGTCGAGCGAGACGGAGTCGTCGCTGACGTGGAGGATCTCCACCCGCCCCTGACCGGCCTGGAAGTTGCCCTCCCACTCGAACCAGGCGCCCGGGCCCGTCGTGGGGTGGGAGAACCGACGCACCAGCGTTGCATCCCGCCCCTCCCACGGCGACCACAGCACCCACGATCCCAGGTCGGCGATCATCGCGTGGACCTGTTCCGGCAGTGCCTCGATCGTCACGGTGCGCACGACGGCGTAGGGCTTGGCCAGCATGGTTCTCCTCTCCCCCGGGAAACACTCAACCCATCACAGGCCGCGACGGTCAAACCGCAGCCTTCCCCCGTCGCGTCGCACGGTCCCGCCCGGCACGTCGACGGGCCCCTGGCCGCGCCAGTCCAGCACGAGTCCCACGACCGCGGTGGCGTGGCTGCGCCCCGGGGAGGCCCCCTGCCCGCGCAGCCATGACAACGCGACCCGCCCGCGGATGGCCTCCGGCAGCTCTGCCACCCCGCTCACCTCCAGCTGTCCATCCACCACGGCGCGAGCGAGGGCCTCGGCGGCCAGCGCGTCGAGATGGTCGGCATCGGCCCGGGCCAGGTCCGCGCTCCGGGCGAGCGCCACCGCGACGTCTCGCCCCAGTTCCTCCGACAAGGTGGCCACCGCCGCCCGGGCTCGCACCCTGGCGAAGCGGCGATCCCGGTTCATCGGGTCCTCCCACCACTCGACCCCCCAGTCCCGGCAGGCCGCCTCGGTCTCGGCCCGCCTGATCCCCAGCAGGGGCCGGATGAAGGGGCCACGCACGGGTGCCATCCCGGCGAGCGACCGCGTCCCGGAACCGCGCAGCAACCCCAGCAGCACCGTCTCCGCCTGATCGTCGAGGGTGTGGCCCAGCAGCACCGGATGCCCATCGCTCGCCAGCAGCTCGAGCCGGGCGCTGCGGGCCGCGTCCTCGATGTTGCGATCGTCGCTGACATGCGTGGTACGCACCTCAGCGACGATCCCGGCCGCCCCGAGCCGATCGACGGTGGCGGCCGCGACCGCAGCCGACCCGGGCTGCAACCCGTGGTCCACCACGACCGCCTTCACCACGCTGCCCAGTCGGGGCGCCGCCCAGGTAGCCCCCAGGGCCAGGGCCATCGAATCGGCCCCGCCGGAGACCCCGACGACCACCGGCCCGGCGGGCAGCAGCGCGGCCACCGCCTGTCCGACGCGCAACGCGTCCCTCCCCAGCTCACGCCTGGCCATGGACCCGCCTCAGCCACGCCCGGGGATCCGCGATCTCCTCGGGGCCCGGAAGCCACCCCGGCTCCTCGAAGGCGGCCCCCAGGGCCTCCGCCCCCGCCTGCTCCGCGACCCGGCGGCAGAAACCCAGCCCCATGCGGTACTGGGCCGCCTTGTCCAGGCCACCGATGAACCGCCGCCACCCGCGGGCCGGTTCGGAGCGTCGGAACGCGGCGGCCAGCGCCCCCGCGGTCGGGATGTGATCCCGCGCCACCGTCTCCGTCACGAAATCGGCGTGCCCCTCGAGGAAGCTCATGGCGGCGACGAGCTCAGCCAGGCGGGCCTGCCCCGTCGCGCTCAGCATGACCGAGCCGAGCCCACGACCGGCAAGCAGGCCCGACGCCATCTCCGCGACAGCCGGGTCGTCGCCGAGCAGGTCGAGCATGCGTTCCTCGAGGTGCCCGAGCAGCCACGGCGCGGCGCTGAACTGCACGGCGTGGGTCTGCTCGTGCAGCCCCACCCACAGGTGGAGGTCGTCGGGAACCAGACCCCACCGTCGCTGCACCTCGACGATGCTCGGGGCCAGCAGCACCAGCCTCCCGTGCAGCGGGTCGAACTGGCCGAGCATCCCCCGCCCCATCACCGCGAGCACCGCCCCCGCGACCGTGCCGTACCCGAGGCCGACGAGCCGCTTCAGCACGCCGTCGGGCCGCTCCACACCGGGGAGCCGCGCCAGCATCTCCGCCGTCATGCCACCCGCCAGCCGCACCCAGCCGGGACGATCCACGACGACCACGTCCCCGGCAGGTCCACCGCCGATCCCGGCACGCTCGACGACGAGTTCCCCCGCCCGGCGCGCCGAGACCCGCAACGCGGCGACGGTCCGCAGCGCGGCCGGGCGCGGGATGGCCGGCCCGGGATCGCCCAGCAGCCCCGCGACCCGCAGGGCCACCGGCCACGCGATGTGGGGCCGACGGTTCATCAGCACCCGCACTCGGTGATCCGGCCCACCGCCTGGTCGATCCAGACCCTGGCCGCCCAGCCGTCGGTGGAGCCGTTCGTGATGAAGGCGAAGGCAAGTTCACGGCCGTCGGCGGTGACGGTGGTCCCGGCGAGGGTCCCGACGAGGGACAGGGTCCCCGTCTTGCCCTTCGCCACGCCGCGGGCGGGCAGGGCCAGCTCGTCGGTGAACCGGTCGGCCAGCGAACCGGAGACCCCGGCGACGGGGAAACCGTCGAGGATCACCGACATCCTCGGCTCGGTCATGAGCCGCTGCACGGCCCCGGCCAGCATCGAGGTCGGCACCATGTTGTCCCGCGTCAGCCCCGAGGCGTCGTGCAGCACCGCGCCGTCGGCCCACAGCCCGAGCTTCGTCAGCTCGGCCTGGATGGCGGCGGCGGAGCCGGCGAAGGTGGCGGGCTGGCCGACCTTGAGGGCGAGGTGCATCCCGAGCACCTCCGTGAAGGAGTTGTTCGAGCTCTGCATCGCCACCTCCGCGATGGCGTGGACAGGCGGGGAGGACACACTCGCGACCTCCTCGCCGCTGGCCGTCTCCGCCACGGGCGCGCCGTCGACGACGATGCCGGCCGCCGTCAGCTGCGCGGCGAACAGGGCGGCGGCGTCGACGGCCGGCTGGGTGCTGCGCACGCGCGCGGCGTCACGCCCCTCGTCGACCCAGAGGGAGGACAACGGGGTGACCTGGTCGCGGTAGTTGGCGGGCCAGGTGCTCGCCCAGGACTCCTGGAACAGGGTGGCGTCGTAGCCGAGGCTGACGGTGGTCGTCCCGGCCTCCTTGAGCCGGGCCGCCGTCGCCTCCGCGAGGGACTGCAGCGACGCGGGGCCGGGGTAGGTGGCGTCGGGGACGGAGGTCAGCAGCGGATCGCCGCCGCCGACCAGCACGATCCGCCCCGGTTCGGGAGCCACGACGCGTGTGGTGAACGTCTCGTCGCCGTCGAAGGCGGACAGCAGCGCCACGACGGTGAGGAGCTTCGTGTTCGAGGCGGGGATGAGCGGCTGGGACGCCTGGGAGGAGGCGACGACCTCGCCGGTGAGGACGTCACGCACCTCGTAGGCGGTGACGAGGGACCCGCCGTCGGGGACGCCGGCCTGCAGCTTGGTGAGGTCGAGGGAGTTCAGCCGCGCCTCCAGTTCCGCCCGGTCGGGAAGGCTTCCCTCACCTCCGGTGGCCGCGGCGACGATGGGGCCGCTGCCCGACGACGGCGTCGCGGAGGGCTCCGGGCTGGGCGCGTCGAAGAGGGTCGCGGGCACCGTGGCCGGGGCCCCCACCCGTTCCAACCCAAGTGGGGCGAGGATCGTCGTGTGGAACACCGCCATGAGGAAGACGATCGCGAGGGCCAGGCCGACCGCCACCCAACCGATGAGCGATCGCCAGGGGCGACGGGAAGAAGTCAACGGCTCACTCCTGGTCCGGTAAGGTTGCAGGCGAAACGGGCCGCTGTGGCCGCGGCCGTTCCCCAATCATAGGAGTGTCCCAGTGAGTGATGACGTCATCGAGAGCATCGACATCTTCACCCCGGAGAACCGAGTCCTGTTCGACGTCACCGTGGAGATCCCCAAGGGGACGAAGAACAAGTACGAGATGGATCACCACACCGGCCGCATCCGGCTCGACCGCACCCTGTTCACCTCCACCCAGTACCCGTACGACTACGGCTTCATCGAGGGCACGCTCGGGCAGGACGGCGACCCGCTCGATGCGATGGTGATCGGCGCGGAGCCGACGTTCCCGGGGTGCCTCATCGAGTGCTACGCCGTCGCCATGTTCCGCATGACCGACGAGATGGGCGGCGACGACAAGGTGCTGTGCGTGCCGACGGCCGACACCCGCCGTCGCCACCTCAAGGATCTCGACTCGGTGGCCGAGCACATCCTGCTGGAGATCGAGCACTTCTTCTCCGTCTACAAGGACCTGGAGCCCGGCAAGTCGGTGGAGGGCGCGACGTGGGCGGGCCGCGACGAGGCCGAGAAGGAGATCCTGGCCTCCATCGAGCGGGCGAAGGGGACCTCCTTCGAGCACCACCACGTCAACCTCGCATGAACACCTTCACGCTCCAGCTCCGCCCGAAGTTCCTGCCCCTGTTCCTCGCCGGGCTGGGCTGGTGCTTCGGCGCTCTCATCGTGCTCGCCTTCCTGCACATGCAGTTCGACGTGGACGTCGCCGCGGCCTACATCACCGTCCCGGTGGCGCTCGGGGGCATGATGTTCATCCGCAACGCCATGAGTCCCACCCGGGTCATCACGATCGCCCACGGCCAGTTCTTCATCAGCGACGGCAAGGTCGAGTTGGACCGTTTCCCCCTGACTGACCTGTCACGGGTGGAGGTTTTCCAGAAGCTCACCCGGAATTTTCAGGCCTTCGACCGGTACGGCCAGCTCCGCGTCGATCTCAAACCGACGGCCGCGACGACGGTACCGGACGAGATCGCCGATTGTCTGCGGCGGGAGCTGCCGCATCTGGAGGCCCCGGACCCGCGCGGTGGGAAGCGCCCCAGGAACCGACGCCACCGGGTGATCACCTTCCCGCCCGGTGTCCCACCGTCGCGCACCGCGCAGAGATATCACTGATTCACTCGACGAACCGCCCATTGACGAGGCTTTCCTCAGGAATGTAGCTCCACACTTCCTTTCCACGGGGATTCTCAGCCGATAAACTATGAGTCTGTCGGCTTTATGGTCTCAATGAACTCAAGGGTCTTGATGTCGCCCCGCCGCTGACTAGCCTTCTGCTCGTCGGAAGGAGAGACATGCGAACCTTCGAGTTCACTGTCCAGGCAACGAAGAAGTGGCCGGCAGTTCTCATCGCCAGTGCGTACCTCAGCGTGCTCGTCACGCTCATCGCGTCGAACCGCGACTTCTTCCACACCGTCGCACTTCAGGGCAACCGGGTCGTCAACGCCGCGGGCATCGTCGTGATGCTGCTCCCCGCCTTCATGCTCATCGCCTTCCTCGACTCCCAGCGCACCGTCCAGATCAACCAGGAGGACCTCGTTGTTCGGACACCGAAGGAGGAGGTCGCCCGCATCGCCCTCGCCGACATCGGCACGGTCCGGGTGACGGCGCTGTCCCGCTGCCTGGAGATCTGCGACCGGGCCGGGAATGTCCGCATCCGCCTCAACTGTCACGGGCTGACGAACCCCAGCGACGCCGTCCTCGACGAACTGCTCCACGCCCTGCCCGGGCGCGAGACCCGGAAGGAGGGTCGGGTCCAGGAACTCCGCTGGACCGACCGCTCGGTGGAGTTCCTGCCGGTGTGACCCCACCCTTGGTTAGGCTGCTCCCGTCCACGCTTCCACGGTTCGGAGGTGACCTTGAAGACCTTCTCGATGAGAGCATTCCCTGAGAACAGGACCCTCGTGTGGGGAATCGTCATCACCTACCTGGCCGTCGTGTTGGTGGTGGTCGTCATCTTCCTGATGAACCAGGACCAGCAGAGCGCACGAACCGCCCGACTACTCGTCACGCTGATCCTGATCCCCCTGTTGGCCCCCTTGTTCGGCATCCTGTGGCTGCTCAGCTGGCCGGTCACCGTCTCGATCGGGAACGGTCAGCTCGTCGTCTGGGACAGGAAGCGGGGGCAGCTGGTGATGCGGCTCACCGACATCGGCCACGCCCGGGTCGTCGACCAGAGTCGCCGCCTGGAGATCTACGACCACAGCCGCGTGCTGCGGTTCCGGGTCACGCCCTTCCTCAAGGCCAAGGTCCCCGACGAGCTCCTGTCATGGCTCCAGGCCACCATGCCCCACCGGGCGACGGAACAGAGGCGCGTCGCCCCACGCGCCTCCTTCGTCGACCGCTTCGTCGACTTCCCGCCCCCCGGCATGTACTGAAACCGCCTCGGTGTCGGGCAGGACGCGACGAGACGTCCGCCTTTTGTCGGCCCCATCGAGTAGGGTTGCGGGCCGTGACTGAACCTGTGATCCTCGCCCGCCAACTGCGCAAGTCCTACGGGGACTTCGAGGCGGTCAAGGGCATCGACTTCGAGGTGGAGCCCGGCACCTCCTTCGGGCTCCTCGGGCCCAACGGGGCGGGCAAGTCGACGACGATGCGGATGATCTCCGGCGTCTCGCAGCGCTCCGGCGGGGAACTTCGCATCCTCGGCATGGACCCCGACGACCAGGGCCCCCGGATCCGAGCCCACCTCGGTGTGGTCCCCCAGACCGACAACCTCGACCTGCAGCTGACGGTGCGACAGAACCTCATCTTCCACGGCCGCTACTTCGGGTTGCCCCGTCCCTGGCTGGAGGCGAAGTCCAACGAGCTGCTCCAGTTCGCGCAGCTCGTCGAGAAGCAGAACTCCCGCGTCGACGACCTGTCCGGCGGCATGAAACGACGTCTCACCATCGCGAGGGCGCTCGTCTCGGATCCGCGGATCGTGCTGCTGGACGAGCCGACGACCGGCCTCGACCCGCAGGCCCGGCACATCCTGTGGGACCGGCTGTTCCAGCTCAAGGAGAAGGGCACCACGCTCCTGCTCACCACGCATCACATGGATGAGGCGGAGCAGCTGTGCGACCGGCTCATCGTCGTCGACCACGGTCGCATCGTCGCCGAGGGTACGCCCCCGGATCTCGTCCGGGAGCACGCGGGCAAGGAGGTCGCGGAGCTGCGTTTCGGTTCCAGCCGGAACGCAGAGGCCGCGGAGAGCCTGGCCGGGATCGGGGATCGCATCGAGGTGCTGCCGGACCGGGTGCTGGTCTACGCCGCCGACGGCGAGGCCATCCTGAGTGCCGTCCATGGACTCGGTCTGGAGCCCCTGTCCGCGCTGGTGCGACGCTGCTCCCTCGAGGACGTGTTCCTCCGTCTGACGGGACGGTCCCTCATTGACTGAGCACACCATCAACCACGATGCCCAGGCGCGGCGCGTCGCCCGCTGGGGGTCGCTCCTGCATGCGAAGAACGTGGTGATGCAGCTGCGCGCCTGGGCGGGGAGTGTCTTCGGCACCGGCACCGCGGAGTCGCTGCTGACAGTACTGGCGCTGGGGGTGGGACTCGGCGTGGTGGTGGACCAGGCCAGTCCCGGCGCCCTCGGGGTGCCGTTCCTGCAGTTCGTCGCACCGGCGATGATCCTCAGCGTCGCCGTGCACGGCGCCCACATCGAGAACATGATGGGAGTGATGGCCGGGTTCAAGTGGTTCGAGACGTACCTGTCCGCCGCCACCACCCCGACGACCCCGCACCAACTCTTCACCGGCCACATGATCGGAGGCTCACTGCGTTACACCATCAGCGTGGCGACGGTGGTCCTCGTGCTGTTGCCCTTCGGCGGTGTCACGATCCTCAACGCGGTGTTCCTGCTCCCCATCGCGCTGCTCACAGCCTGGGCCTTCGGGAACCTCGTCGCGGCCTGGACCACCCACCAGCCGGAGGACAAGGGGCAGTTCTCGCTCTTCAGCCGTCTGGTGGTGCTGCCGTTGACCCTGTTCTCCGGCACCTACTTCCCGCTGGAGGTACTGCCGATCTGGCTCCAGCCCGTCGGCTGGGCCTCGCCACTGTGGCACGGGGTGAACCTGGCACGGATCATCACCCTGGGCCAGGCGGCGCCATGGTGGTTGCCAGTCGTGCACGTCGCCTACCTGGCAGCACTGGCGGTGCTCGGCTGGTGGCTGGCGTGCCGGGCCTACCAAGCCCGGCTGCTCGGGGAGCTGTTCATCGGCCGGAAGAAACGTCGGAAACCCGCGAAACCGGAGGTCGCGGTGGCAGAGGGTCAGGAGCTGCCGGACGGCCAGGACCTGATCCGGGCCGCCGGAGGCCACCGCTGGGGCTTCCTCACCGTCGCCAGACGGGGGGTCAAGGCGGCCTGGGGGTCCAGCACCCTGGTCATGGTCACCGGTGGCATCGAACCCCTGCTGTACCTGGCCGCCATGGGTTTCGGGCTCGGCACCCTCGTCGGACAGGCCGACGGGGCGACGGCCTACGCCGCCTTCATCGCACCGGGCCTGTTGGCCAGCTCCGCGATGATGGGCGCGGTGATGGACACCGTCTACAACGTGTTCTTCAAACTGAAGTTCGACAAGCTCTACGAGGGGATGCTGTCCACCTCGTTGTCGCCGCTGGACGTGGCCTTCGGTGAGATCATCGTCGCACTGGTCCGGGGCGGGTTGTACGCGACGGCGTTCCTGGCAGTGATGGCGGCACTCGGGCTCGTCGCCTCGTGGTGGGCGCTGCTGGCGATCCCAGCCTGTCTGCTCATCGCCTTCGGCTTCGCCGGGATCGGCATGGCCGCCACGTCGTTCGCGAGGACCTTCCAGCAACTGGACTGGATCTTCGTGGCGCTCATGCCGATGTTCCTGTTCTCCGGCACCTTCTACCCCGTCGAGGTGTACCCGGAGCCGATCGCGACGGTGGTGAAGTTCCTGCCCCTGTGGCACGGCATCGAGATGATGCGGGATCTGACCTCCGGGGCGGTCGGCTGGGCCACCGCCGGTCACGCCCTGTACTTCGTGGCGCTGGCGGTGCTCGGCACGGTCATCGCCTCCCGCCGCCTGAAGGCGCTGTTCCTGCGCTGAGAGGGCGCGCCGATGGGTGAATCCACTGTGGTCACCCCGGTGTCCTCCTCTCCGGGCCCCCTCTCCGCTGGTCGAGCCGGGACCCGAAACGCAGTGAAGGGACCCGTGTCGAGACCCCGTGAGAGTTCGCAGGAACCCCTCCAGAGGTCCCGACACGCTCGCTTCGCGGCTCGACCAGCGGAAACGCGGCGAGGATCCCCTCTCTCCGCTGGTCGAGCTGAGGGCGCTGTGCGCCCGATTGTCGAGACCCGGTGAGGGCTCACCTCTCCGGGCACCTCTAACATAGGTTCGCAGGAGGCACAGATGAGCAGTAACCAATGGCCAGGTTCCGGACAGCAGGGCCCGATGGGGCAGCCGTGGCAGCCCCACCCACAGCAGGGCCAGGGCAGCCATCCCCAGCAGGGGCCGGGCGGCCATCCGCAACAGCAGCAGGGTGGATACCCGCAGCAACCGGGCCAGAGCGGCTACCCTCAGCAGCCCCACCAGGGCGGGCAGACGCCCTGGCAGCAGCAGTACCCGCCGTCGTCCCAGCAGCCCTACGGTCAGCAGTCCTACGGTCAGCAGCCGTACGACCAGCAGCAGTACGGTCAGCAGCCCGCATACGCGGCACCGGGCCATGGCACCCAGCCGGGACAGGGGTACCCGGACCCTGGCCAGTACCACGGCATGCCCACCCCGCCCCGGAGGGTCAACCCGTTGCTCGTCACGCTGGTCGTGGTCCTGGTGCTGGCGGTGGGCGGACTCGTCGTGTACCTGGTCACCCGCGGTCAGGGCGACAACGTCGCCACCCCCACCCAGAGCAGCCAGCAGCCGACGGCCACCGCCTCCCAGTCCAGCGAGGAGCCGAAACCCACGAAGAGCCCCAGCGCGGAGAAGTCGTCGAAGGCCCCCTCAAAGAAACCGACCCCCACGCCGACCCCGACCCCGACCTCCGCGGAACCGACGCATGAGACCTTCGAGGAGCCGCCCTTCCCGGAGACGTTCGGAACCTTCAAGGCCGTCAAGCTGCAGGAGGAGGAGTCCACAGGGTTGTTCAAGTTCCAGGGGTACGACAGCTCGGACAGGGGCCGTTTCGTCGCCGGCTACGTGCCCGGCGAGTTCTTCTTCGAGACCCTGACCAAGGAACTCGAGAACCCGGAGACCTTCGGGGAAAGCGTCTGCGGTCAGCTCACCGACACGGAGCGGGACCTGAAGTTCTACGGCTGCTACACCAAGGCCCACCGGGGAGTGCTGCAGACGGCTCTGGCCACGGCCACCACCCCCAGCGACGCCAACGCCGTGACCCAGGAGTTCATCGCCGTCTGGAAGTGACGGGTCGAGCTGGCCCGCGGCTGATCGCGGATGCAAGACTGCTGCCATGTCGTCGTACCTGCTGCTGCGCAACCCATCCGCCAACCGCGTCTACGCAGGGGAGGCGGCGGCGCTGACCGCCGCTGAACTGGAGATCACGGCCCCCTTCGTCGCGGAGGTCGAGCAGGTGGAACTGGCGGGGGTGGACTACCTCGGCTTCACGGCCGACTCCCCCACCCGCGATCAGCTGGCGACCATCGCCTCCCAGTCGGCGGCCTTCGCGCTGTACCGCCGCGACGGCGACATGCTGCACCCCGTCGCGCTGCCCCGCGTCGACCTCCTCGACGACGACCTCGTCACCATCCCCAAGTACCAGGGGAAGACCAACGAGCAGTTCACCCGGCTGCTGCTCAACGTCACCCTCGCCGCCTGCGACCGGCCCGCCCCGTACCGGGTCCTCGATCCGATGGCGGGCCGCGGCACCACCCTGTCGACGGCGCTCATCGCGGGCTGCGACGCCTTCGGGGTGGAGTCCGACGACAAGGCCTTCGAGGCGATGGCCGCGTTCTACAAGACGTACCTGCGTCGCAAGCGGGTCAAGCACAACGCCGACATCACCCCGGTGCGCCGCGAGGGGAGGAACATCGGCCGCCGCTTCGACGTCCGGATCACCGTCGGCAAGCGCGAACTGCTGGCGACGGTGTTCACCGGCGACGCCCGCACCTCGGGGGCGCTGTACGGGAAGAAGCGGTTCGACGCGATCGTCACGGACGCCCCGTACGGGGTCGTCCACGGCGCCACGACGGGCGGGAAGCGGTCCCGCACCCCGGCGCAGCTGCTCGCGGAGACGATCCCGGTCTGGGCGGGTCAGCTGCACCCGGGTGGGGCGCTGGGGATGAGCTGGAACACCCTCTCCCTCCCGCGCGAGGACCTGGCCGCGATGCTCACCGACGCGGGCCTGGAGGTCCGCAGCGGCGGGGCCTGGGACCGGTTCGCGCACCGCGTTGACTCGTCGATCCGCCGGGACCTCGTGGTCGCGGTGAAACCTCTCCCGGAGTGAGGTTGCGCGACCAGATTCGCCTGCCCGCGCGGCCTCTGACATCGGTTCGGCCCCACCGGGGCCGGACGCGAGGAAAGTCCTTGGAAACCCTTGCCGGACATCGTCAATCAGCGTTATCATCGCCCTATGACGATGACAACAGGTGGTGAGTGTGACCCCGAGGTGGAGCTCGCGGCCACGCTGTTCCGCTGCCTGGCGGACCCCAACCGGCTGGCCATCATCCAACACCTGATGCTGGCCCCGCACCGCGTCGCCGACCTCGTTGGACATCTGGGACTGGCACAGTCCACGGTGTCCGCCCATGTGCGTGCGTTGCGTGACTCCGGTTTGCTGAGCGCCCGGGTCCGGGGACGGGCGACCTTCTACTCGCTGGCGGAACCGGAGTTGACCGCGGAGCTGCTGGCCGCCGCCCAGTCACTGCTCGGAGCAACCGGCGAGATCCCCGTCGACTGCGGCCAGTGAGGGTGGGAGCAGATGCACGACCACGGACATTCACACGGGCACTCGCACGGCTCCACGAATCGTCGGAGGCTGATCGCCGCCCTCGCCATCACCGGCAGCATCCTGGTGGTGGAGATCATCGGCGCCCTCGTCACGGGGAGTCTGGCACTCCTGGTGGATGCCGCACACATGCTGACCGACTCCATGGGGCTCATCGTCGCCCTCATCGCGGCGACGCTGATGGCGCGTCCCCCGTCGGATCGTCGCACCTGGGGCTGGCAACGCGCGGAGGTGCTCTCGGCGGCCCTCCAGTCAGGCATCCTGCTGGTCGTCGGGTGCTACGCCGTCGGGGAGGGGATCCTCCGGCTCTTCGCACCCCCCGAGGTGAGTCCTGGCGGGCTGATCGTCATCGGTGCGCTCGGGCTGCTGGGCAACCTGCTCGCCCTGCTGGTCCTGGCGGGTGGCCGGGACGCCAACCTCAACATGCGGGCCGCCTTCCTGGAGGTCCTCAACGATGCCCTCGGCTCGGTGGCGGTGATCGTCTCGGCCGTCGTCGTCGCCCTGACCGGGTGGATGCGCGCCGACGCCGTCGCGGGGCTGATCGTCGCCGCGTTGATCCTGCCCAGGGCTGTCCTGCTGCTGCGCCGCTCGACCATGATCCTGCTGGAGGAGACCCCTGCCGACCTCGATCTGAGCGAGGTCCGGTCCCACATCCTGACGCTGCCCCACGTCCAGGGGGTTCACGACCTCCACGCCTCGATGGTGTCCACGGATCAGCCCATCCTGACCGCGCACGTTGTGCTGGCCGAGGAGTGTTTCCGCGACGGCCATTCCCAGCAGATCCTCTCCCAGATCCAGGAGTGCCTCGAGCGGCACCACGAGATCAGCATCGAGCACTGCACCCTGCAGCTCGAGTCGACGAGCATCGCCGATCAGCACCTGGAACGCCTCCACACGTGAAGGCCGTGACGCGGTGAGGCGGCCCGCCGAAGCGGGACCTCGTAGAGTTGGGCCCATGCGACGACTCGTGCTGATGCGCCACGCGAAGACCCAGGCCAGCAACCCCGGGGGCGACCATGCCCGCGAGCTGTTGCCCCGCGGGGTGCAGGACGCCCAGGATGCCGGGCTGGAGCTGCGTGGGTTGGGCCTCGGGTACGCCCTGGTCTCGACCGCCACCCGCACCCGCCAGACCTTCGCCGCCCTGGGCCTCGACATCCCCGTCGAGTTCCTGGACTCCCTCTACCACGACGGGTCGGAGGCGATGCTCCAGCACATCAGCGAGACCGACCCGGCCATCACCGGTCTCCTCGTCGTCGGTCACGCCCCGTCGATCCCGGCCCTGGCGGCCCAGCTCAGCTACGCCTCGAACCCCCGCGAGGCCGACGCGCTGCAGTGCTGGTTCCCCACCTCGACCTTCACCGAGTTCACCTTCGAAGGCGACTGGGCGGACCTCGCCCCGTTCGAACTCGACCACGTGAGGCTGGAACGCATCGAACGCCGCTGAGTCACGACCCCAGAAAGACCGGCCTCCGGCCGGGGCCGAGCGCCTGATGCGCCAACAGCATCCCCACGACGAAGGCCGCGAGGGCACGACACAGCTCAACCCGGACGTCGAGGACCTGCCCGTTGGCCGGGAACAGTCCGCCCACCACCGGCAGCCCCGACGGGAGGAACGGGCCGGGGCCGAGGGCGAACACCCAGGGCGCCACCTGCACCAGATTGTTGACCCCCTTGTCACTCCCGAATCCCCACGCCAGGGCCGCCCCCGATCCCAGGGCGGCGAATCCCGCGAGCTGAGCGCCCATGACCAGGGCCTCCGCCCCGAGCCGTTCCGAACCGACCCAGATCCTGAGCGCCAGGAACAGCGCCACGATGGAACCGGCCGCGACGACGACGTACCCGGCCCGCGAACCCAGGGCCTGCATCACGCGTCCCCGGTAGTGTCCGCGCGTCGCCGAGAGCAGTTCCATCTCCCACGACGCGGCCCCGGCCACGAAGGCGGCCACGGCGACGAAGTAGGGCCAGTGCGTGCTGAACCGGGCCAGATCCATCCCGCGTCCGCCGAGGCTCTGGTAGAGGCCGCCGAGCACCAGGGCGTTGAGGACCGGCAGCACCCCCAGCGCGCTGATGAGTCCCGGCACGGACTGCTGCCGCACCAACGCGACGAGCGGCGCCCCCATGACCGTCCGGATCCGCTTCATCGGTTCTCCACGTTGTCGAGCAGCCGACGGTGCACGACCCGTCGGGCGACGGGGGCAAGGAGGAGGCGAAGCCCCAGCCACCAGAGCGCCGTCAGCACCAGCGCCACCGCTGCACCACCCCAGAACCTGCCCGGTTCGGCCATGCGTTCCAACCACACGAACGGGAACGCCTGACGAAGCCACACCGGCGACAGGAACGTCACCGTTCCGAGGGCCACCACCATGACACCCTGCCGGATCCAGGGCACCACCTGGGCCGGACGGTAGGCGACGGCCAGACCCAGGGTCAGCACGTGGGTGTAGGCCGTGAGCACCACCAGCCCGACGACGTACACCCCGGCAGCGATCCACACGCTCTCCGGGGTGATGAGGGCCGCGACCACGAAAGGTAGGGCCAGGGCCGGGGCGGTGATGACCGTCATCGCCAGGGCGCGGGCCAGCATCAGGCGGCCGAAGCCCGCGGTGTCGCGGAAGGTCTGCCACACCGTCTGGAAGCGGAACTCGTTCTGGAAGGCCGACATCGCGGACAGCGCGCACACCGCCGTCCCGAGGAGGAACATCGCCCGGAAGGCACCGGCGAGGACCACCTCCCGGGGTTCGGCGCGGAGCTGCCACAGCCCCGCGCTGAGCACCCCGATCTGCAGGGTCACGCCGACCACGAACGACGAGGTCGCCCTGCGGTCCACCCACTGCAGCCAGACGAGGAACAGCAGCCCTTCAGCCGACCAGGCGCGCATCGTCCAACCTCACCGTTCGGGTGCACACCGCCGCCAGGAAGTCAGGGTCGTGACTCACCAGCACCTGGGCCCGGTCCTCGGCCGCGAGCACCCGTTCCCGGAGCATGCGGACCCCCGCCTCGTCCAGCCCGGTGGTCGGCTCGTCGAACAGGTGGGTGGTGGCCCGGGGGTCGGCCCACAGCGCGGCCAGATGCAGCCGCTGTCGCATGCCGAGGGAGTACTTCGCGTACATCACCCGCTCGGCGGCCTCCGCCGCCAGGCCGACCTCGACGAGACGTCGGGTCGCCTCGCGACGGGACATCGTCACGCCCCACAGCCCCGCGAGGAAGCGGAGGTTCTCGCCTCCCGTGAGCCGTGGGTAGAACCCGAGTGGCGCTCCCGCCGCCAGGTGGACCGAGCGTTGGAACCGGCGCCGCCAGTCATCGGCCGGGACACCATCGTTCCTCAGCTGACCCGCATCCAGCCGCAGCATCCCCGCGAGCACCCGGAGCACGGTTGACTTCCCCACGCCGTTGGCTCCGACGATCCCGACCCGCTCCCCGGGGGCGACCGTCAGGGATGCGTCCCGGATGATGAGTTTCGCCTCACCGCGCCGGGTCCGCGGGATCGTGTACGAGCCCTCGGACAACTGCAACCCCGCCTCGTTCCGTTTCATCACGACCCACTCACCCGCCCAGAAAGGGGAAGGAGTCGTAACAGGCCGCCAGGCCTGTGCGGGTGCGGTCGGGGACGGGGGCGAGTTCCTCCAGCTCGAAGCGGCGACGACTCGGGGTTCCGCCCCGTTTCCACGTGCCGACGACCCGGCCCCCGCTGATCGCGGGGCGCCGGAACATCCCGTTGTTGCCGGGGACCAGCCGCTCGTGGACGTCCTGCGTCATCGCGAACAGCCGGTCCTGGTAGCCGAGGATGAACTCGTCGAATCCGGGGAGCAGCAGCGGACGCGACGCCGACCGGCCCGCCTCACGCACCTCGTCGGCCAGCCCCTGCCGCTGGAATCTCTCCTCGTCGACCTCCTCGAAGCGGTCCCGGATCTGCTCGAAGGCCCGCCGGATCTCGGCGATCGGCAGCTTCGACCACCACTGGAAGTCCCGCAGCGTCGCCGGACCGCGGGAGGTCAGGTACCGGCTGAGCAGCTCGGCGGCCGCCGCCTCCCGGTCCCCGTTGAACCGCCCCTCGAGCCCCGAGCCCTCGGGCAGCCACGACTCGCACAGCGCGACGTGCTGGTCACCGTCGACGATCGGGCCGTGGCACAGCACCCCGGTGGAGATGAGGTGCACCAGCAGGTGGTAGTTCGCGCCCTGCGCCTCCGACAGGCCCGCCTCCGCCCAGCGCTCCCCCAGCTCGGCCCGGGGACGGGGTCCCGCCGCCAGCAGCTCCCGGGCCACCTCCTCGCTCCTGGCCCGGTGCCGCTCCCCCAGCCCGCGCTTGTCCAGCAGCCGCACCGACTGCCGCAGCCCCGGGCCGACACACAGCTGCGTGATCCACGCCGCATCCTGCGCCGCCATCGCGAACACCGTGCCGCGCATCGGGTAGCCCCGCACGATCTCACCCCGCGCGAACGCCGCCACCACCGCGTCGACGTCGCCGCCGCAACGCAGCGCGAGGGACGCGACCACCCCGGGCAGGTCCTGGCCCTGATGCGCACCGAACGCGCCGGCCGCATCCCTCGGCGAGTCGAACAGGCGCGTGACCAGCCCCTGCGCGACGAGCCGGGCCCGCCCCAGCGCCGCGTCGGCCACCCGTCAGTCCGCCTCAAAGGTCGCGTAGACCCTCACCGACAGCAGCAGGTCCTCCGGACGCGCCTCGGGGGCCGACGAGAACGACGACGTCTCCCGCATACGGCGCTTCATCGCCACGGGCTCCTCCTTGCCCCGGGCACCGCTGACCCAGTGGTCGGACAGGTGGGTGCAGCCCGTGATGGCGGCCCCCGACGCCGCCGCGAGGATCTCGGCGCGACGCCGGGCCTGCTTCACGGCCTCCGTCAGCAGCTCGGTCTCCACGGCCTCCTCCGTCTCCGGGGTGAGTCTCCAGTCCGTCGAGAACAATTCGACGCCGTCACGCTCACCCCAGGCCAGGCAGAAATCGGCGAGGGCCTGCCGGTCGTGGAAGGTCACCGTCGCGCTGGCGCTGGCCGCGAACCTCGACGAGCTGCCGCGCCGCCCGACCGTCCAGGACAGCAGCTGCACCGGTTCGAGGGTCCAGCCCCGGATCGCCGACGGCTCCAGCGGGGTGACCGCGTCGGCGAACTCGCGGCTCAGGACCCCGACGGCGCGCACCACCCGCTCCCGGTTCGCACCCTCCGACTCGAGGTTGACGCTCAACACCGCGAGTTCCGGGGCGACGCGCCGCTCCGCCTCGCCCTCGACCTTGATCTCCATGCGCCGATCCTACCGACCCCCCTCATCCTGAACCACGGTCACGAACCGCCGTTCGGCTTCCACGAAAGCCCCGTTTGAAACGTTTCAAGCGAAGCGGGACGGCGATTCGTGACCGCGCTGGTTTCGCCTGCCTTGTCGCGGGTTCGCCTGTGTTGGGTGTGGCTCGCCTGCCTCAACGGCGGCTCGCCTGTCTAGTTCGGCAGGCAAAGTGAAAGAAGACAGGCGTTTCCGACCCAAGGCAGGCGAATCAGCGTGTTGAGGAGGCCGACGGGAGGGGTGGGAGGGGCTGTCAGGGCGCGGACAGGGGCGCCCCCTCACCCTGCGCTCACGATCCGTCGACGCTCCCCCGCGCCCGACCGTCCATGAGACGGCCGCTGGACCCCTCACCCAGCTCCTCCAGCGCCAACCGACCCACCATCTGCTGGTTGGTGGTGGCCCGCTCCGAGCGGCCCCGGGTGAGGAAGCTGATGAACCAGTGCAGCAGCGTCGACAACCGCTGCTTGAAGCCGGCGATGTAGAGCAGGTGGAGGAGCAGCCACGCCAGCCAGGCGAGGAACCCCGTCATCCTGAGCCGCCCCGCGCTCACGACGGCGGCGAACCGCGAGATGGTCGCCATGGAGCCCTTGTCCTTGTACCGGAACGGATCGAGGGGGCGCGCCCCGTCGATCTGACCACGGATGACCGAGGCCGCGTACCGGGCCCCCTGGATGGCCCCCTGCGCCACCCCCGGCACCCCGTCGACGGCGGCCAGGTCCCCGACGACGAACACCTCCGGGTGCCCCGGCAGGGTGAGGTCGGGCTGCACCCTCACCCGGCCCGCGCGGTCGGTCTCCGCCCCCGTCTGCTCGGCGAGCTGCGCGCCCAGCGGATTCGCCGCGACACCGGCCGCCCACACCTTGCACACCGTCTCCAGCCGCTCCGACTCCCCGCCGGGGCGCTTCACGACGATGCCGCGGGCGTCCACGTCGGTGACGAGGGTGTCGGTCCAGACCTCGACGCCGCGGCTGGTCAGGGAACGGCGGGCCACGTCGCCGAGGTCCTCGCCGAAGCTCGGCAGCACCCGCGGCCCACCCTCGATGAGCACCACCCGCGCCTGGCGCGGGTCGATGCGACGGAACTCGCCGACGAGGGTCTTCGAGGCGAGTTCCCGGATCTGCCCCGCCATCTCCACACCCGTCGGCCCAGCCCCGATCACGGCGAAGGTCAGCAGCCGGGAGACGTCCGCCCCCTCCGGCTCCGCCTCCGCCAGTTCGAAGGCGCCGAAGATCCGGGCCCGGAGCTCGAGGGCGTCGTCGATGGACTTCATGCCGGGCGCGAACCGGGCGAACTGGTCGTTGCCGAAGTACGACTGCCCCGCCCCGGCCGCGACGACGAGGTGGTCATACTCGGTGACGTGGGTGCGGTCGTGGAACCGCCAGTGGACCTGGCGCGCCTCGACATCGATGCGGGTGACGAGCCCCAGCTGGACCCGGACGTTGCGTTGCCGTCGCAGGATCTCGCGGGTCGCCGGGGCGATCTCCCCCTCACTGAGGATGCCCGTCGCCACCTGGTAGAGCAGCGGCTGGAACAGATGGTGGGCGGTCCGGGCGATGAGCGTGATCTCGACGTCGGCCCGGCGCAGGGCCTTCGCTGCGAACAACCCGCCGAACCCGGACCCGATTATGACAACACGAGGCTTGCGCATGTCCTCAATGGTGCCATGCCCGCGCGCCCTCTCAGAGGGTGCGCGGATAGGGGAATCGTCACGAGGATCGGCACGGTGGCCTCCTGGCAAGGCGGACGACGAAGAGCGCACTGGACCGTGCGTTCAAGGAGGACAACACAGCCAGGGGGACACCGGGACGACCGCAGCAGATTTCGCCTGTCAGCGCGCCCTCTCAGATCAACGCCCGCGCGACGGCCGCCGCGACCTCCTCGCCGGATCGCACCGCGCCCTCCATGTAGCCGTTGAACCGGGAAGAGTACTCCGCCCCGGCCCAGTGGAGGCACCCCTCCGGCGCGGCGAGGACCGGGCCGTTCGAGCTCCAGATCCCCGGCGCGAAGTGGGCGCCGTGGCAGCCACCCGTGTAGACCTCCGCGCTCCAGTCCCGTTCGATGTACTCGATCGCCTCGGCCCCCTCGGGCCCGAAGACCTTCACGGCGGAGTCGATGAACGCCTGCCGACGCTCCTCCCTGGACCGGTTGGCGTAGGAACCAGCCTCAACTCCCTCGAAGAAGCCCAGCAGATGCCCCCGCTCCGAATCGGGTCGGGTGGTGTCGAAGGTGACCCGCACCGCCCCCTCATCGGAACTCGACTGCCCGGAGAGCCCTTTGTCACGCCAGAACGGACGCTCGTAGATGAGGAAGGCCTTGATGACGTTGCCCGCCGCGACCTTCTCCGCGGCCTCGGCGCGCCACGTCGGCAGCGCCGGGTCGTGCTCCAGCACGACCGCGAGCCGGGGCGGCAGCGTCGAGATGACGGTCCGCGCCTCGACGGTCTCCCCGGAGGCGAGGGTGAGGACAGCCATGTCGTCGTGGCTGACCTTGACGACGGGCTCGCCGAGCCGCACCGCGTCGCCGAGTTCCGCGGCGATCGCCTCGCACAGGGCTGCCACTCCACCGTCGACCCGCTGCTGGTTCAGTCCTCCGTTGGAGGCGAGCATCGACTCCAGGTCGGGCCCCGAGTTGATCTGACGCAGCCCCTCCAGCAGGGTCTCGTCCTCGGTCATGGGACCGTAGGCCGCCGTGTAGACCTCGCCGAAGCGTTCCTGCGCCCCGGAGGTGCGGAGGTTGGTCCGCACCCAGCGTCGGAGGTCCTGTTGCAGCCACGCGTTGTTCGCCTTGACCCAGGTCGGGTCCTCCGCCAGCCGTTTCGCCAGGCGACGCAGCCGGAGCAGCCCTTGACTGAGGTCGGAGACCTCGAACGGGGTGAGTTCCTTCCCGTCGGCCTTCGACGGCACCGACGTCGCCTGCCCGTGGATGCGCACCATGAGGTTCCCCTCGGCGGGCAGGCCGATGGTGCTCAGCCCGTAACGATGCACGAGTTCGAGGATGGCGTCGTGGCCGGCACCGATCCACTGTCCCCCCAGCTCCACCTGGCTGCCATCCGACAGGGCGGCGTTCTCCACGCGTCCCCCGACACGGTCCCTCGCCTCCAGCACGACGACATCGAGACCACGATTCCTGAGGTCGCGCGCGGCAACCAGACCGGCCAGGCCAGCACCGATGATGGCGCAGTCCAGCATCACCCCTCCTAGATCACTTTCCAGATCCGCTCCATCAGCGTACAAGGCACCCTCATCGCCCCCGAGGGCACCCCCGACCTCACAACGCGGCGATGACGGCCTTCACCTCGTCGACATCGACGGGGATCCGCCGCACGTGGCGGGGCAGGTCCTCGATCCCGTCGAAGACGGCGGGCCGCGGCGGGGTCACCCCGACCGCCTCGATGATGGTTTCACCGAACTTGACGGGCAGGGCGGTCTCGAGCACGACGACAGGCCCGGCCACGGTGCCCTCGGCCAGCAGTCGACGGGCGACGTGGACGCCGTCGGCGGTGTGCGGGTCGATGAGGACCCGGTCCTGCTCCCACGTGGCACGGATCGTCGCCAGGCGGTCGGCGTGCCGGGACGAACCGGAGACGAAACCGGAACCGGAACGATCCGTCGCGGACAGGTCGAGGCTGCCCTCGGCGGGGAGCCGACGCCCGAACAGTTCCGCGACGAGGGCCCCGTCGCGTCCCAGGAGGTCGGCGACGAAGCGCTCAAAGTTCGATGCCTTGGAGATGTCCATCGACGGGGAACTCGTGGCGAGGGTCTCCTCGGCGGAACGCACCCGGTAGATCCCGGTGCGGAAGAACTCGTCGAGGACATCGTTCTCGTTGGTGGCGAGAACGAGGTGACGGATCGGCAGCCCCATGCGACGGGCGATGTGACCGGCGGCGATGTTGCCGAAGTTGCCCGACGGGACCGCGAAGCTGAGCGGCCCACCCTCGGAGATCCGCAACCAGGCGGCGAAGTAGTAGACGATCTGCGCCATGAGCCGGGCCCAGTTGATGGAGTTGACGGCACCGATGCGGTGTCGGGCCTTGAACTCCGCGTCGGCGTTGACGGCCTTGACGAGGTCCTGGCAGTCGTCGAAGACCCCCTCGACGGCCAGATTGACGATGTTCGGGTCGTCGAGGGCGTACATCTGGGCCTGCTGGAACGCGGTCATCCGGTCGGCCGGGGAGAGCATGACCACCCGTACCCCGTCGCGTCCCTTGAGGGCGTGCTCGGCCGACGACCCGGTGTCGCCGGAGGTCGCACCGAGGATGGTGAGGGTCTCGCCACGGCGCGCCAGCTCGTAGGGGAACAGCTCCCCCAGCAGCTGCATCGCCATGTCCTTGAACGCGACGGTCGGACCGTTGCTGAGGTGCGCCAGCCACAACCCGTCGGACAGCTGCGACACGGGCACGACGGCGGGGTCCAGGTACTTCGCGGGGGCGTAGGCCCGCTGGCAGATGGCGCGCAGGTCGTCGGCGGGGATGTCGTCGACGAACAGGGAGCACACCTCGAAGGCCAGACCCGCGTAGCCCTCGTCGGCGAGGACGGTGCGCCACCGGGTGAGGGTCGCGTCGTCGACCGTCGGGTACTCGACGGGCAGGTAGAGGCCGCCGTCGGGGGCGAGGCCCTCGAGCAGGATGTCGCTGAAGCCGCGGGTGTCGGCGGTGGTGGCGCGGGTGGAGACGTATCGCACGGCCCGACTCTACCCGCGCACCCTCTTAGAGGGTGCGCGGATAGGCGAATCCACTGCGGTCGCCCCGGTAACCCCCTGGCAGCGTTGTCCTCCTCAAACGCACAATCCAGTGCGCTCTTCGTCGTCCGCCTTGCCAAGAGGCCACCGTGACGATCCTCGTCACGATCCCCCTATCCGCGCACCCTCTTATTTGAGGATGTCGCGGCGGGAGAACCGGAACGAGGTGATGGCGATCAGCAGGGCCAGCACGATGAGACAGTAGGCGAGGCCGTGCCAGAAGGTGAGTTCGAGAACCGGCACGCTGGGACCGTCGGAGGAGAACTCCATGAACTCGATGTACTCGCCTTCCACGAGTGCCTCGACGTAGGGCAGCGGCACGATGGCGGACAGGACGGGACCACTGCGCACCGACAACGGCAGCAGCTGGGTTCCGGCGAAGACGAAGAACATGAACACCGGCCCCCGCCACGGGGAGGCGAAGAGCAACGCGAGGGTCGCTGCCAGGGCCGCGGCGAGCAACGTACTGAGCAAGTACCTGCCCACCACCGCTCCCATACCGATGTGGCCGACCACTCCCTCGGGCCCTCGAACCCAGCTGTAGGCCAGCACGTCCATCGTCAGCCCCAGAACGAACCACAGGGCGGTCATCGCCGCGGCGGCGACGGTGGCCACGATGATCTTGGCCCACATCACCTGCCGCCGGTTGGGGGTGAACGTCAGCTGGGTCCCCACCTCGCCCGTCGAGAACTGGGACCCGACGTGTTGGGAGAGGAAGGCGAAGACGAGGAGCTGGGAAAGAACTCCCATGACCCGGATGGTCCGATCGACCACCGATGTGAAGTCGGTCGGTACACGGAGAAACTCCTCCACGGTCAACGGGGGCTGGGCCTGCATGTCGGCCACAATCTGGCAGGAGTCCTCGTCACCGTCCCCACACTGCTCCTGGGCCATCTCCAGCTCGAACTGTTGCTGCTCCACCACGCTCTCGTAGCTGACCCGGGCCTGAACCCAGTCCGCCTCGGACACCGGTTCGGCACCCTCCACGGTGGTGATGGCGGGCCAGCACACCAGCACGAGGGCGAGCAGGCCGAAACCCCGCAGCGCACCGCTGCTGAGCAGTCGCAACACCTCGGCCCGGAGCAGGTTGATCATCAGGCGGCCCTCCCCTGGGTGGCTGACAGGTGCTCGTGCTCCGTCAGGCGCAGGAACACCGACTCCAGGCTGGCCTGCTGTCGGCTCAGATGTGACGGCCACAGGTCGGCCAGCCCGAGGGTCCGCGCCACCTCCGACGCGTGGATGTCACCGTCGGACCTGACGTGGAGCTTCCCCGCGACCTGCTCGCACCGGTAGCCGGCCTGCCGCAACACCTCGTTGGCCCGCCCGACCTCCGCCACCTCGACGACGACGTGGGCCTGGCCGCCGCCGAGCAGCGCCTCCAGATCCCCCTCGGCGATGACGTGGCCCCGCCCGATGATCGAGACGGAGTTCGCGACCTGTTCGATCTCGCCGAGGAGGTGGCTGGAGACGAGGACGGTGCGTCCCGCGTCGGCCAGCGCCCGCATGGTGGTGCGGATCTCCTGGATGCCCGCCGGGTCGAGCCCGTTGGTCGGTTCGTCGAAGATGAGGATGTCGGGGCGCTTCAGCAGGGTGGCGGCGATCGCGACCCGCTGCTTCATGCCCAGTGAGCACGCCCTGAAGGGGGTGTCGACCCGGCCACCGAGCCCCACCTCGAGCAGCACCTCGGTGACCCGGGCGTTCGGGACCCCCGTCGCGAGTGCGAGGATCTCGAGGTTGCGTTCGATGCTCAGTCCGGGGGCCAGGCGTGGGGTCTCGACGATGGCGCCGACGCGGTGGACGACCTCCGGCAGCCGCTCCGGCACCTCGTGGTCGAGGATCCACATGCGTCCCGCGTCGGCGCGCAGCAGCCCGAGGAGCATGCGGATGGTGGTGGTCTTGCCGGATCCGTTCGGCCCCAGCAGGCCGTGGACCCCGCCGAGGGGGACGTTGAGGTCGAGCCCGGAGACTGCGCGGGTGTGACGGAAGCTCTTGCTGACCCCCTTCAACTGGATGGCCCAGTTCGTGGGCCGACTCTTCCACATCCCGCTCATGGCACGCACCCTATCCGCCCGGCCGGGGCCGGAGGTCAGCCTGAGGTCATCGAGGCGTCAGACCGTGGTCTCCGCAGCAGCCACCAGACGACGCCGACCGTCACGGCGAGGGCGGGCAGGGCGTCGATGGCGCCCTGGAGTGGCCCGAGCAGGGTCACTGCGGCGACGGCGACGACGGCAGCCACCTCCGTGTCGATGCCGGTGCCCGGCGCGGGCCGGGTCCGGGGCAGGCAGAAGATGAGGAAGGGAGCCGCCCAGGTGAGGTACCACGGCTGGATGGCTGGCCCGGCGAGCATGAACGCGAGCAGCCCGCAGGTGAGCACCAGCCAGGGGCGGCCGGGATCCTCCGGGGTGGGGCCCCAGCGTCGCACCACCCACACCAGGGCCAGGAGGACCGTGATAGCCGAGAGTGCGGACAGCACCGGCAGCGCGGCCCCGCCGGGCGCGATGCGCAGCGACAGCTGGGCCAGCCACGACCAGGGGGAGAAGTTCATCGCGGTGAGGGGGCTGCCCGCCGTGGGTCGGGCCCAGCCGAAGCCGAGCCCCGAGGCGACCGAGACGAGGACGAAGACCGCCACCGCCACGCCGCCGGCGGCCCCGGCGCGGACGGCGAGGTCGCGCCAGGAGCGGGGAGTGAGGGTGGCGACGGCGATCGCGACGATCCCGAACCCGGCGAAGGCCGCCGACTGCTTGACGAGCATCCCGACGCCGATCATGGCCCCGCCCAGCAGGAGCCCCGACCAGCCGCCGCGCAGGGCGAGGACGGCGGCCCAGGCCACGGCGGCCACGACCACCGCGTCGTTGTGAACCCCGCCGACCCACTGGAGGATGAGGAGCGGCGACGTGACCCCCAGCCACAGGGCGGAGCGGACGGGGACGGCGAGGTGCTGGGCGAGGCGTCGCACGGCCGCCACCGTCACGGCGAGGGCGGCGAGGTGGAGGAGCCGCAGCCAGAAGATCCCCAGTCCGGCATGGCCGAGCGAGAGCCAGTGGGCGAGCCGGAAGATCATCACGGACCCGGCCGGGTAGACGGCGGTGGTGCCGGCCCAGTGGTGCCCGACGGGCAGGCCCGGCAGTTCCGCCACGGCCAGCGGGGTGGTGTACGGATCGAGTCCCTCGGCGAGCATGCGTCCCTGGGCGAGGTAGGCGGCGACGTCCTGGCTGAACAGCGGTGGCGCGGCGAACAGGGGCAGGGCCCACAGGACGGCAACCCCGGCCTGGTGCTCGAAGCGGGGTCCGAGCCGCCACCAGCACAGCAGCATCAGCGCGACGCACCCGGTCATGAGCAGGTGCAGGGCCCGCCCGGCCCAGGGCGCGTCGGGGGTGACGAGCCACGCCAGCCCGCTGAGGGCGGCGCTCGCCCCGACCCCGACCCAGATGAGACGTTCCGGCGGCAGGGCCTCCAGGCGGAGAGCACGAAGCACTGACATCCCCTTCAGCCTAGAGGGTGTGCGGGAAGCAGGATCGTCACGGCGACCGCGCCCCACCCCAGCAGGCACGAACCGCCGCTCTGCCTCCACGAGACCCCGGTTTGAAACGTTTCAACACAAGCAGGACGGCGATTCGTGACCGCTTCGACGTGGGCGGCCCGAGGCGAGGAAGACGACGGGCGGTCAGGCGCAGGCCGTCGACTCGCCCCAGTCGACGTGTCCCTCGCCGCTGCCCCGGGGGAACTCGAGGAGCAGCTGATGCTCACCTGCTCCCCGGACGAAGTCGACGCACCCCTGCCCGGACAGCTCCAGCACAACGATCTCCCCCGCCGCGGAGGCGACGGTGGCCCGGACCGGCGGACCCGAGACCCGCCACGACAGGGCCTGCCGCTCCCCGGGGGCAAGGACCATCGCGTGCCGCGTCGGCTCACGCATGTGCTCGTCCCCCCGGAGGAGACACCCCTCCCGCCGGTAGCTGAAGGTCACCGAGTGCGCCCCCTGAGGGTCCCCGTAGATCTCCCGGTCGCACGGGGCCCTCAGTTCGTTGCTCACCCAGACACCCAGCACGAGCGCAGCGATCAGGGCCACACCGGCCGCCACCAGGACCCGCTTCCTCATGCGCCCAGTATCGACGCCAGGCGGGTCACCCGATCCCAACCCCTCACGAACACCCTCCGGGGCTTACCATGGGGCCAAAGCTGTGAGAGTTGGGAACACCATGAAGGCCTTCATCCGAGTCGTCCGTGACATCGCATTGATGCTGACCCGCATCGTCATGGGCGTGGTGATGGTCGGCCACGGCTGGCACCGCTGGCAGAACGAAGGCGTGGCCGCCGAGGCCGCCCTGCTGGAGTCCATCGGCCTACCCAACCCGGGGCTCCTCATCTGGCTCGTCATCGGGTTCGAGGTGGTCGGGGGCATCCTCCTCATCTTCGGACTCGCGACCCCCGTCATCGGGTTCGGCATCGTCGTCCTCAACTGCGCCATCATCTTCCTCGTCCGCGGCGACAGCTTCTACGCCCACGACGGCGGCTGGGAGTACAACGCGGTCATGGCGGTGGTCGGGCTGATGCTGCTCGCCCACGGCTCCGGCCGGGCCGGGCTCGACAACCTGTTCCTCCAGCCCCGCGACGACGAACCCGAGCCGGCGCCACCGGTGATCCACGACGAGCCCGCACAGTGACGGTCCGACGTCCACAGGAATCTCACAGCGGATCCATGGCCTTTCCCGGGCCCTGAGTGCGACAGTAGTGCCATGACCTCAGCAGCCCCCGCCCCGCTGACCCGCCCCGACGGCACCCCGCTGCGCGTCCTCACCGTCGACGACGAGCCCAGCCTGACCGAACTGCTGTCCATGGCGATGCGCTACGAGGGCTGGGACGTCCACACCGCCGCCACCGGCCAAGACGCCGTCAGGCTCGCCCGCGAGGTCCAGCCCGACGCGATCGTCCTCGACATGATGCTGCCGGACTTCGACGGCCTCGAGGTGATGCGACGCATCCGCACCGAGCAGCCCGACGTACCGGTCATCTTCCTCACCGCCAAGGACGGCGTCCATGACCGCGTCACGGGCCTCACCGCCGGCGGCGACGACTACGTCACCAAACCGTTCTCCCTCGAGGAGCTCATCGCCAGGCTCCGCGGCCTGCTGCGCCGCTCCGGCGCCACCACCATCCAGCCGGAGACGCAGCTCATCGTCGGGGACCTCATCCTCGACGAGGAGTCGCACGAGGTCACCCGCGCCGGGGAGGCCGTGGCGCTGACCGCCACCGAGTTCGAGCTGCTGCGCTACCTCATGCGCAACCCGAGGCGGGTGCTGTCGAAGGCGCAGATCCTCGACCGGGTGTGGAACTACGACTTCGGTGGGCAGGCGAACGTCGTCGAGCTCTACATCTCGTACCTGCGCAAGAAGATCGACGCGGGCCGCGAACCCATGATCCACACCATGCGCGGAGCCGGATACGTGCTGCGTCCGGCGGGGCCGTGATGCAGGCCGGGACGTTGTCGGCCCAGCTGCGCCGCCACATCACGATCGTGGTGGCGGCCCTGTCGCTGCTCATCCTGGCCGGAACCCTCGTCGCGGCACAGACCCTGCTGTACCGCCAGGTCGACGGGCAACTGGACAACGCGAAGGTGCTGCAGCGACGCGGCCCGGCCGACCCGAACGGCAAGCACGCCCCCGGCATCGCGGTGCCGGGCATGCCACCCGGGACCATCGTCGCCATGCGCACCGAGGACGGGGAGGCGTACGGCACCCGGATCGCCGAGGGCACCTATGAGTCGCTGACGACGGACGCCTACACGGCGCTCATCGGCATCGACCCCGACGGGCAGAACCACAGCGTGACCGTCCCCGAGATGGGACGGTACCGGGTCAGCTCCCGGATGGAGCAGGGGGTGCGCGTCATCGTCGCCGTGCCGCTGGAGGCGGTGCACTCGACGCTGGTGCAGCTGACCTTCCTCGGCGTCGGGCTGGGTCTGGTGTCCGTCGTCGTCGCGGCACTGGCGACCCGGGCCGTCGCGGATGCCGCGACCCGCCCACTGCGTACCCTGACCGCCACGGCCCAGACGGTCTCCCGGCTGGAGCTGGGGCGCGGCGAGGTGCAGGTCCCCGCGCCCGTGCCGTCGCCCGATCTCGCGCCCAGCCACGAGGTGGCGCAGCTGACCGACTCCTTCAACCGGATGCTCGGCAATGTCCGCAGCGCCCTGGAGGCCAGGCAGGCCTCCGAGACGAAACTGCGCCGCTTCGTCGCCGACGCCTCCCACGAGCTGCGGAATCCGCTGGCCGCGATCCGCGGCTACTCGGAGCTGGCGGGACGCGCCCGCGGGGAGGATTCGACCTTCGCCCTGGGACGGATCGACGCCGAGTCGCGGCGCATGACGAAACTCGTCGAGGACCTGCTGCTCCTGGCCCGCCTCGATGCCGACGCACCCACCGAGCTGAGCCCCGTCGACCTGGTGGAGGTCGTGCTGAACGCGGTCAGCGATGCCCGCGCCGCCGGGCCTGACCACCAGTGGCGGCTCGAACTGCCGGAGCAGGGACTCGAGGTGTTGGCGAACGCGGACCGGCTGCACCAGGTGGTGGTCAACCTGCTGTCGAACGCCCGCACCCACACCCCCGCCGGGACGACGGTGACCACCAGCGTCGCGGTGCGGGACGGGATGGCTGAGCTGGTGGTGGCGGATGACGGTCCGGGGATCCCACCCGCGGAGCAGCACCGGATCTTCGAGCGGTTCAGCCGCGCGGATGCCTCACGCCGCCACAGCGAGGCGCAGTCGACGGGGCTGGGCCTGTCGATCGTGCAGGCCGTGGTGCACAGTTTCGGGGGCTCGACGGCGGTGGCCTCGGAGCCGGGGAGGACGACCTTCACGGTTCGGCTCCCACTGAGCGGATAGGTGGCGGTGACCATCTATGCTCAACCTCATGGACATTTCCCGCGACGACCTCGCCCACCTCATCGACCACACCCTCCTGCGGACCGACGCCACCCCGGCGGAGGTCTCAGCCCTCGTCGCCGAGGCCCGCGAGCTGGGGACCTTCTCGGTCTGCGTGTCCCCGTCGATGCTGCCGATCACGGATGAGCTGGGCGAGGTGAAGGTCGCGACGGTGTGCGGGTTCCCATCGGGCAACCACACCCCGGCGGCGAAGGCGGCCGAGGCGGCGGAGTCGTCGCGGCTGGGCGCCGACGAGATCGACATGGTCATCAACATCGGGCTGCTCAAGGCGGGTCAGCCGGAGAAGGTGCAGGAGGAGATCGCGGCCGTGAGGGAGGCGACGACCGGTTTGCTCAAGGTCATCATCGAGTCGGCGGCCCTCACCGATGACGAGATCGTCGCCGCTTGTCGGGCCGCAGAAGCGGCGGGTGCCGACTTCGTGAAGACCTCGACGGGCTTCCACCCGAAGGGCGGGGCGAGCGTGCACGCGGTCAAGCTGATGGCGGACACCGTCGGCGGTCGGCTGGGGGTCAAGGCCTCGGGCGGCATCCGCGACTGGGACACGGCCAAGGCGATGGTCGAGGCAGGCGCGACGAGGCTGGGCCTGTCCGCGAGCCGCGCCATCCTTGAGGGCGCCCCGGCCGACACCGACTACTGAGGACCGAGGCCCCCGCGCCACCCACCGAGTCCGGGGACTGTTCGCATCGACAACATCAGTCTGGCCGCACCTGTTGAATCAGATGTAGTAGGTCTGCTACAAGTGAGGGCATGAGCAATACAGAGCGGCCGCCGGCGATCTCCGCCTCAGGCCTCACGATGGCCTATGGCGACCATCTCGTCCTCGACTCCATCGACCTCACCATCGAGGCCCGCGAGACCGTCGTCCTGCTCGGCCCCAACGGCGCGGGCAAGACCACGATGATCGAGGCCTTCGAGGGCTTCCGTCGCCCCTCGGCCGGTACACTGCGGGTGCTCGGGGAGGATCCGACGACGGCGGGCGACCCGTGGCGGGCGCGCGTGGGCGTGGTCCTCCAGTCATGGCGCGACCACCCGAAATGGCGGGTGCGCACTCTGCTGAGCCACCTCGGCTCCTTCTACACCCCCTACTCCACCGCGGCGATCCCCCGCCCGTGGCCCACCGACGAACTGCTCGACCTCGTCGGGCTCACGGCCGACGCCGACAAGAAGGTGTCCCAGCTCTCCGGCGGTCGTCGCCGTCGCCTCGACGTGGCCGTCGGGCTGGTCGGTCGCCCGGAGCTGTTGTTCCTCGACGAACCGACCGCCGGTTTCGACCCGGAGGCCCGCCGCGACTTCCACGACCTGCTCGCCTCCCTCGAGGACATCGACACCACGATCCTCATGACCACCCACGACCTCGACGAGGCGGAGCGGGTGGCCAGCCGGATCCTCATCCTGGCCGACCACCGGATCATCGCCGACGGCTCACCCGACGAGCTGCGTCGGCTGCACTCGGGCACCTCCGAGGTGCGATGGCACGACGACGGCGGCGCCCACGTCCACGCCACCGACGACCCCGTCGGCTTTCTCCGCGGTCGGCTCGCCGACCCCCTGGTCCGCATGGACAACCTCGAGGTGGAGCACAACTCCCTCGAGGACACCTACCTGGAACTCGTGCGTCGAGAGGAACACCGATGAACCGCACCACGATCAGCGCCAGCCTGCGTCAGGCGGGCGTGAACCTGCTGGGAGACCTACGCAGCCCAGCAGCCCTCGCCTACCTCTTCTTCCCCGTACTGGCAACCGCTTTCGCGCTGTCCGTGAACAACATCGAGCTGGACCGGGCGACGATCAGCATTGGACGCTTCGCAGCACCGGGCTGGCTCACCATGGCGATCGCGACGGGCGGGTTCATGGGAATGGCGTCGACGATCATGACCGAGAAGGAGGACGGCACCCTGCTTCGGATGAAGAGCCTGCCCGGCGGGATGCAGGCCTACGTGTTCGGCAAGGTCGTGTACGTCACGGGGTCCACCTTGGCGTCAGTGATCCTCACCCTCATTCCGCTGGCGCTCTTCATCCCCAAGATCGTGTCCTTCGGGCCGGGAGGCTGGCTGGCCACGTTGGGCTACACGACACTCGGACTCCTCGCCACCCTGCCCATCGGAGCAGTCGTGGGCGCCGTCGTACGGAACACGGCGGCCCTCTCCTTCTCCCTCATCGGGCTCTACCTCCTGATGGCGGCCTCCAACCTGCTCTTCCCCCTCAATGACCGGGTCCCGGCGTGGTTCGAGTGGCTGATTCAGGCCCTGCCCCCGTACTGGATCGGCCTGGGGATGCGCTCCGCGATGCTGCCTGCCGAGGCGGCGGTTCTGGAGTTCGGCGGCAGCTTCCGGACCGTGCTGACCCTCGTCGTCCTCGGGCTCTGGGCGGCCGTGGGTCTGGTGCTCGCGCCGAGGGCGCTACGTCGTATGGTGAGGGGTGTGTCCGGATCACAGATGGCCAAGGCCCGCGAGCGCGTCCTCGCCAGGGGGTACTGAATGGCGGAGACCATCCACAACCGCATCGCGATGCTGCGCGCCGAACGAGGCATCTCGCGGCGCCAGCTGGCCGAGGCCCTGGGCATCCACTACCAGACCGTCGGCTACCTGGAGCGCGGCGAGTACTCCCCGTCGCTGACGCTTGCCCTGCAGCTGGCCGAGTACTTCGAGGTCCCGGTGGAGGTGCTGTTCTCCCTGCGCCCCTTCCCCCGCATCGGGGCGTGACGCGGGGTCGCGGGTCACACGACGATGAGGTGCAGGCCGGGATCGACGGCGCTGAGGTCGACGGGATCCGAGGTGACGACGGCATGGCCGTGTTCCCGCGCGTGGAGGGCCACGTGCACGTCGACGACGTCGGCATGCCCCGTTCGCCCGCACAGCACCCCGACCGCCCGGGCGGACACCCCGTCGAGTGGGACCACCTTCACGGCGGGATCGCCCAGCAGCGCCGCCACCCGGGCCTGGCGTGGACCGCCGCGCCAGGCCTGGGCGACGACCCCGGCAGGCACCGCCAAGGGCACTCTGCTCTCGACGGCCCGCCTGAGCAGCGCCCGGATCTTGGCATCCCCTCGCTCCAGGGCAAGGAGGGCGCCGGTGTCGAGGACGAGGCCGGCGACGAGGCTCACGCCAACCCCAGTTCCCGGTCAGCCCAGGCCAGGTCCTCCGCACTCACCGCGCCGAGGTCGCGGTCGAGTTCCTCCAGCAGCAGCCGCAGGCTGTCCTCGCGATCCGCACGCGCCACGGCCTGGCTGATGAACCCGGACACCGACGCGGCCCGCCCCTGCCGCACGGCGCGCTGGATCATCTCCACCTGCTCATCGGGCAGGCTCACCGCGATCTTTCGAGTCATACCGAAATCATACCTCCCGGAGAACACGATGCCCAGTGGCCGCCCCTGAAGCTGGCGGTGCACCTCGAGCCCCGGAACAGCCTTGCCCTTGCTCTCCACCCTTCTTCCGCTGGTCGAGCCGGACCGCGAGCGCCAGCGAGCCGTCCGTGTCGAGACCCTTGGCACACGGCGCTGGGACTCGAGCCGGGCGGGAGGACACGCCTTCAACGCCTGGATCACCCAGGCCACCAGGCGTTTGGGGTCCGCCGGAGCCCGCCCGGGATGGCTGGTTGCGGCAACGGCGGCCTCAGCCGTCCTGCAGTGGGTCGCGGGTCTCCTGCTCCTCGACTTTCATGGCCCGAGCGCACGACGCCACCGCCACCGAGACGTGGGCAGCCCGCGCAGCTGACTTGACGACCTCTTGGCACTCATCGTCCGGACTCGGCACACTGCGTCCCGTCAGCCTTTCAGACAGGAGAAGGAATGCAATGCCCCAGCTGCCACAGTGAGAACATCCAGGTGCAGATGATCCAGCACGGCCAGAAGACGACACACAAGGGACTGGGCTTCGGCGGCAGGATGAACAACATCGCTCGCAAAGCCGTCGCCCTGGTGACCTGCAGATTCTCAAACCTGTTCTGGAAGAAGAATCTGGGGACCAGCACGTCCAAGGCCGCGAACAAGTCCATGGGGGTCTGCCAGGAATGCGGCATGAACTGGGAGCTCAAGCGGGACAAGGTCGGCTCGGGGCCGTGGAGCGTCTTCCGGTAGCCCCTCACCGAGCCCACTCACCCCGCCGGTCAGCCCGCTTTAATCTTTGCTAGCCACCTAGTAACATGGCGCCTCATGAACGATCTCGTGGGCGTGAAACAGCGGCTGCTGCTGGATCAGATCGGCGACGATCCGGCTGCCCGACTGGTACTCGCCCTGCACACCACGACCCGGCGCATCGACGCAGCCTGCGCTCGGTTGCTGGCTGAGCATCAACTGTCGGAGGGGCGGCTCGCGGCCCTGCTCGCCGTCGTCGACGAGCCGGGGCTCAGTCCCCGCGGGCTGGCGGACCGGCTGGATGTGACGACCGCCACGGTGACCGGCCTGCTGGACGGGTTGGAGCGTGCGGGCCTGATCGAGCGTCGCGCACACGAGACGGACCGTCGGGCCCGCGTGCTCGTTCCCACCGCGGAGGGCGAGCAGTTGGCGGCGACCCTCACCCCGATCTACGCCGATTGGCTGGGGCAACTGGCCGACGGGATCGGCCCGGAGGCGTTCGAGGTGATCGAGCAGGTGCTGGCAACCCTTCAGGCCAATCTGAGGGAACATCCATGAGCATCGATTCGGAGCGTCTCGACGCCCTCAACAGCGGCCACACCGCCTCCCGCACCCTGGCCGAGGCCCTCGCCGTCGACCAGCCGACCCTGCTCCGCGCCGTCGTCCCCGATCCGGCCCCGGATCTCCTCGTGGCTGCGACGGCGGCCGGGAAGCTGGGAATCCTGCGCCGCATGTGGGCGATGGGAGAACTCCTCACCCGGATCGACGACATCAGCTTCGCGCGCCACCCGTCCGACACCGTCCGGGGCTGGGTGTGCTTCGCCATCGCACATCGCCACGGGAACGACCCCGAGGTGATGCTCGACCAGCTGCAGCCGTTCGCCGACGACGAGCACTTCGCGGTCCGGGAATGGGCCTGGATGGCGGCCCGCCCGTCGCTGGTCCGGGACCTCGACGCAGGAATCGCCCTCCTCATTCCCTGGACGGTCCACACCTCCGAACGCATCCGACGCTTCGCGAGCGAGGCGCTGCGCCCGCGCGGGGTGTGGGCGAGGCACATCGAGGAGCTGAAACAGGAACCACACCGGGGCGAGCCCCTGCTGGAGCCACTGCGATCCGACCCGTCGCGCTACGTCCAGGACTCGGTCGCGAACTGGATCAACGACGCCGCGAGAACCCGCCCCAACTGGGCGGTTGAGCTGTGCCGTCGCTGGCAGGAGGAGAGCCCCACCCCCGCCACCAGCCGCATCACGAAACGGGCGCTGCGTTCCGTGCAGCGGCCCCCCGAGGAAAGGAAAGGATGAGCATGGCCATCATCGAGATCGTCGAGTTCCGCACCCTCCCTGAGACCACCGCCGAGGCCCTGGCGCAGGCCCTGAGCGAACTCGACCGGGAGTTGGACCTCATCGGCGGGTTCCAGAGCCGAACCCTCTACCGCGAGGCAGAAACCGAGGACCACTGGATCCTGGACTACCGCTGGGACACCCTCCTCCAGGCACAGGAATCCATGGGCAAGGTCGCGGGCACCTCGGCATTCGGCAAGGTCATGGCCCTGGTCGCCGAACCGGAGTCGATGCGCATCCGCTGCGGTGTCCCTGCCACGTGACAGCCCCTGACCCATTCACGGAATTTCGTTTACGATATTTGCGTGAGTGAGACCGAGATCAGCGAGGAACAGATCCAGGCCTGGGTCGCCGAGGCTGAGGCTGGTTACGATGTCGCCGAGTTGAAACGCCGTGGCCGGGGCCGACCGGGCCGCGGTGCCGAACCCATGCAGGTCGTTGCCGTACGACTCAGCATGGACGAAATCGCAGCACTCGACGCCATCGCAGCACGCAACCACATGAGTCCCTCAGAGGCACTTCGACAGGCTCTGACCCAGTTCGCGGCATGAAGATACGCCCAAGCGCACTCAAGCACGGGGGTCAGCAGCGAAGATTCCGTCCATGCGGCTCACTGGGCGCAATGGGTGGAACCCCTTGACGATTCGGGGCGACTGGCCACAACGCGAGTTGCGTCTGGGGTTCGACACCCAAGCACGCCTTCTCGAGACCGTGGTACTCATCTTCCGGAGCGGCGACGAGATGATCATCCATGCCATGCCTGCACGGAAGCAGTTCTGGGACCTGTTGCCCTGAAAGCACTGGCAGCCGACGGCATCGCAATGCGTCACCGATTGAGCCGCTCGAAGCCCAACCCGACATCTCCAACGCACCCAACCAACTCCACTAAGGACCGCTGGATTCTCGATTACAGCTGGGCCCCCGGGAAGTCCCGCCTGGCGCGAGTCCCAGAACCGTGTGCCAAGGGCCTCGATACGGACGGCGCACTGGCGCGCGGTCCGGCTCGACCAGCGGACAAGAGGACGCACCACCATCAGGCCACAGGCAGACACGGGAAAATCGGCCCGAGCCGTGAGGCGAGCGGGCCGATCATGATGCGCAACACTACCGGTTCGGGCGACCAAACGCGGGCGGGCATGCCGTCCCCTTCCTCCATCCTGCCGTGCAGGAACCGCCGGTCTACTTGCACGAAACGCCGATGTCAACGCTGCCAGAAAAGCAGAACGGCGATTCGTGCCCGGGGAGAGTGACGGGGACAGGGCAGCGGATGGGACCCGGCGGCAGTTCGGCGGCAGTTCGGCGGCAGCCCTCAGCTGAACTGGCGACCGTACAGCGTCGCGTAGGCACCTCCGGCCGCCAACAGCTCGTCGTGGGTGCCCCGCTCGACGATGCGGCCGTGTTCCAGCACCAGGATCTGGTCCGCCTGACGCACCGTCGACAGACGATGGGCCACCACGATGGCCGTACGACCCGCCCGCGCCGCGTCCAGGGCCTGCTGCACCGCGTGCTCCGAGGTGGCGTCCAAGTGCGCCGTCGCCTCGTCCAGCACGATCACCGGCGGTGACTTCAGCAGCAGCCTCGCGATCGCGACCCGCTGCCGCTCACCCCCACTCAACCGGTACCCACGCTCCCCGACGACGGTGTCCAGCCCGTCCGGGAGCCGCCGCACCACGTCCGCGACCTGCGCCGCCTCGAGCGCCTCCCACAGCTCCGCCTCGTCGGCCTCCGGCCGGGCGAACAGCAGATTGGCGCGGACCGTGTCATGGAACAGGTGCGCGTCCTGGGTGACGTAGCCGACGGCGTCCCGCAGGCTCGCCTGCCTCAGCCGACGCACATCCACGCCCCCGACCCGCACCGCGCCGGAGTCGACGTCGTACAGCCGGGCGACCAGATGCGTGATCGTCGTCTTCCCCGCCCCCGACGACCCGACCAGGGCGATCGTCTCCCCCGGCGCCGCCATCAGGCTCACCCCGCGCAGCACCGGCTCGCCCGCCCCCTCGACGGCCCCCGCCTCCGGGGCGAGCGACCGCAACGACACATCCTCGGCAGCCGGGTAGGTGAACCAGACGTCCTCCAGCTCCACCCCAACCGGGTGCGGCACCTCCACCGCGTCGACGGCGTCGCGGATGGTCGGTTCCAGATCGAGCACCTCGTAGACCCGCTCGAAACTCACCAGCGCCGTCATGAGGTCGATCCTCACGTTCGTCAGGGCCATCAACGGCCCGTACAGCCGGGCCAGCAACGCGACGAGGGCCGTCAGGGTGCCGAGACTCAGCTGGTCCCGCAGCACCGCGACCCCACCGAACCCGTAGAACAACGCCGTCGCCAGCGAGCCGACGAGGGCCAGCGCCGCCAGGAACACCCGCACCACCAGCGCCATCCGCACCCCGTCCTCCGCGACGGCGGCGGCCTGGGCGTCGAACCGGGCGCGCTCCCGCTCGGGATCCCCGAACAGCTTCACCAGCAGCGCCCCGGAGACGGAGAACCGCTCCGTCATCGTCTCCGTCAGGGCGGCGTTGTGATCCATCCGCTGCCTGCCGAGATGGGCCATCCGGATGGAGATGAGCTTCGCCGGCACCATGAACACCGGCAGCAGGACCAGCGCCGCCAGGGTCAGCTGCCACGACAGCAGCAGCATCGACCCCACCACCAGCACCAGGGTGACGGTGTTCGTCAGCGCCGACGTCAGCGCGGAGGTGAACGCCTGCTGCGCCCCGGCGACGTCGCTGGACAGCCGCGACACCAGCCGTCCGGAGTTGGTGCGGGTGAAGAACGCCAGCGGCAGCGAGGAGACGTGGGTGAACAGCCGGGTGCGCAGCCGATGGATCATCCCCTCCCCGATGTGGACCGAGCACCACCGCTCCGTGACCGCCAGCACCGCCGCCACCACCGCGATCCCCGCCACGAGCAGCGCGTAACGCACGATGACGCCGACGTCGCCGCCGAGCACCCCGTCGTCGATGATCCGCTGGAACAGCAGCAGCGGCACGACGGTGGCGGCACTGCCTCCCAGCACCGCCAGGACGAGCAACGCGATCCGCCCGGAGAACGGCCGCCCCTCCGCGAGGATACGGCGCACCGTGCGGCGATCCACCCGGTGCCGCAGCACCGCCCGGTCCCGGGCGAACGGGCCGATGGACAGCCGCTCCGGGCGACCGAAGCTGCCCGCAGGCTGATCCGGCCTCACCACACCCCCCCGCGCCACGGCCGTCAGCGGCCGGTACCGGCGTAGACGATCGCCTCCTCGTCGGCATCCAGCCCGAATGCGGCGTGGGCGCCACGCACCGCACGGTCCACCTCGTCGGCCCCCACCACCACGGAGATGCGGATCTCGGAGGTGGAGATCATCTGCAGGTTGACGTTCTCGGCGGCCAGGGCCTCGAAGAAGGTCGCGGTGACACCCGGGTGGGACCGCATCCCCACCCCGACGATGGACACCTTGCCGACCTGATCGTCGTAGAGGACGTCGTCGAAGCCAACCTGCTCCTTCACCGAGTCGAGGGCCTCGAGGGCCTTCTTCCCGTCGCTCATCGGCAGGGTGAAGGAGATGTCGGTCTTCACATCCGACAGACGGGAGACGTTCTGGACGATCATGTCGATGTTGATCTCGGCATCGGAGATCGCCTTGAAGATCGCGGCTGCCTCACCGACCTGGTCGGGAACCCCGATGATGGTGATCTTCGCCTCGCTGCGGTCGTGGGCGACCCCGGTGATGATGGCCTCTTCCATACCTGTTCCCTTCTCGATCTCCTCCTGGGGCACCACCCAGGTTCCCGGTCTGTCGCTGAACGACGACCGGACATGGACCTTCACGTTCTCGCGACGCGCGTACTCGACACACCTGAGATGAAGGATCTTCGCGCCGGATGCGGCGAGTTCCATCATCTCCTCGTAACCGATGACGTCGATGCGGCGGGCGCTCGGCACGATCCGCGGGTCGGCGGTGTAGACCCCGTCGACGTCGGTGTAGATCTCGCAGTGATCCGCCTCGAGGGCCGCTGCCAACGCGACGGCGGTGGTGTCGGAGGCACCGCGACCCAGCGTCGTGACGTCCTTGGTCGACTGCGCCACCCCCTGGAACCCGGCAACGATCGCGACGTTGCCCTGGTTGACGGCCTCCTCGACCCGGCCGGGGGTGATCTTGATGATCCGGGCGTTGCCGTGGGTGGGGGTGGTCAGGACCCCGGCCTGGGAGCCGGTGTAGGAGACGGCGTCGACGCCCAGGTCGGACAGGGCCATCGCCAGCAGCGCCGCCGACTGCCGCTCACCGGTGGTGAGCAGCATGTCGAGTTCACGGGACTTCGGTCGCGGGCTGACCTTGAGAGCCAGGTCCATGAGCTCGTCGGTGGTGTCCCCCATCGCGGAGATGACGATGATGACCTCGTGCCCGTCGGCCCGCGTCCTGGCGATCCGGCGGGCGACACGCTTGATGGACTCGGCATCCGCAACGGACGAGCCGCCGAACTTCTGGACGATGCGTCCCACAGCTAACCTCCTTCGACCAGAGGGAAGGCTACCCCACAAGGCCGCCCTCGCCCCTGCTTCGCCGTCAGGTGAGCAGCTTCAAAGGATGCATCTGTCCGCGCATCCTCTCAGGACTTCGATTCCCCGTTGAGGTCGAACCAGCCGTCCTCCCAGGTCTGGGTGGCGGCCGCCGTCGTGTTGCCGACGGGGCGGCCGACGGCGTTGTACTTCTCGTACGCCCGCGCCAAGTAGGTCTTGACGGTGCTGAGCGAGATCGCCGGGTCGAACTGGCGGCCGATGGCCTTGATCGGCACGCCCTCGGAGGCGAGCCGCAGGCAACGCAGCTCGTGCGCGGACAGGGCCGGGAGGTCGCCGGCCTCCTCGATGAGGGCCGCGGCCATCGCCGAGGACGGCGACCAACCGGTCTCATGGATCTCGACGAGGGTCTCGAAGTGCTTGTCCGGCGACTCGTCCTTGAGTGCCAGACCCCGCGCCCCGGCCTGCATGGCGAGGCTGATGGGGACACGTCGGTGGTCGGCGGTGAACGCCAGACACGAGATGCCCTCGGCACTGAGCTTCGCGATGGTGCGGTGCCCCGCGAGCTCACCGTGCAACATGAGATCCACCATGGCCACGTCGGGGCGATTGGCCAGACACCAGTCCTCGAACTCGACCGGGTCGGTGCTCGAGAACTGCACCTCCAGTTCGGGGTGGTCATTGCCGAGCGCCGTCACGGCACGACAGATGAACTCGTGATCGTCGAGAACAGCCACACGAATGCTCAAGGCCGCTCCTCCTCACAGACAAGCTGGGTGAAATCAGGATCAGTAACCAAGATTCTTGCACCAGTCAGCGCGGCTTGTTGCCCTTCCGTCAAGCCCGGCTCCGCGATCGTGACCATCAAACTGTCCTTTCGGCGCGTGATCGTGAGGCGTTGGCCGGGTTCGGGCGTACCAAGACGACGCAGGATGTCGGCCAAGCGGATGGCTTCTTCCTCCTCAATCTGTTCAATGTCGAGCATGCATCCCCACCCCGCGCGACGCAGGATGTCGAGGGCCGCGGCCAGCGACATGCCGTCCGGCCACATCCGCAACGCATCGCGGAGCCTCGACTCGATGAGGCGCGCCTCGGCCCGCACGGCGGGGTCGGCGGGGTCGGCCTTCCCGGCATGGAGGGGGGTGAAGAGGGGGCCACAGATACGTTCCAACTCGGCCAGCCAGAGCTGCTGTTCAGTGATCCGGGCGAGGCGGAGTTCCTCGGACATCAACAGTTCGGCCCGCTGCTCAGCGGCGCGGTGGGTGCGGTTGCTGAGCACCGACATCACGAGCACCACCCCGAGGGTGATGAGTGTCGAGACGATGAGCGGGGCCAGCGATCCCTGACCGAAGGGGGGCCGATACCCGCCGAACACCCCCGCTGACCCGATCGTCGCGACGAGATCCATCACCGAGACCAGCAGCACCGCCAACCGCCAGTTGCGCCCCGGTGAGGCCACCAGCATGAGCGCCCCCGCCATGGGAGCCATCCACAACTGGGCACCGTCGGGCGCGAGGGAGGCCAGCACATGATTGACCCCCAGCACCACGGCCCCCCAGATGACGGCCACCGTCGACTCCCGGGCCCGTAGGCCACGTCGCCTGAGGATGCGCCTCGTCAGCAGCAGGAGTGCAGCCGTGAGGGCCAGCAGGGGCCAGGCGAACAGCGACGTCGGCCCGAGCGGGCTGAGGGCGAGCATGAGCACCGAGGCCGCGATGGCGGGCAGCGGTGTCAGGGCGAGGAACCGACGCCCGGAGGGACCGATCCTCGCGGCATGGGGCAAGGGCTTCCAGGTGAGGGTGACCTCCGTGCCGCCGATGTCGGAGCAGATCTTCGCCTCGCCACCGATCTCCAACATCCGCCCGTGGATGCCGTCCCGGATCCCCATCCGGGCCCTGGGGACCTCGGCGGGATCGAAGCCGGGGCCCCAGTCGGAGATGGAGATGACGCACCCGTCGGAGGAGGAGGTGGCGTGGACGCGGGCAGTACCGCCGGGGACGTGTCGGGCGACGTTGCGGGCCGCCTCCCGCGTCGCCTCCGACATCACCCGGGTGACGCGTCCGGGCAGGGCGCCGCGGTCGTGGACCTTCAACTCGACGGGGCAGCCCACCCGGCAGAGCGCCTGCTCGAGGCTGGCCACGAGCGGGGACGAGTCAGGGTCGGGCTCAGCCCCACCGATCCCGGCCCTGGACTCCTCCGTGAGGCGCTTGACCTCCTCGCGGGTCAGCTTGCCGCGACCACTGGCGATCTGCTGGAACAGGTGGAGGAGGGTGTCGTGGACGCGACGGATGTTCTCACGCCTGGTCTGGGCGAGCAGCTCGGTGCGCTGCTCCTCGAGCTGGCGACGCACCCCGTCGGCGGCGGCGTCCGTGGTGTCGCTGATCTGGGCCTTCATGGCCTGATCGGCGAGGAAGATGGTGGCGAGCCCACTGACGAGAACGGCAACGGCGACGACGACATCGGCCCAGCCCCGGCTGACGCTGAGGGCGAGCAGGGCGATGCCCAGTTGCGCGAGCACGGCGAAGGCCACGCCGAGGGCCATGAGGCGCTTGCTGGTCGTGCCTGATATCTCGCATTGCATCGCCCCGCATTCTTGCACGCCCGGACAAGCGTCCGCGGGTCGGCTCGGGACGGAGCGGGGTTGCAGCCGGACGAGTAGCCTTGGGTCATGGAGACCATTCGATGGGGAATCGTCGGGGCTGGGCGGATGGCGGGGGCCTTCTCCGAGGACTTCGCGTTCGCGCCCGGGGCAGAACTCACCGCCGTTGCGGCGCGGGACCTGGGGCGGGCGGAGGAGTTCGCGGCCCGCCACCGGATCCCGGAGGCCCACGGGGACTACCGTTCCCTGTTGGAGTCGGAGGTCGACGTCGTCTACGTCGCCAACACGCATCCGCAGCATCGTGACGTCGCGCTGGCCGCGATCGAGGCGGGCAAGGCGGTGCTGGTGGAGAAATCGTTCACGGCGACCCTCGCAGGGGCGCAGCAGGTCGTCGCCGCGGCCCGTGAGGCGGGGGTGTTCGCGATGGAGGCGATGTGGACGCGGTTCCTGCCCGCGTTCGCAGCGGCCCGCGAGGTCGTGGCGTGGGGCCGGATCGGCGAGGTGCTGGGGGTCAGCGGGGACCTGTGCGCGTACCGGGCCTACGATCCGACGGATCGGCTGTGGGCGCCGGAGCTGGGCGGCGGGGCGGTGCTGGATCTCGGCGTCTACGTGGTCTCGGCGGCCCAGGCCTTCCTGGGCGAGTCGCGGCAGGTGACCTGCACGGGACGTCTGGCCCCCAACGGGGTGGAGGCGGCGGCGTCGATCAACATCGGCTACGCGAGCGGGGCGACGGCGTCGCTGGTGTGTGGGTTCGACGTCCACGGGGCGGGCCGGTTCACGGTGCACGGCACGAAGGGGTGGATCGAGATCCATCCGCGGTTCCACCACCCCACGACGATCTCCATCCACCGCTCGGGGGTGCTGCCCAGGATCATCGAGGCGAAGCAGGACGGACGCGGCTACGCGCACGAGATCCTGGAGGTCGGCGACTGCCTGCGGGCGGGCAGGACCGAGTCCGAGGTCATGCCCCTCAGCGACACCGTCGAGGTGATGAAGGTCCTGGACGAGTGCCTCACCCAGCTGGGCCGCAGGGTGGAGGAGGCCGACCTGGGCCTCTGACCGCGGGGGATTCAGGCCTTCGTGACCTGGACCTTCAGACCCAGCTCGGGCTCCTCCGCCGTCGCCGTGGTCACCGGAGCCTGGTCCAGCTTCACCGCCAGCACCTCGTCCGCGATGAGGGCCGCGTGTTCGGCAACGGCCTCCGCCAACTCGCCCACGGCCTCCAGCACCAGCACGATCCGATCCGTCACGTCCAGACCCGACGACTTCCTCGCCTCCTGCACCACCCGGATCACCTCGCGCGCCAGACCGGCCCGCACCAGCTCCGGACTCAGCTCCAGGTCCAGCGCCACCGTCTCGCCCTGCTCGTTGACCACGGACCAGCCCTCGCGGGGACGCTCCGTCAGCAGCACGTCGTCGGCACTCACCTCGACCTGCTCGCCCTCGAAGTCGACGGAGCTCCGACCGTCGCGACGCAGCTCCAGCGCCAACCTGGCCGCATCCGCCGCCGCGATCGCCGCCGCGATGAGCGGGGTCCGCTTCCCGAACCGCTTCCCGAGGTTGCGGAAGTTGCCCTTCGCCGAATGATCGACCAGGTCACCGGCCGAGGTGAACGAGTCGACCTCCTGGACGTTCAGCTCCGCGCGCACCTCGGCCCGCAGCTCCTCCGACAGCTGCTCCAGGGCCGCCGTCGGGATGAGCATCCGACGCAGCACCTGACGCACCTTCACCCTCGACTCGGCACGCGCGGCCCGCCCCAGCTCGACGACGCGGCGCGCCGTCGCCATGGCCTCGGACAGCCTCACGTCGATGAGCGACTCGTCGCAGGTCGGCCACGACGCCAGGTGCACCGACTCCGGGCCCGCCGGATCGGTGGTGACGAACAGGTCCTGCCACACCCGTTCCGTGACGAAGGGCATGATCGGGGCCATGAGCCGGGTCACGACGTTCAGGGTGTCGTGCAGGGTCGCGAGCGCCCCCGCGTCACCCGCCCAGAACCGACGGCGCGACCGCCGGACGTACCAGTTCGACAGATCGTCGACGAAGGAGGCCAGCAGCGTCCCGGCACGCTGGGTGTCGAAGTCCTCCAGCGCGGCGGTGACGTCACGCACCAGCTCGTTCGTCGCCGACACCAGCCACCGGTCCTGCACGTGCCGGTCGGCGACGGCGGGAACCTCACCCCCCGGGGACCACCCGGCGGCCCGCGCGTACAGCGACTGGAAGGCGACGGTGTTCCAGTAGGTCAGCAGCACCTTCCGCACCGTCTCCGCGATCGTCGAGTGCCCCACCCGCCTCGCCATCCACGGCGAACCGGAGCAGGCCATGAACCAGCGCACCGCGTCGGCGCCGTGGGAGTCCATGAGCGGGATCGGCTCCAAGATGTTCCCGAGGTGCTTGCTCATCTTCCGGCCGTCCTCGGCGAGGATGTGGCCGAGGCAGACGACGTTGCGGTAGCTCGACCGGTCGAACACGAGCGTGCCCACCGCCATGAGCGAGTAGAACCAGCCGCGGGTCTGGTCGATGGCCTCGCAGATGAAGTCGGCCGGGTAGTTGGCCTCCAGCTTCTCCGCCGAGCCGGGCACGTGCGGGTAGCCCCACTGCGCGAACGGCATCGCCCCGGAGTCGAACCAGGCGTCGATGACCTCCGGGACCCGACGGTAGGTGGCACCGCCCTGGACGATCTCCACGTCGTCGATGAACGGACGGTGCGGGTCGAGGTCGCCGAGGTCACGCCCCGTCAGCTCCCCGAGCTCCGCCAGCGAGCCGACGCAGATGAGGTCCGACGGGTCGTCGACGTTGCGCCAGATCGGCAGCGGCGTCCCCCAGTAGCGGCTGCGGGACAGGGCCCAGTCGATGTTGTTGTTGAGCCAGTCGCCGAAGCGTCCGTGCTTGATGGACTCGGGGTACCAGGTGGTCGCCTCGTTCTGGGCGAGCAGCTCGTCCTTGATCCGCGTGGTGCGGATGTACCACGACGGCTGCGCGTAGTAGAGCAGCGCGGTGTGGCAGCGCCAGCAGTGCGGGTAGGAGTGGAGGTAGTCGAGCTTGCGGAACAGCAGCCCCCGCGCCCGGAGGTCATCGACGAGGGTCTGGTCGGCGGTCTTGAAGAACACGCCCCCAACCAGCTTCACGTCGTCGGCGAAGCAGCCGTCGGCGCGGATCGGGTTGACGAACGGCAGCCCGTAGGCCCGGCACACCAGCATGTCGTCCTCACCGAAGGCCGGGGCCTGGTGGACCAGACCGGTGCCGTCGGAGGTGGTGACGTAGTCGGCGAGGACGACGAAGTGCGCGGGTTCGGGGAAGTCGACGAGTTCGAAGGGACGCTGATAGGCCCAGCGTTCCATCTCCGCGCCCCGGAAGGTCTCGCCGCGGCTCCACTCCTCGCCCAGCACCGCGTCGAAGAGGGGTTCCGCCACCACCAGGGTGCCCTGGTCGGGGTGCGTGGCGGCCACGTAGTCGACCTCCGGGTGCACGGCGACGGCGGTGTTGGACACGAGAGTCCACGGCGTCGTCGTCCACACCAGCAGGTCGGCCTTCCCGGCGAGCGGCCCGGAGGTGACGGGGAACCGCACGTACACCGACGGGTCGGTGACGTCCTCGTAGCCCTGCGCGAGTTCGTGGTCGGACAGGGTGGTGCCGCAGCGCGGGCAGTACGGGGCGACCCGGTAGTCCTCCTGCAGCAGCCCCTTGTCGAAGATCTGCTTCAGCGCCCACCAGCACGACTGCACGTACTCCGGCGTCATCGTGACGTAGGCGTCGTCAAGGTTCACCCAGTAGCCCATGCGACGGGTCAACTCGGCGAAGGCATCGACGTGACGCAGCACCGACTCGCGGCACTTCGCGTTGAACGCCTCCACCCCGTAGGCCTCGATGTCGGGCTTGCCGGAGAAACCGAGCTCCTTCTCGACGGCGAGCTCAACGGGCAGCCCGTGACAGTCCCAGCCGGCCTTGCGGTCGACGTGGCGGCCCTGCATCGTCTTGAAGCGCGGGAACAGGTCCTTGAACACCCGCGCCTCGATGTGGTGGGTGCCGGGCATCCCGTTGGCGGTGGGCGGGCCCTCGTAGAACGTCCACGGCTGCCCGCCGCGGGAGGCCTCGAGGGACTTGGTGAAGGTGTCGCGCTCCTCCCAGAGCTTGATGATCTCGTGCTCCAGGGCAGGGAAGTCGACGGCGGCTGGAACCTGGTTGTAGGTCATCTCGGTACCTCTGGGTCTGCTGGCAGTGACGTCAGAGGGACGAGCCGTGGCCCGCGGTACCACCCTCCTTGGACGCGATGCGCCCCGCTTGATTCCTGCTCGCGGCCGGTTCTAATGAGCTTGCGCCGTTCTTCCGGCAGCTCCGGGGTGATGGCCCCATCGTCGCCTTGCGATGCTCGTCAATTATGCGACCACCGGCCGCGAAGCGGAAATCCGTCACAGGGATTGTCGGTACAGCGTCGCCCCCTTGGCGTAGTAGAGCCGTCCGTCGGTCCCGAGGGTGAGGCCGGTGACCCAGGTGTTGCCGGGGCCGGGCTTCGCGAGCACCTGCCTGCTGCTGAAGTCCTTGGCCACGTAGGAGACGAGATGTCCCCCGATGACGCCGTACAGCCTGCCGCCCCGTTCCAGCAGCCAGCTGCGGTTCTGCTCGCTCTGGCCGATGTCGTCCTTCTGCGCCTCGATCCTGCCATCGACGTACCTGAAGACGTGGGTGCCGGTGATGCCGTAGAGGACGCCGTCGGATCCGACGGTGAGTCCCGTCACCGCGACCTGCTGGTCGAGGACCTTGGTGATGCGGGTCACCTTCCGGTTGCCCTTGGTCAGGTCGAACTCGAGGATGTAGGCCTCCTTGGTGTCGGCCGACATCCCGTGCCCACCCCGCGTGGTGGTGCCGACGTAGAGGGTGTTGCCCTTGCGGGCCATGGAGATGGGCGACAGGTTCGCCACCAAGGAGCCGTCGACGCCGGAAGCGTAGGTCCTCGACGCGAGGAGCGGATACACCTCCAGCGTGCCGGTGGATCGCTCGTAGATGCTGATCGCCCCGCCCAGGTTCCCGTAGGTCGGGACCGAGCCGAAGGCGAAGTCTCCGCCGCCGAGCGGCACGGTCACGTAGGGGCGGTCCTGGCGGTACCCGATTCCGAGGGTTGTCACGTTCTTCGGGTCACGCAGCGACTCGATCCTCACCGTTCCGTTCGGGTACTGGCCGCTGGCCAGCCATTCGCCGTCGGAGGCCATGCTCTCGGCCTGCGCGACGGGGCGCTCGGCCATCCGGTAGGTCGTCTCCCCCGCAGTGGCGCCGGGAGTGACCTCGAGCACCCCGTCGGACGTCATGAACCAGGAGGCGTAGAGCTTGCCGTTGCTGGCGGAGGTCATCGCCTGGATCTGGCGCCCGGAGACGGCCAGGAAGTCCGACTGGAGGGTGACTGTGCCGGAGCGGAGGTCGGCGTGGCTCACCTCGCCGGTGGTCATCTCGTTGGAGACGAAGATGTCCGGGGTGGCCCAGCTGAGCGGGCTGAGCCGCGCCCTGAGCGAGGAATGGTTCAGCACGAGGGTGCGCGTGCCGGTGGTGGGGTCGTAGGAGAACAGGTACTTCCTGGTCTTGTCCGCGTTGTGGACGAAGTAGACGTTCCTCGGGTCGCCGGGTCGGACCACGACGTGCTGACCGTAGCCCCCGAGGTCGCGGACGGCGCCCGTGGCGAGGTTGTAGGCCACCCCTCCGTACTGCTCGGGCTTGTTGGTGTAGAGCCAGCCGCCGTGGACCTCCAGGTGGATGTGGGTGCCGTTCTCCCGCGAGGGGAGGACCGGGAGCACCTGCTTCGCCCCCGTGGTGGTGTTGACCCGAATCACCTGCGGGTTCTTGGGCCCGGTGCCGACGTAGACGTGCCCGTCGGCGTAGTCGATGGACTGCGCGTACTGCGAGGAGGAGACGGGGTCGCCGCCGGGGAGCGAGCCCCAGCCCTTGTCCGCCCGCCACGTCAGGATGCGGGCGCCGCCGTCGCCCTTGACGCTCGTCGCCAGGTAGGCGGTGCCGGACTCGTCGACGGCGATGTCCCAGATGGTCTCGAACCTGCGTCTGTCCGCCTCCTTCCAGCCCGGCTGGCCCTCCTGGCTGAGCCGGGTGACCTTGTTCCCGTCGGGCTCGTAGCGGAACAGTTCCCGCCAGGACCCGATGAGCAGGCTCCGGTCGGGCAGGGTGGCGAAGCTCCAGGCCTGGACGTCGATGGCCTTGTCGGCGAAGTCCACAGGCGTGGTGGTGCCGCCCGGCTTCAGCTCGATGACGTTGAGCATCCCACCCAGCCCGCTGGTCACCACCACGGCGATCGGGGTGCCGTCGGCCCGCGTGGTGGTACCGAAGTTCGGGACGCTGGGCTTGGGGGTGGGGGTCTGGGGGAGCACCTCCTCGGACCCGGGGTCGGCCGTCGCGATGCCTGGGGTCAACATCACGACGAGGGAGAGCAGCGCGGCCAGGATGAGTCGAATGTGTCGGGTTGCGTTCATGTTGGCACCTCCGCCACCGAGGCTAGGTAGCGGGTTCCGGCAGCACCATCATGCGGAAGTCGTCCCATTGGCCCATCGGAACTGAAGCCTGTCCGACGATGGTTGGAGCGCTCTCACAGCCGCGGGAGGAAGCGGGTGGATACACTCCCCCGCATGGCCATCTTCGACATCCCCCTGGAGGAACTCCGCACCCGCCGCAGCATCAAGTGGTCGCGCTTCGAGCCGGATGTCCTGCCCATGTTCGTGGCGGAGATGGACGTCCACCTGCAACCCGAGCTGCTGGAGCGGCTGCAGCGGATGCTCGCCGAGGGAGACACCGGCTACCCCGAGCAGCCGATCTACCAGGAGGCCTACACCGCTTTCGCCGCTGACACCTGGGGCCTGCGCCTGGACCCGACAGTCATGAAGACGGCCTGCGACACGATGAGTCCGATCCGGGAGCTCACCGCCTCCCTCACCGCCCCGGGTGACGCCGTCGTGTTCAACCCGCCGATCTACCCGCCGTTCCGCTGGGTGGTGAGCACGACGGGATGCCGCCCCGTCGAGGTGCCGTTGGCGGCGAGCCGACTGGATCTCGACGCCTTGGAACGCGCCTTCGCTACGGAGCACCCGAAGGTCTACCTGCTGTGCTCCCCGCACAACCCGACCGGCACCCTCCACACCCCCGAGGAGCTCGAGGCCGTGATGGAGTTGGCGAACCGGTACGACGTCGTGGTGGTGAGCGACGAGATCCACGCCCCGCTCAGCGGCTCCCGACACACTCCCATCCTCTCGGTGCCCGGTGGGGAGCGGGCCATCACCGTCACGGCCGCATCGAAGGCGTTCAACCTGGCCGCCATGAAGGCCGGGCTCATCATCCCCGGCGACGAGGCGCGCGGGATCGTCGCGGATCTCGGGCCACACGTCCACGAGGCCGCCAGCTACTTCGGGGTGATGGCGAACGCAACGGCGTTGAATGTGGGTCGGGAGTGGCTGGCCCAGCTGCGCGACGAGATCCGGGAGAACAAGCTCCACTTCGCCTCCGAGTTGCGGAAACACCTTCCGGAGCTCGACTGGACGCCGTCGGAGGGAACCTACCTGGCCTGGTTGGACTGCTCCCCGCTCGGCCTGGACCATCCGGGACAGCGGTTCCACGAGCAGGGCCGGGTACGGTTCAACTTCGGCACCGACTTCGACCCGTCGGCCACCCAGCACGTGCGGATCAACCTCGCCACGTCCAGGGATCTGATCTCGGAAGCTGTCCGCCGCATGGCTGCTTGTAGCTGAGCGAGGCGCCTGAGGCACCCACTTCCTCGTCATCGCCGCCGCCCTTTGGCTAGTCTTGGGACCACTTGAATGATGGGAGATCTGATGTCACTTCCGATGGGGCCCTGGCGCTTGACCTACACCCCCGGTCAGTGGATCGTGCTGGCGGGGCCGAAGCTCGTCGCGGTCATGCAGCCTGCGCCACCCAAGATGTCCTCGCTGGTTGGCCAGCTGTGGACGGACATGCAGGGGGCTGGTTCGCTGGACGCACTCCTGGAGTTGCTGCGCGGCTACTCCCTCGACCAGATGCCTGATTTCGCGGCCTTCGTGTGGGAGGGCCAGGCCCTCCACGGTCTGGCCCGCGGCCGGATCAGCGTCGTCGACGCGGCGACGGGTGAGACGGCGCTGGACGGCGAGGGCGCACTGACCTGGCACGAGGCGCACTTCGGCGCGGTCCGTGGCCTGCGGGTCGAGATGGCGCCGGTCGATCACGAATCCGTGCTGCACCTGCCACTCATCGTCGGCGCGGTGGGCGCCTCCGCCCTGCACCTGACGACGGACCCGTCGCAGCTGGTGCGATTCCCCGACACGGTGAACCAGATCCCGGAACCCGTCGCCCCGGCCACGCCCCGACCGTCGGAGCCGCTCGCCCCGATGGCCGAATCGGCCCCAGCCCCTGCTCCGGCCCCGGTGGAGGAACCGGCGTCCCGGCCGCAGCCGGTGGAGGATCTCTACGCCTCCCCCGCGCACTCGCCGTCACCGGTGTACCCGTCGGCCCCCGAGTACACCCCGTCGGCTCCCCAGCCGTCGGCCCCGGAGTACTCGACGCCCCAGTACTCGACCCCCGACTACTCGTCGGCCCCGGCCCCGGACTACTCGTCGACCCCCGCCCCGACCTACCCGCCCGCCTCGGAGTACGCCCCGGCGCCGTCGCACACCCCGTCGCCCTCGTACCCGCAGGCACCGGTGTACTCGACGCCATACCAGCCTCCGGTGGCCCCGGCCCCCGTGCCGACGGCCCCGACCCCGGTTCCCCCGGTGCCAGCCGGCTCGGCTCCCTCCATGGCCGGTCTCGACGCCACCGAGGGCATGGAGCACGACGACTTCGGGTTCCACCGTTCCGAGCCCCCGATCTCCGCGATCGCCATGGGTATCCAGACCAACACTGGTGAGTTCCAGAACCTCATGACGGGGCTGGTCATCGGTCGGGCCCCCGACGCGTCGCGCGGCCCCGCCGGGGTCGGCACGATGCGCGTCCCGAGCCCGGGCAACGACATCTCCCGCAGTCACGTGCTGGTTCAGCCGGAGGGTCGTCAGGCCCGCATCACGGATCTGGACTCGACGAACGGCACCACCATCCAGCTCGCCGACGACGAGCCGTTCCTCCTCGAGGACGGCCAGTCAGTGCTGGTCCCGATCGGCACCGTCCTCAACCTGGGTGACGGCGTGAGCCTGCGGATCGAACCGGCCCGCTGACCCAAGCCACGCGGTGGGGGCGGAGGTGACACCACCTCCGCCCCCGCCGTCGTCATGGCAGCACGTGGCCCCCTGAAACGCCGCCGTTCCAGAAATCTGCTGCGCAATCCACACATCGGCCGTCATCCTCAGCTCAACCAAAAGCAGAACTTTCGATATATAACTTTCGTTAGCATTCTTTCGGCCTGACTTTCTCGCAACCCCGAACGGCTCACCTTCTGAGCACGGGGTCAATCAACATCGGCAAGAGCCGCGCAAGCACCCCGTGAACCCAAATGCATCAAAGAAACACCTAGCCAAACCCAGTATTCGAGCACCCCAAGAACTAATGCACTTTCTTGAATAATCCTTTCAGATGACATAGGCGCGGGCAGCGTTCGCTGCATTATCAGAGGCCCTGGACCCACGTACGACTCGACCATTTCCCCGAGAGACCCCATAACCGTGTAGTTTGGATCACACCAACAAGGATCAGCGTTGCTCACAGGGCACGAAACACCTTGGCGCAACAGCATTCCGAGAGGTGGTGATGGTGCTGTGACCCAGGAGTTGGGCGACGGGAGAGCCCGTACGCGGCTGGATGCCCCTGTCCACGCCGCGCCTCCCCAAGACCCACCAACGAACGCCCACGTCCCTCCTGGCAACCGTGGGTCGCTGAGCATCGCCCCCGCACTGTTGGCCCGAGAGCTTCCGGGCTGGCCAAACATGATCCCGGGCAACGCTCGCCCCCGGGAACCCCATGCTCATGTCATCGGTCACGCAGAGCAGTGCGTGCTGACCGTGATCCATGAGCAGGAGACCATCGTGGACCACCTCTCCATGACCGTGGACGATTGGGCACCCAAGCTCCTGCCATTGGGGGTGACGAGCCTCTGCGTCGACGACCGTGGCATGTTCCACGAAAACCCCCAGCTGCTGGAGAAAATCGAACATCTCGTAAGCCACGGAATGCAAGTGGTCGTGGCGACGGAGAACGCTGAGGACGAGTTCCACCTCGTGGCTCGACTCAGTCACCTCCGGCCCGAGCTGCTGATCCAGAGCACCATGCCCCCGGAGGAAGTCTGGCGCATCGTTGAGGAACAAACCGGCGCAACCTTGACCGCACATCGCGGCCTGATCGAAACGGTCTGCGCATGTCATCCCATCCTGGTACATCTCTTCCTCACCGCGTTGTGTCATGTTCGGGGCGCCGAGAACCCCTCCTCGACCTCGGTGATTGAGTCACTCGCAGATGCCGTGGCGCATGTGGTTCAGACACAGTTCATCCACCCGGAGGGTCAAGCCGCCTTCATGCTTCGCCTGGCGGCTACTGAGACGACTCCCCTGGCGAACATCGCCGACGAGCTGGCCGCGGGAAAGGCCCCCGGGTCACAGGTGATTCGCCAGATGGCGGCCACCCTCGCGAGCGAGACCATCCCGCAGGACTTGCGCTTGGCGTTGTGGGACAGGCTCCGGACACAACTCGGCTCCGAGTGCTTCGACTTGGCTCGTGAAACGCTCCTTCCCTTCCTGGCAGACGAAACCGTGGTTCATGGCCACCATCTCGGGATCCTGGAGTTGTTGACCCAGGGCTCCGGCAACGAGTATTCCCCACAGGTGCTGCAGGTCATCCGGGAGGTCATCGAGGCGGCTTCGCCTCATGGTTGTCAGAGGATCTTCCCCTCCCTTCCATCCCTTCTCCGGGTCCAGGAAGGGCCGGAGGCGGCTGCGCAGCTGGCGGCTCTCTGTGCCGATGTCGACATGGCAGCACTTCGTCCAGCGCTGGATGCGCTCAACGCCTCAGAGGACGTCCCGGACAGCGCCTTCGACGTTCTGTCCCCTCTCGTTGCACTGGAGTATCCGAGACGCGCAGCAAGGCTCGCCGAGACAGGCTTGAGACAGCTCTCCGAGGACGATCCTCGCATCATCAGCGCAGCCTTGATCTGGATCATGACGTCCCCCGCCACCGCCTGCACGGATCCAGATCGACGTCGCCACGCGCTCCAACGGATCGTCCGTCTTGCCCGGAATGACTGTACGGCTTCCTCTGTCATACGCGCCGGGCTGGCCAGCCTTCGGGCTTTCACGCATCGCTCAGCCTGTAAGCAGCTCCGCGAACTGGTGACAGCGGAACAGAGTCTCTCCTCGGGAGGGATGCCAGTAATGGCATGTTGCCTCGCCGGGCTCGCGACCAGTCTGAACAACATGGCCGAGCAAGCTGTCCTCTGGTGCTGGAGAGCACGGGCGCTGGCCAGTGCCCACAGCTCAGAGCACATCTGGGTCCTCATCGTCCACGCTCTCGTGGCCTACCGGGATGGCGACACCCAACTGGCGGCGGAACTCCTCAAGCAGGTTGAGGAACTCAGCAACCAGATCGGAGTGGCAACGGTCTCCCGCTGCTGCCACTTGGCCATCCAGTTCCTCCACGCAGAGGCCACCGGCGGAGTCGACGGCCCCGTCATGGACGATCGGGCCCATGCGGTGTTGAGAGCATTCTCCACCTATTGCGCTGCGATCGTCGAGCACCAGAACGGCAGCACACAGGCGGCGATCGACGGGCATTTCAGCACGGGGAAAACCTTGGCGTCATCCTGCCTGACGAACCCCATGATTCTTGACTGGCAGAACCAGCTCAAGGAGATCTTCCTCTCCCGCAACGACGAGGCGATCGCGGAGTGCCTCAAGAACGACATCTCCAACGCTGAGGCGGCGTGGAGAACACTCAACGACCTTGCAGCCGGCCCCCAACCCTCAGGAGCCAGAACGGTCCGCCCCAAGCTCAGCAAGAGCGAGATGCGGGTGGCCGAGCAGATCGCAGCTGGATGCACCAACGCTCAGGCCGCCGACGTTCTGTTCCTCAGCAAGCGCACCATCGACACCCACTTGCGGAACATCTATCGACGCCTCAGCATCTCCAGCCGGGAGGAACTCATCGACTTTCTCCGGTCCGAAGGGCTCGTCGCCTCAGGGTCATAGAGATCCCACCCGGGACGACCAAACCCGACCCAACTCAGCTCACCACAAAGCAATGTGGCTGGGTTGGAGGACAGACCAACCCAGCCACATCATCGCCTGGCAGACTGAACCGTCCTGAGTTTTTTGGAGGCTCCTGGTCTTGGGAACGAGGATGGAGTTATGCCGAAGGAACTGTCGCATGGGAAGCCGACGACGCGTCGCTACTCTGAGGCGGAGAAGGCTGCCGCGGTGCGGATGGTCAGGGCGCTGCGAGCGGAGCTGGGTGTCACGCAGGGGACGGTGAAGCGTGTCGCGACGCAGTTGGGTTACGGGGTTGAGTCCGTGCGGGCGTGGGTGAAGCAGGCCGACATCGACGATGGTGTCACTGCGGGCGTGACGTCGACGCAGGCGCAGCGCGTGAAGGAACTTGAGCAAGAGGTCCGAGAGTTGCGGCGGGCCAACGAGGTGTTGAAACGAGCGGCGTCTTTCTTCGGAGCGGAGCCAGGCCGCCACTACCGGAAGTAGTCACGTTCATCACCGCCAATCAAGGACGACCTGGTTGAAGGCCGCCGACTCGGAGTCGAGCTCATCTGCACAGTGTTGCAGGTGGCTCCGAGCAGCTACTACGCCGCCAGGACCCGCGAGCCGTCTGCTCGTGCCCGACGCGACGAGGCACTCATCCCGCAGTTGGTCGAACTCTGGGAGGCCAACTACCGCGTCTTGGGGGTCCGCAAGCTCTGGAAGGCAGCACGCCGAGCAGGGATCATGATCGGCCGTGATCAGACGGCACGATTGATGCGTGCCGCCGGTATCGAGGGCGCACGGCGTTCGAAGCGAGTGAGGACCACACGGCCGGACCCCGCATCGGCGCGGCACCCTGATCTGGTACAGCGCAAGTTCACCGCGACCGCTTTGAACCGGCTCTGGGTAACCGAGTGGGCCTTCGTGCCCACCTGGGCGGGTGTCGCCTACGTGTGTTTCATCATCGATGCGTTCTCCCGGATGATCGTGGGCTGGCGGGTCGCGTCACACATGCGCACCGAGATGGTCCTCGACGCGATTGAGATGGCCCGCAGGTCCCGCGGCGCCCGTCACGATGATCTGAGGTGTCACAGCGACGCGGGATCCCAGTTCACCTCGATCCGCTACGGGGAGCGTCTGGCAGAGATCGGTGCGACACCCTCGATCGGGTCGGTCGGTGATTCGTATGACAACGCTCTGGCCGAGACAGTGAACGGATACTACAAGGCCGAACTCGTCCGCGGACCCGCCCGATCCGGACCATGGAAGAGGGTCGAGGACCTCGAACTCGCCACGCTCGGATGGGTACACTGGCACAACACCCAACGCCTCCACGGCTACCTCGACGACGTCCCGCCCGTCGAGTTCGAGAACACGTTCTATGCTGTACACGGCGACCACAACCCGCTGGTCGGAATCAAATAAGGAAAACCTCCACCAAACCCAGTACGGTCCAATGTTCCAATTCTCCTTCAACTGGATCGGAACCAAACCCAGGACGGTTCAGACATCAAATTTACTTCACACGCTGTCCTCGCCACCTGAACACCAGTGCTGCCAAGATGGCGCCACCAACGGTCCACAGGACCAGAACAGTGGCAACCAAACCAAGGTCCCACACGCCGCCAGGTTCGGCGGAAGAAAGGGAATCTGGCAGGAAAACGTACCGAAGCCCTTTAGCCATCCACAACAGCGGGAAGGCGTAAGCGATGTACCGCAAAACCGCCGGGATCATCAGCAATGGGAAGAACACCCCGGAGATGAACTGGAGGATCATGAAGGGGGGTGTGGCGATGGCGGCAGCAGAACGTGCGTTGGGAATCAACGCGGTGTAAGCGATGCCGGCCAAGGAACAAGAGGCAACGCCGAGCAGGACGACCCATCCAAGAGTCACCCACCGCTCGGTGTCTGAGGGGATGGGCAGGTCGTACAGCAGAACACCGAGCACCATGAGGATGATGACCTCCACAATGGTGGTCACGATCGCCTTCACCATGATACCGACGAAGTAGGCGGCCCGAGGCATCGGCGAGGACGCCATCCTACGGATCACTCCTTCCTCGCGGTCCAGGGCCACGCTGATGGCGAGCGATTGAAAACTCGTGCTCATAACGCCTGTGGCAATGATACCTGCTATGAACAACAGCCGGTAATCAACATCCGTACCAGGCACCTTGGAGGTGAAAACAGCGCTGAACACCACCATGGTAAGGACCGGGAGAGCCATGGTGAAGACCATTGACTGCCATCCCCGGAAGAAACTTTTCAGCTCAACGCTTGAGCGCGCCATGGAGGCGGCAAACAGCCCGGGAATAGGCTTCCGCTGAGCAACATCCTGCTGAGCACCTACATGAACCTGAGTCATCTCTGTCACGACTCCTCCTTCGATCGCTCGACCATGTCGATGTAGACCTGTTCCAAGCTTGGACGCATTACCTGGAGCCCCGGGATCTCACGCATCCCCCGGTCCTCCGCCGCCCTGAGCAGCAGCCGCAACAGGGCGGTCGGTTCATCCGTTGCATAAGCAGTGGATCCGGGCTTGAACTGCAGTTTCTCGGCTAGGGCGAACGGGACGTCGACCAGAGGCTCCATGTCGAAGCAAACCTGGTAGTGACGGCCACTGACCTTGGCCAGCTCCTCGAGAGAACCCACGTGCAGCATCTTGCCGCGGACAATGATTCCCGCCCGTTGGGCAAGCTGTTGGGCCTCGTCCAAGTAGTGAGTGGTCAAGACCGTGGTCATACCCTGACTCGTCAGGGACCTCACCAAGGTCCATGCTTCCCTACGCGCCTCCGGATCGAGGCCCGTGGTGGGCTCGTCCAAGAACAACAACCGAGGTCGACCAACCACCCCGACAGCCACGTCCAAGCGTCTGCGTTGACCGCCTGACAGCTTGTTGGTCATCACCTTCGCCTTGGCCCCGAGCCCCACCATGTCAATGAGCTGTCCCGTGGGGATGGGGTCAGGATAGAAGGTGGCGAAGTGGTCGATGACCTCGGTGACCGTGATGTCCGAATAGTCTGCTGTTCCCTGGGGGACCACCCCCACCTTGACTCGCCATTCACGCTCGTCACGTTGGGGGTCCCGTCCCAGCACTTCAACCGTTCCGCTGGTACGACGTTGGTGGCCGGTCAGGATGTCAAGGGTTGTCGTCTTTCCAGCACCATTCGGCCCAAGAAAAGCAAAAACCTCCCCAGTGTTCACCTGGAGATCAAGATCATCAACCGCAATAAATCTTCCATACGTCTTTCGCAACCCATTGGCAATGATGGCGTGCGACATACCGTGCTCCCTTCCTTCGACGATTGCTGCAGGCGGGCGGAGCGGCTTCACTCCGCCCGCCTACTCAGGCTCCTCCACTCACGCTGTGGAGAGACATCCCTGGGTAGCCCCAACACTACCGCATCGAAACCGGCTCACCCCCAGCAGCAGCAGCACGGAGGGCAGCAGCAGCAGCAGGAGAGGCCGCCGGCAACGTCCACCAGATCGTCAGCGTTCAGGTTCTGGGCATCGAGCTGGGGCGCGGGCGGAACCGCAAGTGTCACGGCCTTGTCCGCCAACCCCTTCTGGAAGTCGTTGTAGTACGCCTCCATCGCAGCCTGGGGATCCGAGGCGGGCTCGCCAACCCCTTCGACGACAGCGATCTTGACATCCGAAGGGATGACCAATCCAGCGTCTGCCGCAACGCCGTGAGGGTTCGACTTCAGGCGATCCGCCACTGACTGGTCCGTCCACACTGCCACGAGCAGCTTGGTGTAGGCCTGCATGAATTCCTGGAATCCCTTGTTCTCCGACATTTCTTTCCTCCTTGACAATAGGTTGTTTTACTAAAACGACACATTTACAGCAATCGAACTGGACACGCCACGTTCACGAGATGTTCCTGTACGGTGCAAGCGACCCATCGTCGGACCCACCCCATCGTACGGAAAGAAGAACGGCAGCGCGCGTCAGCGCTCTTTCCAGCAGCAGCAGCATGGAGCACAGCAGATGGAGACGCCTCCTGCGGCCGCCGAGAGCTCTTCAGGCGTCAGCTCTTGGGTCCCCAACTCTGGCGCAGGCGGGACTGCGAGGGTTACACCCTTTGCAGCCAGACCCTTTTGGAAATCACCGTAGTAGGCCTTCAGCGCCTCCTGCGGGTCCTCGACGGATTCGCTAGCCGCCTCAACAACCCTGATCCTGACATCCGCAGGAATCACCAGGCCGGCATCTCCAGCCACGCTATGCGGATCCGACTTCAGGCGTTCACGCACCTTCTCATCGGTCCACACGGAGACCAACAGCTTGGCATAGGCTTCCGTGAATTCCTGAAAACCTCTGTCCTCGGACATTTCTCCTCCTTCTCTCTGGATTGCAGAACACTCTTGCACTGACAACTCATCCTTGAGCCATCAGCTCCGCATCAAACACAGCAGCTACAGGGGCAGCAGCAGCACAGAACCGCTCCTCCGCCGGATACACCTGCCAGTTCGTCGGCCCCCAGGGACTCCGCTGAAATCACGGGGGCATCCGGGATGTAAAGCACCAAAGTGCCAACCTCTTCCGCCTCAAGCCACAGGTCAACCTGCGTGTTGAGAGCCGCGTCAGAGGAGTCCTCTGAAAGGACAGGCGCAGAAGTACGCTGAATATCGATCTGCACCGATTCCGACACTTCAAGTCCCTCTTGGGCCAAGACCTCTCGAGGCGAGTTCATGAGGCGCTCCATGTAGGAGCTGTCAGACCAGCTTGAAACCAACAGTCGAGTGTACGCTCGGATGAAATTTTGCCGCTCTGCCTCAAACCTGGACATCGCCGTCCTCCTTGGCCCGATCTTTGAACCTCTGACCTTACATCTACAATTATTGACGAGCAGGCCGGCGTTGGCAACAGTTTTGACCCCAGCACGCATGCGTAGCCTTGGCGCTACGCATACTCATGAGCTTCCGACTCAGCCCGCTGCGCATCCGCCATACGCGCGAAACTGCCACCCTGAGCCAAGAGTTCGTCGTAAGTCCCGGACTCCACGATACGACCTTGCTCAATGACGATGATACGATCCGCTTCCCGTACCGTGGACAACCGATGCGCAACCACGATCCGGGTGGCGTTGAGCCTCCGAACACTTTCAGTAACTTTAGCTTGAGTAGGGTTGTCCAAGGCGCTGGTCGCCTCGTCAAAAATGACGATCCGCGGTCTGGATATGAGTGCCCTGGCGATCATGAGGCGCTGACGCTGGCCTCCCGAGAGCCCTGACATGTCACTCGCGACATGAGTACTGAGCTTCATGGGCATGGCACGGATGTCCTCCCCCACGCCAGCCATCTCAGCAGCTTCCCAGATCTCGGCATCTGTATAGGCTCCGGAGCCACAAATATTGTCCCTGATGGTCCCCGATACGGTCCCATTGTTCTGAAGGACGATCCCACACTGCCGTCGAACCGCGGCGACGTCGAGTTCAGAAAGATCCTGTCCATCGTAGATCACCGACCCGCTGTCCGGACGATCAAAACCTATCATCATCCTCAGCAAGGTGGACTTCCCTGACCCTGAAGGCCCCACGAACGCCACGAACTCGCCACGCCTGATACTGAGAGAGACTCTGTCAAGAACCAATGGCCCGTCAGAACCATACCGGAAACTCACTTCGTGCAGGCGAATATCTCCCGAAAGCTCTCCGGGTTGCGCCCTTCCTTCTCCGCACTCCGGCTCCGCCTCCAGGATTGGGCGCAGGAACCCGAACATCGGAGCCACCGGCGCCAGGATCTGGAATACGGAGACGAACTGGATGTAGTTGGTGATGAGGAGTTGACTGGCTACCACAGCTGTAATGAGGCTGGTGTTTTCTCCACCCCCTGCGATGCCAGCAGTCACCACGACAGCGATCACGATCGGCATCAGCACGGAGGTGAGAACCATCACCCGGGCCTCCACCCTCCGGCTCACGATCTGATGACGGAGCGCTTCCCTTTGCACTCGTCCCCAGCGTGCAAGCACGCGCTGTTCAACTCCAGCGGCCCGGATCTTGGGCATGGCAGACAGAACAGCAAGTGTCAGTCCACTCACGTCCTGCTGGACGGCGAGATAAGCACTCTGCGCTGCAACGTCCCTCAAAAAGAGCCGGATGAGGAGCACGGTGATGACAACAAGCAACAGACTCACGCCCATCCCGACCTGCGGTGCGACGGACAGAATGACGATCAGGTCCGCCACTGCGACCGTGAGGCCGAGGGCTGAGGTGACAACCGCCCCCGAGACCGTCTCCTGCGCCATACGGATGTTCATGATGATCGTGCCGAGCGCGCCCGGTGATCGACTCTCAAAGAAGGACAACGGGAGGGAGAGTATCTTTCCCCAGACTCCTGCACCCACAGACTGTGTCATGCGCCCCTTGATGCGTAACGCCAAGTGGTTCTGCACGGTCTGCAGCGCCGCCGTGAGGACGGCGAGAACGAGCAGTACGGCCCCCACCTGCACGATGATGAGTCCGCCGCCCCTCTCCACCAGCCGACCGATGACCTGTCCTGACACCACAGGGGTCACGACACTCAACAACATGACCACCACTGCCGAGAAGAGGAGCATCCAGATGTCCTTGGCGGAGCCGATGAGACCAAACCTGAGTAGCCCTTTCAGCGTCGAGATCCCCGGCGCGAGGGGAGCTTCCACAATCCTCGCATCCGCATCCAATGCCGTCAGGTCGTCCTGCTCAAGTGGGCGGCTCTCCTCATCACGCCACAGTTGAATCCAAGGGTGGGGCCCCCTGAAGGTGATGCTGCACGGAAGCTTGTCTGGACCGTAACGAGTCACGAAGGAAGTGGCATGCGCTTCACGCCACCAGCCGTCTGAAAGCTTGAGGGGGCGAACTCGCAGCCAACCCACCATGGCTACGTCGTCGAAGGATCGTGCCGCCCTGAGAGCTGGAATGATGTCCTGAGCCGGCACGATTCGGTGTCCATCGGCCTCGAGGGCTCGGGCCATCGCAGTCCCCCAAGGCCCCAACACATCACCGAGCTCATGCTCACTCCCATCACCGCTGGCAAGGCGATGGTTCGCACGGGTCACACCTCGGATCAACTCGGCTTCTGCACTTGCACTCCCCTGGATGTGCCGGCGCTGTTCGTCCTCGTGTTTGCGTACGGCTTCCTGGCAGGCTCGAAGGAGCCCCGCAAAGTGGTCAGCCCATGCCGGGCTCAACATTTGGCTCCGCAACAGCTCATCGGTGGTCACCACTTGGAGTGTCACTGACTTCTTCGCCTGCACCCAGTCGTTCTTGCCCAAGCCGACCCATGACCGCCGCAGGGGCTCAGCAGCATCTGCCTCGCTGATTGTCGGTGAATGCACCTCCATGAGCTCCGAGGCCTCCATCCACACCCAGGAATCGATGGGGCGGAGAACATCCATTCGACGCATGGTGAGCACACCCGGGACAAGTACATCAAAATCTCGAGGTGGCAACGACCGATGTGTCATTGCATCGAGATTCAACATCGAAAGCGTGCTCTCGAGCCCTGCAACCAGGGAAGCTGAACCCTCCGCATCGGGCATCCGACAATGACGTTCCTGCTCGATGTCGAAGGGGCGGAGTTCCACGCCCGCAGCCCTCCGCACTGCGACCCGCCAGCCCTCAACCGGCTGGCATCCGAGGATGAAAGCCCCGGCAGGAAGCGTTCCGAGTGGGTACCACCCCTGCTGGGCGATCGCGAAGACGTCGGCATCTCCATCAATGACCTCCACTCCCTGCGTGGGATGATCGAGGGAGTAGAACGGACCGGTCGTGGCCCAGTCCACTCTCATTGATTCAGCTCGCCGGGGGCACGAGTGCACCTCAGATGCCGTCACGTCACTTCCATGTTTGATGATCATGAGGCAGCCCTCGTCTCCGTCGACATTTCGTACTGCAACTTGGAATAGGTCCCACCGCTGTCGACCAAGGATTCATGCGTCCCTTGCTCGACGAGTTGCCCCTGCTCGAAAACCAGAATGAGGTCCGCGTCACGAACTGTGGACAGACGGTGCGCAATCACAAGCATGGCACATCCACGACGTCGCAGGTTGGTGATGATACCCCGCTCGGTCACCGTGTCAGTGGCACTGGTCGCCTCGTCAAGGATCAACAGGGAGGGCTCGTTGGTCAACGCCCGAGCGAGTTCGAGCCTCTGCCGCTGTCCCCCTGAGAAGTTCCGGCCACCCGTCGCCACGAAGGCATTGACTCCACCGGCCCTCTGAGTAACAGCAGCCAACACCTCCGCATCTTCAAGGGCACGAAGCACCGAACGTTCCGAGACCGTGTCATCCCAAAGGGTAACGTTGTCCTTCACGGTTCCCTCGAAGAGAGTCACACTTTGATCGACGTAGGACACAGCGGAACACACTGAATGCTTGGAATGCTCACCTCGCGGACGGCCATCCAGCAGAATTCGACCGGACGTGGGCTGGAGAAGACCTGCCGCCAAGCGCCCCACCGTGGACTTCCCAGAGCCAGATGCTCCGACCAGAGCAACACTCATCCCCGGCTCCACAACGAAACTCAAATCGGAGATGAAACTCGTTTCTCCATCGAACGAGAAGCAGACCTTTTCGAACTCCATCCGCCCGCTGAGAACTTCCACCGTCTCCGCGCCATCATCGGGCTCCCCTTCATAGTTCAGCACGTCCTCGAGGCGAGCCAGGTCAGCCTGGGTTATCTGCAACTGGCTTGCTTGATTCACCAGCATGACGAGCGGCTGCGTGAAGGAAGCAAGCAGTGCCTGGAAGGCCACGATGAGACCAGCTCCAGACATTCCACTCGCCACTCGAAGGCCTCCGACAACGAGCACGAGCACCGTATTGACCCCTGCCAGCATGCCAGGCAGCACCGTGATCAAGGATTGTCCGCGCCCGAGACGCTGTCCCTCAGACACGGCCTTGGCACAATGTCCGCTCCATTTGGCGAAAGCAAGCTGTTCGGTTCCGTTGCCCTTGACGGAAGCGATGGTGCTCAAGGTCTGCATCGTTGAGTTGGCGAGACCCGCATCCCGTGCCTGCATTGAGCTCGCGGCGTCCCGTTGCTCGCGGAGCACCTTGCGCAGCACAATCATGTTGAGGGCGGACACAAGCATGACGAGCAGCGCCAAGAGCGGATCCATCGCGAGCAGGACAATGCCGTAGACCAAAATGAGCGTCACACTCGCCAGCGTGACGACGACGTTGTTGGTCAACGACGTACTCACTCGGAAATTCGCGTCAATCCTTCGCGATAGATCAGCAGCATAACGCTGCTGAAAGAATGCAACGGGACGTCGCATCAACTCGCGCACGAAGTGTGTCGCACTCTTCAGGCCCAAGAAGATTTCCACCCGGCGAAGATGCTCCCGCTGAATAGCAATGAGTATGGCCGTGATACCGGCACAGAGAAGAAGAAGCATCACCGGGATCGAAGAATCCAGCCCCTCTTGACCGAGCGAGTTCACGAACCACCGTTGGATGATCGGCCCCAGCACGCCTGGCGCGGCAACCAACGTGGTGGCAAACAAAGTCAGCGCCAAGGCGCTCCCGGAACCCCGAAGCCTCTTCTTCACCGCCGCGACGATGGAGATGTCCTTACCACCCTTGACAAAGTCCGTTCCCGGAACCAAGTCGAGTACGACACCGGTGAAGCCTCCATCGAATTCGTCGAACGACATGGCTCGATGCCCGTTGGCGGGATCGTTCACATGCACGACCACTCCATGGCGAGTCTGCTGGAATCCTTCGAGAACCATGAAGTGCTGAAAAGCCCAGTGGATGATCACTGGATGTCGAATGGCACTGAGGTCATCGATATCCATCACTTTCCCCGCACCTACGAGCCCATAGGACTCAGCGGCTGTGAGAATGGCAGCAGCATTGGCTCCGTCTCGCGTGACGTTGCAGGCTATGCGAAGCCTCTCGAGAGGCTCGATGCGGCCGTAGTTGCGCAGCAGGATTCCAAGACTGGCGGCACCGCACTCCACGGCCTCCATTTGAATCAGGGAGGGCGTCCGAACCGGTCGACGTTTCAAGGCCTGCATGAATTTCACCCCCCCAACAGCGCCAACGGCGCCACGGTGCCAACATCAATCTCAGCGATGACGGGGGTCTGCGACTCCAGTTGCTGTTCAGGCCCCACGAGAGAGGTCCATTCATACCCTGTCGGCGTATCCGCAGGCTCAAGACTCACAACAACCATGGTCGGCCCCACCTGGACCCCATCCGTTCCCGTCGGGAACGGCGCCACTGATTTGATCCTGCCTCGCAGCAACCCGTACTTGGCCGCAACGATCCCGGAGACCGTCAGTTTCACGTCCTGTCCGACCTGGATGGCTGAGATCTGCTTGGCTGGAACCTGGACGACAGCCTCCAGGAGCGCCTTCTCTCCGGAGCCAGGTTCCACGACCGCGATCGGAGTTCCAATCGAGACGACATCCCCGACCTTGACCAAGTGCTGAACAACTCGTCCGCCTGTGACTCCCGAAACTCTCGTGTGACCAACGGAACCTCGCCGCTGAAGCTGGGCGATGTCCTCCCCCTCACCCAGCGAGGAACCGAGCGGCTTCAGCTCGGTCACCACGCCTTCAACATCGGAGTGCACCGTCACGAGACCTCCTGGGAACTGCAGGACTCCAGAGGCGGTGACATGCTGGTCGACGCGCCCAAGGAATCCCCAACCGACCAAGGAGATCAGACAGAACCCAATGACGAACGTCACGATCCAGCCCCCTGGCGTCGCCAGCGCAAGCGGGACATCCAACTGATCCGGATCACGCCGTTTGGCCAAAGCCTTGAATCGGTAGATCATGGCCATGACTACCCCTGTTCCACACCGAGGACGAGCTGCCCCACAGGTCCATGGGACGGGAGTCCAAGACCAGTGACCTCTTCGAATACTCGCGCGGAGTTGCCGCCGAGTGCACAAGCACCCAGTCCTTCGGCTACTGCGGCAAGCTGCAAGGCATGGAGCATGACTCCAGCGTTCTTGAGGACCAGAGCGCCGCCCACACCCTCGTACTTCCACATCACTCGACCGAACCGCGCGACAAGAATCACCGTCACTGGTGGCGTGGCCTTACTCCACACGGATGCAGTCGCTGCTTTCACCAGCGCCGCGGGATCCTTCTGACAGTTGACGCGCTCCAAGACATTCTCAGCCGGATTGAAGCGCCACAGCCCTGCGTCCAGACCATCCAGTCGATCCACCGCAAGGTAGAGGTCGAGTTCGTGCAGCGCCCCTCCCGCAGCCGCGGGGCGCCGAGCCACCTCGGTCCCCTTGTCGTCGACGAAGCGTTGCTGGAAGCGAGCTGCTCGGTGCAGAACACCGGCCAGCTGCCTCAACGTTGGCGCCTTCTCGGTGCTGAAGGATGATACGGAACGCCGTCTCTCCGTCACGACTCCGAAAGGTTCATCCTCTTGAGCCCAACGCTCGGGCGCAGGAACGGGCAGTTCAACGACCGTTTCCGCATCCACCGGCTCCACGAGCGGCAGGGGCGATCGTGTATCGACATACCGGTACGTGGCCCCATAAGCAACATTGGCAGCTGAATCATTCGAACGCTGCATCATCAGCAGTTCTGCAGGATTCCACATGGTCTGCTCCATGCTTGTTGCCGCTTCGGGCAGAACCAGCAGCCCAGCTTTCCAGAGCAGTTCACGCAACGGGGCAAGGCGCTCACCAGGACCGAGCTCCTCCCCGGCCAGGACTGGTCCCGCGAAAGCTGGAAGCATCCTCACCAGTCCACATCCCAGACCGCTGTCGAGCACCACCCAGCCATGATCGTGCGTGGCCATGACCAAGGGTGACACAACCGCCCCTTCAGGCGCAGAACCCTCTTGCCAAGGCAGGTACCCCTTCTTGCAGAGTTTGGCAATGATCTGACCGTCCAGTTCCATGACCGGGGTCACATAGCCCGCCTCGACAAGGCTCCGGATGGTTGAGGTCAGGGTCGCCAATATCTGCATTCCGTTCGCAACCGTCAGCAACCCGAGACTCAGCTCATCCAGACCGACCGGCTGACCATTGAATCGCGCAAGACGATGAGCCGCTTCCTGCCCCAACCGCAGGCGCTGTTCATCGCCGCCTCCGATGATGACAAGATCGTCGCCGTCACGACGCAAGGACACGCCTTCGACCACCTGCAACTTTTGCATCACAGACCCCTCAGAAGAAAACGCTACGCGGATTGAGTTCGTCTTCCCTCAGGGCGCGATCGAGCCAACCCAGCTTCACCGGGACGTCATAAAGCCGCCCTGGGGCAGACCTCCTCCAGAAGTGCCTCAGCCCCGGAGTGAAGACCTTGGCGACCGACAGCTCGATCTCAGGACGAGTCTGGTTGACGACGATCGTCTCCACACCCACGCGTTCCAAGGTGTCGACCTGACGCTGCACCAACTCGTCAATCTGGCGCGTGCCGACAACAGGAAGATCAGACAAGCGAACTGGCGGGAGTTCCTCGTGCGGAAGCAACCACTTCTCGGACTCCGTCGTGACATTCTTGCACCATTCGAGCGTCGCCTCGTCATCAGTGCGGTAAATCGTATTGTCATCCTTGTCCCGCAGGACGACGAAAGGCAGGAACTGGTTCAACTCGGTGAGGGCCCGGAACAGGGCCAGCGCAGGATCGGGATGCGCCCCGAAGCCGATCATGATGTCTTGAACGTCATGGTCCCGTCGAGACATGGCTGCGAAGACCGGCATCTCGAGATCGTTCTGCAGACTCACGACCCAGAGGTTCCGTTGTTTCTTGGCATAGAACTCGCGCAGAATGTCAATGTAGGGATCGTTGAATGAGTCGAGGTCGACTCCCGGCCGCTGGACACGGTTGAACCACCAGATCCCGACCGCATCTCGCTCACAGACCTCGCACAGCCCCTGGAGGATGGCTTCCTCCAAGGTGTTACCCGCAGCTTCTCCATTGGAGTCTGTGTAGACGTACGGATACTCCGAAAGATCAGGGGTCCCGTACCATGCGAGACCCGCGGGCACCAGAACCTCCTCCCCGGTAGTCAAAGACCGACCGGGAGTGAAATCGAACGGCCTTGCCTCATCAAATCGCAGCGGAATGCGATGGAACTTGTTCTCAAACCTCGTCATCGAGGAACGGGAGTCATATTGGGCTTCACTGAAGAGAAGCACGTCGCGCGGATGAATCGCGCGTTGGCTGAGATCCCGCCACGTGGAACGCACAGCAGGAACTCGGGGCTCCCAGACGCCGGAGAAGCGCTCAATGGCCTCACAGACCGCGCTGGCACGGGCCTGCTGCCGTGTCCGACCCTTACCGCCGGATTGCCCCCGCAGATTCTGGGCCAAGAGACGCATGCTGTCATTGATCGTGGCGTAGTTGTGTCCAGCAGCGAAGGAGTAGGTCACTCCGTCGGTGTCGACACCCAAGCTTTCGATCTTTGAGACAGCACCCGTGATCGGACTGACATGCTTCGAAAGTCGCTCAACGGTCTCCTCAGGTGTGCAGACCCGGTAACCACCATCCGTCCCCTCCAAGCTTGTGGTGGGATTCAGCACAACCTCAGCCGTGGGCCTTTGGGCCATGGTGCCACAAACAAGGCAGAGAGGTTGCTGCACCACCGTGTGATCGGTGACAGCCATGGTCATGAAATCCATGCTTCGCAGCATGTTCGCGAAGGGAGACAGCTCGCCATTGACCATTGCGATCAAATGCGCGAGGATCGCTTGACTGGAAACCCGACCTGCGCCCGGCATCATCCCTGATGTGGGCACGGACGGGAGACGACCGAGATGCTCCGCCAAGTAACGTTCCGCCTGGCGATTCGCCACGAGCCGGTCCTCCATGCAGGCCCAGCAGGCCGACTTGTGCGGAGTGACGGCGGGCCCCAACCATGCCGACTGACCCCACGGCTTTACGAGCAACCATGCAGTCCCTCGCTTCAGCAGCTTTCTGTTGAGTTGATCCAGGCTGGGATGGATGTAGTCCTCGGCAACGACCACGATGAAGGTCTCCGCATCAACCGAGGAGACCTCAGCATCATCCGCCAAGAACTCCACTGTCACCCCTTGATCCTGGAGCCCGAGAGCGATATCTCCCAAGACCTGATGCACCTCGTCCCGAGGGCGCTCCAGGATCAGGGGCAACAACGCGACACGACACGCTGTCAGGGCCTCGATGGTCCGTGAAGGATCAACTCCCCGGTTCTCCAGATAGGCACCAAAGGATCCTCCCTTCAATGAGTCCGTCCGCAGATACCCCTTCTCGAGCATCGAGTTCACGGCCGCAAAGGCAACCCCAGGTCCCACTTGGAGCGCAACGGCCGCAACGATGTCAGCCATGTCCCGGCTGCCATCAACTGCTCGCACCACTTGGGCCACGGCACTGTTCTCCATCAGAACTTGGTCGCTGTCCGAGAGCATGAACACCTGCGACCCATTCAGCACATCGACATTCAGCCCACTCTTGAAACGTACTGGGTTCATCAATTCACCTCAATCGACTCCGAGGCCGTGCTGGACGACTGAGATACAACCCGCCGACCAGGCTGATGACGCCAACTCCTAGCATCCCAACGCCAGCAACGGTCTCAACGGGTCGTTGCAGGAAATTGACGACAGCAAGCACCAAGCAAATGATCGCGAGCACCCAAAGAAAGATGGCCGCGAACATCCTGTATCGGACTCCCATGTCCTCTCCTCGTTCCCACGTACCTCAACAAGATTCGCAGTTGACAAGAACCTTTGTACCGGAGGAGGAGGCACGACACCATAGGGGGAGATGAAAGTACGCACCAAGGGAACCGACATACGTATGCCTACGCAGCCAAGGCGTGTTGCGCATTCACACCTGACGTCTGAGGAGCGTTGTTCCAGCGTCCGGAACTCCATGGGCAGGATGGTGACCCGACCCACCGAGCTCCCCAGAGTGAGGAGTTCCCTGGACCACCCACATCAACCTGTGGGCGTCAGCCCCCTCACACCGTCGTGCGGTGGAAGTTGAGGTAGGAACGCGACGGGGTGGGGCCGCGCTGGCCCTGGTAGCGGGAGCCGTACTCCCTCGAGCCGTACGGATGCTCGGCCGGCGAGGAGAGCTGGAAGAAGCACAGCTGGCCGATCTTCATCCCCGGCCACAGCTTCACGGGCAGCGTCGCCATGTTCGACAGCTCGAGCGTCACGTGACCCGTGAAGCCCGGGTCGATGAAGCCCGCCGTCGAGTGCGTCAGCAGCCCGAGCCGCCCCAGCGACGACTTGCCCTCCAGCCTGGCCGCGATGCTCGGGCCGAGGCTGACCTGCTCCCAGGTGGAGCCGAGGACGAACTCGCCGGGGTGCAGCACGAAGGCCTCGCCGTCGCTGACCTCGATGACCCGGGTCAGCTCCGACTGCTCCTCGGCCGGGTCGATGTGCGGGTAGCGGTGGTTCTCGAACACCCGGAAGTACTTGTCGAGGCGCACGTCCACGCTCGACGGCTGGATCATCGCGGGCTCCCACGGATCGAGGGCGATCCCCCCGGAGCTCACCTCGGCCAGGATGTCACGGTCGCTCAACAGCATGGCCTGAGCCTACCCGGCCCGCTCATCGGCGTCGTTCAGCGCCGCCGACGTCGCCCGGTCCCGAAGAGACCGCGGATGATCTCGCGGGTCGCGGTGCGGACCATCTGCATGAGGCCACGGCTCGCCGCCTGCCCGACGACCTTGCCCGCCTCGCGGGCGACGGAGGAGCCGGTGGATGTCGAGCGGGACCGGGTGGTCGCGGCCTTCTCCTGCTTCGCGGCGGCCGCGTCGGCCTCGGCCCGGAGTCGTTCCTCCTCGGCGGCCTTGGCCCCCTCCTCCAGTTTCCGGGCGAGCATCTCGTAGGCCGAGTCCCGATCGACGGCGGCGCCGTAGCGCGCCATGAGCGGCGACGCGTTGACCGTCGACTGCAGCAGCTCCGTCGGCGACGGGTCCATGAGGGTCTCCGGCGCCCACAGCCGGGTCCACGCGACGGGGGTCGGGGCGCCCTTGGGGTTCATGACCGTGACGATCGCCTCGCCGATACCGAGGCTCTGCAGCACCTCCTCGAGGTCGTAGGCCGACTTCGGGTAGGTCGAGACCGTCTGCTTGAGGGCCTTCGCGTCGTTGGGGGTGTGGGCGCGCAGCTGGTGCTGCACCCGCGACCCGAGCTGCGCGAGCACGTCCTCGGGGACGTCCTTCGGGGTCTGGGTGACGAAGAACACCCCGACGCCCTTCGAGCGGATGAGCCGCACCGTCTGGGTGATGGAGCTGAGGAACGCCTTCGAGGCGTCCTTGAACAGCAGGTGGGCCTCGTCGAAGAAGAAGACGAGCTTCGGCCGGTCGATGTCGCCCACCTCGGGCAGCGTCGAGTACAGATCGGCCAACAGCCACATGAGGAAGGTGGAGAACATGGCCGGGCGCGACGCGAGGTCGGGCAGCTCCAGCAGCGTCACGACGCCCTGCCCGTCGGCGGTGGTGCGCAGCAGCTCGCTGGGCTCGAACTCCGGCTCGCCGAAGAAGACATCCCCGCCCTGCTCGGACAGGGTGACGAGGTTGCGCAGGATGACCCCGGCGGTGGCGGCGGAGACCCCGCCGATCTCCTTGAGCTCGTCCTTGCCGTCGTCGGAGGTGAGGAACTTCAGCAGGGCGACGAGGTCCTTGAGGTCGAGCAGCGGCAGGCCGTTCTTGTCGGCGTAGTAGAACACGAGCCCGAGCGACGACTCCTGCACCTCGTTGAGGCCCAGCACCTTGGACAGCAGGATGGGGCCGAAGGAGCTGATCGTCGCCCGCACCGGCACCCCGAGCCCCTGGCCGCCGAGGGCGAGGAACTCGCAGGGTCTCGCCTGGGCCTGCCAGTCCTGTCCCTGGGCCTCGACGCGGGCCCGCAGCTTCTCGCTCTCCACGCCGGGCGAGGCGAGGCCGGACAGGTCGCCCTTGATGTCCGCGGCGAAGACCGGGACCCCGGCCTTGCTGAGCGCCTCGGTCATGAGCTGGAGGGTCTTGGTCTTGCCGGTGCCCGTCGCCCCGGCGACCAGCCCGTGGCGGTTGAACATCGACAGGGGGATGCGGATCGGGGCGTCGACGCGCGGCTCCCCGTCGAGGAGCACCCCCAACTGCACGGCCTCGGCGTCGAACCCGTACCCGCTCTGGATGGTTGCCACTAGTTCTTCAGTCACGGATACAAGACTGCCATCTTTCCTCACCTTCCGGGGAGGGGCACGACCAGGACGACGCTCCACCCGCACACCCTCTGAACATTCCGCGCGTTCCGGCGCGGGGCACGACCCACGGATGTCCGTCCTTCGGACGGCACGACGCCCCGACGGCGCCCTCCCGGTGACCGATCTGAACCGTTTGGCCAGCCAGCACGGTTCAGTTTCGCCTGTCTTGTCCCCGGTTCGCCTGTCCTGGGTGCGGCTCGCCTGCCTTATCGGCGGCTCGCCTGTCTTGTTCGGCAGGCGAAGTGAAAGAAGGCAGGCGTTTCCGATCCAAGGCAGGCGAATCAGCGCACTGGTGAGGTCGACGGGAGGGAACGGGAGGCCGGCAGGACGGGGTGACTGAACGATGGGGTGGTCACGAACCGCCGCTTTGCTTCCGTGAGCCGTCGTTTGAAACGTTCCAGACGAAGCAGAACGGCGATTCGTGACCGCGACACTGCTTGACACGAGACGCCGCGGGCGGAGCGACGGGCCCCGACGGCGTCGGGGGCGGGCCGGCGGCTTTGCCCCCAGCGACGACGCCCCGGAGGAGAAGAGTCGACAGTCGACATGCACCTGCCGTACCGGACCTACGGCGCAGGATGCCGAGACGTCAGATCACCCGCTCAGGCTTGGCATGACTTTCGGAACAGGGCCTAGACTTGTGGGGTGATCTTCAAGCGCGTCGGCGACTCCCGCCCCTACCCGGACCACGGGTACGTCCAGAGACAGTGGGCCGGCATCGCACCGGTCCAGGTGCGACTCGACGAACTGGTGACCACCAAGCGCACCCTGGACCTGGATGCGCTGCTGGAGGAGGACTCCACCTTCTACGGTGACCTCTTCGCCCACGTCGTGCTGTGGCGCGGCGAACTGTACCTGGAGGATGGCCTCCACCGTGCCCTGCGCGCTGCGCTGCAGCAGCGCCAGACCATGCATGCCCGCGTGCTCGAAGTGGAATGAGCCTGACCGGAGTGAGATGACGTTGCGTACCTTTCGGCTGATCGCCACCCCCATCCTGCTCCTCGGCCTCCTGGCGCTGCTCGTGTGGGGCGCGTTCTGGGGTTGGCGCAACCTCACCGCCCCCTTCCCGGAGCCGGAGCCCACGCCCTGCGTCACGCACACCACGGACGTGCTGGTGCCGTCGCAGGTGTCGGTGCGCGTCATCAACGGCGGCCAGACCGTCGGATTGGCGACGCGGGTGGGCGAGAGCATGCAGGCCGCCGGGTTCCAGGTCATCAGGGTGTCGAACACCGAGGAGCGGATCGCCGGCATCATCATTCGCAGTGGTAGCAACAACGTCGACGCCGCGACGCTCGTCGCCAGCCGTTTCAACTCACCCCAGGTGGAGAACGACGCCCGGGTCGACGGCACGGTGGACATCCTGGTCGGCTCCGACTACCCGGGACTGGCGGAGGCCCCGCTGAACGAGGTCCCGGTGACCTCGGGCACGATCTGCCTGGCCCCGTCACCGTCGCCGACGGATGTGCCTCCCCCGGTGGACGCCCCCTCGGAGACGGCCCCGCAGCCCACGCAGAGCTGAACCGACGCGTCATGATGCCGGACGTCGTATGGCTGCAGCGCCTGCTGCAGAACCGTTTCGACGTCCTGGACGACGACGAGACCCTCGTCGGTCAGGTCCTGCCCGACGCCGCCGCGAACCGTGACCTGAGCGTCGTCGACCCCGCCGCCCGCACGCTGTTCCAGCTCACCCGTCACCTCGACTGGGGTCACACCTTCGAGATGGCACTGCCCAATGACGACCTGCTGGCCACCCTCCACCAGGAGTTCGCCGACACCACCCTGACGATGGGCGACGGCGCGGTGCTCGACGTGATCGCGCGATCGTTGGGCTCGGAGTTCGAGGTCCTCGATCCCTCCGGGGAGTTGCTCGCCTTCATCGCACGACGTCGATGCCCCGGTCGGCATCATCTGGACCCGGAGGCCCATCGGATCGGTTTCGCGGCGACGACACCTCACGAGCAGCGTCTGGCGATCCTGGGCACTGTCATCGTGCTCGACCTGATCCGCGCGGAGGGCGCCCGGTTCCTGGCCCGCAACCTTCCCTGAGCCGACGAGTTCCCGGCCCTCGGGCGACCCCGTCGTGTGACATCATCGACCCATGAGTGTCGTCCCCGAACTCCTCAGCCACGACGTCGTCCACCTGCAGCAGCAACGACAGCTGTGGCGCAACGACTTCTCCGTCCTGGACGGCCAGGGACGTGAGATCGGTCGGGTGGTGGGGACCGACACGGGGGCGGGCCGGTTCTTCCTCGGAAACCGGAACTTCGTGCTTGTCGACGCGTCGCAGCAGGTCCTGGCCCACCTGCACGATCCGTTCAACTGGGGCAGGGACACCTTCAGCATCACCCTTCCCGACGGCCAACCCCTGGCGCACCTGCGCAAGGAGTTCTCGATGTTCAGGAAGAGGATCTCGCTCGCGCTCGGGGATGGCACCCCGCTCGAGGTCACGGGGAGTTTCTGGGACCGGGACTTCGAGATCTCGGACACCGCCGGGAACCTGATGGCACGGGCTGACCGCAAACGCCGCACCCTGTCGGAGGCCTTCCTGGGTCAGGACAGGTACCAGATCAACCTCACCCCCGGACTGGCTCCCGGCCCGAGGCTGGCGATCCTCGCGGCCATCATCGCCGTGGATCTCATCCGTGACAAGGAGGACAACGCAGCCGCCAGCAGTTCATCATCCAACTGAAGGTGTTGTTCACGACCCCTGGCACACGGTGCTGGGCCTCGAATTGAGCGGGAATCCTACGGAGGTCTCGACACGGGTCCTCCGCAAGCTCCGGCCCCGACTCGACCAGTGGTGGGAAGGACGGCGCACACCGCCTTCACCACTTGGACCCCATGCGCCTCGAATCAGGCGAGTTCATTCTCGCCTTGACTGGACGGCCACCAACCCACAAAGAATCAAACCGAATCCCACGTTCACGAAAGAGCCGCCCGCCAGAATCGCATCGATCAGAAGTACGATCATGCCCAGCGCGGCGCTGATGGAACCCAAGTATGCTGAACCCTTCATTTCTGAAGGTCAGCACTCCCGGAGACTCCTGTCAACCCCTGGGGGCTTGTTCAGGAAAGCGGCCAGAGTGGCTCTGGACAGGCGCTTGACTGTTGCCCGGAAGGACCTCCCGGGCACGGGTGGGCGACACCGAGAAGAGACGGGCGCAACCACCGCGGTCAGGAATCGCCGTCCTGCTGCTATGGCAGCGTAGACATCGCGATCTCACCGAAGTAAAGCGGCGATTCGTGACCACCCATCCTTCGGCCAACATGAATCGCCGTCCACGGTTGCGGCCGGCGCACCGCCCCTCGCGGGATCTGCCGTGGGGTCTGCACGACGCAGGATGTCGCCCCGGACGGCTTAGAGGGTGCGCGGATAGGGGGATCGTGACGAGGATCGGCACGGTGGCCCCTTGGCAAGGCGGACGACGAAGAGCGCACTGGATCGTGC